>NZ_QUOS01000001.1:0-600000 GCF_003390135.1 Streptococcus sp. NM
CAAGCTGTACTAGTAGAGAAACTCAATGCAGCGAAAGCTGTTGCAGAAAACCATGATGCCAGTCAAGAAGAAGTCAACAAAGCCTTGAATGAATTGAAACAAGCTGGAGCGGACTTGGATGGAAATCAACGTTATCAAACTGCTAAAGAAGAACTGGAAGGCTTGCTCGAATCCGTCCGTGAAAAAGATTCTCAAGCTGAGTTGATTGCCCAAGTAGAAGCTTTGTTGTCTTCACAAACGCCAACTCCACAAGCTTTTGCGGACATGAAAGAAAAACTGAATAAGAAACTAGCCCCTGCAGAAGAAAGCCACCATGTTGGTAGCATGGATCCAAGTGAAATAGCCCCAACAGTTGAGGCCCTCCCTGAACTAGTTGTTGAAACTGAAACAACAGCCTATGAACGTCAAGAGCGACCAAGTGCGAACCTTCTTAAAGGTCAACGTCAACTTGTCCAAAAAGGAGAAGAAGGGCAGATTCGTCGTCTAGTAGAAGTAGATGCTCAAGGCAATCGCACTCTTCGTTCAACAGAAGTTCTCAAGGAAGCTGTTCCAGAGATCACCGAAGTAGGTACAAAAGTTTTATCAAGCAATCAACCAGCTTCAGGAGTAAAAGATTTAGTTCTAGAAACTCCGAAACTAGAAGTTGAAGAAGTTGCAGTATCCTTTGAACGTCAAGAACGTCCAAATTCAGAGCTTCTCAAAGGTCAACGTCGTATTGTGCAAGCTGGGGAAGAAGGACAAATTCGTCGCTTTGTAGAAGTCGATGCCCGAGGCAATCGTACCCTTCGTACAACAGAAGTTCTCAAGGAAGCTCTTCCGGAAATTACCGAAGTGGGTACAAAAGTTCTATCAAGCAATCAACCAGCTGAAGGAGTTAAAGATTTAGTTCTAGAAACTCCGAAACTAGAAGTTGAAGAAATTGCAGTATCCTTTGAACGTCAAGAACGTCCAAACTCAGAGCTTCTCAAAGGTCAACGTCGTATTGTGCAAGCTGGAGAAGAAGGACAAATTCGTCGCTTTGTAGAAGTCGATGCCCGAGGCAATCGTACCCTTCGTACAACAGAAGTTCTCAAGGAAGCTCTTCCAGAAATTGTTGAAGTTGGAACGAAAGAAGAGCAAGACTCTCAAAAAACAGATCAAGCTCTTTTAGCAACACCGACAAATGAAAAAGTAGGTAAAGAACTTCCAAATACTGGAGTAACAAGAGATGCTAGTCTAGTAGCACTAGGACTCCTCGGAGTGATGAGTGGCTATGGCCTACTTGCTGGAAAGAAGAGAGAAAACGAATCGATTTAGGATTCTTGCATTTCCTCATAACAACTAAAAACAAGGTTTGACTGCAGATTAGTCAAACCTCGTTTTAACTAGTAAAAATCAGTGGAAGAATGAGATGGATTAACTACTTTTTCTTGTATTACTTAGTGATTTGGAAAAGTTTTTCTAGTTTTGATTTTCAGAAATGCTAGTTTTCGTTGCAAGAAAGAACTGGAAAAGTTTAGGGTTTTTCTATCTCTTTTGCTGATTTTGTGATATAATTAACACGTATAAAAAAAGAAGGAGTCATATCTAATGGCAAAATTGACTGTTAAAGACGTTGAATTGAAAGGGAAAAAAGTTCTCGTTCGTGTTGACTTCAACGTACCTGTAAAAGATGGCGTGATTACCAACGACAACCGTATCACTGCAGCTCTTCCAACTATCAAGTACATCCTTGAACAAGGTGGACGTGCTATCCTCTTCTCTCACCTTGGTCGTGTAAAAGAAGAAGCAGACAAAGCTGGTAAATCACTTGCTCCTGTAGCTGCTGACTTGGCAGCTAAATTGGGTCAAGAAGTTGCTTTCCTTCCAGGTGTCACTCGTGGTGCTGAATTGGAAGCAGCTATCAACGCTCTTGAAGATGGACAAGTTCTCTTGGTTGAAAACACTCGTTACGAAGATGTTGACGGCAAGAAAGAATCTAAAAACGATCCTGAACTTGGTAAATACTGGGCATCACTTGGAGATGGTATCTTCGTAAACGATGCATTCGGTACAGCTCACCGTGCACACGCATCTAACGTTGGTATCTCAGCAAACGTTGAAAAAGCAGTTGCTGGTTTCCTTCTTGAAAACGAAATTGCCTACATCCAAGAAGCAGTTGAAGCTCCAGAACGTCCATTCGTGGCGATCCTTGGTGGTTCAAAAGTTTCAGACAAGATCGGTGTTATCGAAAACTTGCTTGAAAAAGCTGATAAAGTCCTTATCGGTGGTGGTATGACTTACACATTCTACAAAGCACAAGGTATCGAAATCGGTAACTCACTTGTAGAAGAAGACAAATTGGATGTTGCTAAAGCTCTTCTTGAAAAAGCAAACGGTAAATTGATCTTGCCAGTTGACTCAAAAGAAGCTAACGCATTTGCGGACTACACTGAAGTGAAAGACACTGAAGGTGAAGCAGTGGATCCAGGCTTCCTTGGTCTTGACATCGGTCCAAAATCTATCGCTAAATTTGACGAAGCTTTGACTGGTGCCAAAACAGTTGTATGGAACGGACCTATGGGTGTATTTGAAAACCCAGACTTCCAAGCTGGTACAATCGGTGTGATGGACGCTATCGTGAAACAACCAGGCGTTAAATCAATCATCGGTGGTGGTGACTCAGCTGCCGCAGCGATTAACCTTGGACGTGCAGATAAATTCTCATGGATTAGTACGGGCGGAGGTGCTTCAATGGAACTTCTCGAAGGTAAAGTATTGCCAGGTTTGGCTGCACTTACAGAAAAATAATTTCAGCCCGTTAGTCTCTACAAAATCCTGATTTTGTAGAAAAAGGAACAAAACTGAAACGTTAACAAAAAGGTGGCTATGTCACCTTTTTGTGTTAGTGTAGGTATTTGTGACGCGGTGGTGGAGCATCAATGGAACTTCTTGAAGGTAAAGTTCTTCCAGGACTTGCAGCCTTGACAGAAAAATAAGATTTTATAAACAAGTCAAAGAAGAGAGGGATGAAAGTTCCTCTTTTCTTTTGCTTAAAATAAAAACGCTTCCTCTCAACTATTACTCATAAAAATCACCGATTTATGATAAAATGGAAATAGAAAGTTGAGATTATGAGTTATTTTAAAAAATATAAATTCGATAAATCCCAGTTCAAACTTGGTATGCGAACCTTTAAAACAGGTATTGCTGTTTTTCTAGTTCTCTTGATTTTTGGCTTTTTTGGCTGGAAAGGTCTTCAAATCGGTGCTTTGACAGCGGTTTTTAGCCTGAGAGAGAGTTTTGATAAGAGTGTTCATTTTGGGACTTCGCGTATTCTTGGAAATAGTATCGGTGGCCTCTATGCCCTGGTCTTCTTCTTATTAAATACCTTTTTCCACGAGGCTTTTTGGGTGACCTTGGTAGTTGTTCCAATCTGCACCATGTTAACCATTATGACAAATGTAGCTATGAATAACAAAGCAGGGGTTATTGGTGGTGTAGCAGCTATGTTAATCATTACCCTATCGATTCCGAGTGGTGAAACGATTTTGTACGTATTTGCGCGTGTATCGGAAACTTTCATGGGAGTTTTTGTCGCAATTCTCGTAAATTACGATATTGATCGTATTCGGCTCTTTTTAGAGAAAAAAGAAAAATAATGTTACATTTTATAACATTATCAATTGACGTTTGTCTTTTTTTAGACTATAATAGACAGAAAGAAGGAAATTGTAAATGAAGGAAAAAGAATTTCGCCGAAATATGGCTGTTTTTCCTATCGGCAGTGTTATGAAGTTGACCGATCTATCGGCGCGTCAGATTCGTTATTATGAAGATCAAGAGTTGATCAAACCTGATCGAAACGAAGGAAACCGTCGCATGTATTCCTTGAATGACATGGATCGTCTGCTTGAAATCAAAGATTATATCTCTGAAGGTTATAATATCGCTGCCATTAAGAAAAAATATGCTGAACGTGAAGCGAAATCCAAGAAAGCGGTGAGTCAGACTGAGGTGCGTCGTGCACTTCACAATGAACTCCTTCAACAGGGTCGCTTTGCTTCAGTACGGTCACCTTTTGGTCGCGGTTAGGAAACCGCAAGTAGTCATACATTAAGGAGAAAACTCATGCCAATCACAGCTGCAGATATTCGTCGTGAAGTCAAGGAAAAAAATGTTACCTTTATTCGTCTCATGTTCTCAGATATTTTGGGAACCATGAAAAACGTCGAAATTCCTGCTACAGATGAACAGTTAGATAAGGTCTTGTCGAACAAGGCTATGTTTGATGGATCTTCTATCGAAGGTTTTGTACGTATCAATGAGTCAGATATGTACTTGTACCCTGACTTAGATACATGGACAGTCTTCCCTTGGGGAGATGAAAATGGAAGTGTTGCAGGTTTAATCTGTGATGTCTATACAACAGAAGGTGAACCTTTCGCAGGTGACCCTCGTGGCAATTTGAAACGTGCTCTTCGTCACATGGAGGAAGTAGGATTCAAATCCTTCAACCTTGGGCCAGAGCCAGAATTCTTCCTATTTAAGTTGGATGAAAATGGAGACCCAACACTTGAAGTAAATGACAAGGGTGGCTACTTTGATTTGGCGCCTACTGACCTTGCGGACAATACACGTCGTGAGATTGTCAATGTCTTGACCAAAATGGGATTTGAAGTAGAAGCGAGTCACCACGAGGTTGCGGTTGGACAACACGAGATTGATTTCAAGTACGATGAAGTTCTCCGTGCCTGTGATAAGATTCAAATTTTTAAACTCGTAGTAAAAACCATTGCTCGCAAACATGGTCTTTACGCAACCTTTATGGCAAAACCAAAATTTGGTATTGCTGGATCAGGTATGCACTGTAATATGTCCTTGTTTGATGCAGAAGGAAACAATGCCTTCTTCGATCCAAATGATCCAAAAGGAATGCAGTTGTCAGAAACGGCCTACCATTTCCTCGGTGGTTTGATTAAGCATGCCTATAACTATACTGCCATCATGAACCCAACAGTTAACTCATACAAACGTTTGGTTCCAGGTTATGAAGCCCCTGTTTACATTGCTTGGGCTGGTCGTAACCGTTCGCCACTTGTGCGCGTGCCTGCTTCACGTGGTATGGGAACTCGTCTTGAGTTGCGTTCAGTGGATCCAATGGCAAACCCATATATCGCTATGGCAGTTCTTTTGGAAGTTGGTTTGCATGGTATTGAAAATAAAATCGAAGCACCAGCTCCTATCGAAGAAAATATCTACATCATGACAGCAGAAGAGCGCAAGGAAGCTGGTATTACAGACCTCCCATCAACTCTTCACAACGCCTTGAAAGCTTTGACAGAAGATGAGGTTGTCAGAGCAGCTCTTGGAGAACATATCTATACTAGTTTCCTTGAAGCCAAACGAATCGAATGGGCAAGTTATGCAACCTTCGTTTCACAATGGGAAATTGATAATTATTTAGACCTTTACTAATATAGAAGAAAGATTGCCTGAGGGCGGTCTTTTTTCTTGCGTTTTATATCGAGGTGTGATATATTTTATATAACGAAGTGCGATATATTGAACTGAATAGGAGGTGGTTATAAATGGAATTAACGGATAAGATTCGTCGAGTTTATCTTCCGATGACGGAAACGGGTTTTTATATCTTGTTCTGTCTGCAAAAGGAAGGTCATGGTTATAGTATTACGCAAAAGGTCAAGGAGATGACGGATTCGCAAGTTTCGATTAGTCCTGGAACTATGTATGGAACCTTGTCAAAGATGGAAAAGGATGGTTTGATTTCCTTTGTCCGCGAAGAGGAAAAACGGAAAATCTATCAGATTACAGACTTGGGACGAAAAGTCTTAGATATTGAATTGAAACGTATTGAACGACTCTACAGAAACAGTCTGGAGGGAAGATGATGGAAAAAAAGGTTGTTTATAGAATTGCTACCATTGCGGATTATGATAGAGAGGCTTTATATCTTAGAAAAATGCATGCTGAGGGCTGGAAACTTAAGGAAGTAACCTACTCTAACTTAGTAGTTGCGGTTAAGTATACTTTTGAAAAGTGCCAACCGGAGCAGGTGTCTTATCAGTTGGACTTTTATCCTATGAAAAAATCAGAGAGAGCCTCCTATTTACAATTATTTAAAGACTGTGGCTGGGAGCATATTACAGATTTTAATGGGTTTTCCTACTTTAGAAAGCTTCGTTCTGGAATTGAGTCGGATGCCGAGTTTGAAATTTATAATGACGCGGCCGGGAAGTTAGCTATGGTCAAACGGATTTTAACGAGGCGGATGTTTCCTATTTTGCTTCTCTTTTTAGCTCTACTACCGGTTTTCTCAAAGTTTGTCAGTGGAGGTAGTTCTTTCAGTTGGGTAGTGTTTTTGATTTTCATAATAGATTGGGTTTTATTGATAGTTTTTGCGATTCAGATTTCTTATATTTTTTGGAGATTGTTTCAAAAGTGGAAAGAATTATCTGATAAATAACGCCAGGCATGTTTTCTAATTTTGGGGTAAGACAATGAATAGCAGAGTAGAATTTCGGATTTTCACCATTGTTGATTTGGACAAGGAAGAAGAATATTTACATGAGATGCATTTGAAAGGTTGGAGGTATAGAACTAGTCGTTTTGGTTTGTTCTATTTTGACCAATGTCAACCAGACGATGTTATCTACTGTATCTATGATTCTAGATTTCTTAAAAAGTATAAGTATGAACTGCAAGATTTTAGAGATAGAGGTTGGGAATTGATAGGAGCAGGTTCTTGTTCAATTCTTCGTAAATCGTCTTCTAATTTACTTTCAGAGGATCAAGTCTATATGAGTAAGGGGCTCAGATGGGAAGTTATGCGATATAGACTTCGTTCATGTACAGTTGCTTTCTCAGGCGGTCTTGGTGTTTGTATGAGTTTGTTTAGAGAAGAACTGTCGCAATCTTTCTTTGTCATTTTTGCTCTATATGCCTTTATGATTTCTTATCTAATCTATGGTTATTTCAGACTAAAAAGTAAATACCGAGTAGATGGAAGGTAGGGTTCTAGGTCTTCAGACTGATTTTTAGCACTCTTGACAAAAGAGTGCTAATTTTTTGAGTTTTTATCTTGACATTCTCTTCTAAGGGTGTATAATAGAATCATAAGTTAGCACTTGAGTGTATCGAGTGCTAATCGATCAGACAGAGAGGAGTGATGAGATGGTTACAGAGCGTCAGCAGGATATTTTAAATCTGATTATTGACATCTTTACCAAAACGCACGAACCTGTCGGATCCAAAGCCTTGCAAGAGTCTATTAACTCTAGCAGTGCAACCATTCGTAATGACATGGCGGCTCTAGAAAAGCAAGGTTTGCTTGAGAAGGCTCATACTTCAAGTGGTCGGATGCCAAGTGTTGCTGGTTTTCAGTACTATGTAAAACACTCACTGGATTTTGACCGACTAGCTGAAAATGAGGTATATGAGATTGTCAAAGCCTTTGATCAGGAATTTTTCAAATTGGAGGATATTCTGCAAGAGGCTGCTAAGCTACTAACAGACTTGAGTGGCTGTACGGTAGTGGCACTGGATGTTGAGCCGAGCAGGCAACGGTTGACAGCCTTTGATATCGTTGTTTTGGGGCAACATACAGCCTTGGCAGTATTCACCCTAGACGAGTCACGAACGGTGACTAGTCAGTTTCTGATTCCAAGGAACTTTTTGCAGGAGGATTTGCTGAAACTGAAGAGCATCATTCAGGAACGTTTCCTCGGTCACACCGTTCTGGATATTCACTACAAGATTCGGACAGAGATTCCGCAGATTATCCAGCGTTACTTTACAACAACGGACAATGTTATCGATCTCTTTGAACACATTTTTAAGGAAATGTTCAACGAAAACATTGTGGTGGCGGGCAAGGTTAATCTCTTGAATTTTGCCAATCTGGCAGCTTATCAGTTCTTTGATCAACCGCAAAAGGTGGCCTTGGAGATTCGTGAGGGGTTGCGTGAAGATCAGATGCAAAACGTCCGTGTTGCAGACAGTCAAGAGTCCTGTCTAGCTGACCTAGCGGTGATTAGTAGCAAGTTCCTCATTCCTTATCGGGGAGTTGGAATTCTAGCGATTATCGGTCCAGTCAATCTGGATTACCAACAGCTAATCAACCAAGTCAATGTGGTCAACCGTGTTTTGACCATGAAGTTGACAGATTTTTACCGTTACCTCAGCAGTAATCATTACGAAGTACATTAAGATTGAAATCATTAAAGGAGGCGAAAATGGCCCAAGATATAAAAAATGAAGAAGTAGAAGAAGTCCAAGAAGTCCAAGAAGAGGAAGTTGTGGAAACGGTAGAAGAAACAACTCCTGAGAAGTCTGAATTGGACTTGGCAAATGAACGTGCAGATGAGTTTGAAAATAAATACCTTCGTGCTCATGCGGAAATGCAAAATATCCAACGCCGTGCCAATGAAGAGCGTCAAAACTTGCAACGTTATCGTAGCCAGGACTTGGCAAAAGCGATTCTCCCTTCTTTGGACAACCTTGAGCGTGCACTCGCAGTTGAAGGTTTGACAGATGATGTGAAGAAGGGCTTGGAGATGGTGCAAGAAAGCTTGATTCACGCTTTGAAGGAAGAGGGAATTGAAGAAATCGCAGCTGACGGTGAATTTGACCATAACTACCATATGGCCATCCAAACTCTCCCAGCAGATGATGAACACCCAGCAGATACCATCGCCCAAGTTTTCCAAAAAGGATACAAACTCCATGACCGCATCCTACGCCCAGCAATGGTAGTGGTGTACAACTAAGATACAAAGCCCGTAAAAAGCTCACAGTAAAAATAGGAGATTGACGAAGTGTTCGATGAACACAAGGAAATCTATCTTTTTTACCCAGAGCTTAGGGCGTGTTCGATTAGGCAATTCTGACGGTTGCAACATATATAATAGAAAACTTGTCCGAAACGACAATAAACTATGAAAGAAAGATAAGAGGCAAGCCGGAGGCTTGCAAGGAAGATATTTCCCGCCGTGGTGAAAGTTTCAGTAGCTTTTGCTACTGAAACAGGGGATTTTTGAGACAATAGGCTCAAAAATAAGTGATGAAATCCCGAAGGGAGTTGCTCACGTCCCCACCACTTAAGGGAAATATCAAAAAATAAAAATTTGAATTAAAATTTAAGGAGAAAAACACATGTCTAAAATTATCGGTATTGACTTAGGTACAACAAACTCAGCAGTTGCAGTTCTTGAAGGAACTGAAAGCAAAATCATCGCAAACCCAGAAGGAAACCGCACAACTCCATCTGTAGTATCATTTAAAAACGGCGAAATCATCGTTGGTGATGCTGCAAAACGTCAAGCAGTTACAAATCCAGATACAGTCATCTCTATCAAATCTAAAATGGGAACTTCTGAAAAAGTTTCTGCTAACGGAAAAGAATACACTCCACAAGAAATCTCAGCTATGATTCTTCAATACTTGAAAGGTTATGCTGAAGACTACCTTGGTGAAAAAGTGACTAAAGCAGTTATCACAGTTCCAGCTTACTTCAACGATGCTCAACGTCAAGCAACAAAAGACGCTGGTAAAATCGCTGGTCTTGAAGTAGAACGTATCGTTAACGAACCAACAGCAGCAGCCCTTGCTTACGGTTTGGACAAGACTGACAAAGAAGAAAAAATCTTGGTATTTGACCTTGGTGGTGGTACATTCGACGTATCTATCCTTGAATTGGGTGACGGTGTCTTCGACGTATTGTCAACTGCAGGGGACAACAAACTTGGTGGTGACGACTTTGACCAAAAAATCATCGACCACTTGGTAGCAGAATTCAAGAAAGAAAACGGTATTGACTTATCTACTGACAAGATGGCAATGCAACGTTTGAAAGATGCAGCTGAAAAAGCGAAGAAAGACCTTTCTGGTGTAACTTCAACTCAAATCAGCTTGCCATTTATCACTGCAGGTGAGGCTGGACCTCTTCACTTGGAAATGACCTTGACTCGTGCTAAATTTGACGATTTGACTCGTGACCTTGTAGAACGTACAAAAGTTCCAGTTCGTCAAGCCCTTTCAGATGCAGGTTTGAGCTTGTCAGAAATCGACGAAGTTATCCTTGTTGGTGGTTCAACTCGTATCCCAGCCGTTGTCGAAGCTGTTAAGGCTGAAACTGGTAAAGAACCAAACAAATCAGTTAACCCTGACGAAGTAGTTGCTATGGGTGCTGCCATCCAAGGTGGTGTGATTACTGGTGATGTCAAAGACGTTGTCCTTCTTGACGTAACACCATTGTCACTTGGTATCGAAACAATGGGTGGCGTCTTCACAAAACTTATCGATCGCAACACTACTATTCCAACATCTAAATCACAAGTCTTCTCAACAGCGGCAGACAACCAACCAGCAGTTGATATCCACGTTCTTCAAGGTGAACGCCCAATGGCAGCAGATAACAAGACTCTTGGACGTTTCCAATTGACAGATATCCCAGCTGCACCTCGTGGAATTCCTCAAATCGAAGTAACATTTGACATCGACAAGAACGGTATCGTGTCTGTTAAGGCCAAAGACCTTGGAACTCAAAAAGAACAAACAATTGTTATCCAATCAAACTCAGGCTTGACTGACGAAGAAATCGACCGCATGATGAAAGATGCAGAAGCTAATGCTGAAGCAGATAAGAAACGTAAAGAAGAAGTTGACCTTCGTAACGAAGTTGACCAAGCTATCTTTGCGACTGAAAAGACAATCAAGGAAACTGAAGGAAAAGGCTTTGACGCAGAACGTGACGCTGCCCAAGCTGCCCTTGATGACCTTAAGAAAGCTCAAGAAGACAATAACTTGGATGAAATGAAAGCAAAACTTGAAGCATTGAACGAAAAAGCTCAAGGCCTTGCTGTTAAACTCTACGAACAAGCCGCAGCAGCGCAACAAGCTCAAGCAGGAGCAGAAGGCGCACAAGCAACAGGAAACGCAGGCGATGACGTCGTAGACGGAGAGTTTACGGAAAAATAAGATGTTGAGGCGTTAAGAAAACGAAAGAAAAATAGGAAGCCATCGCCTTGTGCGATGCACAAAAGATGGCTTGTCTTTTTTCCGAAGTTTTTAGCCGAAACTCAATTAAGCCTAACTCGTTAAGAATGTCAAATCATTAAAGTAATTGTTCTTCTACAGTGCTTTGCTTAAATGTTAATAATGATAAGAAGAAATCCAGAGGTTGCAACCCAGCCTCTGTTTTTCGATAAAATAGAGGATGTTGCGTATGAAAAAAGTACTTTGTGTCATTTATCCTAATTTTTCTCTTTATGAGATAGCCTCTTTAACAAGTACTTTAGCTCTGTCTTTTGATATCACGATTGATTATGTAGCTTCAGATCATTTGATGGTGGTCTCTGAGGATGGTTTGCCCTGTCAACCGACGAAAACATTGGATCAAATCCGTATAGAAGAGTATTCTTGTGTGATTTTGCCAGGAATGGTAAATATAGGTCCTGCTCTACAAGATGAGAAATTGATCTCGTTTTTGAGAAGTCTTAATGAGCAAGATATCCTAATTGCAGCTATTTCTTCAGCGCCTCTTTTATTGGCGAAAGCAGGTTTGTTGAACGAGACGAAATTTACAGGTGGAATTTGGCAAAACTTCTTTGACTATTTTGAATTTCTTCCACGTGAGAATTTTCAACCGAAAGTTCTTGTGCAAGATAAACAAATTATTACGGCAATTGGTTTTGCACATCAAGAGTTTGCAAGAAAAGTGATTCTAAGTTTAGGGTTGGCAAAGAATACGCACAACTATTTTAAAGAAAAAAACGAGTACGCTGAAGAGGATTTGTTATTTACTCTATCAGACGAAGAGTTTGATCAAGTGAAGCGAAGTATAGAAAACAGCTTCTAAAGATTTACATGAAAATTATAGAAAGGAACAAGGATGTTCAGAAAATTGAACACGGGTTCCCAAATTTCTTACTCAATATAAAAGAAAGGAATTGAACCCGACCTAAATTCTCGGAAAAAAGATAAATCTGCCTAGGAGCATTGCTCCGGCGTCAGATTTCCTATTTTTCAGTCGAATTTTACGGTCTTGGTATCTTGTATGAACAATACTGAATTTTATGATCGTCTGGGGGTGTCAAAAAACGCTTCAGCAGACGAGATCAAAAAGGCTTATCGTAAGCTTTCTAAAAAATATCACCCAGATATCAACAAGGAGCCTGGTGCTGAGGAAAAGTACAAGGAAGTTCAAGAAGCCTATGAGACTTTGAGTGACGACCAAAAACGGGCTGCCTATGACCAATACGGTGCTGCAGGTGCCAACGGTGGTTTTGGTGGAGCTGGTGGTTTCGGCGGTTTCGATGGGGCAGGAGGCTTCGGTGGTTTTGAAGATATCTTCTCAAGTTTCTTCGGCGGAGGCGGTGCTTCGCGCAATCCAAACGCTCCTCGCCAAGGGGATGACCTCCAGTATCGTGTGAACTTGACCTTTGAAGAAGCTATTTTTGGAGCTGAAAAAGAGGTTAAGTACAATCGTGAAGCAAGCTGTAGTACATGTAATGGTTCAGGTGCTAAGCCAGGAACAAGTCCAGTCACTTGTGGACGCTGTCATGGTGCTGGTGTCATTAACGTCGATACGCAGACTCCTCTTGGTATGATGCGTCGTCAAGTAACCTGTGATGTCTGTCACGGTCGCGGAAAAGAAATCAAAGATCCATGTACAACCTGTCACGGAACAGGTCATGAAAAACAAGCCCATAGCGTACATGTGAAAATCCCTGCTGGTGTAGAAACAGGTCAACAAATTCGCCTAGCTGGTCAAGGTGAAGCAGGATTTAACGGTGGACCTTATGGTGACTTGTACGTGGTAGTTTCTGTGGAAGCCAGCGATAAGTTTGAACGTGAAGGAACGACTATCTTCTACAGTCTCAACCTCAACTTTGTCCAAGCAGCTCTTGGTGATACAGTTGATATCCCAACTGTTCACGGTGATGTTGAATTGGTTATCCCAGAGGGAACTCAGACTGGTAAGAAATTCCGCCTACGTGGCAAAGGAGCTCCGAGCCTTCGTGGCGGTGCGGTTGGTGACCAATACGTTACTGTCAATGTTGTAACACCGACAGGCTTGAATGACCGCCAAAAAGCAGCCTTGAAAGAATTCGCAGCTGCAGGTGATTTAAAAGTCAATCCAAAGAAAAAGGGCTTCTTTGACCATATTAAAGATGCCTTTGAAGGAGAATAACACAAAAAGAGCCGTTGGGCTCTTTTTACTTTATTCTTTGTAATGTTAGCATTGGAACAATCACTCATCGGCTGATTTTCTATCAGACCTTTGCTTGAGCAAGCCAGCTGCATCCATATCTTGGATGAGTTGCTTGATTTCCGCTTCTTTACCAGGCTTAATGGTAACGGTATCAATATGGTTGATTGCAGAGTTATCCTGAATATCCACTAAAGTCAAGGCTTTTTCATAGAATGCAATTCCCTTTTTTAGACTTTCCTGATCCTTCCAATATAGAACTGAGTAATCAGGATTTGGTTTCTTTCCGATTTCTTGTAAATAATTCCTACTTTCCTTCTTTAAAAATTGCAATAAACCATGATTGAACAAGTTATCCCCTACTTTATAGTAGGAGATATCTCCAGTCTGTAGGACATAGACTTCGAGTTGGTTTTTGGTGAGATTTGGACTTTCTTTTAAGACGGGATGGCTATTGATGACCTCATCTGAGAAAGTAACATAAAAATTTAAGCCCCCACCCTCGTATTTATATCTTCCATTTGATTTTACTTTCTTAGGAGGCATGTCAAGGGAGGTAAAGATTTGTTTGAGGGCGTTATTTCCCTTGTGAATGTCAATCGGTGAGGCTCTGAAGGCAAAAAACAGTACTAGAAATGCTAGGACCGCAAGAAGGCTAAGGCAACCACAAGGGATTAGGATGATCTGTGCCAGAATTTTAAAAAACTGTTTCATTTTCATTCCTCTTTTTTGTTTGACCCTGACAACCTAAAATAGATTTAAGGAAAGTTCATGGCTCTTTTTACTTATCTTCGATTTCCTGTGTTTCTTTTATCACAGCTAATCTAGTCTGGATATCTTTTTCCAAGACCTTAAACTTGTAAGTCAGGTCTTCTTGGTATTCCTTGATGAGTTCTTTTTGTTGGTCGATGATTTGCAGGCTGTTTTGGATAATATCCACATCATCCTTGATAGCTTGAACGCGGTCAGTGGTATTCAAGACTTCATCTGTGATGGTTTGACGATTTTTTGTGACCAGATAACTTCCGGCTGCAGCTCCTGCAAATAGCAATAGATTGGATAATTTCATGGTAACTCCTTAGGCATTTTTGATGATTTCAGCGACTTGAGCAAGTTTGTCAAAGTCTGGTTCGTGGGCGATAAAATCAATCTTGAGGTCATCGTCCGCACTGTAGCGAGGCACGAGGTGAACGTGAGTATGAAAGACGGTTTGACCAGCGATTTCTTCACAGTTGGCAATGATATTCATACCAGCAGCCTTAGTAGCTTTCATGACTTTTTGGGCTACTTTCGGTACTTGGGCAAAGAGTTGGCTGGCGCTGGTAGCGTCCATTTCCAAAAGATTGCGATAGTGTTCTTTTGGTACGACCAAGGTGTGTCCTGGTGTTACTTGAGAGATATCAAGAAAGGCAAGGACCTGCTCATCTTCATATACTTTTGAAGCAGGAATTTCCCCTGCGATGATTTTACAAAAAATGCAATCTGACATAAAATCTACCTCTACTGTATTGAATTTTGATATAATATAGCTACATTATACCAGATTTGGAGAAAATATGTTAGAAATAAAAAACCTGACAGGTGGCTATGTTCATGTCCCTGTTTTGAAAGATGTGTCCTTTACTGTTGAAAGTGGGCAGTTGGTCGGTTTGATCGGTCTCAATGGTGCTGGGAAATCGACGACCATCAATGAAATTATCGGTCTGTTGACACCTTATAGTGGCTCCATCAATATCAATGGCCTGACCCTGCAAGAAGATGCGACAAGTTACCGCAAGCAGATTGGTTACATTCCTGAAACACCTAGCCTGTATGAGGAATTGACCCTCAGAGAGCATATCGAAACGGTGGCTATGGCTTATGGTATTGAGCAAGATCTTGCTTTTGAGCGAGTAGAACCTTTGTTAAAAATGTTCCGTCTGGACCAGAAATTGGACTGGTTCCCTGTTCATTTTTCAAAAGGGATGAAGCAGAAGGTCATGATTATCTGTGCTTTTGTGGTGGATCCGAGTCTCTTCATCGTGGATGAGCCTTTCCTTGGTCTCGATCCGCTGGCGATTTCTGACTTGATTCAGCTTTTGGAAGTGGAAAAGCAAAAGGGTAAGTCTATTCTCATGAGTACCCACGTGCTGGATTCGGCGGAAAAGATGTGTGATGCCTTTGTCATTCTCCACAAGGGAGAGGTGCGTGCCAAGGGGAATCTCCTGCAACTGCGCGAAGCCTTTGACATGCCTGAGGCTAGTTTGAATGATATTTACTTGGCTCTGACCAAAGAGGAGGACCTATGAAAGACTTGTTTTTAAAGAGAAAGCAGGCTTTTCGTAAGGAGTGTCTTGGTTATCTGCGCTATGTTCTCAATGACCACTTTGTCTTGTTCCTGCTTGTCCTGCTAGGCTTTCTAGCTTACCAGTACAGTCAACTCTTGCAACATTTTCCTGAAAATCATTGGCCTATCCTTTTGTTTGTAGGAATTACCTCTGTTTTACTTTTGCTTTGGGGTGGGATTGCCACCTATATGGAGGCACCAGACAAGCTCTTTCTCTTGGTCGGAGAAGAGGAAATCAAGCTCCATCTAAAGCGTCAAACTGGTATTTCCCTAGTCTTTTGGCTCTTTGTACAGACCCTTTTCTTGCTTTTATTTGCGCCTTTATTTTTAGCCATGGGTTATGGATTGCCAATTTTTCTAGTCTATGTGCTTTTATTGGGTGTAGGGAAATATTTCCTCTTTCGTCAAAAGGCCAGCAAATTTTTCACTGAAACTGGTCTCAACTGGGACTATGTCATTTCCCAAGAAAGCAAGCGTAAGCAAGTCTTGCTTCGTTTCTTTGCCCTCTTTACCCAGGTCAAGGGAATTTCAAACAGCGTCAAACGTCGTGCCTATCTGGACTTTATACTAAAGGCTGTTCAGAAGGTGCCTGGGAAGATTTGGCAAAATCTCTATCTGCGTTCTTATTTGCGAAATGGAGACCTCTTTGCCCTTAGTCTCCGTCTTCTTTTGCTTTCCTTGCTGGCGCAGGTTTTTATCGAGCAAGCTTGGATTGCGACAGCAGTGGTAGTTCTCTTTAACTACCTCTTGCTCTTCCAGTTGCTGGCCCTCTATCATGCCTTTGACTATCAGTATTTGACCCAACTCTTTCCGCTGGACAAGGGGCAAAAGGAAAAAGGCTTGCAGGCGGTAGTCCGAGGATTGACCAGTTTGGTCTTAGTGGTGGAATTAGTCGTCGGTCTTGTGACCTTCCAAGAAAAACTAGCCCTTCTAGCCTTGCTGGGTGCAGGTTTGGTTTTACTAGTCTTGTATCTACCTTATCAGGTGAAACGTCAGATGCAGGACTAACATTGCTTATATGAAACAAAAAAGAAGTTGAGTTCAATCTGTCTCAGCTTCTTTTATTTTTTACAAGAGAATGGTTGGGCCGTAGAGACTCAACTTGGTCTTGACTTGGTCAAAGTGGAAACGGTCATAGGCCCGCCAAGCGGCGCGAGTTGGAGCATCGGGATTGAGAGCGCTGAGTCCCATGAGAAGACTGGAAGTCTGGTAAAATTTTTCCAGTTCAATCAAGACTCGATTGTCCACTGTCTCAGCCTTGGCTAGAAAACCAAGAATAGAGTTTAGTTGCTCTTGAAAGCGGATGTCGTCAGCGGTTGCTTGTTTGCATGCTTGGTAGGCTTTGTTTAAGTCAGTAATCAAAGTCTGAGCTCTTTTGATAGGGTCTGTATCTGTCATGAGAATTCCTCCTTTAATCGGGGTGCTAGTCTTGTTTCTAGCAACTGTGTTTTGATACTGTCAGTCTATCACTTTTATCTCCTTTTTCACCATAAAATCTTTAATTGTACTTGAAATTTCCTGAATGGTACTGTTAAGATTTTATGATAAAATAGTGGTAAGATTATCATGCTTATTTGAGGAACAAGATACCCTTCAGGAGCGTTGAAGGCTTGTTTAGGATTTGGTGGGCTTGTATCATAGTATTTTTGCTATTCTCTTTTTAGGAAGAAATTAAAACAAGGAGAGTAAAAAGATGAGAATATTTGTTTTAGAAGATGACTTTTCCCAACAGACTAGGATTGAAACGACCATTGAGAAACTCTTGAAAGAACATCATATCACTCCTAGCTCTTTTGAAGTCTTTGGGAAAGCAGACCAACTGCTGGCAGAGGTGCATGAGAAGGGAGCCCATCAGCTATTCTTTTTGGATATTGAGATTCGAAATGAGGAGATGAAGGGTCTGGAAGTGGCTAGAAAGATTCGGGATCGGGATCCGTATGCTCTCATCGTCTTTGTGACAACTCACTCGGAGTTTATGCCCCTGTCCTTTCGCTACCAAGTGTCAGCTTTAGACTATATTGATAAAGCCCTTTCGGCAGAGGAGTTTGAATCTCGAATCGAGACAGCCCTCCTCTATGCCAATAGTCAAGATAGTAAGAGCCTGGCGGAAGATTGCTTTTACTTTAAATCAAAATTTGCCCAATTCCAGTATCCTTTTAAAGAGGTTTACTATCTCGAAACGTCGCCCAGAGCCCATCGTGTTATTCTCTATACTAAGACGGACAGGCTGGAATTTACAGCGAGTTTAGAGGAGGTTTTCAAGCAGGAGCCTCGTCTCTTGCAGTGCCACCGCTCTTTTCTCATCAATCCTGCAAATGTGGTTCGTTTGGATAAGAAAGAGAAACTCCTTTTCTTTCCTAATGGCGGAAGCTGTATGATAGCGCGTTATAAGGTCAGGGAAGTGTCTGAAGCTATCAATAACTTACACTGAGCTAGGAGAGTTTATGAATATTGCTTGGATATTATTGTATACACTTGTTACTCATGGGCTAGAAATTGTCATTTTCTTTAAGGTGGATGGAATTGGTATCACTTTTGAGAGGATTTTTAAGGCTTTTCTTTTTAAGATACTGTTGGCCTTTGTTTTTTTAATGATTGAATATATGGTAGGATATAATTACCTATTTTATTTTATGGAACCCTTGTACGGCATAGGCTTATCTTTCTTATTGTTAAGAGGACTTCCTAAAAAACTCCTTCTCTTTTATGGTCTCTTTCCAATGATATTAGTGAATCTCTTTCATAGAGGTGTTTCCTATTTTGTGCTTCCATTTTTGGGACAAGGGCAAGTATATGATGACTACTCATTTGCTTGGTTATGTATAATAATTTTCAATTTCTTCATTTCCCTAGTCTTTTTGAAATGGTTGGACTATGATTTCACTAACTTGAGAAGGGAGATTCTAGATAAAGGTTTTCAACAGTCCCTGACTACGATTAACTGGATAATGGGGGCGTACTATTTGGTGATGCAAAGTCTGTCTTTCTTTGAATATGAACAAGGTATTCAATCAAAGACTGTTCGCCATCTGATTCTGGTGTTTTACTTTCTCTTTTTTATGGGGATTATCAAGAAACTGGATACCTATTTGAAGGACAAACTCCATGAGAGATTGGACCAAGAGCAGGACTTGCGCTACAGAGATATGGAACGCTATAGTCGGCATATAGAGGAACTTTACAAGGAAGTCCGGAGTTTTCGCCATGACTATACCAATCTCTTGACCAGCTTACGTCTGGGGATTGAAGAGGAGGATATAGAGCAGATAAAAGAGGTCTACGACTCGGTCTTAAAGGATTCTAGTGAAAAATTGCAGGACAATAAATATGACCTTGGTCGATTGGTGAATATTCGTGACAAAGCCCTCAAAAGTCTTCTAGCAGGGAAATTTCTAAAAGCCAGAGATAAGAACATAGTCTTTAATGTCGAAGTTCCTGAGGAGATTCAGGTTGAGGGGATGAGCCTGCTTGATTTTCTAACCATTGTGTCTATTCTTTGTGACAATGCTATTGAAGCCAGTGCAGAGGCCAGTCAACCTCACGTTTCAATTGCCTTTTTAAAAAATGGAGAACAAGAGACCTTTATCATTGAAAACTCCATCAAAGAAGAGGGCATCGATATTTCTGAAATCTTCTCCTTTGGAGCAAGTTCTAAAGGGGAGGAGAGAGGAGTTGGCCTTTATACCGTCATGAAAATTGTGGAAAGTCATCCCAATACCAGCCTAAATACCACCTGTCAAAATCAAGTCTTTCGTCAGATTTTAACGGTTCACTCGATGTCAGTTGATGATTAGAAGATTTGTTGAAAGAAGTACTGCCTGTAGTCATCAATTAAAATGCCATAGTATATGAGGTACCCTATATGAATAAGAAATCCTTTTTTATTATCTGTTCTACGTTGATCATAGCATCGAATCTTCTCATGATTTCCGTGGTGAACAAGGGAGAAGAAACAGGGAGCAACCTGTTTGTGATTGCTATAGCCTGTGTTATGTTACCATCATTTTTATATGCGGTTGAGAACCGAATGGCTTCTTTAATTCGGACAGGGTCAGTAGCTTTACTCTTATTGACAGTATTGTCTTTAGTCCGTCTTGTCAACAGAATAGAGAGGACGCCTGAAATTCTCAACATTATCATTACCCTCCTGGTTTTGGCGAGTGGGACAGCCTGTATCCTTGTTGCGATTATGAGAATATATGAGAACAGACGGAAGTGAGGGTGAATAGTTTTCTATTTATTGTTAAGTTTCCATAGGGCAAGTATGTTTTTCATGCTTGCTTTTTAAATTTTTTACAATTCAAGATGTTTTGATGACCATTTATGATTTGAGTGTTCCAAGGTCAAAATGAGTGCTATACTAGCAGTGTAAAGGTTGTAGCTAAACTAATATAAAGCATACATTTAGGAGGAAATTTTATGAAGAAAAAAATACTTATCGTTTTCGTTCTGTATCTGATCATGTCTATCCTTCTTTATCCGCTTAGGGAGAGTATTTGGTATCATCTATTTTATACCATAGCCTATATGATTGCGGTTATAATCTATCTTGCTTTAACTAAAAAGAAAGGATCAAAGAAATGAAAACTTTTCTTGCTAAAAAACGGAACATCTTCCTTGCGAGATTGTTCCTAGGTCAGTTGCCCTTGCTTGTCTCTACTTATCTATTTCTATCTCGTCAGTTTTTAAATTTTTCCTTGGTTTTCCAATTTCTTTTAGTGGTTATTAACTTGGCTTCTATTTTGGTCACTGTTTACCTCACTAGAGAAATGAGGATAAGAAAGTTTGAAGATGATGATTTGGTTAGTCCTAGAACCAATCAACTCATGTTCATCGGCTTGACAGGTTTTATGTCTATTATTTGTTTGTATAGAGGTGTCACAGCAGGAGAATCTTACCAACAACTAATTGCCTATATTGGCGCTATTCTCTGCTTGATTATTATGCTTCTACTCATTTGGGGCTTGAAGTATTATAAAAAGTAGGGAAGAACTTGCGTCTAGTCTATAGTCTGATAAGAGGAGGTCATCATGTATAAACGCTTATTTTTTCTAGATTCCAAAACCTTAGACTGGTTGACGCCCTATATTCTGGTCTTGGCTTCTGACACCATTGCCTTTAATGTTTTTGTGCTAACCTTTGTATCTGCGGTGGTCTTTAATTCCCTAAATTCCATGCTAGCTTTAATGGCTATATTCTTAGGGGCTGGCTACGTGGTCGGATTTTGGTTACTCAAATGGTTTGTTTTGGAAAGGCTAGAACTAAAGAATGACGTGTAGGAAGTCTGTTTGGTGGGGAGGCTAGTTTTATGAGAATTTTTAATAAGTGCCATGCCTTATTTTTGGGATTTTTAGTATTTGCAATCATTGGTACAGCGGGATATTCCGTCAATCAAGGGGATTATTTTCAACACCAGTACACATTCATTATTATAAAGAGTCTCTTGCTTTTCCTTAGTTTTGGCTATGCGAAATGGTTTGATATGATTTCTTTTGGGATGTTAAGCAAGAAACAACTCTTGCTCTTCATTGGAATTTTTCTTCTCACTGTGCTGGTAAGTATTAGCTATCATGCTTTTTTCTCAGTTGTTTCTGGTGCTTCGGTTCAACACCTTGAGGAAGCTAGTAAAGGACTTTCGCTTTCCTTTATTGTTAGTGCTACAGTTTTGGCACCTATCCAGGAGGAACTCCTGTTTAGAGGACTTCTTCAAGGTGCGGTTTTTGATAATTCTTGGCTGGGGCTTGTGCTGACCTCCTCTCTCTTTTCTTTCATGCATGAACCTTATGATATTCCTTCGTTTTGCTATTATCTTTTCGGGGGCTTGTTGCTGGGCTTTGCTTATAAAAAGAGCCAAAATTTGTGGGTCTCTACTCTAGTCCATATGTTTTACAACAGTTTGCCACTCTTAACTTATATTCAATGAAAATCCAAGGAAAAACTAGTAGCAGGCTGTACTGGAGTACAACAAGGCAACGTTAGTATAAAATGGTTTGTTTTGGAAAGATTAGAGCTCAAGGATGACTTGTAGGGAAGTCTGTTTGGTGAGGAGGATAATTTTATGAAGTTTTTGGATAAATTTCATGCCTTTTGTTTTGGATTTTTAGTACTAATAATCGTCATTACAGTTCCTTATACGATTAACCATGGGGATTTTTTTCAAAATGAGCCTGCACTGATTATTGTAAGTCTTCTTGTAACTTCGCTGAGTGTTACTTATGCTAGAAAGTTTGAAATGATTTCTTTTGGGATGTTAAGCAAGAAAGACCTTTTGCTTTTCATTGCAATCTTTCTTCTAAGTGTACTTGAGACACTGGTTTATATTCATTTCTTTGCTGTTTCTTCTGGCGCGGGAGTTCAACACTTGGCGGAAGTCAGCAGAGGAATTTCCCTGTCTTTGATTTTGACTACCTCAGTTTTTGGACCAATCCAGGAAGAACTCATTTTCAGAGGACTTCTTCAAGGTGCCGTTTTTGACAATTCTTGGTTAGGGCTTGTGCTAACTTCCTCTCTCTTTTCTTTCATGCATGGACCTTCTAATGTCCCTTCGTTTATTTTTTATCTACTTGGGGGCTTGTTACTGGGCTTTGCTTATAAAAAGAGCCAAAACCTATGGGTTTCTACTCTAGTTCACATGTTTTACAATGCTTGGCCACTCTTATATTATTTATAAAAATCATGAAAAGGTAAGCAGAAGACGGTGCTTTCCTTTTTCTTTCTATAATGATACCCAAGCCAATCCAGAGGCTTTTCTTTGAGAATCGGGTCTGGAGCGGTTGACGAATAGGCCAAAAACTAGTAGAATAGTAAGGAAACTTTATACGGAGGAAAGAAATGGATTTGGGTGATAATGAGCTAACACTGACTCCCATACCTGGGAAAAGTGGCAAGGCTTATATGGGTAGCTATCCTGATGGGAAGCGTATCTTTGTAAAAATGAACACCTCTCCAATCCTACCTGGTCTAGCTAGAGAACAAATTGCTCCACAATTATTATGGAGTCGCCGTTTGGCAGATGGGCGTGATATGTGTGCTCAAGAATGGTTGACAGGCAAGATATTGACCCCCTATGATATGAATCGTAAACAAATCGTCAATATCTTAACCCGTCTTCATCGCTCACGTCCGTTGATGACACAGTTGAGTCGTTTGGGATATGCCATGGAAACACCTGTAGATTTACTACGGTCTTGGCAGGAAACGGCTCCAGATGCTTTGCGTAAAAATCATTTTATCAGTGAAGTGATGGCTGATTTACGTCAGACTATTCCAGGATTTAGAGAGGACCATGCGACCATTGTCCATGGAGATGTACGACATAGTAATTGGATTGAGACAGATAGTGGCTTGATTTATTTGGTAGATTGGGATTCGGTTCGCTTGACCGACCGCATGTTTGATGTGGCCCATATGCTCTGCCATTATATTCCAGAACATCAGTGGAAGGAATGGTTGACCTACTACGGTTACAAGTACAATCAAACGGTATTAAGTAAATTGTATTGGTACGGTCAATTGTCTTATTTGAGCCAGATTTCCAAGTATTATATGAACCAAGATTTAGAAAATGTCAATCGGGAGATCCATGGCTTACGTCACTTCCGAGACAAGTATGGAAAGAGAAGATGAGAGTTAGAAATCGTAAAGGGGCGACAGAATTACTAGAGGCAAATCCCCAGTATGTGGTCCTCAATCCCTTGGAAGCCAAGGGAAAATGGCGGAACTTGTTTGGCAATGATAAGCCCATTCATGTGGAAGTTGGAAGTGGAAAGGGTGCCTTTATTTCAGGTATGGCCAAGCAAAACCCTGACATCAACTATATCGGGATTGATATTCAAAAGTCTGTTTTGAGCTATGCTTTGGACAAGGTGCTTGAAGTTGGAGTACCTAATATTAAGCTCTTGTGGGTAGATGGTTCTGACTTGACTGACTACTTTGAAGATGGCGAAATTGATCGCTTGTATCTGAATTTTTCAGATCCATGGCCTAAAAAACGCCATGAAAAGCGTCGTTTGACCTACAAGACATTCTTGGATACCTTCAAACGTATCTTGCCTGAAAATGGAGAAATTCATTTCAAGACGGATAACCGTGGCTTGTTTGAGTACAGTTTAGTGAGCTTTTCTCAGTATGGCATGAAGCTCAATGGTGTCTGGCTTGATTTACATGCCAGTGATTTTGAAGGCAATGTTATGACAGAATACGAGCAAAAATTCTCCAACAAGGGGCAAGTTATCTACCGAGTTGAGGCAGAATTTTAAGAAATAGCCTAAAATCAGGCTGTATAAGTGCTTTTGCTTTACATAAGTTGGCAAACGTGCTATACTAAGAGTAAGAATATGAAAAGAGAGGCGGGGAAATATCTTCGCCTCTTGCTTATGAGGAGGTGGACGCAATCGCAACAATCGTAGAATTAGTCAGAGAAGTTGTAGAACCTGTCATAGAGGCTCCTTTCGAACTCGTGGATATCGAGTATGGAAAGATTGGCAGTGACATGATTCTCAGTATTTTTGTAGATAAACCTGAAGGAATTACCTTGAACGACACGGCAGACTTGACAGAAATTATCAGTCCTGTCCTAGACACCATCAAGCCAGATCCCTTCCCAGAACAATATTTCCTAGAAATTACCAGTCCAGGCTTGGAACGTCCTTTGAAAACCAAGGATGCCGTCGCTGGAGCGGTTGGGAAATACATCCATGTCGGGCTCTACCAAGCCATCGATAAGCAAAAGGTCTTTGAAGGAACCTTGTTGGCCTTTGAAGAGGATGAGTTGACCATGGAATATATGGACAAGACGCGTAAGAAAACTGTCCAAATTCCATACAGTTTGGTATCAAAAGCACGTTTAGCGGTTAAATTATAGAAAAAGAAAGGATAGCTTTTGAGGATTCAAAAGTGAAGAAAACATGAGTAAAGAAATGCTAGAGGCCTTCCGCATTTTGGAAGAAGACAAGGGAATCAAAAAAGAAGACATCATCGACGCAGTAGTAGAGTCGCTTCGTTCCGCTTATCGCAGACGCTATGGTCAATCTGATAGCGTAGCTATTGACTTTAACGAAAAAACAGGTGACTTTACAGTTTATACTGTCCGTGAAGTGGTTGATGAAGTATTTGATAGCCGTTTGGAAATCAGCTTGAAAGATGCTCTTGCCATTAATTCAGCCTATGAACTTGGTGACAAAATCAAGTTTGAAGAAGCACCTGCTGAGTTTGGTCGTGTAGCAGCCCAATCTGCCAAACAAACCATCATGGAAAAAATGCGCAAGCAAACACGTGCCATCACTTACAATACTTATAAAGAACATGAACAAGAAATTATGTCTGGTACTGTAGAACGCTTTGACAACCGCTTCATCTATGTCAACCTTGGTAGCATTGAAGCCCAATTGTCAAAACAAGACCAAATTCCTGGAGAAGTCTTTGCTTCACATGATCGTATTGAAGTTTATGTTTATAAGGTTGAAGACAACCCTCGCGGTGTCAACGTCTTTGTTAGCCGTAGCCATCCAGAAATGATCAAACGCTTGATGGAGCAAGAAATTCCAGAAGTTTATGATGGAACTGTTGAAATCATGAGCGTGGCTCGTGAAGCTGGTGACCGTACTAAGGTTGCAGTTCGCAGTCATAATCCAAACGTGGACGCTATTGGTACAATCGTTGGACGTGGTGGAGCTAACATCAAGAAAATCACTAGCAAATTCCACCCAGCTCGCTATGATGCTAAGAGCGACCGTATGGTACCAATCGAAGAAAACATCGACGTTATCGAGTGGGTAGCAGATCCAGCTGAATTTATCTACAATGCCATCGCTCCTGCTGAGGTTGACCAAGTTATCTTTGATGAAAACGACAGCAAACGTGCCTTGGTGGTTGTTCCAGATAACAAGCTTTCTCTTGCTATCGGTCGTCGTGGACAAAACGTTCGCTTGGCAGCTCACTTGACTGGTTACCGTATCGATATCAAGTCTGCTAGCGAATTTGAAGCCATGGAAGAAGCTGGTTCGGTAGATTTGGAAGCAGAAAACGATACTGTAGAAGAATAAAAGCTGCTAGAGGAGGGAAAGATGAAAACGAGAAAAATCCCTTTGCGCAAGTCTGTTGTGTCTAACGAAGTGATTGATAAGCGTGATTTGCTCCGCATTGTCAAGAACAAGGAAGGACAAGTCTTTATCGATCCGACAGGAAAGGCCAATGGCCGTGGCGCTTATATCAAGCTAGACAATGCAGAAGCCTTAGAGGCTAAAAAGAAGAAGGTCTTTAACCGTAGCTTTGACATGGAAGTGGAAGAAAGCTTTTATGACGAGTTGATCGCTTATGTGGATCACAAAGTAAAAAGAAGAGAGTTAGGACTTGAATAAGCAAAAGATAAGCAATCTCTTGGGACTTGCTCAGCGAGCAGGGCGGATTATATCGGGTGAAGAATTAGTGGTCAAGGCCATTCAAGACGGCAAGGCTAAGATGGTCTTTCTAGCCCATGATGCTGGACCCAATCTGACCAAGAAGATTCAAGATAAAAGTCATTATTATCAAGTAGAAATTGTAACCGTGTTTTCAACACTGGAATTAAGCATAGCAGTCGGAAAATCAAGAAAGGTTTTGGCTGTAACAGATGCTGGATTTACAAAGAAAATGAGGTCTCTTATGGAATAGAAGAGGAGGACATGATTTGTCTAAGAAAAGATTGTACGAAATCGCAAAAGAACTTGGAAAAGAAAGTAAAGAAGTTGTAGCGCGTGCAAAAGAGTTGGGCTTGGATGTGAAAAGCCACTCATCAAGTGTGGAAGAAGCTGTCGCTGCAAAAATCGCTGCCAGCTTTAAGCCTGCAGCTGCTCCGAAAGCCGAAGCAAAACCTGCAGCACCAAAAGCAAGTGCAGAAAAGAAA
This sequence comes from Streptococcus sp. NM, assembly GCF_003390135.1. Taxonomy (GTDB): domain Bacteria; phylum Bacillota; class Bacilli; order Lactobacillales; family Streptococcaceae; genus Streptococcus. The sequence goes on from NZ_QUOS01000001.1 coordinate 26,398, forward strand.
GCCGAAAAATCTGAGTCAGCTAAACCAGCTGTAGCTAAGGAAGAGGCAAAAGCGCCAGAGCAAGTTGCTCCGAAGGCAGAAAAAGTAGCAGCTAAACCGCAAAGCCGTAATTTTAAGGCTGAGCGTGAAGCTCGTGCCAAAGAACAGGCAGAACGACGCAAGCAAAATAAGGGCAATAACCGTGACCAACAAAACGGAAACCGTCAGAAAAACGATGGCCGTAATGGTGGAAAACAAGGTCAAGGCAATCGCGACAATCGTCGCTTTAATGACCAAGCTAAGAAACAGCAAGGTCAGCAAAATCGTGGAAATGAGCGCCGTCAACAAGAGGACAAACGTCCACATCAAGCGGCTCCACGTATTGACTTTAAAGCCCGTGCAGCAGCCCTAAAAGCAGAGCAAAATGCAGAATATGCCCGTTCAAGTGAGGAACGTTTCAAGCAGACTCAGGCTGCCAAAGAAGCCTTGGCTCAAGCTAACAAACGCAAGGAGCCAGAGGAAATCTTTGAAGAAGTGGCTAAGTTAGCTGAACAAGCGCAACAAGTTCAAGCAGTGGTTGAACCAGCTCCTGTAGCTAAAGAAGCGCCAGTGGATACACGTCGTAAAAAACAAGCTCGACCAGACAAAGAACGTGATGATTATGATCACGAAGAAGATGGTCCTAGAAAACAACAAAAGAATCGAAGTAGTCAAAATCAAGTGAGAAATCAAAAGAATAGTAACTGGAATAACAACAAAAAGAACAAAAAAGGCAATAACAAGAACAATCGTAATCAGACTCCAAAACCTGTTACAGAGCGTAAATTCCATGAATTGCCAACAGAATTTGAATATACAGATGGTATGACCGTTGCGGAAATCGCAAAACGTATCAAACGTGAACCAGCTGAAATCGTTAAGAAACTTTTCATGATGGGTGTTATGGCCACACAAAACCAATCTTTGGATGGGGAAACAATTGAACTCCTCATGGTGGATTACGGTATCGAAGCCAAACAAAAGGTTGAAGTGGACAATGCCGACATCGAACGTTTCTTTGTCGAAGATGGTTATCTCAATGAAGATGAATTAGTTGAGCGTCCACCAGTTGTGACGATCATGGGACACGTTGACCACGGTAAAACAACACTCCTAGATACCCTTCGTAACTCTCGTGTTGCGACAGGTGAAGCAGGTGGTATCACTCAGCATATTGGTGCCTACCAAATCGTGGAAAATGGCAAGAAGATTACCTTTCTTGATACACCAGGACACGCGGCTTTTACATCTATGCGTGCGCGTGGTGCTTCTGTTACCGATATTACTATCTTGGTTGTAGCGGCAGATGACGGGGTTATGCCTCAGACTATCGAAGCCATTAACCACTCAAAAGCGGCCAACGTTCCAATCATCGTAGCCATTAACAAGATTGATAAACCAGGTGCTAACCCAGAACGCGTTATCGGTGAATTGGCAGAGCATGGTGTTATGTCAACTGCTTGGGGTGGAGATTCTGAATTTGTTGAAATTTCAGCTAAATTCAACCAAAACATCGAAGAATTGTTGGAAACAGTCCTTCTTGTGGCTGAAATCCAAGAACTCAAGGCAGACCCAACAGTTCGTGCGATTGGTACAGTTATCGAAGCTCGCTTGGATAAAGGAAAAGGTGCGGTCGCAACCCTTCTTGTTCAACAAGGTACCTTGAATGTTCAAGACCCTATCGTTGTTGGAAATACCTTCGGTCGTGTCCGTGCTATGACCAATGACCTTGGTCGTCGTGTTAAAGTTGCTGGACCATCAACACCAGTTTCTATCACAGGTTTGAATGAAGCGCCAATGGCGGGTGACCACTTTGCCGTTTACGAGGATGAAAAATCTGCGCGTGCAGCCGGTGAAGAGCGTGCCAAACGTGCCCTCATGAAACAACGTCAAGCTACCCAACGTGTCAGCCTTGAAAACCTCTTTGATACGCTTAAAGCTGGTGAACTCAAATCAGTTAACGTTATCATCAAGGCCGACGTACAAGGTTCTGTTGAGGCCCTTTCTGCCTCACTTCAAAAGATCGACGTAGAAGGTGTCAAAGTTACTATCGTCCACTCAGCAGTCGGTGCCATCAACGAATCTGACGTGACCCTTGCGGAAGCTTCAAATGCCTTTATCGTTGGTTTCAACGTACGCCCTACACCACAAGCGCGTCAACAAGCTGAAGCTGACGATGTAGAAATCCGTCTCCATAGCATTATCTACAAGGTTATCGAAGAGATGGAAGAAGCTATGAAAGGGATGCTTGACCCAGAATTCGAAGAAAAAGTTATCGGTGAAGCAGTTATCCGTGAAACCTTCAAGGTGTCTAAAGTGGGAACTATCGGTGGATTCATGGTTATCAACGGTAAAGTTACCCGTGACTCTAAAGTCCGTGTTATCCGTGACGGTGTTGTTATCTATGACGGTGAACTCGCAAGCTTGAAACACTACAAAGACGATGTCAAAGAAGTTACAAACGGTCGTGAAGGTGGATTGATGATTGATGGCTACAATGATATCAAGACTGATGATGTGATTGAGGCCTATGTCATGGAAGAAATTAAGAGATAAGATTTTTTGCTCCTTTCTTAGGTGGTGAGGGACGCAAGCAAACCGATGGTTTCATTGCTTATTTTTGAGCCTAGGGTCTCAAAAATCCCCTGTGATGGGACTGATAAATCAGTTCCATCACTTTCACCACGGCGAAAGAAGCAGATGATTTCAAATTGAACTTCGTTTCAATTTGAATTAAAAATCAAGAAGTTTAAAAATAGCTAGGTCTGCTGGCCTAGCTTTTGGTTCAAAGTAGAGAAAGGAATATCATGGCAAATCATTTCCGTACGGATCGTGTGGGCATGGAAATCAAGCGTGAAGTCAATGAGATTTTGCAAAAGAAAGTCCGTGATCCGCGTGTCCAAGGCGTGACCATCACAGATGTTCAGATGCTGGGTGACTTGTCTGTTGCCAAGGTTTACTACACCATTTTGAGTAACCTTGCTTCAGATAATCAAAAAGCCCAAATCGGGCTTGAAAAAGCAACTGGTACTATCAAACGTGAACTTGGTCGCAATTTGAAATTGTACAAAATCCCAGATTTGACTTTCGTCAAAGACGAATCCATCGAATATGGAAACAAGATTGACGAAATGCTACGCAATCTGGATAAGAACTAAAAAGGAGGGGTAACCCTCTTTTTTGGTGGGGGAAAATAGGTGGAATTTGAAATGGGAAAATATTCTTTTATAGTGGATTGAAAATCAAATTAATTTCTAAAAATGTTTTAGCAATCGTTTCCTACTATTCTAGATTCAATATACTATAACTAGAATTCTGTATTTTTAAAGGTTAGCTAATTAGAAAATGCTTTTTTTTTTTTAGCAAATATGATATGATGATTTCATAAATAAAAGGAGATTCTATTAATGAATAATGTAAAAAAAGTTTGTCGTTTAGCTTTGCTATGTCTTTCCGTCTCTACTCTAGTTGCTTGTAGTTCTCTTTCTGAAAAAACAAGTAGCTCTTCTAGTGAGAATCAAACAGAAGCTTCATCTAGTAGTTCTGAGAAGAAAGGGTTGTTTGCTAAAGCAAAAGAAAAACTCAGTTCAAGCGATTTTAACCCACAAGATGTTAGCGATACGACAATTGAGTCTATAAAAACCTATGAAGATTACTTGATTATGAATGAGAAAATAATCGATAATTACTATACAGAAGCAGACGAAGCCTTTAAAGGGACTGTTTTAGAAGATAGTGCTGCTATCCAAGAACTGAAAGATAGCACTAAAAAAGAGATGGAAGATCTGAAAAAACAATATGGTCCACTCAAGAAAGCACCGATTCAAGGAAAAGAAGAAGTGATTAAGACTCTAAAAGATTATCGTGATAATCTACATGAACAAGTGGAGCAGTGGAAAGCTAGTCTTTAATAGGAAGAGTGGAGTTCAATATGGATTATCAATTATTGCCACATGAATACATGGTTATGAATAGTGACCATGTGAGTTTTGGGAAAAATGGTTTGGCTACAGATGAATTAATTTTAACGAATCTACACTTAATACATATCAAAAAAAGTTTTTGGGGAGGGAAAAAAGACCAGGTTACCATTCCTATTAACCAGATTAAAATTTTTGAAGGGAAACCTCAAGTTTCAGTAACCAAAACCAATGGTATGAAACGGTTGGAAATTTATTATAATGGCGGGCAAGCTATCTTTTCATTTAATAATACTAAGGATACTGACAAGTGGGCTAGAAACATTATTAAATTGATTTCAGGTGATACAAGTAATTTTGAAACCTTGGGAGATAGTAGCTTGTTTGGAGCAGATGTTTTGGCAGAAACATTTAAGGATACATTTGACACTTTTAAAGCAGGGCTTGGGATTAAGGATGCAGAGCCAGAAAAGATTTCAACCAAGTGTAGCTTTTGTGGAGCACCTTTGTCAGGTCAAGTGAAGCAAACAGTGAGATGTGCCTATTGTGATATGGAGCAGAGTTTATAAGGGGGCAATTAAATGGGGTTGATAAAAGCAATCACAGATTCTATTGGTGGGACATTTGCAGATCAGTGGAAAGAAATTATCACAGTTCAAGCTTTTGATGAACATACAGCTGTAAGTCCCGGTATTGTTCAAGAAAGTAATAATGGTAGGGGTGTCAATACGAAGGGATCTGTAGGTGTTATTTCGAACGGATCCAAGATTTTTATTCCGGAAAATACTGCTGCCTTTATTTTTAGTCAGTCTGGTATCGAGGAAATTGTCACAGAACCAGGTGGATATGAATATCAAAATGGTGAGAGCAGTGTTTTTAACGGTGATGGATTGAAAAAGTCACTGTTTGACAATGTTGTTAATCGTGTTGGATTCGGTGGTCAAAGTGATCAGCAAAAACAGATTTGTTTTGTTGATTTGAGAGAAATTCGTGATATTAAATTTGGGACTCGTGGTCCAGTCATGTATAATGATTTGTTTTATGGTACAGATTTAGAAGTACGTGCTTTTGGAACATTTTCTATCCAAATTACAGATGCTAAGCAATTTATCAGAAATTTTCTTCCTGCCAATGTGACTTATTATACTTTCGACAGTGCTCAAGCTAGATCACAAATAGTGACAGAGTTTCTCCAATCTTTTATTGTTGCACTCAATTCTTTGTCCACAACTTATCGTATTTCACAATTGCCGTCACAAGCTTCAATTCTTGCAACCCAAGTATCGAATGATGGACAGTATGCAGGGACTTGGAAAGAACGTTTTGGATTTGAGATTGTAAAAGTTGCCATTGCTAATATTGAGTTCTCACCAGAATCTAAAGAATTGGTTAAACAATTTTCATCAAATAAGATGAATTTAAAGGCTTATGATGATGTATCGCAGAAAGCTTCTAATATTGCAGCACAACAAAAAATTGCATCAGGAGTGGAGCAACATGGTCTAGGTGATAGTGCTGGCATGATATTTGGAATGAATATGGCTCAAAGTTTAGATGAAAAAGCCATGAAACCAAGTCTATCATTAGATGAGCAAATCGAAGCACTTACAAAACTAAAATCTCTTTTAGACGCAGGGATACTATCTCAGGAAGAATTTGATCGAAAGAAAAAAGAAATTATGGATTTATAATGATAGGAACTAAGTATCGTTATTAATAAAAAGATGTGACATCTCCCAGATTTGACCTTCGTCAAAGACGAATCCATTGAATATGGAAACAAGATTGACGAGATGCTACGCAATCTGGATAAAAACTAAGAAGGAGGGTGCACTCCTCTTTTTTGGTACTTGTACGTTTCTAGTTATCAATGGCTATATTTGTATTTGCAAAAAAATAGTTTAAAAAATTTGTAAATACATCATAGTATGATATGATAAAGTTTAATAAGAATGATAAATGGAGATACATATGGCTAAACAAGATATAGTAATGCAAGTGCTACAACAAGTGGTGAAATTGCCTGTAGTCAAAGTTGATCGAGAGAAATTTTTAGTTGAAAAGTTTTCCAAAGAATTAGGACGTAAGAACATTACTAGGTTAATTGAGCAAGGTCCTACTGCTATGTTACCTAAGGCAACCTTGGATCGAGTAGCCAAGGCTTGTATTAAGGAAAATGTCTTACTAGCGAGTGGAGCTTCTGTTTTGGCAGGTTTACCTGGTGGAATTGCTATGGCTATTACTATTCCCACTGATGTAGCACAATTTTATGGCTTTTCTCTGAAATTAGCACAAGAATTAGGTTATATATATGGCTTTGATGATCTTTGGGGCTCACGAGAAGAATTGAATGAAGAAGCTAAAAAAACACTTTTATTGTATCTTGGTGTGATGTTAGGAGTTGATGGTGCGGGTGCTCTACTTCGCTTTAGTGGTGTTACAGTAGCTAAAAAAATGATAAATGTAGTGAACAAAAAAGCATTTACAAAGACGATTTGGTATCCTATTTTGGAAAAAGTCTTGAAAATTTTCGGTGTTAACTTGACAAAAGGAGGATTAACTAAAGGAATGGGAATCGTAATTCCTATTCTAGGTGGTGTTATTTCTGGAGGATTAACCTTTACGACCATGAAAACAATGGGTGAAAGGCTACAAAAAGAGTTGTCCAAACTAGTAAACTATAGTGAAGTTCAATATCAAGAAGATGTTGAAACAATCCGAAAAGAGGTTGAAATAATCGAAGGTGAGTGAGATGAACCCTATCAAAGCTTTTGCTAAAATCTATGGTAATTACTTTTTGACCATGCAAGGTGTAAAAGTAATGAAAACGATAAAGAAAGATGACCATGCCGTTGTCGGTCTGGGAAAACTCTTTATTGCAGATAAGCTAATGGATACGGCTCGGTGGCTCATTAAGCCAGAGGATAAGGAATAACTTGAAAATGAAAGAAACTAGCAGGAACTCTACTGCTAGTTTTTTAATCTCTTTCCTTGTGGTATAATGAAAGCAGTAAAATCATTTTAGAACATACAATGGAGGTCGTCATGGACAATATCATCGATGTGTCAATTCCTGTTGCAGAAGTGGTGGATAAGCATCCAGAAGTCTTGGAAATTCTAGTTGAGCTTGGTTTTAAACCTCTTGCCAATCCCTTGATGCGCAATACAGTTGGTCGTAAGGTATCGCTCAAACAGGGTTCTAAGCTTGAAGGAACTCCTATGGACAAGATTGTCCGCACACTGGAAGCTAATGGCTACGAAGTGATTGGATTAGACTAATGGCAGATGAACGGATTCATGTCCTACGGGATATTTTGTTAGAATTGCATAATGGTGCCTCTCCTGAGTCGGTTCAGGAGCGCTTTGATGCGACCTTTACAGGTGTTTCAGCAATCGAGATTTCCCTTATGGAGCACGAGCTGATGAACTCAGACTCAGGTGTTACCTTTGAAGATGTCATGGAACTCTGTGATGTCCATGCCAATCTTTTTAAAAATGCTGTTAAGGATGTCGAAGTTGCAGATACCGAGCACCCAGGTCACCCAGTTCGGGTCTTCAAAGAAGAAAATCTGGCCCTCCGTGCGGCCTTGATTCGCATTCGGAGATTGTTAGATACTTATGAATCTATGGAAGACGAGGAAATGCTGGCGGAGATGCGCAAGGGCTTGGTGCGTCAGATGGGACTTGTAGGTCAATTTGACATCCACTACCAGCGCAAGGAAGAGCTCTTTTTCCCCATCATGGAGCGCTATGGTCACGATTCACCTCCTAAAGTTATGTGGGGAGTGGATGACCAGATTAGGGAACTCTTTCAAACAGCTTTAGCGACAGCCAAGTCACTACCAGAAGTGCCGATTAGCACTGTAAAGGAAGATTTTGAAGCCTTTGCGACAGAGTTCGAAAGTATGATTTTCAAGGAAGAGTCTATCCTTCTCATGATTCTCCTCGAGTCCTTTACTCAGGATGACTGGCTTCAGATTGCGGAGGAGAGCGATGCTTACGGCTATGCTATCATCCGTCCGTCTGAGAAATGGGTGCCAGAACGTCAGCGCTTTGTTGAGGAAAAGAGTGCAGGGGAGCCCGTGCAACTAGACACAGCTGAAGGCCAAGTGCAACAAGTTATTGATACACCAGAAGGCCAGTTCACCATTACCTTTACCCCTAAGGAAAAGGAAACAGTGCTGGACCGTCATAGTCAGCAGGCTTTTGGCAATGGCTATCTTTCAGTCGAGCAGGCCAATCTCATCCTCAATCACCTCCCCATGGAGATTACCTTTGTCAATAAAGACGATATTTTCCAGTATTATAATGACAATACGCCAGCTGATGAGATGATTTTCAAACGAACACCGTCCCAAGTTGGGCGCAATGTCGAACTCTGCCATCCTCCCAAGTACTTGGACAAGGTAAAGACTATTATGAAGGGTCTTCGTGAAGGAGTCAAGGATAAGTATGAAATGTGGTTCAAGTCTGAGTCGCGAGGCAAGTTTGTTCATATTACCTACGCTGCAGTGCACGATGAAGAGGGAGAATTCCAAGGTGTGCTGGAGTATGTTCAGGATATTCAACCCTACCGTGAGATTGACACGGACTATTTCCGTGGATTAGAATAAGGAGAAAAAATGAGTTACGAACAAGAATTTATGAAGGAATTTGAAGCCTGGGTCAATACCCAAATCATGATCAATGACATGGCGCACAAGGAAAGCCAAAAAGTCTACGAAGAAGACCAAGACGAGCGTGCCAAAGATGCCATGATTCGCTACGAAAGTCGCTTGGATGCTTATCAGTTCTTGCTTGGTAAGTTTGAAAACTTCAAAGCAGGCAAGGGATTTCATGATTTGCCAGAAGGCTTGTTTGGTGAGCAAAATTATTAAACGAGATAGATTCTTGATTTTTTACTAAAATCTTGATAGAATATTTATATTAAATCCTTGTCAGAGCAGGGGTTTTTTATTGAAAGGATTTTATCATGTCAAAGAAACTCAATCGTAAAAAACAATTACGAAATAGCCTCCGTCGCGCAGGTGCTTTTTCAAGTACTGTTACTAAGGTTGTAGAAGAGACAAAAAAAGTCGTGAAACGTGCAGAACAGTCAGCAAGCCAAGCTGGTAAGGCTGTTTCTAAAAAAGTTGAACAAGCAGTAGAAGCTACTAAAGAACAAGCTCAAAAAGTAGCCAATTCTGTAGAAGATTTTGCAGCAAACTTGGGTGGACTTCCACTTGACCGTGCCAAAACTTTCTATGATGAAGGAATCAAGTCTGCTTCAGATTTCAAAAATTGGACTGAAAAAGAACTCCTTGCCTTGAAAGGAATTGGCCCAGCTACCATCAAGAAATTGAAGGAAAATGGCATCAAGTTCAAGTAATCTTTCTTGTGCCTTGCATTTCCGTTAAAATCTTGCTACAATAGAGCCATTAGAGGTGTTTTGAATCTCACATTTTACAGAAAGTGGCGGTGCTGAGAAGTCCACAAGTGTGTCAAAACTGGTTGCTAATGGATAAAAAATTGAAATAAAAGTGTCTTTTTGTTTTAAAGACGAGAGTTGCGGGCTCTGCCCGAAATTGGGTGGTACCGCGGATAAATACATTCGTCCCTGTCATGTAGATGACAGGGATTTTCTTTTGCGTCTTAGTAAAAGGAGGTTGTTATGAAGCAATCTTTTAAAACAAGTAAACTCTATTATGGTTTTCCTATCTTCATTTTGGGGTATCAGGATCAGAATTTTGGACACAATATTACGACATGTAGCTCCTCTTATAGCTTGGGAGATTGGCTAGTCATTGGTGTCGGAGCTGAGGAAAATGTGGCTGAGCAAATCAAGCATTACCAGAAGTTTACTGTGAATATTCCTGATGAAAATCTCATGCTCGAGATGGAGCAGGCTGGTTTTATCAGTCATCGAGAGAAATTAAAACACCTGGGACTAGACTACGAGATTTCTGAACAGACTCAGTCTCCGATTTTAGAGGCCTGTCCAGTCGTATTGGACTGTCAGGTAGATCGGATTATCGAGGAAGATGGAATTTGTCATATCTTTGCCAAGATTATCGAACGACTTGCTGATCCTGAACTCTTGGATGATAAGGGACATTTTAAAAATGACCGTTTTTCACCGACTTACTTTATGGGGGACGGTTACCAGCGCGTTTATCGCTATTTAGATAATCGTGTTGACCCTATGGGGAGCTTCATCAAGAAAGCGAGGAAGAAGGATGTCGAGAGATGAATTACCAGAACGATTAGAAACCGAACGTCTCGTTTCACGAGTCCGGACAGTCGCTGATGCTGAGGATATCTTTGATTATGCTAGTCGTCCAGAAGTTTCTTACCCAGCAGGCTACGGGATTGTCGTCAAAGGAACCGATAAAGTCATTGGTTCTGTTGACTTCAACCATCGCCATGGGGACGATGTGCTAGAGCTTGGCTATACCCTGCACCCAGACTATTGGGGTCGAGGTTATGTTCCAGAAGCAGCGCGAGCTTTGATTGACCTAGCTTTTAGAGAACTAGGTCTTCACAAGATTGAATTGACTTGTTTTGGATACAATGTCCAAAGTCAACGAGTCGCAGAAAAACTTGGATTTACCCTTGAAGCTCGCATAAGAGACCGTAAAGATATTCAAGGAAATCGTTGTGACAGTCTGATATATGGCTTGCTGAGGAGTGAATGGGAGGTGATTTGATGCATCTTTTCATCATTGGTGCTCCAGCATCAGGAAAAATGACCATTGGTCAAGAATTATCTCGACTGACGGATGCTACCCTATTTTATAACCATCAAGCCATCGATTTTGCACTAGAAATCTATCAGGACTATACAGAGGAAATGTGGGAATTTGTTCGTGGAATCACCTTTTCATTCCTTGGAGCAAGTGCAAGAAATCAGAGATCAGTAATTTTAACTGACGTAATTGATTTTTCAAATCAGTACCAGCTGATGTATTTAAAGCAAATTCAGAATTTGTTGGATGATTATCATCAAGATATTCTTTTTGTTGAGTTGGAAACAAGTCTTGAAGAGCGCTTACATCGAAATCAAACGGAGAACCGGTTGAAGCACAAGCCCTTGAAACGGCATATTGAGGTATCTGAAAGAGAAATTTTAGAGACAGCTGAAACCCTTCAATTAAATTCCCAACATCAACCGAATGAGTTGCACCACTACTTTAAAATAAATAATACGAATTTGTCTGCAGAAGAAGCTGCTAAGCAAATTCAAAATAAAATGAATACAATAGAGAAAGGACAAACACATGTCTAAAGAACTTTCACCTAAATACAATCCAGCCGAGGTTGAGGCTGGTCGTTACCAAAAATGGCTTGACGCCGATGTTTTCAAGCCTTCAGGCGATAAAAAGGCTAAGCCTTATTCAATCGTCATTCCACCACCAAACGTAACTGGGAAACTTCACCTTGGTCACGCTTGGGATACAACTCTTCAAGATATCATTATCCGTCAAAAACGCATGCAAGGTTTTGACACCCTTTGGCTTCCAGGTATGGACCACGCTGGGATTGCCACTCAGGCTAAGGTTGAGGAGCGCTTACGTGGTGAGGGCATTACACGTTATGACCTAGGTCGTGAGAAATTCCTCGATAAGGTTTGGGAATGGAAAGACGAATATGCCACTACCATCAAGGAACAATGGGGCAAGATGGGGCTCTCTGTAGACTACTCTCGTGAGCGTTTCACTCTTGACGAAGGTTTGTCAAAAGCGGTTCGCAAGGTCTTTGTGGACCTTTATAAGAAAGGCTGGATTTACCGTGGTGAGTTTATCATCAACTGGGACCCAGCAGCTCGCACAGCCCTTTCTGATATCGAGGTGATTCACAAGGACGTAGAAGGTGCCTTCTACCACATGAACTACATGCTGGAAGACGGCTCGCGCGCCCTTGAAGTTGCGACAACTCGTCCTGAGACCATGTTTGGGGACGTTGCCGTTGCGGTCAATCCAGAAGACCCACGCTACAAGGACTTGATTGGAAAAAGCGTCATCCTTCCAATCGCTAATAAACTCATCCCAATCGTTGGGGATGAGCATGCTGATCCTGAGTTTGGTACTGGTGTCGTGAAAATCACACCTGCCCACGATCCAAACGACTTCTTGGTTGGTCAACGCCACAACTTGCCGCAAGTCAACGTCATGAACGACGACGGAACCATGAACGAACTGGCCTTTGAATTTGCAGGCATGGACCGTTTTGAAGCTCGTAAGGCAGTCGTTGCTAAGTTGGAAGAAATCGGCACTCTCGTTAAAATTGAAAAACGTGTCCACAGTGTTGGTCACTCAGAACGTACCGGCGTTGTAGTTGAACCACGCTTGTCTACTCAATGGTTCGTCAAGATGGACCAATTGGCCAAAAATGCTATTGCCAACCAAGACACAGAGGACAAGGTTGAATTCTACCCACCTCGTTTCAACGATACCTTCCTCCAATGGATGGAAAATGTTCACGACTGGGTAATCTCTCGTCAGCTCTGGTGGGGTCACCAAATTCCTGCATGGTACAATGCTGAGGGTGAAATGTACGTCGGTGAAGAAGCTCCAGAAGGTGACGGATGGACACAAGATGAAGACGTCTTGGATACTTGGTTCAGTTCAGCACTTTGGCCGTTCTCAACTATGGGCTGGCCTGATGTCGATTCAGAAGACTTCAAACGTTACTTCCCAACTTCAACCTTGGTTACAGGTTACGACATCATCTTCTTCTGGGTATCTCGTATGATCTTCCAATCCTTGGAATTCACTGGTCGTCAGCCATTCCAAAACGTCCTTATCCATGGTCTTATCCGTGACGAGCAAGGACGCAAGATGTCTAAGTCTCTCGGTAACGGGATTGACCCAATGGATGTCATCGAGAAATACGGTGCTGATGCCCTTCGTTGGTTCCTTTCAAACGGTTCTGCACCAGGACAAGACGTGCGCTTCTCTTACGAAAAAATGGATGCTTCGTGGAACTTCATCAACAAGATCTGGAACATCTCTCGCTACATCCTCATGAACAATGAAGGATTGACCCTTGAGCAAGCAACTGCCAATGTCGAAAAAGTTGTTAACAAGGAAGCTGGCAACGTTACAGACCGCTGGATTCTCCACAACCTCAATGAAACTATCGGAAAAGCAACTGCCAACTTTGATAAGTTTGAGTTTGGTGTCGCTGGACATATCCTCTACAATTTCATCTGGGATGAGTTTGCGGACTGGTACGTTGAGTTGACTAAGGAAGTCCTTTACAGCGATAATGAAGAAGAGAAAGTCATCACACGCTCTGTTCTCCTTTATACTTTGGACAAGATCCTTCGTCTCCTTCACCCAATCATGCCATTCGTGACAGAGGAAATCTTTGGACAAATCTCAGAAGGCTCTATCGTGACAGCAGAATACCCAACTGTCAATCCAGCCTTTGAAGATCTTGCTGCTCACACAGGTGTAGAAAGCCTCAAAGACTTGATCCGTGCCGTTCGTAATGCGCGTGCGGAAGTAAACGTGGCACCAAGCAAACCTATCACCATCCTTGTTAAGACAAGCGATAGCGACTTGGAAGCCTTCTTTAACAGCAATGTCAACTACATCAAACGCTTCACAAATCCAGAGCACTTGGAAATCGCATCAAACATCCCTGCACCTGAACTCGCGATGTCAAGCGTCATCACAGGAGCAGAGATCTACCTGCCACTGGCAGACCTCCTCAATGTCGAAGAAGAACTGGCTCGTCTCGACAAGGAACTGACTAAATGGCAAAAAGAATTGGATATGGTCGGCAAGAAGCTCTCTAACGAACGCTTCGTAGCCAACGCCAAACCAGAAGTCGTCCAAAAAGAACGCGACAAACAAGCCGACTACCAAGCGAAATATGATGCGACCGTAGCACGTATTGATGAGATGAAGAAGTTGGTGAAATAAGTTATATACCTCGGCAATTTGCTGGGGTTTTTGGTATAATGATTTTACATTTTTTGATAGAGGTCACTGTAATGATAGAAAATTATAATTATGATTTCCATGAATTTGACTCACTAATTAAATTACCTAATAATATAAAGAAAATAGATGAGAGAATAAATACAATATTGCTTCAATTGAATGACAAATCAGTGGATGAAATCATACATATAACAAAAGTTAGTAATATCGTTGGAGATTTAAGTTTAGGTAAAAGCAGAGATTATAAAAATCTATTGTTTGAAAAAATTAGTTCATTTGTAGAAAATAAATTTGACCAGGAGAACAAATTGGTATGGAAGAAGTTCAAGAATCAAGCTTTAATTTTAGACAAATTATATTCAGATTTCATTATCTCAAGAGATAATTATTTTTATAATAATCCTACAAAAGTTAAGATTGATTTATCGCTCATTTTAATATGCATAGAAAAAGTCTTAAGAAGTTACAATAGAAATCATATTTCTGAAACTTCTAACCAAAATGAGTCAGAATTTGAAGCTAATATACATATACGAGATACGTTAAAAGGATATGCAGCTGAGATACTTAAATATTTTATGTTTAAGGACATTTCTTCTAAAAAAACAAATAAAATATATTGTATAAAAGATGTTGAAATCATATGCAAGCATTTTGAATTTTATGATGAGTATGAAAGTATTAAAGATATTATGGAATATTTTAGATTTTCACAGCTTGAAATAAAAAAAGATTCTCATTTAAGTATTGATGTTATTGGGGAAGAATTTAATAGAAGTGTATTAATTTCAAATTTTCGAGAGAAGGGAGCCAGACATAATAGATACTCTCGTTTAATTAGCAACTATAGGAAATCTAATATAGAGAAAAAAATGGACTATGATATAAATGATTATTATAGTATGATTGAACTAGAAAGAATATTGGGAGAAGAATGGAAGTCTTATGAATTAGATGGAATTTCTGTAGATTATTGGAATAAAGCATATTTATTTGTTAGAAAAATATCCAATAAGAAGCTAAGTAAAGAAAACGATATTAACCAACTTGATAAATTATGTATTGTAAAGAGCAAAATACAATGGACATTAGAAATAAAAAAATTTCTTAAAGTATCTAAAGAAATCGCAGAAAAAATATTAGATAATTTAATATTCAGTAAGGAATCTTATGACTTAATTGATGCACCTTTTATTCAATTAGGAGACTGTTTAGCAATTATTCCATCTATTTCTCAAGATACTATCAGTGCATTTGCTATCATTTCAAATTTTTCTAAGCGCTTAAATAAATTGAATGATCTATCTAAGAAAGGTTATTTCTTAGAAAAAGCAATAACATCGGTGTTGAATGGTGGAAACATGCGTACAATTTCTAACCTAAAAGATAGTTATCAAGGAGAAAATTATGAAATTGATCAAATATTTGCTATCGGAGAAATCGTATATTTAGTTGAGTGTAAAACTTTACCATACCCATATACTGTGAAAGAGCATGCTGAACAGTTATGTATGATTCACGGATATCTTAAAAAATTTGAAAGAAATATAGATTATTTTATAAGAAATAGTCAATTATTCATTAGCAAGTTAGGAATAGAGAGAGTCCGTGATTTTAAAAAAATTTTTATTACTTCTACAATGTTAGGGGCACCTGATAATTATAATGATATATACATTGTAGATGAGTCTTCTTTTAGTGCTTTTTTGCGTAGATATCCGCCAGTTATCTGGGATTTTTGTAGTGGTAGAAATATATTTACAAAAGACATTTCTTATTATACCGGAGAAATAACAAATTCTAAGATGTATCAGTTTTTAAAACAGCCTGCTCCGATAGATGCTATGAAAGAGAAGATTAAAAAAGTAACAATTAATCATAGCTCATTCACAATCAGTCAATATTCTTTAGAAAATCAATCAGAATTCATAAGTGTAGAAGATGTACATTTAATAAATAGAGATAGTAATTTTCCTTGGATTAATCTTGTAGACTAGTTTGTATTGATTATATGGACTAGGACATGTGTTGTAAGTTTATGAAATTTAAAAAGAATTTTTAAGTTTTCTAAAATATATATATTTTTGTTTAATATTAAATAAAGGCCATTGTTTCGCTCTACATTTTTATAGTGAAAATGTTATACTGGTATAGTTAATAGATATAGAAAGCAGGTTACTACATGACAAATTCTGTAAGTTCGAACCGATCTGAGAAGTACAACATTGTTACTTAATTTCATATACTATTGCATCGAATTCATCTGGATTGATACCGAAAATCCACCAAGCGATGCCATCGGCTGGGTAGCAAAGAAATAAAAAGTCCTGTCACTTTCTCCCATTTAACCTTTGACTATTCTGCAAAATTATCGTAAAATAAAGAGTAAATGATAAAATGAGGTCAGAGTCTGTTCGCTCTGGCGATAGTAGTATAAATGAGGAGAAACGCTTTGGAATTAGAAGTATTTGCTGGGCAAGAAAAAAGTGAACTATCTATGATTGAGGTAGCACGTGCTATCTTGGAACTTCGTGGTCGCGATCACGAGATGCATTTTAGCGATCTTGTAAACGAAATTCAAAACTACCTTGGAACATCAAACAGCGATATCCGCGAAGCTTTGCCTTTGTTCTACACAGAGTTGAACTTTGACGGTAGCTTCATCTCACTTGGAGACAACAAATGGGGTCTTCGTTCATGGTATGGTGTGGACGAAATCGATGAAGAAATCATCGCTCTTGAAGAAAATGACGACGATGAAGTAGCACCAAAAGCTAAGAAAAAACGTGTCAATGCCTTCATGGATGGTGATTCAGATGCTATTGACTACAATGCAGATGATCCAGAAGACGAGGATGCATACGAAGCAGATCCAGCTCTTTCATACGATGATGAAAATCCAGATGATGAGAAAAATGAAGTGGAAGCTTACGATGCAGAAATCAACGAAATTGCCCCTGATGACTTGGGTGAAGATGTGGATCTCAACGAAGAAGACGACGAGTTTTCAGACGATGATTCTGAAAACACCGAGGAATAAAAGTTAGCTATTGACAATTATCCTATTTTTAGGTATCATATTGTTCGGGCACCTCTTTTAGAGGTCGGGGCTCCCTAGTTCTTAGGGAGCTATTTTTGTTTTTTCAAGAAGTTATCTTCTTGTATTTTATACTCAATGAAAATCAAAGAGCAAACTAGGAAACTAGCCGCAGGCTGTACTTGCGTACGGCAAGGCGACGTTGACGCGGTTTGAAGAGATTTTCGAAGAGTATTGGTTGTGAATCTGGTGCAGTCGTTCCAGATTATTCTTATTAGTAGGGTCTTGTTTTCTATGTCCCCTCGTAGTCAGCAAGGCCTTGAGCATTTTAGAAAGAGGAATCTATGTCTACGAAATATATTTTTGTAACTGGTGGTGTGGTATCGTCTATTGGGAAAGGGATTGTAGCAGCGAGTCTGGGCCGTCTCTTGAAAAATCGTGGTCTCAAAGTAACCATTCAAAAGTTTGACCCTTATATCAATATTGATCCGGGAACTATGAGTCCTTACCAGCACGGGGAAGTTTTTGTGACAGATGACGGAGCTGAGACAGATTTGGACTTGGGTCACTATGAACGTTTCATCGATATCAATCTTAATAAATATTCCAACGTGACAACTGGTAAAATTTACAGTGAAGTTCTTCGTAAGGAACGCCGTGGAGAATACCTTGGGGCAACTGTTCAGGTTATTCCTCATATCACAGATGCTTTGAAAGAAAAAATCAAGCGTGCCGCTGTAACGACCGACTCGGATGTCATTATCACAGAAGTTGGTGGAACCGTTGGGGACATCGAGTCCTTGCCATTCCTAGAGGCCCTTCGTCAGATGAAGGCAGATGTGGGTGCGGATAATGTTATGTACATCCATACAACCTTGCTTCCATACCTCAAGGCCGCTGGTGAAATGAAAACCAAACCAACTCAACACTCTGTAAAAGAATTGCGTGGCTTGGGAATCCAACCAAATATGTTGGTTATTCGTACAGAAGAGCCAGCTGGTCAAGGAATTAAAAACAAACTGGCACAGTTCTGTGATGTGGCACCAGAAGCCGTTATCGAGTCTTTAGATGTTGAACATCTTTACCAAATTCCATTGAACTTGCAGGCACAAGGTATGGATCAAATTGTCTGTGACCACCTGAAATTAGACGCACCAGTAGCAGATATGGCAGAATGGTCAGCCATGGTAGACAAGGTCATGAACCTCAAGAAACAAGTTAAGATTTCCCTTGTCGGTAAGTATGTGGAGTTGCAAGATGCCTACATTTCTGTGGTCGAAGCCTTGAAACACTCTGGTTATGCCAACGACGCAGAAGTTAAAATCAATTGGATTAATGCCAATGATGTGACAGCAGAGAATGTGGCAGAAATCTTGTCTGATGCAGATGGAATCATCGTACCAGGAGGTTTTGGCCAACGTGGTACAGAAGGGAAAATCCAAGCTATCCGCTATGCGCGTGAGAATGATGTTCCAATGTTGGGAGTCTGCTTGGGAATGCAGTTGACTTGTATCGAGTTTGCTCGTCACGTTTTGGGTCTTGAAGGTGCCAATTCTGCAGAGCTTGCACCAGAAACAAAATACCCTATCATTGATATCATGCGTGATCAGATTGATGTTGAGGATATGGGAGGAACCCTTCGTTTGGGACTTTATCCGTCTAAGTTGAAACGTGGCTCTAAGGCAGCAGCTGCTTATCACAATCAAGAAGTGGTGCAACGCCGTCACCGTCATCGTTATGAGTTTAACAACGCCTTCCGTGAGCAGTTTGAGGCAGCAGGTTTTGTCTTCTCAGGAGTTTCTCCAGACAATCGTTTGGTCGAAATCGTGGAAATTCCTGAAAATAAATTCTTTGTAGCGTGTCAGTATCACCCTGAACTTTCAAGTCGTCCAAACCGCCCAGAAGAACTCTACACTGCCTTTGTTACTGCAGCAGTTGAGAATAGTAATTAGCCAAATTAGAACCTTTGAGAAGAATCTCAGAGGTTTTTTGCTTGCATATTTAGGATATAATTTGCAAAATAAAAATATAGTGATATAATTAACATAACAACAACTAAGGAGGAACTACAATGAAAAAAATCACATTATTTGGTTTGTCTCTAGCTGGTCTAGCTTTACTGGCTTTTCCACATTCAGGGCAGGCATTTGAGCTTAAAGAAGAATGGGTTGTTAAGTGTGGAGTGCAGTATCAAGATGGCAAGATTCTTCGGTTTAACAATGGTCATGAAGTGGATATCAAAGTCTTGGATTTGCCAAAAACCGAGAAAATCGAGTGGACGGTTAGTCTCGATGGTCAAGATCAAACTGTCAATTTCCTAGGTCAAGAAAAGGACAAGTCTATGATGGGCGTAGAGGGGCGTTACCTGAATTTCTATGTTCCATATGGCTATAGAGGAGATATCAAGGTAGAAGCTAAGAGCGGAAATGAAGTAAAGACCTGGTCAACGAAAGTTGTGGATGATATTCATAATGATAGTGGAAAGAGAGGTTACTATCGTATTGAAGAATCAAATGATCAATACACCTACCTCGATGCTAAATGGGATTATCAAACCAAGACTTACACTGCTGCCTTACCAGAGACTGTTAATGGTCAAAAAGTTTTTGCTTGGGCAAATTATGATAATGACGAGTTGAAGCTAGAAAAACCAAAATCTATCAGTCATAAATATGATGATGGAGGATCTTTCAAAGAACTTTATCCGATTGTAAAAGCAGAAAGCTGGCTAAAATCAAACCAAAACTGGTACTATCAACAACAAGGTCAATTAGTGCAGAAGGATTGGGTTTATGACAAGGGAACTTGGTACTTTATGAATGATAAAGGAGTCATGTTCAATCAAACTTGGCTTTATCAAGGTAGCAACTGGTATGCCTTTAAATTATCAGGAGCCATGATTGCGAGTGACTGGCTTTACGACCAAGGTAAGTGGTACTATTTATCAACTTCAGGAGCCATGAAAGCAAGCACTTGGGTTTATGACAAGGGAGAATGGTATTATGTAAGTTCTTCTGGTGCCATGCTAGCGAATGATTGGGTCAAAGATAATGGCAAGTGGTATTATCTGGCTTCATCAGGTAAGATGCTTCGCAATACCTACACACCAGATGGCTACTACGTTGGCAACTCAGGTGCCTGGCAATAAGAATAAGAAGTCCTTTTCCTTAAAGGAAGAGGCTTTTTACTTGCTTTTCTGCTGCTTCCTCATTTGTCCTAAAGCCTTTTTTGTGTTAAAATGAATGGTATGAAAGCTAAAAAAATGTGGATGGCAGGTCTGGCTCTGCTTGGTATTGGGAGCCTTGCCCTTGCTACGAAAAAAGTTGCAGATGATCGTAAGCTCATGAAGACCCAGGAAGAGTTGACAGCGATTGTGCGAGACCATTTTTCAGACATGGGAGAAATTGCTACCCTCTATGTTCAAGTCTATGAAAGCAGTATAGAGAGCTTGGTTGGTGGCGTCATTTTTGAGGATGGCCGTCATTATACCTTTGTCTATGAAAATGAAGACCTAGTCTATGAGGAGGAAGTTTTATGATACAACCAGCAAGTTTAGAAGAATTAGCATCTTTAGTAGAAAAAGATGGGAAGAAGGTCTTTCTTTTTGTGGCGGACTGGTGTGGCGATTGTCGTTATATCTATCCTACCTTGCCAGAAATTGAGGAGACCAATCCAGAGTTCACCTTTATTCGAGTGGACCGAGACCAGTATATGGATTTAGCCAAACTCTGGGATGTTTATGGAATCCCCAGCCTTGTTGTTCTAGAAAAGGACAAGGAAATCGGTCGTTTTGTCAATCGCGACCGTAAAAGCAAGCAACAAATTAACGACTTTTTAGCAGGACTAAAATAGGAGAAAAAGGAAACAATGATTTTTACATATAATAAAGAACATGTCGGTGATGTCCTTATGATCATCGTAAAAAACAGCGGAGATGCCAAGTTGGATGTGGAGCGCAAAGGCAAGGTAGCCCGTGTTTTTCTCAAAGATAATGGGGAAACAGTGGCTTGGAATATTTTTGAAGTTTCAAGTTTATTTGAAATTGCAGAGCGCGGTCAAGTCTTTTTATCAGATGAACAGGTCGCTCGTTTGAACCAAGAGTTGCAGGCAGAAGGTTTTAAAGAAGAAATTGTCAATGACAAGGAACCTAAATTTGTTGTTGGTGAGATTGTCGAGATGGTAGCCCATCCAGATAGTGACCACCTCAACATCTGCCAAGTTGCAGTCGCGAGTGACAAGACAGTGCAAATCGTTGCAGGGGCTCCTAATGCGCGTCTTGGGTTGAAAACCATTGTGGCTCTTCCTGGAGCTATGATGCCCAAAGGCAATCTTATTTTCCCAGGCGAACTTCGTGGCGAAAAGAGTTTTGGCATGATGTGTAGCCCTCGTGAATTGCATCTGCCAAATGCTCCGCAAAAACGTGGTGTTATTGAATTATCAGAAGACCAAGTTGTTGGAACTCCATTTGATCCAGCTAAACACTGGACTGCCTAAGAAGTTGTTAGTATCTGATAGACCAGCTGGAAGGAAATAAGATGGCAAAAAATGTTGTGATTACAGGAGCGACATCAGGTATTGGTGAAGCAATTGCGCGTGCTTATCTGGAGCAGGGTGAGAATGTCGTTCTAACTGGACGACGGATAGACAGACTAGAAAACCTCAAGTCGGAGTTTGCAGAGACCTTCCCAAATCAAACAGTTTGGGCTTTTCCGCTAGATGTCACGGATATGAACATGGTAAAGGCTGTCTGCTCTGATATTCTAGAAACGATAGGTCAGATTGATATTCTGGTCAACAATGCCGGACTGGCTCTAGGTTTAGCACCTTATCAGGACTATGAAGAGTTGGATATGTTGACCATGCTGGATACCAATGTCAAAGGTTTGATGGCAGTCACTCGCTCTTTCTTGCCAGCAATGGTAAAAGCCAATCAAGGACATATCATCAACATGGGGTCAACCGCAGGAATCTACGCCTATGCGGGTGCCGCTGTTTACTCAGCTACCAAGGCAGCGGTTAAGACCTTTTCGGATGGACTGCGAATTGATACCATCGCAACGGATATCAAGGTTACAACCATTCAGCCTGGGATTGTCGAAACAGATTTTTCGACGGTACGTTTTCACGGTGATAAAGAACGAGCTGCGTCCGTTTACCAAGGAATCGAAGCTTTGCAAGCTCAGGATATTGCAGACACAGTAGTCTATGTGACCAGTCAGCCTCGTCGTGTGCAGATTACAGATATGACCATTATGGCCAATCAACAGGCGACAGGTTTCATGGTTCATAAAAACTAAAAAATTTCCTCGAAAAGTTACAAATTTCTGTAACTTTTTTTGATTTCCTACGAATAGATAAGTAGGAGGAAGAAAATATGTATAATAAAGTTATCTTGATTGGACGTTTAACGTCTACACCTGAATTGCACAAAACCAGCAATGACAAGTCAGTGGCGCGAGCAACTATCGCTGTGAACCGTCGTTATAAAGATCAAAACGGTGAACGTGAAGCTGACTTTGTCAATATGGTCCTTTGGGGTAGGCTAGCAGAAAGCTTGGCAAGCTACGCAACCAAAGGTAGTCTTATTTCAGTGGATGGGGAATTACGTACACGTCGCTTTGAGAAAAATGGTCAGATGAACTATGTGACCGAAGTACTTGTCACAGGATTCCAACTCTTGGAAAGTCGTGCTCAACGTGCCATGCGTGAAAATAATGCAGGACAGGATTTGGCAGATTTGGTTTTGGAAGAGGAGGAATTGCCATTTTAAACATTAAAAAGTCTGAGTTGCTCTCAGGCTTTTTATCTTGAGAAAGTCAGACTTTTTCCTTGACTATTTCTGACCAAGTGATACAATAGAACTATGATTTAGCACTCAGATATAAAGAGTGCTAATAATATGTAGTTCATCATGGAGGAAAACAGATGTTGAAGCCATTAGGAGACCGTGTGGTCTTGAAAATCGAAGAAAAAGAACAAACTGTTGGAGGCTTTGTCCTTGCAGGTTCAGCCCAAGAAAAAACAAAAACAGCCCAAGTTGTAGCTACTGGACAAGGTGTTCGTACCTTGAACGGTGACTTGGTGGCTCCAAGTGTCAAGGTTGGAGATCGTGTCTTAGTTGAAGTTCACGCAGGTCTTGATGTCAAAGATGGCGATGAAAAGTACATCATCGTAGGGGAAGCTAACATCTTGGCAATCATTGAAGAATAGAAGGAGAAAGTAAGTATGTCAAAAGAAATTAAATTTTCATCTGACGCTCGTTCAGCTATGGTCCGTGGTGTCGATATCCTTGCAGACACTGTTAAAGTAACCTTGGGACCAAAAGGCCGCAATGTTGTTCTTGAAAAATCATTCGGTTCACCACTCATCACCAATGACGGTGTAACTATTGCCAAAGAAATCGAATTGGAAGACCATTTTGAAAATATGGGTGCCAAATTGGTATCAGAAGTAGCTTCTAAAACCAATGATATCGCAGGTGACGGGACTACGACTGCAACAGTCTTGACCCAAGCTATCGTCCGTGAAGGAATCAAAAACGTCACTGCAGGTGCCAATCCAATTGGCATTCGTCGTGGGATTGAAACAGCAGTTGCTGCAGCAGTTGAAGCCTTGAAAAACAATGCTATTCCTGTTGCCAACAAAGAAGCTATCGCTCAAGTTGCAGCCGTCTCTTCTCGTTCTGAAAAAGTCGGTGAATACATCTCTGAAGCTATGGAAAAAGTTGGCAAAGATGGAGTCATCACTATCGAAGAGTCACGTGGTATGGAAACAGAGCTTGAAGTTGTTGAAGGAATGCAGTTCGACCGTGGTTACCTTTCACAGTACATGGTGACAGATAGCGAAAAAATGGTGGCTGACCTTGAAAATCCGTACATTTTGATTACAGATAAGAAGATTTCAAATATCCAAGAAATTTTGCCACTCCTAGAAAGCATTCTCCAAAGCAATCGTCCACTCTTGATTATTGCGGATGATGTGGATGGCGAAGCTCTTCCAACTCTTGTTTTGAACAAGATTCGTGGAACCTTCAACGTGGTAGCAGTCAAGGCACCTGGATTTGGTGACCGTCGTAAAGCTATGCTCGAAGATATCGCCATCTTAACAGGCGGAACAGTTATCACAGAAGACCTAGGTCTTGAGTTGAAAGATGCTACGATTGAGGCACTTGGTCAAGCAGCGAAAGTAACTGTGGACAAAGATAGCACTGTTATCGTAGAAGGTGCTGGAAATCCTGAAGCGATTTCTCACCGTGTTGCAGTTATCAAGTCTCAAATCGAAACCACAACTTCTGAGTTTGACCGTGAAAAATTGCAAGAACGCTTGGCGAAATTGTCAGGTGGTGTAGCAGTCATCAAGGTCGGAGCTGCAACTGAAACTGAGTTGAAAGAAATGAAACTCCGCATTGAAGATGCCCTCAATGCTACTCGTGCAGCTGTTGAAGAAGGAATCGTTGCAGGTGGTGGAACAGCCCTTGTAAATGTTATCCCAGCCGTGGCTGATTTGGAATTGACAGGAGACGAAGCAACAGGCCGCAATATTGTTCTCCGTGCTTTGGAAGAACCTGTTCGTCAAATCGCCCACAATGCAGGATTCGAAGGTTCAATCGTTATCGATCGTTTGAAAAATGCTGAAGTTGGTACAGGCTTCAACGCAGCAACTGGCGAATGGGTTAACATGATTGATCAAGGGATTATTGATCCAGTTAAAGTGAGCCGTTCAGCCTTACAAAATGCAGCATCTGTAGCTAGTTTGATTTTGACAACAGAAGCAGTCGTAGCCAATAAACCAGAACCAGCAGCTCCGGCTCCAGCAATGGATCCAAGCATGATGGGCGGCATGATGTAAGCTTTCTATAAAAAACACAAAAGGAGGGAATGCATATCCCTTCTTTTTATGATATTCACTTCTAAATAGATTTGAGCTCTCCTAACTTATATGATAAAATAAGATTAGAAAAAGGAGAAGAACATGATCGATGTAGAAGAAATTCTGAGCAAGATGAACCCCAATCAGAAGATTAATTATGACCGTGTCATGCAGAAGATGGTACAAGTATGGGAGAAAAATGAGCAACGGCCAACCATTCTCATGCATGTTTGCTGTGCCCCTTGCAGTACCTATACTCTAGAATATTTGACTAAGTATGCAGACGTGACCATCTATTTTGCCAATTCTAATATCCATCCCAAGGCAGAATATCACAAGCGGGCTTACGTCACCCAAAAATTTGTCAGTGATTTCAATGAGCGAACAGGAAATACGGTTCAGTACCTAGAAGCTCCCTACGAACCAAATGAATATCGTAAGTTAGTCAGAGGACTGGAAGAAGAGCCAGAAGGTGGCGACCGTTGCAAGGTTTGCTTTGACTACCGACTGGATAAGACAGCGCAAGTGGCTATGGACTTAGGTTTTGACTACTTCGGTTCGGCTTTAACCATCAGTCCTCATAAGAATTCTCAAACCATTAACAGCATCGGAATCGATGTGCAAAAAATTTATACAACCCACTATCTTCCAAGTGATTTCAAGAAAAATCAAGGCTACAAACGTTCGGTAGAGATGTGTGAAGAGTATGACATCTACCGTCAATGTTATTGTGGATGCGTCTATGCAGCCCAGGCTCAGAATATTGACCTGGTTCAAGTTAAGAAGGACGCCACAGCGTTCTTGCTGGATAAGGATGTTGAAAAAGATTATTCCCACATCAAATTTACTGTTACGAAATTAGATATATAGAGACCAACCCAGCTGAAAAGCTGGGTTTCTCAAATAAAAAAACTAGGGCTTTCACCCTAGTTTGACAACTTTACCGATTCTTTAGTTCTACATAGCGCTTGTACCAAATGTTTACATAGGCTTCTGAGAAAGGACCTCGTCCATTGTTAATCCAATCAACAAGAATTTTGACATGTTCTTTTAAAATATAGTCCAAGTCATCAGAATAATTCATTTTGCGTTTGTGACGCTCATACTCCTCAACGTCCAAGAGACGTTTTTCCCCATCTGTAAAAATTTTAACATCCAAATCATAATCAATATACTTCAGTGCTTCTTCATCCAGATAGTAGGGGCTAGCCATATTGCAATAGTAGGAAATTCCATTATCACGAATCATGGCAATGATATTAAACCAATATTTCTTGTGAAAGTAAACAATAGCCGGTTCTCGAGTGACCCAACGACGACCATCACTTTCGGTAACCAGTGTATGATCGTTGACACCAATAATGGCGTTTTCTGTTGTTTTTAGTACCATGGTGTCCCGCCAAGTTCGGTGGAGACTCCCATCATGCTTATAACTTTGAATTGTAATAAAGTCGCCTTCTTTTGGAAGCTTCATAACTAACCAACTTTCTACAATTTATAAGTTTATCGTTTACTATTGTACCATAAAATTACCTAAAATCTGTGAATTTTACATGAAAATATTAAAGATATTCTCTGAGAGCGCTTGCTATATCCGAAAAATCGTAGCCCTTTCGTGCTAAAACTTGGGTTAAACGCTGTTTAAGTTCGTATCCTTCATATTTTCGGGCATACTTGGCATATTGCTTATCAAGTTCCCTGAAGATGAGTTCCTGAGTCGTTTCTTGGTCAACTTGACTATCCAACTGGTCAAAGGCACTTTTAGCATCAGAATAGGAAAACCCCTTGTTGGTCAGATTTTGTATAATCTTATCCTGCAAAGCACGAGCAGGAAGCTTTTCCTCATATTTTTTCAATAGTTTATTAGCTACACGTTGAGCAACTTCAGAAAAATCAAATTCTTTCAAGTTCTCTTCTATAGTAGATTTTGAAATCCCTTTTTGTGTTAGTTTCTGAGTCAGTACATAAGGCCCCTTGTCTCCTGAAAGTTGATTGGCATTGATGATAGCATAAGCGTACTGGCTGTCATTAATCCACTTATCTTCTTTAAGATTAATAATGACTTGAGAAACGATGTTTTCATCAATATCGTATTTTTTCAGATATTCTCTGACTTCTTTTTCGGTGCGTGCTTTAAAGGATAAGTGGTAGAGAGCTAGATTCTTACCGTAAGAAAATTGGGCAAAGTCCTGAATATCTTTCAATTCTTCTTCGCTTATCACCTTATCTCTTGATAACATAAAACGAACAATTGTATCTTCAGTAATATAGCATTTGTCGCCATTATCAAGCTCCATCAGATAGAGTCTTTTTTTCTTTTCAAGTTTTGTGATTTTCATAGTTCTATTATAACTCAAAATGTGATAAGATAGGGGTATGAATCTGAAAGTGAAACAAAAAATACCATTAAAAATCAAGCGCATGGGAATTAATGGTGAGGGAATCGGCTTTTATCAAAAAACCTTAGTCTTTGTGCCTGGTGCTCTCAAAGGTGAAGATATCTATTGTCAGATTACTTCTATTAAACGTAACTTTGTAGAGGCAAAATTACTGAAGGTCAACAAGAAGTCTAAATTCCGTGTTGTCCCAGCTTGTACTATTTACAATGAATGCGGAGGCTGCCAAATCATGCACCTGCATTATGATAAGCAGCTGGAGTTCAAGACGGACTTACTTCACCAAGCGCTAAAAAAATTTGCCCCTGCAGGATATGAAAACTATGAAATCCGCCCGACGATTGGAATGCAGGAACCAAAGTACTACCGCGCTAAGTTACAATTTCAGACTCGAAAATTTAAGAATCAGGTCAAGGCGGGCTTATATGCACAAAACTCTCACTATTTAGTGGAGTTGAAAGACTGCCTGGTACAAGACAAGGAAACCCAAGTGATTGCTAATCGTCTAGCGGAATTACTTACTTTTCACCAAATTCCAATCACGGATGAGAGAAAAGTTCTAGGTGTCAGAACTATAATGGTCCGACGAGCTAGAAAGACTGGACAGGTTCAGATTATTATAATTACAAACCGCCAGCTTAATTTAACCCTGCTGGTAAAAGATTTAATTAAAGATTTTCCAGAAGTTGTGACAGTAGCTGTGAATACAAATACAGCTAAAACCAGTGAGATTTATGGTGAAAAGACAGAGATTATCTGGGGACAAGAGAGTATTCAAGAAGGTGTACTCGACTATGAATTCTCACTATCTCCTCGAGCTTTCTATCAACTAAATCCTGAACAAACAGAAGTTCTTTATAACGAGGCGGTAAAAGCGCTGGATGTTGATAAAGAAGACCATTTGATTGACGCTTATTGTGGAGTTGGAACGATTGGATTTGCTTTCGCAAAGAAAGTTAAAACATTAAGAGGTATGGATATTATTCCAGAAGCCATTGAAGATGCCAAGCGAAATGCTAAAAGAATGGGATTTGACAACACACATTACGAAGCTGGAACAGCGGAAGAGATTATTCCTCGCTGGTATAAGGAAGGCTACCGAGCAGATGCTCTGATCGTAGATCCACCACGTACAGGTCTGGATGATAAGTTATTAGATACTATTCTTACCTATGTACCAGAAAAAATGGTCTATATTTCTTGCAATGTTTCGACCTTGGCTCGTGATTTGGTGAGGTTAGTAGAAGTCTATGATCTCCATTATATCCAGTCGGTCGATATGTTCCCACATACAGCTCGAACGGAAGCTGTTGTAAAATTAATAAAAAAAGTTTAAAAAAGTAGTTGACAAAGGTGAAAAAGTCTGTATAATAGTAAGAGTTGAAAATAACAACTCAGGTCCGTTGGTCAAGGGGTTAAGACACCGCCTTTTCACGGCGGTAACACGGGTTCGAATCCCGTACGGACTATGGTATGTTGCGGATGGAACACTTGATGAAAAAAGATTAAAAAAGTTTCAAAAAAGTGTTGACAAGCAAAAGCGCCTGTGATATACTAATATAGTTGTCGCTTGAGAGAACTGAGTGACAAAGACCTTTGAAAACTGAACAAGACGAACCAATGTGCAGGGCACTACAACTAAGGTTGTAGTACTGAACAATGAAAAAACAATAAATCTGTCAGTGACAGAAATGAGTGAGAACTCAAACTTTTAATGAGAGTTTGATCCTGGCTCAGGACGAACGCTGGCGGCGTGCCTAATACATGCAAGTAGAACGCTGAAGGAGGAGCTTGCTTCTCTGGATGAGTTGCGAACGGGTGAGTAACGCGTAGGTAACCTGCCTGGTAGCGGGGGATAACTATTGGAAACGATAGCTAATACCGCATAATAGTAGATGTTGCATGACATTTGCTTAAAAGGTGCAATTGCATCACTACCAGATGGACCTGCGTTGTATTAGCTAGTTGGTGGGGTAACGGCTCACCAAGGCGACGATACATAGCCGACCTGAGAGGGTGATCGGCCACACTGGGACTGAGACACGGCCCAGACTCCTACGGGAGGCAGCAGTAGGGAATCTTCGGCAATGGACGGAAGTCTGACCGAGCAACGCCGCGTGAGTGAAGAAGGTTTTCGGATCGTAAAGCTCTGTTGTAAGAGAAGAACGAGTGTGAGAGTGGAAAGTTCACACTGTGACGGTATCTTACCAGAAAGGGACGGCTAACTACGTGCCAGCAGCCGCGGTAATACGTAGGTCCCGAGCGTTGTCCGGATTTATTGGGCGTAAAGCGAGCGCAGGCGGTTAGATAAGTCTGAAGTTAAAGGCTGTGGCTTAACCATAGTACGCTTTGGAAACTGTTTAACTTGAGTGCAAGAGGGGAGAGTGGAATTCCATGTGTAGCGGTGAAATGCGTAGATATATGGAGGAACACCGGTGGCGAAAGCGGCTCTCTGGCTTGTAACTGACGCTGAGGCTCGAAAGCGTGGGGAGCAAACAGGATTAGATACCCTGGTAGTCCACGCCGTAAACGATGAGTGCTAGGTGTTAGACCCTTTCCGGGGTTTAGTGCCGTAGCTAACGCATTAAGCACTCCGCCTGGGGAGTACGACCGCAAGGTTGAAACTCAAAGGAATTGACGGGGGCCCGCACAAGCGGTGGAGCATGTGGTTTAATTCGAAGCAACGCGAAGAACCTTACCAGGTCTTGACATCCCTCTGACCGCTCTAGAGATAGAGCTTTCCTTCGGGACAGAGGTGACAGGTGGTGCATGGTTGTCGTCAGCTCGTGTCGTGAGATGTTGGGTTAAGTCCCGCAACGAGCGCAACCCCTATTGTTAGTTGCCATCATTCAGTTGGGCACTCTAGCGAGACTGCCGGTAATAAACCGGAGGAAGGTGGGGATGACGTCAAATCATCATGCCCCTTATGACCTGGGCTACACACGTGCTACAATGGCTGGTACAACGAGTCGCAAGCCGGTGACGGCAAGCTAATCTCTTAAAGCCAGTCTCAGTTCGGATTGTAGGCTGCAACTCGCCTACATGAAGTCGGAATCGCTAGTAATCGCGGATCAGCACGCCGCGGTGAATACGTTCCCGGGCCTTGTACACACCGCCCGTCACACCACGAGAGTTTGTAACACCCGAAGTCGGTGAGGTAACCGTAAGGAGCCAGCCGCCTAAGGTGGGATAGATGATTGGGGTGAAGTCGTAACAAGGTAGCCGTATCGGAAGGTGCGGCTGGATCACCTCCTTTCTAAGGATAAGGAACTGCGCATTGGTCTTGTTTAGTCTTGAGAGGTCTTGTGGGGCCTTAGCTCAGCTGGGAGAGCGCCTGCTTTGCACGCAGGAGGTCAGCGGTTCGATCCCGCTAGGCTCCATTGGTGAGAGATCACCAAGTAATGCACATTGAAAATTGAATATCTATATCAAATAGTAACAAGAAAATAAACCGAAAACGCTGTAGTATTAATAAGAGTTTATGACTGAAAGGTCAGAAAATAAGGTTAAGTTAATAAGGGCGCACGGTGGATGCCTTGGCACTAGGAGCCGAAGAAGGACGTGACAAACGACGATATGCCTTGGGTAGCTGTAAGTAAGCGATGATCCAGGGATTTCCGAATGGGGGAACCCAACAGGTACTACCTGTTACCCGCATCTGTTAAGGATGTGAGGAGGAAGACGCAGTGAACTGAAACATCTAAGTAGCTGCAGGAAGAGAAAGCAAAAGCGATTGCCTTAGTAGCGGCGAGCGAAACGGCAGGAGGGCAAACCGAAGAGTTTACTCTTCGGGGTTGTAGGACTGCAATGTGGACTCAAAGATTATAGAAGAATGATTTGGGAAGATCAGCCAAAGAGAGTAATAGCCTCGTATTTAAAATAGTCTTTGTACCTAGCAGTATCCTGAGTACGGCGGGACACGTGAAATCCCGTCGGAATCTGGGAGGACCATCTCCCAACCCTAAATACTCCCTAGTGACCGATAGTGAACCAGTACCGTGAGGGAAAGGTGAAAAGCACCCCGGGAGGGGAGTGAAATAGAACCTGAAACCGTGTGCCTACAACAAGTTCGAGCCCGTTAATGGGTGAGAGCGTGCCTTTTGTAGAATGAACCGGCGAGTTACGTTATGATGCGAGGTTAAGTTGAAGAGACGGAGCCGTAGGGAAACCGAGTCTGAATAGGGCGCCTTAGTATCATGACGTAGACCCGAAACCATGTGACCTACCCATGAGCAGGTTGAAGGTGCGGTAAGACGCACTGGAGGACCGAACCAGGGCACGTTGAAAAGTGCTTGGATGACTTGTGGGTAGCGGAGAAATTCCAAACGAACTTGGAGATAGCTGGTTCTCTCCGAAATAGCTTTAGGGCTAGCGTCGACATTAGAGATTCTTGGAGGTAGAGCACTGTTTGGGTGAGGGGTCCATCCCGGATTACCAATCTCAGATAAACTCCGAATGCCAATGAATTATGGTCGGCAGTCAGACTGCGAGTGCTAAGATCCGTAGTCGAAAGGGAAACAGCCCAGACCACCAGCTAAGGTCCCAAAATAATTGTTAAGTGGAAAAGGATGTGGGGTTGCACAGACAACTAGGATGTTAGCTTAGAAGCAGCTATTCATTCAAAGAGTGCGTAATAGCTCACTAGTCGAGTGACCCTGCGCCGAAAATGTACCGGGGCTAAAACAATTTACCGAAGCTGTGGATACCTTTATAGGTATGGTAGGAGAGCGTTCTATGTGTGATGAAGGTGTACCGTGAGGAGCGCTGGAACGCATAGAAGTGAGAATGCCGGTATGAGTAGCGAAAGACAGGTGAGAATCCTGTCCACCGTAAGACTAAGGTTTCCAGGGGAAGGCTCGTCCGCCCTGGGTTAGTCGGGACCTAAGGAGAGACCGAAAGGTGTATCCGATGGACAACAGGTTGATATTCCTGTACTAGAGTATGTAGTGATGGAGGGACGCAGTAGGCTAACTAAAGCAGACGATTGGAAGAGTCTGTCTAAGCAGTGAGGTGTGATATGAGTCAAATGCTTATATCTTTAACATTGAGCTGTGATGGGGAGCGAAGTTTAGTAGCGAAGTTAGTGACGTCACACTGCCAAGAAAAGCTTCTAGCGTTTAAACATACTCTACCCGTACCGCAAACCGACACAGGTAGTCGAGGCGAGTAGCCTCAGGTGAGCGAGAGAACTCTCGTTAAGGAACTCGGCAAAATGACCCCGTAACTTCGGGAGAAGGGGTGCTGACTTTACGTCAGCCGCAGTGAATAGGCCCAAGCAACTGTTTATCAAAAACACAGCTCTCTGCTAAATCGTAAGATGATGTATAGGGGGTGACGCCTGCCCGGTGCTGGAAGGTTAAGAGGAGTGCTTAGCGCAAGCGAAGGTATGAATTGAAGCCCCAGTAAACGGCGGCCGTAACTATAACGGTCCTAAGGTAGCGAAATTCCTTGTCGGGTAAGTTCCGACCCGCACGAAAGGCGTAATGATTTGGGCACTGTCTCAACGAGAGACTCGGTGAAATTTTAGTACCTGTGAAGATGCAGGTTACCCGCGACAGGACGGAAAGACCCCATGGAGCTTTACTGCAGTTTGATATTGAGTGTCTGTACCACATGTACAGGATAGGTAGGAGTCTATGAGATCGGGACGCCAGTTTCGAAGGAGACGTTGTTGGGATACTACTCTTGTGTTATGGCCACTCTAACCCGGATAGGTGATCCCTATCGGAGACAGTGTCTGACGGGCAGTTTGACTGGGGCGGTCGCCTCCTAAAAGGTAACGGAGGCGCCCAAAGGTTCCCTCAGAATGGTTGGAAATCATTCGCAGAGTGTAAAGGTATAAGGGAGCTTGACTGCGAGAGCTACAACTCGAGCAGGGACGAAAGTCGGGCTTAGTGATCCGGTGGTTCCGTATGGAAGGGCCATCGCTCAACGGATAAAAGCTACCCTGGGGATAACAGGCTTATCTCCCCCAAGAGTTCACATCGACGGGGAGGTTTGGCACCTCGATGTCGGCTCGTCGCATCCTGGGGCTGTAGTCGGTCCCAAGGGTTGGGCTGTTCGCCCATTAAAGCGGCACGCGAGCTGGGTTCAGAACGTCGTGAGACAGTTCGGTCCCTATCCGTCGCGGGCGTAGGAAATTTGAGAGGATCTGCTCCTAGTACGAGAGGACCAGAGTGGACTTACCGCTGGTGTACCAGTTGTCTTGCCAAAGGCATCGCTGGGTAGCTATGTAGGGAAGGGATAAACGCTGAAAGCATCTAAGTGTGAAACCCACCTCAAGATGAGATTTCCCATGATTTTATATCAGTAAGAGCCCTGAGAGATGATCAGGTAGATAGGTTAGAAGTGGAAGTGTGGCGACACATGTAGCGGACTAATACTAATAGCTCGAGGACTTATCCAAAGTAACTGAGAATACGAAAGCGAACGGTTTTCTTGGTTTGAATAGATATTCAATTTTGAGTAGGTATTACTCAGAGTTAAGTGACGATAGCCTAGGAGATACACCTGTACCCATGCCGAACACAGAAGTTAAGCCCTAGAACGCCGGAAGTAGTTGGGGGTTGCCCCCTGTGAGATATGGAAGTCGCTTAGCTCTAGGGAGTTTAGCTCAGCTGGGAGAGCATCTGCCTTACAAGCAGAGGGTCAGCGGTTCGATCCCGTTAACTCCCATAGGTCCCGTAGTGTAGCGGTTATCACGTCGCCCTGTCACGGCGAAGATCGCGGGTTCGATTCCCGTCGGGACCGTTAGAATAACGTAAGTTATTTTAGACTCGTTAGCTCAGTTGGTAGAGCAATTGACTTTTAATCAATGGGTCACTGGTTCGAGCCCAGTACGGGTCATATATGCGGGTTTGGCGGAATTGGCAGACGCACCAGATTTAGGATCTGGCGCTTAACGGCGTGGGGGTTCAAGTCCCTTAACCCGCATTAAGATATAATAAATGAGCCGGCTTAGCTCAGTTGGTAGAGCATCTGATTTGTAATCAGAGGGTCGCGTGTTCAAGTCATGTAGCCGGCATTTTTAGATAGAAGAAAACAGTGCGAACGTAGTTCAGTGGTAGAACACCACCTTGCCAAGGTGGGGGTCGCGGGTTCGAATCCCGTCGTTCGCTTAGAGAGGCCGGGGTGGCGGAACTGGCAGACGCACAGGACTTAAAATCCTGCGATTGGAAACGATCGTACCGGTTCGATTCCGGTCCTCGGCATAAACTAATGAGCACCCTTAGCTCAACTGGATAGAGTACCTGACTACGAATCAGGCGGTTAGAGGTTCGACTCCTCTAGGGTGCATTTTTCTATTTAACTCGGGAAGTAGCTCAGCTTGGTAGAGTACTTGGTTTGGGACCAAGGTGTCGCAGGTTCGAATCCTGTCTTCCCGATATATGGCGGTGTAGCTCAGCTGGCTAGAGCGTCCGGTTCATACCCGGGAGGTCGGGGGTTCGATCCCCTTCGCCGCTATAATGATCTTGTTGGACCTTTAGCTCAGCTGGTTAGAGCTCTCGGCTCATAACCGAGTGGTCGTAGGTTCAAGTCCTACAAGGTCCATTTAAATAATATGGAGGATTACCCAAGTCCGGCTGAAGGGAACGGTCTTGAAAACCGTCAGGCGTGTAAAAGCGTGCGTGGGTTCGAATCCCACATCCTCCTTTTGTAATAACGCGGGATGGAGCAGCTCGGTAGCTCGTCGGGCTCATAACCCGAAGGTCGTAGGTTCAAATCCTGCTCCCGCAATAAGGCTCGGTAGCTCAGTTGGTAGAGCAATGGATTGAAGCTCCATGTGTCGGCGGTTCGATTCCGTCTCGCGCCATTTTTATTTATAGTTTTTATGCGGGTGTAGTTTAGTGGTAAAACTACAGCCTTCCAAGCTGTTGTCGCGAGTTCGATTCTCGTCACCCGCTTTGAACTTTGTTCAAATTACCAAGTTTTTAACTTGGGCGCGTAGCTCAGGTGGTTAGAGCGCACGCCTGATAAGCGTGAGGTCGGTGGTTCGAGTCCACTCGTGCCCATTAATAGGAGAATTACTCAAGAGGCTGAAGAGGACGGTTTGCTAAATCGTTAGGTCGGGTAACTGGCGCAAGGGTTCGAATCCCTTATTCTCCGTTTAATTTCGACTCTCTGTCAACTGTAGTGGGTTGAAGAAAAGCTAAGTTCTAGGAAGGACACATTTCGTCCTTTCTTTTTTGGTATTCAGAGCGATAAAAAGACTCCATAATATTTGTAGTGGGTACCCCCCTATAAATATTACGGAGCCTATTTTTATGTAGAAAAAAGTTCCATATGATCTATAATGAAAAGCAACCAAACCATCATTAGAAAGAATCATATGGAATAGTTACATTTTATCACAAAATTGTTCGATATCAAAGACCAAAATATCAAGATTTTAGATATCGTCAATAGGGATACTCACAAGGAAATCATCGCGAAACTGGATTACAATGCCCCATCTTGTCCTAGTTCTGGAAGTCAAATGAAGAAATATGACTTTCAAAAACCGTCTAAGACCCCTTACCTAGAAACGACTGGTATTCCTACTAGAATTCTCCTTAAAATGGCTCTTTTTCAACTGTATAGGGCTGAAGAAATACTAAAATTTGTATATATTGTTGATTTTACGGTTGTGCTAGTTTATTATTACTTCCAACTCTTGAGTGAAATTTCGCCACTATTTAGCCAGATTTCTTTTCCATTATCACATTGAACTAGAAGTTTTCCATTTTCAGAGATATCTTTAGCAAGTCCCTTGTAGTCTTTTTGATCTAGTGTAAAAGTCACTTCTTTTCCTAGAACAAATGACTGTTTTTTGTATAAGTATAATAGCTCTTCTGCTGGTGTTTCGAAGAAAGTCCGCCAGGTTTCTATGATTAATTCATTTCTGGTAATAGGTGCTGGTGTTTTAAATAAACTAGCAGCTTTTTCTTTTAATTCCTGAGGAAAATCTTTAATAGTGAAATTAATACCTACTCCAATAATGATATCTGTGACTAAGCCAGTTTCTACAGAGGTCATTGCCTCAGTAAGGATTCCTCCAATTTTATGATTGTTTAGGTAGATATCATTGACCCATTTTATGTCGACATCAATTAAAGTTAGGTTCTTAATGGCTTTGTAGACAGCTCCTGCTACAAGTAGTGTGTAGGATGGTAATTTGTCGTAAGGGAGATTTGGTTTGAGATGGAGTGTCATATAAATGCCACCTTGTGGTGAGTAGAAAGAACGTTGAAATCGACCTCGGCCTGCTGTTTGATAGGAAGCTATATAGAGGGTGTTTGCTTCATTCCCTAAATCAATTGCTTCTTTTGCATCTAGTTGAGTTGATTTTGTTTCGGGTTTAAAACTTATTTTAATTGGAAGATTTTGTTCTAGAAGTTCTGGAAGAATAAGGTCTCCATTCACCAGTTTGTAGCCTTTGTTTTTGATACTGTCAATTTCAATGCCTTCTTGTTCTAGACGCTTGATGGCTTTCCAAATTGATGTTCGGCTTAGGGATAGTTCTTCTGCGATTTTTTCTCCGCTGATATAGTCGGTTTCTTTAGCTAGAATTTGGTAGACGGCTTGGTAGGATTTCATAGTGTTTCCTTTCTTTAAGAATAGTATATGATTTGATTTTAGTTTGGATAGTTGCTTCTAATCTATATTTTATTACTACTATTTTAACATATGCCTACTATTTTCGGCACGATTTTTTAGAGTGAATCTAGTTATTAAGCTTGAGTTGTGAAATCTCAGTATTTTTGCTCGCTTTTTTACCTATGGAAGCGATTCCTTTGTTTTCAAATTGCTAAAAAAGTGGTACAATAAAGGGTAGCTTACTATTATCTGAATCAATTGATTTGGAGAGAAAGGATTCATTTTGAAATCAATAGGCTTTATTGAAAAGCTGAAAGGGTTGTCTAGTAAAGAACTGATTTTATTGGGAATTATCCTGAGTATCTTTTTACCCTTTTATCTTTTTGTAGTTGTATTCTGTTTATATATTATCAGTTTGATTTTTACAGGAGATATGAAAAGTATTCTTCAGAAAATGGGGGAGCATCCGATGCTACTTCTTTTTCTTGGCTATAGTACTGTTATATCCACTTTTGCTCAAAATTGGATGGGTCTTGTGGCTTCAGTAGGAATTTTTCTATTTACTGTTTTCTTTTTGCACTATCAGTCGATTTTATCACATAAATTCTTTCGATTGATTTTGCAGCTCGTCTTGTTTGGTAGCGTCTTGTCAGCTGCTTTTGCGAGTTTAGAACATTTCCAAATTGTGAAGAAATTCAACTATGCTTTTCTTTCACCCAATATGCAGGTGTGGCATCAGAATCGTGCAGAAGTGACCTTCTTTAATCCTAATTATTATGGAATTATTTGTTGTTTCTGTATCATGATTGCTTTCTATCTGTTTACAACGACCAAGTTGAATTGGTTGAAAGTATTCTGTGTGATTGCAGGCTTTGGTAATCTCTTCGGTTTGAACTTTACGCAAAATCGAACTGCCTTTCCTGCTATTATCGCTGGAGCCATTATCTATCTCTTTACGACCATTAAAAACTGGAAGGCCTTTTGGCTTAGTATTGGGGTCTTTGCGATTGGCTTGAGTTTCCTTTTTTCCAGTGATTTAGGAGTTCGGATGGGGACTTTAGACTCTTCTATGGAAGAACGGATTTCTATCTGGGATGCTGGGATGGCCTTATTTAAGCAAAATCCTTTTTGGGGTGAGGGGCCATTAACCTATATGCACTCTTATCCTCGGATACATGCTCCTTATCATGAACATGCTCACAGTCTTTATATCGATACGATTCTGAGTTACGGAATTGTGGGGACCATTTTACTAGTTTTGTCTTCTGTGGCTCCTGTTCGCTTGATGATGGATATGAGTCAGGAGTCGGGGAAACGTCCGATTATTGGTCTTTATCTATCTTTTCTTACAGTGGTTGCTGTACACGGAATCTTTGACTTGGCCCTCTTCTGGATTCAGTCAGGTTTCATTTTCTTGCTAGTTATGTGCAGCATTCCATTGGAACGTCGAACTTTGGTATC
The DNA here is from genome assembly GCF_003390135.1 of Streptococcus sp. NM. GTDB lineage: Bacteria > Bacillota > Bacilli > Lactobacillales > Streptococcaceae > Streptococcus. The sequence continues at coordinate 64,604 of NZ_QUOS01000001.1, forward strand.
GGACATGACGGATTAAGTTTATAAGATTGAAATCTTCTACCTTGAGTAGGAGATTTTTTTATTGGGAAAAATTATTTCTAAATCGAAATAGTTGACAGTTAGAATAATGAGTGTTACAATTACTTTATTCGTTTCGATATCGAAATAAATTGGAGGTGTCATGAAAGATAGTCATTTGCTAGCTCATCATATTCGTTTATTGAATGGGCGGATTTTTCAAAGGTTACTGAGCCAAGACCCTGAAGCTCTTTATCGGAGTGAGCAGGGAAAGATTTTAGCGGTTTTATGGAATAGTGAAACTGGCTGTGCAACTGCGACAGATATTGCTTTGGCGACTGGACTTGCTAATAATACGCTGACGACTATGATAAAAAAGCTAGAGGAACAAAATCTTGTAACTATTAGTCCATGTGGAGAAGATAAGCGTAAGAAGTATTTGGTTTTAACAGAGTTGGGGCAGTCTCAGAAAGAAGTGGGGCATCGTGTCAGTCAGAAATTGGATACGATTTTTTACAAAGGATTTTCAGAGGAAGAAATTCGTCAGTTTGAAGCCTTTCAAGAAAGAATTTTGGCTAATCTGAAAGAGGAGGAAAATGAGGTTTAAAATGGAGCAAATTAGCTGTTTATAAGTAAAGACCACTTTTGACTTTGTTTTTAAACTCTTAGGACAAGGAAACTATGTGGTTAGCTATGGTCAGACTCAGATTGGTGGAGTTGCCTATGTCCAGTATGATATCTTCCGTCTAGAAAACGGGAAAATTGTGGAGCATTGGGACAATAAGGAAGTCATGCCTAAGGTAGAAGACTTGACCAATCGAGGGAAGTTTTAAATTGAGGATACAGAATGATTGAATACAAAAATGTAGCTTTACGTTACACAGAAAAAGATGTCTTGAGAGATGTCAATTTACGGATTGAGAATGGGGAATTTATGGTTTTAGTTGGACCTTCTGGATCCGGTAAGACGACCATGATTAAGATGATTAACCGTCTCTTGGAACCGACTGATGGAAATATTTATATGGATGGCAAGCGCATCAAAGACTATGACGAGCGGGAGCTTCGTCTTTCTACTGGTTATGTTTTACAGGCCATTGCTCTCTTTCCCAATCTAACGGTTGCGGAAAATATTGCCCTGATTCCTGAGATGAAGGGCTGGACTAAGGAAGAAATTGCTCAGAAAACAGAAGAGCTTTTGGCCAAGGTTGGTTTACCAGTAGCTGAGTATGGGCATCGTTTGCCTAGCGAATTATCTGGTGGAGAACAGCAACGGGTCGGTATTGTTCGTGCTATGATTGGTCAGCCTAAGATTCTCCTCATGGATGAACCTTTTTCAGCCTTGGATGCTATTTCGAGAAAACAGTTGCAGATTCTGACGAAAGAATTGCATAAAGAATTTGGGATGACAACGATTTTTGTAACCCATGATACGGATGAAGCCTTGAAGTTGGCGGATCGTATTGCTGTTTTGCAGGATGGAGAAATTCGCCAGGTAGCGAATCCCGAGACCATTTTAAAAGCTCCTGCAACAGATTTTGTAGCAGACTTGTTTGGAGGTAGTGTTCATGACTAATTTAATTGCAACTTTTCAGGATCGTTTTAGTGATTGGTTGACAGCTCTATCTCAACATTTGCAGTTGTCACTTTTGACCTTGTTGCTGGCCATCTTTATAGCGATTCCTTTGGCTGTTTATCTCCGCTATCATGAGAAGTTGGCCGACTGGGTCTTGCAGATTGCAGGGATTTTCCAGACTATCCCGTCTCTGGCCTTGTTGGGGCTCTTTATCCCCTTGATGGGAATTGGAACCTTGCCGGCTTTAACAGCGCTAGTGATTTATGCGATTTTCCCGATCTTACAAAATACCATCACTGGGTTGAAGGGAATTGATCCAAGTCTGCAAGAGGCTGGGATTGCCTTTGGGATGACTAGGTGGGAGCGCCTCAAGAAGTTTGAAATTCCACTTGCCATGCCTGTCATTATGTCTGGGATTCGCACGGCGGCCGTTTTGATTATCGGTACGGCCACCTTGGCAGCCTTGATTGGTGCAGGGGGACTAGGTTCCTTTATCCTTTTGGGAATTGACCGTAATAATGCCAGTCTGATTTTGATTGGGGCCCTTTCTTCTGCAGTGCTGGCTATTGCCTTTAACTTCCTGCTAAAAGTGATGGAAAAAGCAAAATTGCGGACGATTTTCTCTGGTTTTGCCTTGGTGACAATATTGCTCGGTCTGTCTTATAGTCCAGCCCTTTTGGCTCAAAAAGAGAAAGAAAACTTGGTTATTGCTGGGAAATTGGGTCCAGAACCAGAAATTTTGGCCAATATGTATAAGTTGCTGATTGAGGAAAATACCAGTATGACTGCGACTATTAAACCGAATTTTGGGAAAACAAGCTTTCTCTATGAAGCTCTGAAAAAAGGCGATATTGACATCTATCCTGAATTTACGGGTACGGTAACTGAAAGTTTGCTTCAACCATCACCAAAAGTGAGTCATGAGCCAGAGCAGGTTTATGATGTAGCGCGTGATGGTATTGCCAAACAGGATCATCTAGCCTATCTCAAACCTATGTCTTATCAAAATACCTACGCTGTAGCTGTTCCGAAAAAGATTGCTCAAGAATATGGTTTGAAGACTATTTCGGACTTGAAAAAAGTGGAAGGACAGTTGAAGGCAGGCTTTACTCTCGAGTTTAATGATCGTGAAGATGGCAATAAGGGCTTGCAATCAATGTATGGTCTCAATCTCAATGTAGCGACCATGGAACCAGCCCTTCGCTATCAGGCGATTCAGTCAGGTGATATTCAAATCACGGATGCCTATTCGACTGATGCGGAGTTGGCGCGTTATGATTTGCAGGTCTTGGAAGATGACAAGCAACTTTTCCCACCTTATCAAGGGGCACCACTCATGAAAGAAGCTCTTCTCAAGAAACATCCTGAGTTGGAAAAAGTTCTCAATAAATTGGCTGGTAAAATTACTGAAAGCCAGATGAGCCAGCTCAACTACCAAGTTGGTGTTGAAGGTAAGTCAGCAGAACAAGTAGCCAAGGAGTTTCTACAAGAACAAGGTTTGTTGAAGAAATAGGTTGAGAAGCTAGACTCAATTTGGTTAAACGACTATATAGAAGAATGCTCAGACAATGTCGTCTGGGCTTTTTTGGTATTAGAGTTACTAAATGTCATTTAAAATGGAAAATAAGAGAAAATTTTCAGGAATTTGCAAATTTAACTGTAAAGACACTTGGCTATTCATAAAATAGGTGTATAATGTGTTGTGAACTACTTAACAAACAAGGATTTTCAGCTCATGTCGACTAAGGCTAGAAATCATGTGTATAGACAGTTCATTATCTAATAGAGCGTTGCGTCCGAAAGTCTATCCAGACACGGCTCTTTAAAAACAAAAGGAGAAATGATGCATACTTATTTGCAAAAGAAAATTGAGAATATCAAAACAACCCTAGGTGAAATGTCTGGTGGTTACCGTCGTATGGTTTCAGCTATGGCTGATTTAGGATTTTCAGGAACGATGAAGGCTATCTGGGATGACCTTTTTGCCCATCGTAGTTTCGCCCAGTGGCTTTATTTGCTGGTTTTAGGAAGTTTTCCTCTCTGGCTGGAATTGATTTATGAACACCGTATTGTTGACTGGATTGGGATGATTTGTAGTCTGACAGGGATTATTTGTGTTATCTTTGTATCGGAAGGTCGGGCAAGTAATTATCTTTTTGGCTTGATTAACTCTGTTATCTACCTTATCTTGGCTTTACAGAAAGGATTTTATGGTGAGGTGCTCACGACCCTTTACTTCACGGTCATGCAGCCAATTGGTCTTCTAGTTTGGATTTATCAGGCACAATTTAAAAAGGAAAAACAGGAGTTTGTCGCGCGTAAGCTGGATGGTAAGGGCTGGACTAAGTATCTTTCCATTAGTGTTCTCTGGTGGTTGGCCTTTGGATTTATTTATCAGTCTATCGGAGCCAATCGTCCCTATCGTGATTCCATCACAGATGCGACCAATGGGGTAGGGCAAATCCTTATGACAGCTGTTTACCGTGAACAATGGATATTCTGGGCAGCTACCAATGTCTTTTCTATCTATCTCTGGTGGGGAGAAAGCCTGCAAATTCAAGGGAAATATCTAATTTATCTCATCAACAGTCTAGTTGGTTGGTATCAGTGGAGTAAGGCTGCTAAGCAGAATACTGATTTACCTAACTAGGAAAAGATGTTTTAAGTTTTGGGATAAAATAGATAGAGTTGATACTAAAGGATTTTATACTAAATGAAAATCAAAGAGCAAACTAGGAAACTAGCAGCAGGCTGTAATTGAGTACGGCAAGGCGATGTTGACGTGATTTGAAGAGATTTTCGAAGAGTATTATATGATGAAAAAGAGTAACTGTGGGTCCCCTTTTATTGTTGAAAAGTAAAAGCTCAGTAGCCTGGGTATAAGGAAACTGAGCTCTACAATGTATTCAATTTTTAGGAATGAGAAGGTCTAGATAAAACTGGACCACTTCTTGTTCTGTGAAGTCTTGCCCTTTTTTGAGCCACCAGGTCAATGTCTCGATAAAGTTGGTTACAACTAAGTGTTGGAGATAAGAATCAGGCAGACTTGGGTGAGCTTTTTTCAAATCATCAGCCAGCATGGGATAGACGTGGTGCTCCAGCTCTCTCTGGAGTTGACGGAGGAAGTAGTCATTTTTGGAGAATAGTAAACTGGTGATATGGTCTTGATTTTTCTGAAAATGCAGAAAGAGGTGGGCGAGGTAATCTTTGGTTGAAATGGCTTGCTCTCTTTCAAAGAGGTGATGGAAGAGGTAGCGACAGAGCTCATCCAGAAGTAGCTCCTTGCTCTCATAGTGACAGTAAAAGGTAGAACGTCCCACATCTGCGAGATCAATGATATCCTGAACAGTAGTAGCCTCGTAGCCCTTAGCATTCAAAAGTTGTAGAAAGGCTTGATAGATGGCTTTTTTTGTTTTACTGATACGGCGGTCAATCTTAGTCATATGGACATTTGAGGCAAATTGTTCAGAACTGAATAAAGCTGACTTTTTGCTTCTATCCTTTCTTTGAGTTTTAGTGGATAATGATAATGAACAAGATGTTCATGAATCTATTATAACAAAGGAATGAGAAATATGAAGGCAAAATATGCTGTTTGGGTGGCTTTTTTCTTAAATTTGACTTATGCCATTGTCGAGTTTATTGCAGGTGGAGTATTTGGTTCGAGCGCTGTTCTTGCTGACTCTGTGCATGACTTGGGGGATGCGATTGCAATTGGAATATCAGCTTTTCTAGAAACCATCTCTAATCGTGAAGAAGATAATCAGTACACCTTGGGCTATAAGCGGTTTAGTCTGCTAGGAGCCTTGGTAACAGCTGTGATTCTCGTAACAGGATCTGTTCTAGTCATTTTGGAAAATGTCACGAAGATCTTTCATCCACAACCAGTCAATGACGAGGGGATTCTCTGGTTAGGAATGATTGCGATTACTATCAATGTGTTAGCGAGTCTAGTGGTTGGTAAGGGAAAGACAAAGAATGAGTCTATTCTAAGTCTGCATTTTCTGGAAGATACCCTAGGGTGGCTGGCTGTGATTCTGATGGCGATTGTTCTTCGATTCACGGACTGGTATATCCTAGATCCACTTTTGTCCCTTGTCATTTCTTTCTTTATTCTTTCAAAAGCTCTTCCACGTTTTTGGTCTACGCTCAAGATTTTCTTGGATGCTGTGCCAGAAGGTCTTGATATCAAGCAAGTGAAGAGTGGCTTAGAGCAATTGGATAATGTGGCCAGTCTTAATCAGCTTAATCTCTGGACTATGGATGGTTTGGAAAAAAATGCCATTGTCCATGTTTGTATGAAAGAAATGGGGAATATGGAAGCTTGTAAAGAATCTATTCGAATTTTCCTCAAAGATTGTGGTTTCCAAAATATTACCATTGAGGTGGATGCAGACTTAGAAACCCACCGAGAACATAAGCGTCAGGTGTGTGACTTGGAGCGGAATCATGAGCATCATCATTAGAAAAAGTGAAAAATGATTGGGTACTATCGTATTTGGAATAGAGTATTAAATATTTTAAAAGATTGGTAAGTTAAGAGCATTGTATAAACTCCATATATATGATTGCTAATGATAAAAGATTTTTCGATTAGGTGCAAAATACTTGACTTGGAGTCAACTCAAAGTTATATAATAAGATAAGTGAGTTAGAACAGCTTAAACTCAGTGAATGAATGAGAGGAGGTTAGTGTATGAATATTAAATCTGCCAGTGACTTGTTGGGAATTTCAGCGGATACGATTCGGTATTATGAACGGGTTGGTCTTGTGCCACCGATTACTCGTACCGCGACAGGGATTCGTGATTTTCAAGATCAGGATATTGAAGCGTTGGAATTTATTAAGTGTTTCCGTTCGGCAGGTGTCTCTGTAGACAGTTTAGTTGACTATATGTCGCTCTACCAAAAGGGGGATGAAACGAGAGAAGCAAGGCTTGGTATTTTAGAAGACGAAAAGAAAAAATTAGAGGAGCGCTTGTCTCAGTTACAGACGGCTTTAAATCGCTTAAATCTCAAAATTAAACTTTACAAGGAAGGAAAATTTTAAATGAAATCAGTAGTATATACAAAGGCGCGTCAGGTTGGACTTGCTACAATTGAACGTCCGCAAATAATAGAAGCGGATGATGTGATTATTCGTGTAGTTCGCGCGTGCGTTTGTGGTTCAGATTTATGGAGGTACCGTAATCCAGAAACGAAAGCTGGACACAAAAATAGTGGACACGAAGCGATTGGGATTGTCGAAGAAACTGGGGAAGCCATTACGACGGTGAAACCAGGTGATTTTGTCATTGTCCCTTTTACCCATGGATGTGGTGAGTGTGATGCCTGTCTTGCTGGCTTTGACGGTTCTTGCGACAATCATGTTGGTAATAACTTGGGAGGCGATTTTCAGGCGGAATATATTCGTTTTCACTATGCAAACTGGGCGCTGGTTAAAATCCCTGGACAACCTTCTGACTACACAGAAGGTATGCTAAAGTCCCTCTTGACTCTTGCTGATGTCATGCCTACAGGCTATCATGCGGCGCGTGTTGCAAATGTTCAAAAAGGGGATAAGGTTGTGGTCATTGGCGATGGGGCTGTTGGTCAATGTGCTGTCATTGCGGCGAAGATGCGTGGTGCATCGCAAATTATCCTTATGAGCCGTCATGAAGATCGCCAAAAGATGGCTCTGGAGTCGGGTGCGACAGCTGTTGTATCTGAGCGAGGTCAAGAAGGTATTGCCAAGGTGCGTAAAATTCTCGGTGGCGGAGCAGACGCAGCACTTGAATGTGTTGGTACGGAGGCTGCTGTAGAACAGGCGCTAGGTGTTCTTCATAATGGAGGTCGTTTGGGCTTTGTTGGTGTACCGCACTATAATAATCGTTCTCTTGGTTCGACATTTATGCAAAATATCTCTGTAGCAGGTGGGGCAGCTTCTGCGACAACATACGATAAGCAATTTTTACTAAAAGCCGTCCTTGATGGTGATATCAATCCAGGTCGTGTCTTTACTTCAAGTTATAAACTGGAAGATATTAATCAAGCCTATAAAGATATGGATGAACGCAAGACCATTAAGTCTATGATTGTGATGGACTAACAAAGAAAATCCTAATGGAGATTTGAGCCTCTCTATTAGGATTTTTTATCATGTTTAATTTGTTGATTTATGGCAGAGTACTCTCTCTTAGAGTCAGTCTGGTTCCCAGCATAGTCAAGCTAGGTATTTTCCGACCGTGGAGTACTTCCTTATTAAGAATATCCATACCTGCTCTGCCCATTTCTTCGGTATAGACGGTGATGCTGGAGAGGGGAGGATAGACTTGCTTGGTCAGGCTGGTATCGTTAAAGGAAATAAGACTGACGCGACCTGGCAGGCTGATTCCAGCTTCTTGGAGGGCACGGAGGGCACCGATAGCTAAACTATCGCTGGCTGCGAAAAATGCTGGCGGGAGTTGGTCTCCTAAGTTCTGAATGGCCTCCTTCATTAAGTCATAGCCAGACTGGGCGGTAAAGCTTCCTTGAAAGACCAGTTCATCATGATAGATTCCTTTTGTTTGACTGTAGTTTCTAAAATTTTCCAGTCGCTTATCCTCAATGATTTCTTTTTGGTCGGTTGTTTCTTCAAGGCCTGTTAGAATCCCGATGCGGTCCATCCCTTGGCTGAGAAAATAATCGACAACCTGTTTCATGGCAGTGTAAAAGTCTGTGATAATGCAGGTATGTCCCAGTGAGAGGGTATCGCTGTCTAGAAAGACAAGATGCTTTTGGTATTCTTCAAAGGCAGAAATCTGAGCTCGACTAAACTTTCCGATGCAGAGAATCCCAATCACTTCCTCGCTTAGTGTAAAAGGATGGTCATTAAAATAGCGCAAGATATCATAGTCTAACTCTTGGGCTCTTTTTTCTATGCCTAGGCGAATCTGGTAGTAGTAGAGGTCGTCCAGCTCCCCTTGTTCGCTGACCCATTGGATAATGGCAATCTTTTGCTTGGGTTTGTGGGACTCGCCTGTCTTGAGGTGCTTGGTGTAGCCTAGCTCTTCAGCAACGGTTAAAATACGGTGTCTGGTTTCTTCTGTAACAGATAGGCTCTGGTCGCGGTTGAGAACACGGGATACGGTCGCGATAGAGACAGAAGCTAGTTGTGCAATGTCTTTTAAGGTAGCCATAAATCCTCCTTGATTAGATTAGTATATCATATTTTTCTGTATTTTACTGATAGTTTAGTAAAAATTTAGTAAAAGGGATTGACCTTGGGAAATCCCTTGGATACAATAGAAGAAAACGATTACACGTTAAGGTGACTTAACGGACAGTCAAAGGAGAATTCATATGACACAACATCTTACTGCTGAAGCTCTTCGTAAAGACTTTCTTGCCGTTTTCGGTCAAGAAGCGGATCAAACCTTCTTTTCACCAGGCCGTATCAATTTGATTGGTGAACACACGGACTATAATGGTGGACATGTATTTCCAGCAGCCATTTCCTTAGGAACATATGGGGCAGCTCGCAAGCGTGAAGACCAAGTTTTGCGTTTCTACTCAGCTAACTTTGAGGACAAGGGCATTATCGAAGTGCCTCTAGCTAACCTCAAGTTTGAAAAAGAGCACAACTGGACCAATTATCCAAAAGGAGTTCTTCATTTCTTGCAAGAAGCTGGACATGTGATTGACAAAGGTTTTGATTTTTATGTTTATGGGAATATCCCAAATGGTGCTGGCTTGTCTTCTTCAGCATCCTTGGAACTTTTGACAGGGGTAGTGGCAGAGCATCTCTTTGATTTAAAATTAGAGCGTCTCGATTTGGTTAAAATCGGAAAACAAACAGAAAATAACTTTATCGGAGTAAATTCTGGCATTATGGACCAGTTTGCTATCGGTATGGGGGCTGATCAACGTGTTATTTACTTAGATACTAACACTTTAGAGTATGACTTGGTGCCACTTGATTTGAAGGATAATGTCGTTGTTATTATGAATACCAATAAACGCCGTGAATTGGCGGACTCTAAATACAATGAACGCCGTGCTGAATGTGAAAAAGCAGTGGAAGAATTGCAAGCAGCCTTAGATATTCAGACCTTGGGTGAATTGGATGAGTGGGCCTTTGACCAATATAGCTATCTGATTAAAGATGAAAATCGTTTGAAACGTGCTCGCCATGCTGTGCTTGAAAACCAACGTACCCTCAAAGCGCAAGCAGCCCTTCAAGCAGGTGATTTGGAAACATTTGGTCGCTTGATGAATGCGTCACACGTTTCTCTAGAACATGACTATGAAGTGACTGGTTTGGAATTGGATACCCTCGTTCATACAGCTTGGGCACAAGAAGGAGTTCTCGGTGCTCGCATGACAGGGGCAGGTTTTGGTGGATGTGCCATTGCCTTGGTGCAAAAAGACACTGTTGAGGCCTTTAAGGAAGCTGTAGGCAAACACTACGAGGAAGTAGTTGGCTACGCTCCAAGCTTCTATATCGCTGAAGTTGCAGGTGGCACTCGCGTCCTTGATTAGCCCAAAGGAGGCTTTATGGTGACCTTAGTAGATAAATTTGTAACACACGTTATTGCTGAAAGTTCATTTGAGGAAATGGATCGAATCTACCTGACCAATCGTGTCTTGGCACGAGTGGGAGATGGTGTTTTGGAAGTTGAGACTGGTCTAGATAAATTGATTGACCTCAAAGACCAGTTGGTTGAGGAAGCCGTTCGATTAGAGACGATTGAGGATAGTCAGACTGCGCGTGAGATTCTCGGTGCTGAACTGATGAACTTGGTGACCCCTTGTCCGAGTCAGGTCAATCGTGACTTCTGGGCAACCTATGCCCAATCTCCTGAGCAAGCGATAGCGAATTTCTACCAACTCAGTCAGAAGAATGACTACATCAAACTCAAGGCTATTGCTAAAAATATCGCTTATCGTGTTCAATCTGATTACGGAGAGCTTGAAATTACCATCAACCTCTCTAAGCCTGAGAAGGATCCGAAAGAGATTGCGGCAGCCAAGTTGGTGCAAGCTAGTAATTATCCTCAGTGTCAGCTTTGTCTAGAGAATGAGGGCTACCTTGGTCGAGTTAACCACCCAGCTCGCAGCAACCACCGTATTATACGTTTTGAAATGGCTGGTCAGGAGTGGGGATTCCAGTATTCGCCCTATGCTTACTTTAATGAGCACTGTATCTTTTTAGATGGCCAGCATCGTCCCATGGTCATTAGTCGTCAGAGTTTTGAGCGTTTGTTGGCTATCGTAGAGCAGTTTCCAGGATATTTTGCTGGCTCTAATGCCGACTTGCCGATTGTGGGAGGCTCTATTCTAACTCATGATCACTATCAGGGAGGCCGTCATGTCTTTCCTATGGAATTGGCTCCCTTGCAAAAGACCTTCCGATTTGCTGGTTTTGAGCAGGTCAAGGCTGGAATTGTCAAGTGGCCTATGTCAGTGCTACGTTTGACTTCGGCTTCCAAAGAAGATTTAATCAACTTAGCTGACAAGATTTTGCAGGAATGGCGCCAGTATTCAGATACTAGTGTGCAGATTTTGGCAGAGACTGATGGGACACCGCATCACACCATCACACCTATAGCGCGCAAACGTGATGGCCAGTTTGAGTTGGACTTGGTCTTGCGGGACAATCAGACTTCTGCAGAACATCCTGATGGCATTTATCATCCTCACAAGGATGTCCAACATATCAAGAAGGAAAATATCGGCTTGATTGAGGTCATGGGCTTGGCAATCTTGCCACCACGTCTGAAAGAAGAAGTGGAGCAAGTCGCCAGCTATCTCGTGGGAAATGGGGATACAGTTGCCGACTATCATCAGAAATGGGCAGAGCAGCTTAAAGTCCAACATCCAGACCTAGCGGATAAAGAAAAAGCCCTTGAAATCGTCAAGGACTCTGTGGGTATTATCTTTGCGCGTGTTCTGGAGGATGCTGGAGTTTACAAGCAGACGGAACAAGGACAGACAGCCTTTATGCGCTTTGTGGAACAGGTCGGAATTTTGCCAGACTAGGAGCTTTCTCCTTGCACAGTCCTATAAAAAGTAGTATCATAGTGTCGTTTGAAATATCAGGAGGAAACGATGAAAGACTTTCATTTTGACGCTATATCTGCCTTTGAAAATTACGAAATAGAACAAATGAGAGATGGTCACGTTGTGGTGACGACCAAAGTAGTGGACTCGTCGCTCAACTACTATGGCAATGCCCATGGTGGCTATCTCTTCACCCTTTGTGAGCAAATCAGTGGTTTGGTGGTTATCTCGCTGGGGCTTGATGGGGTGACACTTCAATCCTCTATCAACTACCTCAAGGCAGGAAAACTTGACGACGTGTTGACCATTAAAGGAGAATGCGTCCATCAAGGTCGCACAACCTGTGTAGTGGATGTCGATATCACCAATCAAGAAGGCAGAAATGTCTGCAAGGCAACCTTTACCATGTTTGTCACAGGCCAACGGTCAGAAGATAGACAGGTAAGGATATAAAGAGTAATTTAATAGAGTGAGGTGAATTTTGGAATTTATAAAATTTGCCTTACTCATTTTTTGATATTGATATGATTTAATTCTAAAATAGAAAATTTAGTAATGTGGTAGAAAATACAAGAGTTGTGTTTTAATTTCTATGGTATAATTAAAAGCATGAAGATAAAAGAAATAAAGGAAGTTACTTTACAACCGTTCACGAAATGGACAGGTGGTAAAAGACAATTATTGCCTGTTATTAGAGAATTAATTCCTAAAACCTATAACAGGTATTTCGAACCTTTTGTTGGAGGTGGAGCTTTATTTTTTGATTTAGCTCCTAAAGATGCAGTTATTAATGATTTTAACGCTGAACTAATAAATTGCTATCAACAAATTAAGGACAATCCTCAAGAATTGATTGAAATTTTGAAAGTTCATCAGGAATATAATTCAAAAGAATATTATTTAGATTTACGTTCTGCTGATCGTGATGAAAGAATAGATATGATGTCCGAAGTACAAAGAGCTGCACGTATTCTCTATATGTTGAGAGTGGACTTTAATGGTCTATATCGTGTGAATTCTAAGAACCAATTTAATGTTCCATATGGACGTTATAAGAATCCTAAAATTGTTGATGAGGAATTGATATTTGCTATTTCAGTATACCTAAATAACAATCAACTAGAAATTAAAACGGGAGATTTTGAAAAGGCTGTTTTAGATGTTCAGCCAGGGGATTTTGTGTATTTTGATCCTCCATATATTCCATTGTCTGAGACGAGTGCCTTTACTTCCTACACTCATGAGGGGTTTTCTTATGATGATCAAGTAAGATTAAGAGATACCTTTAAAAAATTGAGTGATGCAGGGGCTTATGTTATGTTGTCAAACTCCTCTAGTTTTTTGGTAGAGGAGTTGTATCGAGATTTTAATATCCATTATGTTGAAGCTACCCGAACTAATGGAGCAAAATCTTCGAGTCGAGGAAAAATTTCTGAAATTATAGTCACAAATTATGAAAAATAACGAATATAAGTATGGAGGTGTTTTAATGACAAAACCATACTATAATAAAGATAAAATGATTCTTGTTCATGCAGATACGTTTAAGTTATTATCGAAAATGAAACCAGAAAGCATGGACATGATCTTTGCTGATCCTCCATATTTTTTGAGTAACGGTGGTATATCAAATTCTGGGGGACAGGTTGTATCTGTAGATAAAGGTGACTGGGATAAGATTTCTTCCTTTGAGGAAAAGCACGAATTCAATCGTAAATGGATTCGTTTAGCAAAAGAAGTTTTGAAGCCTAATGGGACTATTTGGATTTCGGGGAGTTTACATAATATTTACTCAGTTGGAATGGCATTAGAGCAAGAAGGTTTTAAAATTCTAAATAATATTACTTGGCAGAAAACAAACCCTGCACCTAATTTATCCTGTCGTTATTTTACTCATTCTACTGAAACTATTTTATGGGCAAGAAAAAATGATAAAAAAGCTCGTCATTATTACAATTACGATTTGATGAAAGAGCTAAATGATGGTAAGCAAATGAAAGATGTTTGGACAGGTGCTTTGACGAAAAAAGCTGAGAAATGGGCTGGCAAGCATCCAACACAAAAACCAGAATATTTATTGGAACGTATAATTTTGGCCTCTACTAAAGAGGGTGACTATATTCTAGATCCATTTGTTGGTAGTGGCACTACGGGTGTTGTTGCGAAGCGATTAGGTAGAAGATTTATAGGTATCGATGCTGAAAAAGAATATTTAAAAATTGCAAAGAAGAGGTTGGAGATATAGAAAAGTGTTAGAGTTAGGTGAGTATGCAACTTATAAAGAATTTGGCCTTGAACTTATTAACTGTTTAGAACATTCTGGTTTTTCCGAGTCAATTAAAGAGGGAGAAGAAGCTAAATCTAGAATCCTTATAACACCTCAAGATATAACTTTGATATTTTATGGATATAAGGCAACAAACGAGGAGACTAAAAGACGATTAAAGAGAAATTCTTACGATTGTTTAGTAAGATTTAAGGAAGAAGATGTAAGTTTTATAACAATCTGTAAGGAAATAATAGAAAAATGTCATATTGAAAAATTTCCTGTAAAACTAATAAAGAATATAGTATATATTGTCTTGAGGTCAATCTCACAAAGGCCATTAACAACAATAGAATCTACAATTTCAGATTATTTATTAATTGAAAACCAACTAATTAGAATTAATAATCCATTATACAATGACAGATATCTATCATCAGAAGAAATTGATAATGGTATTAAAGAGTTAAGAAGTGTATTAGCTTCATTGAATGATGTTGGAAAATTTTCCTTGCAAGAAATTATAAATATAATAAGTTATATTGCAATTATCGAGGAATTTAATTATCCGAAACTTGAGGGTGATACTAAATATAGAGGACGTTCAGATTGTTTTGGTAGATATATTGAGGTTTTATTTGGTGATATAGATGAACTTAGTAGACATATTTCTGAACAATCTTTTTCTGTAGGTGCGCATTTTATTCATGATCAAAGATACCAAGATTATTATTTAACTAAATATATAGATATGGATAGACTTGAGTTGAACAATCAAGGTGAATATTTTTAAGAAAGGAATCTTATGAATCTATTAAATTATCATAAATTACCGTCAGAAGAGCGCTTGGAAAAATTTCTTTCTACGCTTTCAATTACCAACAGAACGCCAGAGTACTATGTGAATTGGAGTAAAGTTAATCGTGAGACCAAGAAGTATGAATTAGAGTTAAATACATTAAACTACTTAATTGGTAAAGACGATATCTATTCAGAAGCATTACACTTATTCACTAAACAACCCAATTTGTTAAAAGCAATTCCTAGTCTGATTGCAAGTCGAGATAAAGTTTTGGATGTTTTAACAATAGATGAAAACGATAATATGTCTTTTGAGCAATTGGATTTCAAAACGATAGACACTAGTAGAATAGATGATTACATGAAATTTATTGTTCAATCTGGTTTATTATTTTTTTTACAACAACATGCTAATCGTTCATTAGTTGATTATGTTTATGGAGTAGAGACTGGACTAGATAGCAATGCACGAAAAAATCGAAGTGGAACAACCATGGAGGGGATTTTAGAGAGACATGTAGCAAAAATTTCTCAGAAACAAAAATTGGAATGGAAATCTCAAGCTACAGCCCAATTTATTAAGAATAAGTGGGGGATTAAAGTACCTGTTGATAAGTCTGAGAGAAGATTTGATGTTGCAGTTTATTCCCGAGAAAAACATAAGGTTTGGTTGATTGAAACGAATTATTATGGCGGCGGAGGAAGTAAATTAAAAGCGGTTGCTGGAGAGTTTACTGAACTCAGTCAATTTGTTATTACTTCAGATGACAATGTTGAATTTGTTTGGGTTACTGATGGTCAAGGATGGAAAACAGCACATTTACCACTAGCAGAAGCATTTAGTCACATTACGAATGTATTCAATTTAGAGATGTTAAGAGAAGGATTTTTAGCTGATTTATTTTTACAATAATTGTTCATTAACTATAAACAAAAAAGAGGCTCGCACCTCTTTTTCTTATTTCTTTTTATGATTTAATACGGCATTGAGGACAATGGCAAGTAGGCTGGCTACGACGATTCCGTTTGAGAAGAACATTTGGAAGGCTGTCGGCATGCTGACAAAGAGATTACTGTTGTTGAGTCCGACACCTGCAGCGATTGATACAGCTGCGATAAGGAAGTTATGTTCATTGTTAGCAAAGTCAACACGGGCGAGGATTTGTATCCCTTGAATAGATACAAAACCAAACATTACCAGCATAGCACCACCGAGGACAGGACTCGGAATGATTTGAGCAAGGGCACCAAACTTAGGAAGGAGTCCAAGGAGAACCAGGAAACCAGCTGCGTAGTAGATTGGTAGGCGAGTCTTAATACCTGACAATTTAACCAAACCAACGTTTTGTGAAAATCCTGTGTAAGGGAAGGTATTAAAGATTCCTCCGAGAAGTACGGCCAAACCTTCTGCGCGGTACCCGTTGCGAAGGCGCGTGCTGTCGATTGGATCCTTTGTGATATCAGACAAGGCCAGATAAACACCAGTTGACTCAACCATAGACACCGTTGCGATGATACACATCATGACAATAGATGAGATTTCAAAGGTTGGCATCCCAAAGTAGAGTGGAGTTGGGACATGGACAAGTGGTGCTGCTGCAACAGGAGAGAAGTCCACCAAGCCCATGCTGGCAGCAATGGCAGTTCCAACAACCAGACCAATCAAAATAGAGATAGATTTGATAAATCCTTTGGTAAAGATGTTAATCAAGAGGATAATCAGAACAGTGATAGCTGCAAGTAGGAGACTTTGACCAGTTGGCTCTGGAACATTATTTCCCATATTTCCAATAGCGACAGGAATCAAGGTTAAACCAATCGTAGTAATAACAGATCCTGTTACGATAGATGGGAAGAGATTGGCTACTTTTGAGAAGATGCCTGAAACAAGAACAACGTAAATCCCTGATGCGATAAGGGCACCAAACATGGCGCCACTACCATGGCTTTGCCCAATCATAATCAAAGGAGCGACCGACTGGAAGGCTACTCCTAGAACGACTGGGAGTCCAATACCAAAATATTTGTTGAGTTGGAGTTGGAGGAAGGTTGCCACCCCACACATGAAGATATCTGTGGAAATCAGGTAGGTCAACTGCTCAGTTGAATAGCCAAGGGCTGTCGCAATCATGATAGGAACCAGGATGGATCCTGAGTACATGGCTAGTAAGTGTTGCAAGCCAAGAACGGCTGCTTGCGAATGTTTTTCTTGAGTTTGCATTAGAGATCTGCCTCCTTAAAAATAACTTGACCATTTTCAAAACGATCCAAACGAGCGAGTGATAGGACAGGATAGCCTGCTTTTTCAAGCAAATCACGGCCATCTTGGAAGGATTTTTCAATCACAATACCGATAGCTTCGACTGTTGCTCCAGCCTGTTCGATGATTTGAATCAAGCCTTTAGCAGCTTGGCCATTAGCAAGGAAATCGTCGATAATCAAGACCTTGTCCTCTGGTGAGAGGAATTTTCCAGCGATAGAAACGGTACTGGTCACTTGCTTGGTAAAGGAGTAAACTTCGGCAGTTAAGATTCCTTCGTTCATAGTGATGTTTTTAGCTTTTTTAGCGAAAATCATGGGAACGTTTAAGGCTTCAGCTGTAAAAATGGCTGGGGCAATACCTGACGCTTCAATGGTCACGACCTTGGTAATGCCAGCAGAAGCAAATTTTTCCGCAAAAACCTTACCAATCTCTCGCATCAAGCTAAAGTCAACTTGGTGGGTTAAAAAGGAATCCACCTTGAGGATGTTGTCACCCAAGATATGCCCATCCTTGAGGATGCGCTCTTCTAATAATTTCATAAGACCTCCTAAAGTCTAAAAGATAATCCATTTACTTGTTTCAGATTTTTATCCAGTAAAAAATGATAGAAAAAAGACCTACTTAATTTCTAAGTAGGTCCCCAAAATAGGCATGGCAAAAACGACCATACCTCACTGTTGACATACTTATTGTTAGGTGTTCCGGCACCTTGTAGAAACGTCGTGCCAATTCACGACATAAACAAGTAAAATGATATTTAATTTTAAATAGGCTTGAGCCAATGTTATTATTTTACACTAAATAACTTTAGAAATCAAATATTTTGTTAGTGTTTTGATTTGAAAAAACGAACGAACAAAAACCTACAACATGATACAGTATTGTAGGTTTCTATTATTCTATTCACTAAATCTTAAAAAATAGCCATCTGGATCCA
Organism: Streptococcus sp. NM; assembly: GCF_003390135.1. Taxonomy (GTDB): domain Bacteria; phylum Bacillota; class Bacilli; order Lactobacillales; family Streptococcaceae; genus Streptococcus. The sequence goes on from NZ_QUOS01000001.1 coordinate 82,464, forward strand.
AGACTGCAAATTCATGGGGATAAATAAAACTATCTCCCACTCGAAATTCTCTTTTTGTCAGGGGACGATGGATGGGATAGTCAGCTTCCAGCAGTTTTTGGTGGAGCTGAGGAACATCCTCAATGCCAAAGGAAATATTGACACCACGCCCGAAAGGATAAGCCAGCTGAGCTAATTCTTCTGCGTCGCCTTCTTCTAACATGAGTTGGCAGTCTTCAAGGGAGAGGAAGAGAAATTTCTCTTCGGGGCGTTCGTATTCGACAGAGAAGCCCAGCAAGTTGCAGTAAAAGTAGCGTGACTTTTCGATGTTGGATACCACAAATTCGGGGATGACAGCTTGATAGTCCATTAGCTTTCTCCTTAGAGTTCAATCTCCAAGACAATCGGTGTATGGTCTTGGCGAGCTCCTGAGTCGATCATATCAGACTTGGTCACCTTGTCAGCGATGCGGTTACTTGTGAGCCAGTAGTCGATTCTCCAGCCTGTATTGTTGATTTTAGAAGTCTTGCTACGCTGCGCCCACCAAGTGTAGCGTTCTGGAACATCGCCGTGAACATGACGGAAAGTATCGGTAAATCCTGTTGCCAAGAGGTTGGTAAATCCAGCACGTTCCTCGTCGGTAAATCCAGGTGAACGGCGGTTGCTAGCAGGATTTGCAAGGTCAATCTCATTGTGGGCTACATTGTAGTCACCGGTCGCAAGGACTGGTTTTTCTTTGTCTAGTTCAGCCAAGTACTCCGCATATTTGACATCCCAGACTTGGCGTTCTTCCAAGCGTTTGAGGCCATCACCAGCGTTTGGAGTGTAAACTTGGGTAACGAAAAATTTATCAAATTCTAGAGTGATGATACGACCTTCCAAGTCCATGGTAGAAGGGGCACCGATTTCTGGGAAGCTGATAGTGGGTGTGAGTTCTTTCTTATAGAGGAACATGGTTCCAGCATAGCCTTTACGGGCAGGCTCTTGGGAAGAGCGCCACGTGTTTTCGTAGCCTGGGAAGAGTTCCTCTAAAATTTCCAAGTGTTTCTTTGTAGGCCCTTTGGCAGAAAGCTTGGTTTCTTGGATAGCAATGATATCAGCATTTTCAGCGACCAAGGTTTGTAGGACTTCTTGGGACAATTTGGCACGAGCTGAGTCGCTAGTTAGGGCAGCATTGAGGGAATCAATATTCCATGAGATGAGTTTCATAAAGTTACCTTTTTCATTCAGATTTATAGATTTTATTATACCAAAAAAAGGTCTAATTCCCCAACGTATGGTTTGAAAAATCACCCTCTTTCGTTTATAATAAAGAATGATTTTATGAAAGGGAGTGAAAATAAATGAAATTTTACTCATATGACTATGTGCTTAGCCAAATCAGTCAGCAAAATGGCATCATGATTGGCTTTGGGATTGTGCTCCTAGCTATCACAGGATTTTTTGCTTTTAAGGCTTATCGTGATAAAAAGGGAACTAAGTTTCGGGAATTGGTCATGATTTTGGCCTTGACCTTGGTGGCCATGCTTTTGGTGACGATTTCAAAATATCAGACCAATCAAGCCTCTAACAACCAATTTCAAACTTCACTTCATTTCATAGAGGTTGTTTCCAAAGACTTGGGAGTGGATAAATCAGAAGTTTATGTCAATACTTCAGCTGCCACTGATGGGGCGCTTGTCAAGGTAGGTTCAGATGTCTACCGTGCCATGAACGGGAGCCAACCAGACAAGTATCTTTTAGAGAAATTAGAATTGCATCAAACAGACGCTATTGAATTGGTGGAGGTAAACAAATGACGCTCAACTATATGGAAATTTTAATCAAACTAGCCTTGGGTCTCTTTTCGCTTGTTTTTGTTATTAATGTGACAGGAAAGGGGAACCTGGCGCCTAACTCTGCGACAGACCAAATTCAGAACTATGTTCTTGGTGGAATCATCGGTGGGGTAATTTACAATAGTTCTATTAGTATTCTTCAGTATGCAGTGATTCTGATGATGTGGACGATTTTGGTCTTGACCCTCAAATGGCTAAACAACAATGTTCGTTTTGTCAAACGCTTGATTGATGGCAAGCCAACTCTTCTTATCAAAAATGGGAAGATTGACCCAGAAGCTTGTCGTTCAGTTGGTTTGTCTGCATCAGATGTAGCTCTCAAACTTCGTAGCCAAGGGATTTTTCAGATGAAACAAGTCAAACGAGCTGTGCAGGAGCAAAATGGCCAACTCATCGTGGTCCAAATGGGAGATGAAAATCCTAAGTATCCAGTTGTGACTGACGGTGTGATCCAAGTCGATGTTTTGGAGTCGATTGGTCGTAGCGAAGAGTGGTTGCTTGATAACCTCAGCAAACAAGGACATGACAATGTTGCCAATATCTTTATCGCTGAGTATGACAAGGGTGCCGTCACAGTCGTAACCTATGAATAAGAAAAACCTGGGGTCTTGTACTCTTCAAAAATCAAATTCAAACTGCGTCAACGTCGCCTTGCCGTACTCGAGTACAGCCTGCGGCTAGTTTCCTAGTTTGCTATTTGATTTTCATTGAGTATTGGCCTCAGGTTTCCATTTGCAATCAGAAAGGGATTTTATGTCCATTATTCAAAAACTTTGGTGGTTTTTCAAGTTAGAAAAACGCCGTTATCTAGTCGGAATTGTGGCCCTGGTCTTGGTTTCCGTCCTCAATCTCATTCCACCTATGGTTATGGGGCGGGTCATTGATGACATTACATTGCAGCAATTAAGCCAGCAGGACCTCCTTCTTGACCTATTTTACCTGCTGCTTGCAGCCTTTGGGATGTACTATCTGCGCTATGTTTGGCGTATGTATATCCTCGGGACTTCCTACCGTCTGGGACAGATTATGCGGTCTCGTTTGTTTGAGCATTTCACAAAAATGTCTCCAGCCTTTTATCAGACCTATCGGACGGGAGACCTGATGGCGCACGCAACCAATGATATCAATGCCTTAACTCGTCTGGCAGGAGGCGGTGTTATGTCTGCGGTGGATGCCTCTATCACGGCTTTAGTGACCTTGCTGACCATGCTTTTTAGCATTTCATGGCAGATGACCATAGTTGCCATTTTACCCTTACCTTTCATGGCTTATGCGACCAGTCGCCTAGGGAGAAAGACCCACAAGGCCTTTGGCGAATCGCAAGCTGCCTTTTCTGAACTCAATAACAAGGTACAGGAGTCCGTATCAGGTATCAAAGTGACCAAGTCTTTCGGTTATCAGGCGGACGAGTTGAATTCCTTTCAGGCAGTCAATGAATTGACCTTCCAAAAGAACCTGCAAACCATGAAATACGATAGTCTCTTTGACCCCATGGTTCTCTTATTTGTTGGTTCATCCTATGTCTTAACCCTCTTGGTCGGCTCCTTGATGGTTCAGAAAGGGCAAATCACGGTTGGGAATCTAGTTACCTTTATCAGCTACTTGGATATGCTAGTTTGGCCTCTTATGGCCATCGGCTTCCTCTTTAATATTACTCAGCGAGGGAAGGTTTCTTACCAGCGGATTGAGGAACTTTTGTCTCAGGAATCACCTGTACAAGACCCTGAGTTTCCTCTAGACAGTATTGAAAATGGACGCTTAGAGTACGATGTTGACAGCTTTGCATTTGAAAATGAGGAAACACTAACGGATATTCACTTTAGTTTAGAAAAAGGGCAAACATTGGGCTTGGTCGGGCAGACAGGATCTGGAAAAACGTCCTTGATCAAGCTTCTCTTGCGTGAATATGATGTGGATAAGGGTGCTATTTATCTGAATGGCCACGATATTCGTGACTATCGTCTGACAGATCTTCGTAGTCTTATGGGCTATGTTCCTCAGGACCAGTTCCTCTTTGCGACTTCAATCTTAGACAATATCCGCTTTGGCAATCCTAACTTGCCCCTTTCAGCGGTCGAGGAAGCGACTAAGCTAGCCCAAGTTTACCAAGACATTGTAGCCATGCCTCAGGGATTTGATACCTTGATTGGTGAAAAGGGAGTCAGTCTTTCTGGTGGTCAAAAGCAACGGCTAGCCATGAGTCGGGCTATGATTTTAGACCCTGATATCTTGATTTTAGATGATTCCTTGTCGGCCGTGGATGCCAAGACAGAGTATGCCATCATCGACAATCTTAAGGAAACGCGTAAAGACAAGACAACCATTATCACGGCCCATCGTCTCAGCGCAGTTGTCCATGCAGATCTGATATTGGTTCTGCAAAATGGTCAAATTATCGAACGGGGGACACACGATGACTTGCTAGCCATGGATGGCTGGTATGCCCAAACCTACCAGTCTCAGCAACTGGAAATGAAAGGAGAAGAAGATGCAGAATAAGCAAGAACAATGGACTGTATTGAAGCGCTTGATGTCTTATCTCAAGCCGTATGGACTCCTTACCTTTTTGGCACTCAGTTTTCTCCTAGCGACGACGGTCATCAAAAGTGTCATTCCCCTTGTGGCTTCCCACTTTATAGACCAGTATCTCAGCAATCTCAATCAACTTGCCGTTACCGTTTTGCTGGTCTACTATGGCCTTTATATCCTACAAACTCTGGTCCAGTATGTCGGCAATCTTCTCTTTGCGCGGGTATCCTACAGTATTGTTAGGGATATTCGTCGGGATGCCTTTGCCAATATGGAGAAATTGGGGATGTCTTATTTTGACAAGACGCCAGCAGGCTCTATCGTCTCTCGTTTGACCAATGATACCGAGACCATCAGTGATATGTTTTCAGGGATTTTATCTAGCTTTATCTCAGCAGTTTTCATCTTTCTGACAACTCTTTATACCATGTTGGTATTGGATTTTCGTTTGACAGCATTAGTCTTGCTCTTTCTCCCCTTGATTTTCCTTTTGGTCAATCTCTATCGAAAAAAATCAGTGAAAATCATTGAGAAAACCAGAAGTCTCTTGTCAGATATCAATAGCAAGCTGGCTGAAAACATCGAGGGAATTAGGATTATCCAGGCCTTTAATCAAGAGAAGCGGCTGCAGGCAGAATTTGATGAGATCAACCAAGAACACTTGGTATACGCCAACCGTTCTGTAGCCTTGGATGCCCTCTTTTTGAGACCTGCCATGAGTTTGCTTAAACTCCTAGGATATGCAGTTTTAATGGCCTATTTTGGCTATCGTGGACTTTATCTAGGAATAACAGCCGGGACTATGTATGCCTTTATCCAGTATATCAATCGTCTATTTGATCCCCTGATTGAAGTGACGCAAAACTTCTCAACTCTTCAAACGTCCATGGTTTCTGCGGGTCGTGTATTTGCCTTAATTGACGAGAGGACCTATGAGCCTCTTCAAGAAAATGGACAGGCCGAGATCAAAGAAGGCAATATCCGTTTTGAACATGTATGTTTCTCGTATGACGGTAAACATCAGATTCTGGATGACATTTCCTTCTCCGTTAACAAGGGTGAAACCATTGCTTTTGTGGGGCATACAGGTTCTGGGAAATCTTCGATTATCAATGTTCTCATGTGTTTTTATGAATTCCAGTCAGGGAGAGTTCTCTTGGATGGTGTGGATATCCGGTGCTACAGTCAGGAAGAGTTGAGAAAAAACATCGGGCTAGTTTTGCAGGATCCCTTCCTCTATCATGGGACCATTAAGTCCAATATCGCTATGTACCAAGAAATCAGTGATGAGCAGGTAAAGGACGCAGCTACCTTCGTGGATGCAGATTCCTTTATTCAAGAACTTCCTCAAGGTTATGATTCCCCTGTGTCCGAGCGTGGTTCGAGCTTTTCAACTGGACAGCGCCAGCTTCTTGCCTTTGCTAGAACAGTCGCCAGTCAGCCTAAAATCCTGATTTTGGATGAAGCGACAGCCAATATTGACTCTGAAACAGAAAGTTTGGTTCAAGCTTCACTGGCGAAGATGAGACAGGGACGGACAACCATTGCCATTGCCCACCGTCTTTCTACTATCCAAGACGCCAACTGTATTTATGTTTTGGACAAAGGGCGAATTATTGAGAGTGGAACCCATGAGGAACTCTTGGCTCTGGGAGGAACCTATCACAAGATGTATAGTTTGCAGGCAGGGGCCATGGCCTAATACTCTTTGAAAATCTATTCAAGTCAGGTCAGCTTTATCTGCAACCTAAAAGCTGTACTTTGATTTTCATTGAGTGTAAGAAGGAAATCCTTCAAATTACAGATTTCTTTCACCGCCTTTTCCATTTTGTGGTATAATGAAAAATGTTGACAAATAGTATAATAAAAACAAAGGAGAAACAGCATGCTGAAATGGGAAGACTTGCCCGTGGAAATGAAATCAAGCGAGGTTGAGTCTTACTACCAGCTTGTCTCTAAAAGGAAGGGTTCGCTGATTTTTAAGCGTTGCTTGGACTGGGTTCTAGCCGTAGTCTTGCTGATTCTGACCTCTCCTATCTTTCTCATCTTGAGCATTTGGATCAAGTTGGATAGCAAGGGGCCAGTGATTTACAAGCAAGAGCGCGTGACCCAGTATAACCGTCGGTTCAAGATTTGGAAGTTCCGTACCATGGTGACGGATGCGGATAAAAAAGGAAGTCTGGTGACTTCAGCTAACGATAGTCGTATTACCAAGGTTGGCAATTTCATCCGCCGTGTCCGTTTAGACGAACTGCCTCAGCTGGTCAATGTTCTTAAAGGCGAGATGTCTTTTGTCGGTACACGACCTGAAGTGCCTCGTTACACAGAGCAGTATAGCCCTGAAATGATGGCGACCTTGCTCTTACCAGCAGGGATTACCTCTCCAGCCAGCATCAACTACAAGGATGAGGACACCATCATCAGTCAAATGACGGAGAAAGGTCTGTCGGTTGACCAAGCCTATGTCGAACACGTCCTTCCTGAAAAGATGAGCTATAACCTCGCCTATCTCCGAGAGTTTAGTTTCCTTGGAGACATCAAAATCATGTTTCAAACCGTGTTTGAAGTGCTAAAATAAAGTAGTCATGAGAAAATGAGTACAGATAAAAGGAGCAAATCAATGCCAAATTACAATATTCCATTTTCACCACCCGATATTACGGAAGCAGAAATTGCTGAAGTAGCAGATACCCTGCGTTCTGGTTGGATCACAACAGGTCCTAAGACAAAAGAACTGGAGCGTCGCTTGTCTCAATACACACAGACACCTAAGACTGTCTGCCTCAACTCTGCGACTGCCGCTCTTGAGTTGATTTTACGCGTCTTGGAAGTGGGACCTGGTGATGAAGTCATCGTTCCAGCCATGACCTATACAGCTTCATGTAGTGTTATCACTCACGTAGGGGCGACCCCTGTCATGGTGGATATTCAAGCAGATACTTTTGAGATGGATTATGACTTGCTGGAGCAAGCCATCACTGAAAATACTAAGGTTATCATCCCAGTAGAGCTTGCAGGGATTGTTTGCGACTACGACCGTTTGTTCCAAGTTGTGGAGAAAAAACGTGACCTCTTTACCGCTTCAAGCAAGTGGCAACAGGCCTTTAACCGTATTGTGATTGTCTCTGACAGTGCCCATGCTTTGGGATCTACTTATAAAGGGCAACCAGCTGGTTCTATCGCTGACTTCACATCCTTCTCATTCCATGCCGTTAAGAACTTTACAACAGCTGAGGGAGGAAGTGCCACTTGGAAAGCCAATCCAGCGATTGATGACGAAGAGATGTACAAGGAATTCCAAATCCTTTCTCTTCACGGGCAAACTAAGGATGCCCTAGCCAAGATGCAACTGGGTTCATGGGAATACGATATCGTAACACCAGCCTACAAGTGCAATATGACCGATATCATGGCGTCACTTGGTTTGGTACAATTGGACCGTTACCCTGGTTTGCTAGAACGTCGTAAGGAGATCGTGGACCGCTATGATCGTGGTTTTGCAGGTTCTCGTATCCATCCATTGGCACACAAGACTGATACTGTCGAATCTTCACGCCACCTCTACATCACCCATGTAGATGGAGCAAGCTTAGAAGAACGCAATCTTATCATCCAAGAATTGGCCAAAGCAGGAATTGCAAGTAACGTACACTACAAACCGCTTCCGCTCTTGACAGCCTATAAGAATCTTGGCTTTGATATGGCGAATTATCCCAAGGCCTATGCCTTCTTTGAAAATGAAATTACGCTTCCTCTTCACACTAAATTAAGCGATGAAGAAGTGGACTATATCATTGAGACTTTCAAAACAGTTTCTGAAAAAGTGCTAACTTTATCAAAAAAATCGTAAAAAAGTCTTGACAAAGAAAAAACAAAGTATTAAAATAAGTTCAACAAATCAGAAAAGTAACTATTTTTGATCTTCAGGGAGCCTGTGGTGATTGTGAACAGGTGGTTGGAAGTAGTGAAAGTGGGCTGATTTTAAAAATGAATTTGAAACAATGAAAATTCGGTGCGCACACCTTACAGTGCAACTTGTTGTTAGACAAGGCAGAGATGTAAAGGGGAATAGTCCCTTTATAATTGAGGTGGCACCGCGTTACCAACGCCCTCACGCAGAGTAATTTTCTGTGTGTGGGCTTTTTCATATCTTGAAATCAATACAGAAAGAGGAAAAATTTTATGACAACTAAAGGTTATTTTGGACAATTTGGTGGTAGTTTTGTACCGGAGCCGATTCAAGCTTTGTTGGATGAGTTGGAAGTGACATTTGACAAGTACAAGGATGATCCAGAATTTTTGGCAGAATTTCGCCATTACTTAAAGGACTATTCAGGTCGCGAAACACCGCTCTATTTTGCAGAAAGTTTGACAGAGCACTTAGGTGGCGCTAAGATTTATCTCAAGCGCGAAGACCTTAACCATCTTGGTTCTCACAAACTCAATAACGTTTTAGGACAAATTCTTCTTGCTAAACGCATGGGCAAAAAACGAGTGATTGCGGAAACAGGAGCTGGTCAGCACGGGGTTGCGACGGCGGCAGCTGCAGCCAAGTTTGGTATGGCTTGTGATGTCTACATGGGGGCAGAAGATGTGGAGCGTCAACGTCTCAATGTTTTCCGTATGGAGATGATGGGAGCAACTGTTCACGCAGTTGAAACAGGGACTCGTACCCTCAAAGATGCTGTTGATGCAGCCTTTGGAGCATGGATGAATGATTTGGAAGCCTTCTATGTTCTGGGATCTGCTGTAGGTCCTCACCCTTATCCTACCATTGTCCACGAGTTCCAAAAGGTCATCAGTGAAGAATCTCGCTGTCAAATCTTAGAAAAAGAAGGTCGTTTACCAGACTACGTTATTGCCTGTGTAGGTGGTGGCTCTAATGCCATCGGTGCTTTTTCACAGTATGTGGCTGATGAAGAAGTCAAATTGGTTGGGGTTGAAGCTGCTGGTCACGGACTTGATACAGACAAGCACGCAGCTACTATGACAAAAGGTAGTATCGGAATTGTCGACGGCATGAAGACTTATGCAGTTTTTAAGGAAGACGGAGAGCTGGCTCCAGTTTACTCTATCTCAGCTGGATTGGACTATCCAGGGGTTGGCCCAGAACACGCCTACTTTAAAGATTCAGGTCGCGTGGATTATGTGGCTGCGACGGATGAAGAAGCTGTTCAGGCTCTCCTCCTTCTCAGCAAGACAGAAGGGATTATCCCAGCGATTGAAAGTTCGCACGCTATCGCAGAAGCAGTTAAACGTGCACCGAAACTAAGTAAAGATGACATTATCATCATCAATGTCTCTGGTCGTGGAGACAAGGACGTAGCTGCGATTGCAGACTACCTAGAAGCTAAAAAATAATAGATGGAAAAATTACAGTCCTTTCTCTCACAGAGAGCTTGTGGTTGCTGGAAACAAGCAGAGAAAGCTGTAAGGTTGGGTCCATCTGAAACGAGAGAAGAAAACATAATTCTCAAGGGAGTGCCCTTTATCGCACAGCCTGTTACAGGAAGGTTCTGAGACAGGAATGAGAGATAGGAGAAATCCTATAATTGAGGTGGCACCGCGAATTTCGTCCTCACGCAAGTTATTTTGCGTGGGGATTTTTCATACAGTCGCCACGGACTAGAAGTAGAACTGAAAGGGAAATTACAATGGAACGAATCATTCATGGAGATGTCTTATCACCAATCTTGGCTTATATGCGCCTAAAGGGGCAACACAAGGTTATCTTAGAGAGTATTCCGAGAGACAAGGAAACAGCTCGTTTTTCTATCCTAGCCTATAATCCAGTTTTTGAGATTAAGTTTGAAAATGGAGTTCTTTATCAAAATGGTCAAGTGATTGATCGGGATCCCTTGGATTTCCTTTATGAAGTGACTCATAAGAGCCAGCACCATTCAGACCTACCTTTTGGTGGGGGAGCCATTGGTTTTGTTGGTTACGATATGATTTCGCTTTATGAAGAAATTGGTCAAATTCCTGAAGATACAATTGGAACGCCAGACATGCATTTCTTTGTCTATGAGAGTTACATGGTCTTTGACCACAAGAAGGAAAAAATCCATGTCATCGAGGATGCTCTTTATAGTGAGCGTAGCCAAGAAGACTTGGAAGAAGCCTTGAACCAAGTGCTTGAGGAATTACGCATTCCTGCTCCAAATGAATTTGAAGACTTGGATCTATCTCTGTTAGACTTCAAACCCCATATCGCTCCTCAGAAGTTTGAGGAAATGGTGGAAACGGCTCGTGACTTGATACGTAATGGCGATATGTTCCAATGTGTACTTAGTCAACGCTTCTCAGCAGAAGTGACTGGAAATCCATTTGACTTCTACAGAAATCTCCGCGTGACTAATCCTTCTAATTACCTTTATTTCTATGATTTTGGGGATTATCAAATCATCGGAGCTAGTCCAGAAAGTTTGGTTTCTGTCAAAAATGGCATCGTGACAACCAATCCGATTGCAGGTACGCGACCAAGAGGAGCTACGGATGAAGAAGACAAGGCTTTGGCGACAGACCTGCTTTCGGATGAGAAGGAAACAGCAGAGCATCGGATGTTAGTAGACTTGGGTCGTAATGATATTGGTCGCATCTCTGAAACGGCCAGTGTCCAAGTCACCAAGTATATGGAAGTGGAGCTCTTCCGTTATGTCATGCATTTGACCAGTGTGGTCAAGGGGCGTTTGCTTCCAGAACTTACTGCCATGGATGCCTTGAAAGCAACACTTCCTGCTGGAACAGTTTCAGGAGCACCAAAGATTCGAGCAATGAGACGCATCTATGAACTGGAAACAGAAAAACGTGGCGTATACGCAGGAGCAATCGGCTACTTGTCTGCGACGGGTGATATGGATTTCGCCATTGCCATCCGAACCATGATTCTCAAAAATCAAACAGCCTATGTGCAGGCTGGGGCAGGGATTGTCTACGATTCTATCGCCCAAAACGAATACCAAGAAACCATTAACAAGGCTAAATCTATGACTAGAATTGGAGAACTAAGACCATGATTTTATTGATTGACAACTATGATTCTTTTACCTATAACTTGGCCCAATACATTGGGAATTTTGCAGAAGTACAGGTCTTGAGAAATGATGATACCAAGCTGTATGAAGAAGCTGAAAAAGCAGATGGTCTAGTCTTTTCGCCCGGTCCGGGTTGGCCAGTTGATGCTGGAAAGATGGAAGATATGATTCGTGATTTTGCTGGCAAGAAGCCGATTCTTGGGATTTGTTTGGGTCACCAAGCCATTGCAGAAGTCTTTGGTGGTAAGTTAGGTTTGGCTCCAAAAGTCATGCATGGGAAACAGAGCAATATCAGCTTTGAAGCGCCATCTGTTTTGTATCAAGGCATTGAGGATGGCCGTGCGGTCATGCGTTACCACAGTATTTTAATTGAAGAAATGCCAGAAAACTTTGAAGTGACAGCTCGTTCGACTGATGACCAAGCCATCATGGGGATTCAACATAAAACCCTTCCAATTTATGGCTTCCAGTACCATCCAGAGAGCATTGGAACGCCAGATGGCTTGTCTTCTATTCGGAATTTTATTGAGAAGGTTGTAAAGTGAGGAAACTAGGATGAAAGAGATTATTGAAAAACTAGCAAAATTTGAAAATTTATCAGGTGTGGAAATGACGGATGTCATTGAGCGTATCGTAACTGGGCGTGTAACGGAGGCGCAGATTGCTTCTCTCCTCTTAGCTCTTAAGATGAAGGGGGAAACACCTGAAGAACGCACAGCCATTGCCCAAGTCATGAGAGGGCATGCCCAACATATTCCAACTGAAATTCATGATGCCATGGACAACTGTGGTACAGGTGGAGACAAGTCTTTCAGTTTTAATATTTCCACAACTGCAGCCTTTGTCTTGGCTGGTGGCGGTGTTCATATGGCAAAACACGGTAACCGCTCGATTTCTTCTAAATCTGGTTCTGCAGATGTCCTAGAAGCCTTGGGCATCAACCTAGACCTCAAACCAGCTGAACTAGGTAAGGTCTTTGATAAAACTGGCATCGTCTTTCTCTTTGCTAAAAATATGCACCCAGCTATGAAATACATCATGCCAGCTCGTTTGGAGTTGGGAATTCCAACGATTATGAACTTGACTGGTCCCCTGATTCACCCAATGGCTTTGGAAACACAGCTTCTTGGTATTAGTCGTCCAGAACTGCTAGAAAGTACAGCTCAGGTTTTGAAAAATATGGGTCGCAAACGTGCTATAGTGGTTGCTGGTCCAGAAGGATTGGACGAAGCTGGTTTGAATGGAACAACCAAGATTGCACTTCTTGAGAATGGCGAAATCAGCTTGTCAAGCTTTACTCCAGAAGATCTAGGGATGGAACGCTACGCTATCGAAGATATTCGTGGAGGTAACGCTCAGGAAAATGCAGAAATTTTGCTCAGCGTTCTTAAAAATGAACCAAGTCCATTCTTGGAAACGACAGTTTTAAATGCTGGTCTTGGTTTCTATGCTAATGGTAAAGTAGCTAGTATTAAGGAAGGAGTTGCCTTGGCCCGTCAAGTGATTGCTAGTGGCAAAGCCCTTGAAAAACTCAGACTGTTACAGGAGTACCAAAAATGAGTCAGGAATTTTTAGCACGAATCTTGGAGCAGAAGGCACGTGAGGTTGAGCAGATGGAGCTGGAGGAAATCCAGCCCCTGCGCCAGACCTATCGCTTGGCAGAATTTTTGAAGAATCACCAGGACCGTTTACAGGTAATCGCTGAAGTCAAGAAAGCTAGCCCTAGTCTGGGAGATATCAATCTAGATGTGGATATTGTGCAACAGGCCCAGACTTATGAAGCGAACGGAGCAGTGATGATTTCTGTTCTGACAGATGAAGTTTTCTTTAAAGGACATTTGGATTATCTACGGGAGATTTCCAGTCAGGTACAGATTCCGACGCTTAACAAGGACTTTATTATCGATGAAAAACAAATCATCCGAGCTCGCAATGCAGGTGCGACAGTCATCTTGCTCATCGTGGCAGCCTTGTCCGAAGAACGCCTCAAGGAACTTTATGACTATGCGACAGAGCTTGGTCTGGAAGTCTTGGTGGAAACTCACAATCTAGCTGAACTAGAGGTAGCTCACAGACTTGGTGCGGAGATTATTGGTGTTAATAACCGCAATTTGACTACCTTTGAAGTTGACTTGCAGACCAGTGTAGATTTGGCTAAACATTTCAAAGATGATTGCTTGTACATTTCTGAATCTGCTATTTTCACAGGGCAGGATGCGGAACGAGTAGCACCATACTTTAATGGAATTTTAGTTGGGACAGCTCTTATGCAGGCAGAAGATGTAGCCCAGAGAATCAAGGAGTTGCAGATTGACAAAGGTTAAGATTTGTGGATTATCGACCAAAGAAGCGGTGGAGACAGCTGTTTCAGCAGGGGCGGACTACATCGGTTTTGTCTTTGCAGCTAGTAAAAGACAGGTGACCTTGGATCAGGCTGCTGAGCTGGCAAAGCTTATTCCTACAGATGTCAAAAAGGTTGGTGTATTTGTTTCACCAAGTCGGGCTCAACTGCTAGAAGTCATTGACAAAGTTGGCTTGGACTTGGTTCAAGTTCACGGTCAGGTGGCAGATGATTTGTTTGAGAATTTGCCTTGTGCCAGTATTCAGGCTGTGCAGGTGGATGGAGAGGGGCATGTACCCAATTCTCAGGCAGACTATCTACTCTTTGATGCCCCTGTGGCTGGGAGTGGCCAGACCTTTGACTGGGCTCAACTGGATACGACTGGACTAACTCAACCCTTCTTTATCGCAGGTGGCCTTAATGAAGACAATGTAGTAAAAGCAATTCAACACTTTACTCCCTATGCAGTAGATGTATCGAGCGGAGTGGAGACAGACGGACAAAAAGATCATGAAAAGATTAGAAGATTTATAGAGAGGGTAAAGAATGGCATATCAAGAACCAAATAAAGATGGATTTTACGGAAAATTCGGCGGACGTTTTGTCCCAGAAACATTGATGACAGCAGTTTTGGAGTTGGAGAAGGCCTACCGTGAAAGTCAGGCAGACCCAAGTTTCCAAGAGGAATTAAATCAACTCTTGCGCCAGTATGTAGGACGTGAAACTCCTCTTTACTACGCAAAAAACTTGACCCAGCATATTGGCGGAGCCAAGATTTATCTTAAACGTGAAGACCTTAACCATACAGGGGCCCACAAGATTAACAATGCCTTGGGACAAGTTCTTCTGGCTAAACGCATGGGTAAAAAGAAAATTATCGCTGAAACAGGTGCTGGTCAGCACGGTGTGGCAACTGCAACTGCTGCAGCCCTCTTTAACATGGAATGTACCATCTATATGGGTGAAGAGGATGTTAAACGTCAAGCCCTCAATGTCTTCCGTATGGAGCTTTTGGGAGCCAAGGTTGAGGCTGTGACTGATGGTTCGCGCGTGCTCAAGGATGCGGTCAATGCAGCTCTTCGTTCATGGGTGGCAAATATCGATGATACCCACTATATTCTTGGTTCTGCCTTGGGACCTCATCCATTCCCAGAAATCGTTCGTGACTTCCAAAGTGTCATTGGTCGAGAGGCTAAACAACAGTACCGTGATATGACAGGTCAAGATCTGCCAGATGCCCTAGTAGCCTGTGTTGGTGGTGGTTCTAATGCTATCGGCCTCTTCCATCCCTTTGTAGAAGATGAGTCAGTAGCCATGTATGGGGCTGAAGCAGCTGGACTTGGTGTGGATACGGAGCACCATGCAGCTACCTTGACCAAGGGTCGTCCTGGTGTCCTTCACGGTTCCCTCATGGATGTGCTCCAAGATGCCCATGGTCAAATTCTTGAAGCCTTCTCTATCTCAGCAGGTTTGGACTATCCTGGTATCGGTCCTGAACATTCTCACTACCATGATATCAAACGTGCCAGTTATGTCCCTGTGACAGACGAGGAAGCCTTGGAAGGATTCCAACTCTTGTCTCGTGTGGAAGGGATTATCCCAGCCTTGGAATCTAGCCATGCTATCGCCTTTGCGGTGAAATTGGCCAAAGAACTTGGACCAGACAAATCCATGATTGTCTGCCTATCGGGTCGTGGGGACAAGGATGTGGTCCAAGTCAAAGACCGCTTGGAAGCAGATGAAGCAAAGAAGGGAGAAGCTCATGCCTAAGATACTAACAGAAAAATTAAATGCTATTAAAGCGACTGGAAAAGGAATTTTTGTTCCCTACATCATGGCTGGTGACCACGAAAAAGGTTTGGATGGTCTAGATGAAACAATTCACTTTTTAGAAGATTTGGGTGTCTCTGCAATTGAAGTGGGCATTCCCTTTTCAGATCCTGTCGCAGATGGACCTGTTATCGAAGAAGCTGGCTTGCGCAGTTTAGCCCACGGGACCTCTACCCAGGCTTTGGTTGAAACCTTGAAAACCATTGAAACAGAGATTCCACTGGTCATTATGACCTACTTCAACCCCCTCTTTCAGTACGGTGTGGAGAACTTTGTCAAAGATTTGGCAGATACAGCGGTTAAGGGCTTGATTATTCCAGACTTGCCTCATGAGCATGCCAACTTTGTAGAACCATTTTTGGCAGATACAGATATCGCCTTGATTCCCCTAGTTAGTTTGACGACAGGGATTGAGCGCCAGAAAGAATTAATTAAAGGGGCAGAAGGATTTGTCTATGCTGTTGCCATCAATGGGGTGACAGGGAAATCTGGCAATTACCGCGCAGACTTGGACAAGCACTTGGCACAATTGCATCAAGTGGCCGATATCCCAGTCTTGACAGGTTTTGGTGTATCTAGTCAAGCCGATGTTGAACGCTTCAATGCGGTATCAGATGGCGTTATCGTTGGTTCGAAAATTGTAAAAGCTCTCCACCAAGGAGAGCCGATTCAGGACTTTATCAAACAAGCAGTAGCTTACCAAAAATAATCACACAAGCAGCAAGTAAGAGGAAAGGTACGAAAGGAAGTCTTTCCTTTTTCTTTTGCAGGAGAAAGGCTAGAATTCCTGTTGCAGAAGCAAACTGAATCAAGATGAGTAACTCGGTTATGCTAAAGACGAGAGCGCAAGAAGCTAAAAAGAGGAAATCCCCTGCACCCATGCGGATATCGATAAAATGAGCCAACATTCCAAGAGCAAGGAAGAAGACCATGACCAGATTCCAGCCAGAGGAAGCCATGAGGATTAGGTGGAAAGTCATCCAGACCAGTAAGGGATATTCCTGATGGCGAAAGTCGTAGATGCCCAAGGTCAAACCAGAGGTGATTAGGACGACTTGCCCCAAGGGAAGTAATCCCCAAGAGTAAAGCAGAAAGATGAGCCCTAAGCCTAGTTCAAAGAGGGCATACCAGACAGGATAAGGAGCCTTGCAGTAGCGACAGTAAAAGCGATTGAAGACCTGCGAGAGAATTGGAATCAAATCTAAGGGATGCAAGGGAGTCTGACAGGAATCGCAGTGACTAGCAGGTCGGATAATGGATTGCTCAGGAAAACGGTCAATGACCAAACCAAGAAAGGAAGCGAGAATACTCCCGACAAGAAAAAAATAAAAATCAATCATACTTATCTATTCGTAAAAAATAGGAGAAGTAGTATAATGGAGAAACATAGATAAGATGGTGAGGCAAAGATGATAATTCGTTTTGAAGAAAAGGTGAGCACAGAAAACGCTCAGCTCGTATGCCAATGGTCCAACTCCCTTGGCAAATCCTTTCAAGAACAATGGATGGGAACAATGATTCCTTTTCCCTTGACAATTCAAGTCTTGCAAGATTTGGAAGGAATCTGTTCAATATTTGAAGGACAAGAGTTTGTGGGGCTTATCCAGAAAATCAGGCAAGAAGACAGCAATCTTCATATTGGAAGATTTTTTATCAATCCCCAGAAACAGGGGCAAGGCTTAGGTAGCCAGGCTTTAAGGAAATTTGTTAGTTTGGCCTTTGACAGTGGAGACATAGATACTATTTCTCTAAATGTCTACGAGGCAAATCAAACAGCTTATAATCTTTACCAAAAAGAAGGATTTGAAATCGTTCAAATGGTTGAAACACCAATACGAAAATACATTATGAAGAAGGGGATGTAGAAAGGAAAAAGCCTTGAAATAAATGTTGACTGTGATGATGAACCTGAATCAGCCCCTCAAAAGGGACTGTATATGAATGAACGTTACCAGTGTTTAAAAACTAAAGAATATCAGGCACTTTTATCTTCCAAGGGTAGACAAATTTTCGCTAAACGTAAGATTGATATGAAATCTGTCTTTGGGCAGATAAAGGTTTGTTTGGGTTATAAGAGATGTTATCTGAGAGGTAAGCGCCAAGTGAGAATTGACATGGGATTTGTACTCATGGTTAACAACCTGCTGAAATATAATAAGAGAAAGAGGCAAAATTAAAAAGCTAGAGTTCCGCAATTGGAAATCTCTAGCTTTTTGTTTTCTGAGAATCATCTTGACTCAGACTCTTTTGACTAATGTTACTAAAAAGATAAAGTAACTTTTAGCCTTATTTATTGTCGCCACTCAACATGTTTTTAACACCTTCGATAGCGCCTTCTACAGCGTCTTTGGCATCTTCAGCAACTTCTTTTACTTTAGAAACAACTTTTTCAGCTGTTCCTTCTTTTTCCATTTTTTCATCACCGATGGCTTTCCCAACACCTTCTTTAATAGAACCTTTAGCTTGATTTAATTTTTCTTCTACTGACATGATAATTTCTCCTGTTATATTTATTTTATATTAGTTTACACGAGTTTTTTCGTGAGATACTACACCAGTTGCTGCACCTTTAACAGCTTCTACGCCTTCGCTAACTTTTTCTTGAACAGTTGAGAAACCAGATCCAAGACCAGATTTAGCTTTTTCGAATTGTTCTGAAGCGAATTCTCCTGTTGATTCAGCAACGTCAGATACGCGATCTTGAAGGCTTACTGAGTCTGCTTCGTGTTGTTCTTTAGTTTTGATGTCGACAACGTTTACGTTGATTTCAACAACTTCCAAGTCAGTCATTTTAGCAACTTCTGAAGATACGATTTCTCTGATTTCTGAATATAAAGCTGGAACATTTTTTTGGTACTCAGCAATAATGTTTAAGTCAACTGCAACTTGTGTTTTACCAACTTCTACGTTAACACCACTTGTTACATCATCGCTGTTAACGATTTTTTCTTTAAGATTTGAGAAGAAACCACCGTCGATTCCCAAAAGACCTGAAACGTTTTCTAGTGACAGACCAATGATTTTTTGGATAACTTTATCTTCGTAAGTAAGTTCCCCTTTGATTTCGTGAGCTACAACAGTAGCATCTTTCTTTTCTACGTTAGTGTTAATGTTTTTTTCGTTTGACATATGAAACTCCTTTAATTAAATTAGTAATTTTTATTTTTTATTTATCTATATAGTTTTTTTCGATATATAATCCAGCTGCAACTCCCAGTGCTCCTAAAATCAATACAAATATTGTTTTGAAGAAGCCAAAGGAGATAATCAAACAAGCGAGAAATACGCCTATGAGACCAGTGATAATTGGATATCGATATTGTTTAAGCCATTCCATTTTTTACTTCCTTACTTCACACGACTAACAGTCTTTTTGTTTTGAGGTTTTGGTTTAGGCTGGTAGTCTTTTACTAGAACTTCTAGTTTAACCTGACGCTCAATACCAAAAAACTGCTTCAATCCATTAGTTATTTCATTTTGAATTAGTTGGCATCTGTCAGCGATGTTGTCCGAAGGAAGAATTTTACCTTCTACATGAACGAAACATTTATTTTTTCGTAAATTTACATGAACAGTTGGGTTCTTGATCAATCCATGATCACTCACCAAACTTCTAACAAAACCTTCGATTGCTGAATTCTTTAATTTCAATGTATCGTTTTTAGTTTCAAGTTGAATTTCCAAGTAACGTTTAGGATAAAACAACACAACTAACATCGATAACAAAACTAAAGTTGATAGAGCCACTATCCCCCAGAATATATATCTAGAGAGATAAAATTCAACGAAATGATTCTGTCTCCAGCTAAATAGCTGAATGCCTAGATCACTAACTTGATGATAATCTATCAAAACAGGAAGGAAAATTGTCAAGATTAAAATACAGAAAATAATTAAAAATATTTTCTTTGTTTTTGACATATACAATCCTTTCGATTTAACATTAAACTATTTTTACCCGTCTAATCTATTTAAAAATAGTTTATTCTACAAGTAATTATTTTTTACCTGTAAAGAATGATACTACAGTAACAACAATTGCTGCTCCTGCAATAGATGGGATCAAAGCCATTCCAGCGATGGATGGGCCCCAACTACCTAAAAGGGATTGTCCTACAGATGACCCGATTAAACCAGCGAATACATTTGCGACGATTCCCATAGAACTACCTTTTTTAGTGATTCTACCTGCTACAAGTCCAATCAGACCTCCAGCAATGATTGACCACAACATTGCTTACCCTCCTTTTTTATTTTAATATCAAAAAATAAATCAATTTCTTTTATTATTACTATTATATAATTTTAATACAAAAAATCAATTATTTTGATTATTATATAATTTTAATATCAAAAAATCAAATTCTTTGATTGTTGCTATTATATAATTTTTAAAATTAAAAATATACTCTTTCGACTTGAATTTGATTCTGTATTCACGCCCTCAATAGACGGTAAAATAAGAAAATTGTTTATATATTGCTCCCGTAGTGTTATTATACGAAATAAAGGATCTTAGTAAAAGTCGTTACAGCATGTTATACCTATTCTTTGTGGTATAATTGCAAGAGGTGAAATCCGATAATTTATAAAGAGAGAAAGACATTCATGAGAGATTTATTATCTAAAAAAAGTCATAGGCAATTAGAATTATTAGAATTATTATTTGAACATAAACGATGGTTTCATCGTTCTGAACTAGCAGAGTTACTAAATTGTACAGAACGTGCAGTCAAAGATGATCTATCCCATGTTAAATCTGCTTTTCCTGACTTGATTTTTCATTCTTCTACTAATGGTATACGCATTATTAATACCGATGATAGCGATATTGAAATGGTTTACCATCATTTCTTTAAGCATTCAACTCATTTTTCGATTTTAGAATTTATCTTCTTTAATGAAGGTTGTCAAGCTGAGAGTATTTGTAAAGAATTTTATATCAGTTCATCTTCGCTCTATCGTATTATTAGCCAAATCAATAAAGTGATTAAAAGGCAATTTCAATTTGAAATCAGTCTGACCCCTGTTCAAATCATTGGAAATGAGAGAGATATTCGTTACTTTTTTGCACAATATTTTTCAGAAAAATATTATTTCCTAGAATGGCCATTTGAAAATTTTTCATCAGAGCCCCTATCTCAATTGTTAGAATTGGTTTATAAGGAAACAAGCTTTCCAATGAATTTGTCAACTCATAGAATGCTAAAGCTGCTCCTGGTTATTAATCTATATCGAATAAAGTTTGGTCATCTTATGGCAATAGAGAAAGATTCTTTTAACGACCAAAGTTTGGATTTTTTAATGCAGGCAGAAGGAATAGAAGGTGTTGCTCAGAGTTTTGAATCAGAATACAATATCTCTTTAGATGAAGAAGTGGTTTGCCAATTATTTGTGTCTTACTTTCAAAAAATGTTTTTCATAGATGAAAGTCTCTTTATGAAATGTGTAAAAAAGGATAGCTATGTTGAAAAATCTTACCATCTATTGAGTGATTTTATTGATCAGATTTCAGTCAAGTATCAGATTGAGATTGAAAATAGGGATAATCTGATTTGGCATCTGCATAATACCGCACATCTGTATCGTCAAGAGTTGTCCACTGAGTTTATTTTATTTGATCAAAAAGGGAATACAATCAGGAATTTTCAAAATATTTTCCCTAAATTTGTTTCAGATGTAAAAAAAGAGCTTTCTCATTATTTAGAGACTCTTGAAGTTTGTTCTAGTTCAATGATGGTAAATCATCTATCTTATACATTCATCACTCATACCAAACATTTGGTGCTTAATCTACTACAAAATCAGCCAAAGCTGAAGGTTCTGGTTATGAGCAATTTTGATCAGTATCATGCAAAATCAGTAGCGGAAACACTTTCTTATTATTGCAGCAACAATTTTGAACTTGAAGTTTGGACTGAATTAGAATTATCAAAGGAATCTTTAGAAGAATCGCCTTATGATATCATCATTTCTAATTTTATTATTCCTCCGATTGAAAATAAGAGACTGATCTATTCAAATAATATAAACACGGTCTCACTCATATCTTTGTTAAATGCCATGATGTTTATTCGACTAGATTAGTGAGTGAAAGAAGACTCCATCCATCTCTAGGGTAGATTTCCTTTAGATAGGTGGAGTCTTTTTGAATATTAAAAAATTTCATATCTATCATTAGCAGAGATCCTAGTTACATTCATTTTGGGACCTGTTTTAAATAGTATATGCCCAGAGCTAAGTATCTGAAGTATAAAAAGAAAGACCTTTTAATCCTGTATCAAAAAACTTGAAATGGGATGTGTCACAGATTGAATCGAAACCCTATCCTATCATTTGTTGACTATTCGAACACGGGTTACGATATCATATGGATCACTAAATTCTAACTCTCTTGAGTTTAACCATGTGATCGGCGCCCCAACTTCACGTGTATGCTGGTCAATGATGAGGAGTTCCTCTTTACTTGTAACCTCAATGAGATAGTAGGTTAGGACTGGCAAGCCTGCTGACGTTTGGTTAGACCTTTTCCGAACCACTTATCTATTGCCAAGTGGTGTATTGATTTTTAGTTGTAAGATATGACATTGTGTTTTCCTTTTTATTTCTTAAAGCTGAGGACTGTTTTTCCACGTGAGCGACCATTAGCGACTTTGTCTAATGCGTTATTTACCTCTTCAAATGGATAAACTGTATCGATAGAGGGTTTGATTTCTAATTTACTAAAGAGGTCAGCTACCTCTTGTAATTGAGTACCATTGCTTTCTACAAAGATAAAATGGTAGTGGACACTATGTTTTTCCGCCATTTTATCAAATTTGCGACCTGCTAAGCCAAGAATCATCTGTTTCCATTTTGGTAGATTCATGCGTTTGGCAAAGACACCGTTTGGCATCGCACGAAGTGAAACAAGATGACCACCTTTTTTCATGATAGACATTTGTTTCTCAGTTTCAGCTCCACCGAGAGTATCGAGAACATAATCCACCTGGCTAACAGTTTTGGTATAATCCTCTGTTTTGTAATCGATAAAGCGGTCTGCTCCTAGTTTCAAGATACGCTCAGCACTATCTCCAGAACCGTTAGTAATGACCTTCAAACGTTTAGCCTTGGCAATCGGAATGGCCATACCGCCGACACCGCCTGTACCACCAGAAATAAAGATCGTTTTCCCAGCTTGAGCGCCCATGAGGTCAAGAGCCTGCATAATGGTTAAGGCAGTAAGAGGAACAGCAGCAGCCTCCTCGTCTGATAGATAGTCTGGAACCTTGGCTAAGGCTTGGCTATCGACAGCTAGGTATTCTGCAAAGGCGCCGATATGATCAAGTGGCAGACGGCCAAAGACACGGTCTCCTACCTGAAAGTTGTTAATTTTCTTGCCAATGCTTTCAACGATCCCAACTACCTCATTACCAGCAGTTTGAGGAAGTTTGTAAGGAACAATCATCTTGACTTCACCACGAGAGATCATGTTATCCAGAGGATTAACCCCGGCTGCGGATACTTTCACCAAGACTTGTTTGTCTGCAATACTTGGTTTAGCGATTTCTGTGATGTTCAGTGAGATATTATTTTTATTATAAGTAGTGTGTTGTGCGGCTTTCATTGTCTTCTCTTTTCTTTTTTAATACGACTGGATGAACTTGTATCTAATACAAGTTCATGTTGTTTTTAGTAAAAACTGATTTGTTATCAAATCAGTTTCGGACTTGTTTGGCTTGTTTGTATAGATTGTCAATAACATCTTCTAAAGTTTGATTTGCTAATTCCTTCTCTAATTGAGATTCGGCACTAGCGAAAAGCGGTGAAACTGCTCCTTGGATATGTTTTCCAACGGGACAATCGGGATTACTATTTTGATGAACAGAGAATAAACTAATGTGATTGATTTCTTGAGTAGCATAGTAGATCTCTAGTAAAGTCATTTTCTTTGGTGATTTACTGAGTTGATATCCTGTTTTTCCTTGATGAGAATGAATTAAATCTGCATTTTTCAATAAGGCAATCACCTTTCGAATGTAACTAGCGTTAGTCCCAACACTAATAGCTAGTGCTTGAGAACTTAATGTTTCCTTGCTTTCACTAATCATTGTTAAGATATGTAAAGCAACTGAGAATTTTGTATCCATCTGAACTCCTTTTTGTTAACCTGTATCAGATACAAGAACAAGTATAGCATAAATTAAAAGAAAAGCAAGACTTTTGTTTTAAATTTTTTAAAAATTTAAGTGCAATCAGATTAGAGCTGTCTGGAAAGGGTGTTTACAAAATTATATCTTAAATATCCATTGGTTGACCAAAAGTAGAACAGATACACAAAAAAGCCTTGGAACTCAAGGCTTTTTCCTGTTGTATTTAGATGCCCCCTACAGGGATTTGGAAAGGACTTTCATATTGAGAGCAATTAAAAATATTGAAATATAAGTGATTTTAGGTATTTTCAATGTCATGATTTAAAAATGGGACAAAAGTGGGGCAAAAACCATACAGATTCTAAACTGTATGGTTCTTTTTTTATCTAACCAAGAAAGGTTAAAACTTATTAAAACAAATGCAATCAACTGTTGAAAACTTTTTAGTCCGTGTAATATAAAAACAAGTAAAAAGTTGAACTATAGGGAATATTGTGTCATAATAGGTAATAGATGAATAATTAATAGATTGGAAATAATGCTTTCTTACCTTAACAAGTTGAATTGGTTATACATTTTTTCGTCGCAATTGTGTCTATCTCTCGAGTTTAGCTAGTTTTTATAAGCTCTGGTTTCTAATCAATATAACAAATTTTAGAAGTGCATAAGACAAGATGGTGACATTACTACAGTCATTTCTAGTCACCATATGTTGCTGGCACAGGCTGTTTGTAGTGTTGGCTATTTACTAGTCAGTTTAATCGGAGTGTTTAATTTTTATTGTTGAAAGGTTTTTATATGGCGAAAATTCTATCTTTAGGTCTGACAGGTAAGAAATTACTTGCTCAGGGGTTCATGTTTGTTCTGCTAGGTCTCATCTTGATGGTCACGGGGACTTGGTTGCCAGTAAAGGTTATTCGACTGGTTCTGTTTTTAGCTTGGATAGCAACGGTCTTAGATTTAGTATTACGTATTTTCAAAAAAAGTCAGTCAACGGACACCTTGGGAGTTGCACTGGTTAAATTGTTAGTGCTGGGATATTTGCTTGGCTCCAATCTTGCGACGGATGTGCCGATTTATATTTTGGCTCTTGTGATTGGAGTTTATCAGATTTTTCATGCTAGTATTAACCTTGTCACCTATGTTCTCTACCGCAAAAACAAAATTCGACCTCGTTTTCGTCTCTTACTAGATGGACTCGTACTAGTTTTTCTTGGTGGGACTAGTCTTTTGTCCTCTACAGGAAATTCTGTCTTTCAACTCTTTGTATTAGGGGCTTATTTTTTCCTTTATGGTGTGTCCAATATCCGTGATGGTTTCTTGTTTGAGGAGGAAATTGGGAAAAACCATCTCAAACGTCGTGTAAGAATGAGCTTACCTATTGTCCTAGCCGCTCTCATCCCTGCAAGAACTTTAGCAAAAGTTAACAAATTTATGCTGGAAAATGCTGATGAGGAAGAAGATATCCATCTTGGAATAGTGAAGTCTGGTAAGACAGCGGAGCTTGAAATTTTTGTTCATACAGCTGAGACCTCTCTGTTTTCGGCAATTGGTCATGTGGATATCTGCTATCAAGGCCGTGTTATTTCTTATGGCAACTATGATCCGTCTTCTGAGACCTTATTTGGCATGGTAGGAGATGGTGTCTTATATTTCTGTGATCGTGACAAGTACATTGACCTATGTAAACGTGAGAGTCAAAAAACGCTTTTTGGTTATGGGATAGATTTGACGCCTGAAATGGAAAAAGCAGTTCAGAAAAAGTTGGCTGAATTGAAACAACTGACGATTCCATGGGAGCCAAGTGCAGATAAAATCATGACAGGGGATGGTAAGGAAGACTACACCTACGCTTATAAAATCAGACATGAGACAGATGGGGAACTTTATAAATTTATCAAATCTAAGTTTAAATCCTACTTTGTCTTATCTACAAACTGTGTGCTCTTGGCTGATACCATAGTCGGTCAGGCTGGCACCGATATCCTCTCACCCAAAGGATTTATCGCTCCAGGAACTTACCAAGCCTACCTTAATCGAGAGTTTGAAAAACCAAATAGTATAGTCGTATCTAAACATGTTTATTAAGGAGAATTTATGAACTTAGTAAAAAAATACACCCCGTTAATACTTTTTATAGGGCTGGTTGCTCTTGTAATTCTGAATGCATCGAGCTTTATATCAGGAGCAATCTCTCTCTTTGATGTAATATCAACCTTGATTTATGGTGCTGTTATTGCTTTTGTGCTTAATGTTCCTATGAAAAAAATTGAACAGTACTTAGTTAAATTGAAGGTAAAGGCAGAGTTGCGTCGTCCGATTGCCATGGTACTTGTTTTCCTAGCTCTTATCTTAATCGTGATTGCTCTTTTGGTTTTGGTGCTGCCAACCCTAGCTCAGACTATTAGTCAGCTGGGAACAGTCCTTTCAACAGTCCTTACTCAACTTGGGAAATTTCTAGGCAGCTCGGAATTTGTAACCAAAGACATGTTGTCAACTATCGTATCAGGCATACAGGGACAATCTAGTTCTATTAGCCAAGCTTTGATAGGTTTTTTATCAGGTCTGACTAGTAATATCGGCAATATTTTTTCAAGTTTGATGAATGCCTTTTTGATTATAGTCTTCACCTTTTTATTTTTATCCAGTAAGGAACATTTGGCAGCGATGACGAGTCGACTTCTAAAAGTTTTTCTTCCAGAGAAGGTGGTGATAAAGTTGACTTACATTGGACAAGTAGCACTAGAGACTTATGACCAATTTTTGATGAGTCAGCTGATTGAAGCAGTTATCATAGGAGTTATGATAGCGGTTGGTTACAGCGTGTTTGGGATACCCTATGGAGTAATGACAGGTATCTTTGCAGGAGTGCTATCGTTCATTCCTTATGTAGGGCCTATGATTGCTTGTGTTGTGGGAGCGATTTTTATCTTCACAGTGAGTCCTACTCAAGCCTTACTTTCTCTTCTTCTATATCAAGTTATACAGCTGATTGAAGGAAACCTTATTTATCCTAGAGTTGTAGGTCAGTCTATTGGTTTGCCAGCTATTTTCACGCTTGCGGCTGCTAGTATTGGAGGGAATCTTTTCGGACTACTTGGGATGATATTCTTTACACCGATATTTGCTGTTATCTATCGATTGGTTAAGGAATTTGTCGTTGCAAAGGAAAATCAGCTAGATTAAGAAAAACTAAATTTAATAAGATATACTGAGAAGAGAGTGAGAGATTCTCTTCTCTTTTATTTTTAAATACTTTTCTACAAAAAGCTATTAGACGTTAAAAAAAGCCTTGGTTTCAAGGCTTATTTCTGTTGATTTAGATGTGCCCCCTGCAGGGCTCGAACCTGCGCCCCATAGCTTAAGAGTCTACTGCTCTACCAACTGAGCTAAGGAGGCAACAGAAAAAGCTGAGAATGTAACTTCCCAGCTATTTTAATATGCCCAAAATGGCAGCTAGATTATTTACGAAAGGCATCAAGGATATAGGTGAAACCAACAATTAAAAATGCAAAGGCAACGACATAAACGACAAAGACACTTGTAGCTACTGGATTGAACAAAATCACTAGACCTAGTAAAAATGCAAGCAACGCTATCCACATGATATGGTTGCCAATAATAGGGAAAATCAATCCCAGACGATTGCCTTTAAAGAAAGCTATAATGGCTTCTACAATTAACCAAATTCCTAAAATAGTTGGAATGACAACTGGCAGCGTCACAAAGCCATAGGCAACGAGGTAAAGAGCTAAGAGAAGATTAACAATCCCTTGGAAAAGATGAGCTGGTGAGCGAAGCTCTTTTGGTACAGAGAAATAGCCTAAAATAGCTGCTATAGAAGAAACCAGTAAACCAAATGCAATCCACCAGCTGTAAACAACAAGATTAGCTACTGGGTTTGTAAATAGGAAAAGTCCTAAAAGGACAAAAACAACTCCTGCAAGGAATAGCAGTAAACGATTAGAAAATTTCATTTCAATACCCCCTATATAGTATAGTATAGTTTAATAATAAAAATGTTATACACCTTTTTAGAGGAAATGTCAATAAACAAAATGGAAAATTTGGAAGTTTCAGTCTGATTTATGAAAAGAAAATCAGTTTTTATTATTTTGAAAATAAAAAGAGAAGATAAAATTTGTCTTCTCTACATGAAAATATTGTATGGCATCAAAGCAAAAGTAACTGGCTTTACACTATTTGTAAAGATGTAATTTGATTCAAAAAGAAAAGATAGATTTAAAATGTGGGACAAATGATGGGGTAAATCAGTTATAGACAAGCAAAAAAAGCCTTGATTTACAAGGCTTTTTCCTGTTGTATTTAGATGCCCCCTACAGGGATCGAACCTGTGACCCACGGATTAAGAGTCCGCTGCTCTGCCAGCTGAGCTAAGGAGGCAAAGAAAAAAGCTGTATTGGTGCCGAAACTTCACGGTTTGTATTGAACCCGCGCAATTAAGCAGGTGGGCAACTCGCTCTAACTGAAGCTGTTTCCGTGTGAGACGGCCTACATGCTGTTAGAAGACTTTTGTTTCCCTAATAATACAAAAAATAGTCGGTCAACACTTAAGTGTGAAGTCGTACACCACAGCGTTTCTATGTTTATATAATACCACTTTTTCAAAAAAAATCAAGAGGAAAGTGCAATTTTTTGAAAAGGATTTCAGATTTTTCGCAAACGGTCGATAGCTTCCTTTCTTTGAGCCAAAGCCCGTTCATATTTACCAGTATCTTCTGCTTGGAAATAGTGATGATTACGAATTTTTTCTGGTAGATAGTCTTGCTTGACCCAATTTCCAGGATAGTTGTGTGGATAGAGATAGTCTTGGGCATTCCCCAGTTCCTTGCTTCCACTGTAGTGCCCATCACGCAGGTGTCGCGGAATAGGCAAGTGCCCTGATGTTTTGAGGTCGGCAAGAGCCTTATTCATAGCTACATAGGCTGAGTTGGATTTTGGAGAAAGGGCCAAATCAATGACGACATTGGCAATGAGAATGCGGGCTTCTGGGAACCCAATCTTTTGGGCAGCATCCAGAGCAGTCACGGTGTGAATCTGAGCTTCAGGATTGGCTAAGCCGATATCTTCATAGGCGATAACAGTCAAGCGACGAGCGAGACTTGGCAAATCACCAGCCTCAATCAAGCGGGCAGCATAGTGGAGACTGGCATCCACATCTGAGCCACGGATAGACTTTTGCAGGGCTGAGAGAACATCATAGTGGCCATCTCCATCCTTATCCATAGTGATGTAGCTCTGCTGCAGGCTATTTTCCATGATGTCGAGGGTGATGTGGCGGATGCCCTTATCATTCTCAGGGGTAGAGAGAGCTGCCAAATCCAGTGAGTTGAAGGCAGAGCGAAGGTCTCCGTTTGTAGAGGTAGCAATAAAATCCAGCGCATCTTCATCTAGTTCTACTGGAAAATCAAAACCACGCTCAGGGTTACTTAGAGCTATCTGCAGGGCCTCCTTGACGTCTTGGTTAGACAGAGGTTCCAACTCAAAAATTTGAACACGGCTACGAATGGCAGGAGTGACAGAGAAGAAAGGATTTTCAGTCGTAGCGCCAATCATGATGACCAGACCACTTTCCAAGAGAGGTAAGAGGAAGTCTTGCTTGGTTTTATCTAGTCTATGAATCTCGTCTAGCAATAGGACGAGACCACCAGAGAATTTAGCCTCTTCCGCAATTTCTTGCAGTCGCTTTTTACTATCAACTGTCGCATTGAAAGTTCGAAAGGCATACTTGGTCGTTCCTGCGATGGCAGAGGCAATACTGGTTTTGCCGATTCCCGGAGGGCCATAGAGAATCATGGAGGACAGGCGATTGGCTTCCACCATGCGGCGGATAATTTTTCCAGGTCCGACCAGATGCTCCTGACCGATGACCTGGTCGATGGTTTTAGGGCGCATGCGAAGCGCGAGATTGTCTGGCATAGCAGTCCTTTCTAACGTGGATTTTCTGATACATATGTGGTAAGATGGTAGTATCTATTTTAGCATATTTCCGAGTAATCGGGGCGATTAAAGAGTCGCATAGAAAGAGGTCAAAATGGCAACATACGGATTTTTAGATGTTTTAGAGGAAGAGTTGGAGAAGAACTTTCCCTTTGACTTTGAGATTAGTTGGGACAAGCGTAATCACGCAGTTGAAGTGAGTTTTTTGTTAGAAGCGCAAAATGCTGCAGGCGTGGAGATGGTGGATGAAGACGGAGAGGTTTCGTCAGATGACATTCTCTTTGAAGAAGCAGTGCTTTTTTACAATCCTGCTAAGTCAACCGTCAATGAAGAAGATTATCTGACTGTCATCCCTTACCTGCCTAAAAAAGGTTTTTCTCGTGAGTTTTTAGCTTATTTTGCTCTTTTCCTTAAAGATACTGCTGAGGTTGGGCTGGATGCCCTCATGGACTTTTTGGAAGACCCAGAAGCAGAAGAATTCGTCATGGAATGGAACCAAGAAGTCTTTGAAGAAGGGAAAGCAGGCTTGGAAGAGGGAGAATTTTATCCTTATCCGAGATACTAGGAGTTTGACATGGAACTAGAAATTTCTGATTTCACAGGCTGTAAGATTGCTTTGTTTTGTGGGGATAAGCTTCTGACTATCTTACGAGATAATAAGACGAGCATTCCCTGGCCCAATATGTGGGAGCTTCCCGGTGGGGGACGCGAGGGGGATGAAAGTCCTTTTGAGTGCGTGGCGCGTGAAGTTTTTGAGGAACTGGGAATTCATCTGACTGAGGATTGTCTGCTTTGGAGTAAGGTTTATCCAAGTATGCTTTTTACGGATAAACAATCTGTATTTCTTGTCGGTCAGTTGACACAGAACCAGTTTGACAGTATCGTGTTTGGAGATGAAGGACAGGGCTATCAGCTGATGAAAGTTGAGGAATTTCTTAGTTCCAGTCAAGTTGTACCTCAGTTACAAGAGAGATTAAGGGATTATTTGGAGGAAGTAAAATGATTTTTGCAATTGCAACAACCACGTTGAATAAAGAAGTTAAGCGTAAGCTAGAAACTGGACAATATTCTAGAGAGGAAGCTATATTCATTTATATAGAATATTTAAAGTTAAAGAAGATGAGAGAAAGAGCAATGAAAGTAACTGGGATCTCTATGGCTGTTATTTGGGGATTAATGCTTGTTTTACCCTTACTGAGTGGTAAAGGTCTCGTACTGCCTCTTTCAGTACATTTTTTATTTTTGCTACTGCTTGCAGGAGTTGTTCTATTTGTTTATTATCTGATGTTTGGTATTTTTAAACAGCAGATTCATAGCGCAATGAAAGAACATTATACAGATGTGATTGAAGAATTTAAGAAGAATAAGGAAAATACAAAATGGAAACATGGCAAGAGTTAAAAGTTACAGTGAAGCGAGAGGGAGAGGAGTTGGTTTCCAATCTCTTGATTGAGCTGGGAGCGCAAGGTGTTGCGATCGAAGATAGTATGGACTATGTGGGAAATGTTGACCGCTTCGGCGAGATTTTCCCAGAGGTTGAGCAGCAAGAAGAAATCGTAGTGACAGCCTACTACCCTGATACGGTTGATGTAGCAACGGTTGAGGCAGACTTGCAGGCCCGTCTCGCGGAACTAACTGATTTTATGGACTTGGGAGAGGTCAAGATGGGTACGACTGCCTTGGCTGAGGAAGACTGGGCAGACAACTGGAAGAAATACTATGAACCAGCTCGTATCACTCATGATTTGACCATCGTGCCGTCTTGGACGGACTATGAGGCGACTGCTGGGGAAAAGATTATCAAGCTGGATCCAGGTATGGCTTTTGGTACGGGGACCCATCCAACCACTAAGATGAGCCTCTTTGCCTTGGAGCAGGTTCTTCGTGGTGGGGAAACAGTGCTAGATGTGGGTACTGGTTCAGGGGTTCTCTCTATTGCCAGCTCGCTACTTGGTGCCAAGGAAATCTTTGCCTACGACCTGGATGATGTGGCAGTTCGTGTTGCTCAGGAAAATATTGAGCTCAACCCTGGTATGGAAAACATTCATGTAGCAGCAGGAGACTTGCTTAAGGGAGTTGAGATTGAGGCAGATGTGATTGTGGCTAATATCTTGGCGGATATCCTTATTCATTTGACGGATGATGCTTACCGCTTGGTCAAGGATGAAGGCTACCTCATCATG
Source organism: Streptococcus sp. NM (assembly GCF_003390135.1). Lineage (GTDB taxonomy): Bacteria > Bacillota > Bacilli > Lactobacillales > Streptococcaceae > Streptococcus. The sequence continues at coordinate 114,291 of NZ_QUOS01000001.1, forward strand.
AGTGGCATTATCAAGGACAAGTGGGACATGGTGCGCGAGTCGGCTGAGTCAGCTGGATTTTTCCTTGAAACCCATATGATTCAAGGGGAATGGAATGCCTGTGTCTTTAAGAAAGCCAAGGATATTTCCGGTGTGATTGGAGGCTAGCATGCAACAGTATTTTGTCAAAGGCAGTGCTATCTCTCCTGTCACCATCGAGGATAAGGAAACCAGCAAGCATATGTTTCAGGTTATGCGCTTGAAAGAAGATGATGAGGTGACCTTGGTCTTTGATGATGGAATTAAGCGCTTGGCGCGCGTGCTGGATGTGGAAGCCCGTCAGTTTGAGTTGGTCCAAGAAATAACTGACAATGTAGAACTGCCAGTCCAAGTGACCATCGCATCTGGTTTTCCTAAGGGAGACAAGCTGGAGTTCATTACTCAAAAAGTAACCGAGCTAGGAGCCAGCCAAATCTGGGCCTTCCCTGCCGATTGGTCGGTCGCCAAGTGGGATGGCAAGAAATTGGGTAAAAAGGTTGAAAAACTAGAAAAAATTGCCCTTGGAGCAGCAGAACAAAGCAAGCGTAATCTAGTACCGAGTGTCACACTTTTCGAGAAAAAATCAGACTTTCTAGCCCAACTGGACCAGTTTGACCGCATTGTTGTCGCTTACGAAGAATCAGCCAAAGAAGGGGAAAGCGCTGCGCTTTTACAAGCAGTCTCTGGTCTTGAAAAAGGAGCCAAATTGCTCTTTATCTTTGGTCCAGAAGGTGGTCTGTCACCTGCAGAAATTGAGAGTTTTGAAGCTAAGGGATCAGTCTTAGCAGGACTTGGTCCTCGCATTTTGCGAGCAGAAACAGCACCACTTTACGCTTTATCAGCCCTTAGTGTTTTATTAGAATTAGAGAAATAAGAGGAAGAAAATGGAACAAAAACACCGTTCAGAATTTCCAGAGAAGGAACTTTGGGATTTAACCGCCCTATACCAAGATCGTGAAGATTTCTTGCGTGCAATCGAGAAAGCTCGCGAAGACATCAACCAGTTTAGCCGTGATTACAAGGGCAATCTTCACACTTTTGAGGATTTCGAGAAGGCCTTTGCGGAATTGGAACAAATCTACATTCAGATGAGCCATATTGGTAACTATGGTTTTATGCCTCAGACGACAGACTATAGTAATGATGAATTTGCCAATATTGCCCAAGCTGGCATGGAATTTGAAACAGATGCTAGCGTAGCCTTGACCTTCTTTGATGATGCCTTGGTGGCAGCAGACGAGGAAGTCTTGGACCGTTTGGGTAAATTGTCACATTTGATGGCAGCCATTCGTCAGGCCAAAATCAAAAAAGCCCACTACCTAGGAGCAGATGTGGAGAAGGCCTTGACCAATCTCGGTGAAGTTTTTTACAGTCCGCAGGATATTTACACTAAGATGCGAGCTGGGGATTTTGAAATGGCTGACTTTGAAGCCCATGGCAAGACCTACAAAAACAGCTTTGTTACTTATGAGAATTTCTACCAAAACCATGAGGATGCTGAGGTTCGTGAGAAATCCTTCCGTTCCTTCTCAGAAGGTCTTCGTAAGCACCAAAATACGGCTGCAGCGGCCTATTTAGCCCAAGTCAAGTCTGAAAAACTCTTGGCAGATATGAAGGGCTACGACTCAGTTTTTGATTATCTTCTAGCTGAGCAAGAAGTCGATCGTGCCATGTTTGATCGTCAGATTGACCTCATCATGAAGGATTTTGCGCCCGTTGCTCAGAGATACCTCAAGCATGTTGCTAAGGTGAATGGTCTTGAAAAGATGACCTTTGCAGACTGGAAATTGGATTTGGATAGTGCCCTGAATCCTGAAGTGAATATTGACGATGCCTATGATTTGGTCATGAAGTCGGTAGAACCTTTGGGACAAGAATATTGTCAGGAAGTTGCTCGCTATCAAGAAGAGCGCTGGGTGGACTTTGCTGCCAACAGTGGCAAGGATTCTGGCGGTTATGCGGCGGATCCATATCGAGTGCATCCATATGTCCTCATGAGCTGGACAGGCCGTTTGAGTGATGTCTATACCTTGATTCATGAAATCGGGCATTCTGGTCAATTCATCTTTTCTGACAATCATCAAAGTTACTTCAATGCCCATATGTCGACCTACTATGTTGAAGCACCGTCAACCTTCAATGAATTGCTTTTAAGTGATTACTTGGAGCACCAGTCTGACGACCCTCGTCAAAAACGCTTTGCTCTTGCCCACCGCTTGACAGACACCTACTTCCATAACTTTATCACTCACCTTTTGGAAGCAGCCTTCCAGCGTAAGGTGTATACATTGATTGAAGAAGGAGAAACCTTCGGGGCAAGCAAACTCAACAGCATTATGAAGGAAGTTTTGACGGATTTCTGGGGAGATGCCATTGAAATCAATGATGATGCAGCTTTGACTTGGATGCGCCAAGCTCACTACTACATGGGCTTGTATAGTTACACTTACTCAGCAGGGCTAGTAATCTCGACTGCTGGTTACCTTCATCTGAAACATTCTGAAACTGGAGCTGAAGATTGGCTCAATCTCCTCAAATCAGGTGGCAGCAAAACACCTCTTGAGTCAGCTATGATTATCGGAGCAGATATCTCTACAGATAAACCACTTCGTGATACGATTCAGTTCTTGTCTGACACAGTTGATCAGATCATCGCCTACAGTGCCCAGTTGGGAGAGTAAGGGGAATAGAAAGGTTGTTCTAGAATGATGTTTATGAGTTTGTTAAGTGTCATTCTATTTAGCTTAACTATAGCTATTTTCAAAAATGTCGTTGAAGGTCGTGATGTTAAATTTGAACTTGCTGTAGAACTGGTATTGATAGTTATTTACTTCATTTTCGATCAGATTGTATTTAATTGAGAGAGCAAGCTATAAAGAAAATTGAATCTATTTATGGCTAGAGAAGATTATTTGTAAAAGATAAATAATATGATTTGTATAGATAAGGTAAATATTTTAAAGAAAGGGTGATTTTATGAAAAAGGAACAAGTGTTGATTGGTTTGGGCGTTGCAACTGCAATGGTAGCTGCTTTTAATGGTCATGCACAAGCTGATGAGGTTGTAAATAAACATTCGACTAAATCTACTGTCCGCCAATCAGAAACTAAAAAGGATGCTGACGTTTCAGAATCTGATGTAAAAAATGCGGAAATAAAACTGAATCAAACAATTGAGGAAGAAAAAAATGCTCAGAAGCTTGTTGATAAAATGCAACAAGAGCATGCATCTACTGTGACAAATAAGAACAAAGCAGATGATGCTTTGAAACAAGCACAAGAATTTGCTAAACAAGCTAGTCCTGAAAAAATTAAAAATGCAGAAAAGGATCTTGTTGCTAAACAGACAACGGTTCGGAAGTCAGAAGAAAGATTGTCAGAAGCAAAAAAAGATGAGAAACAAGCCCAAGCAAGTGTTGAGAAACAAGAAACAGTTGTTAATAAGGTAAAAACTCAAGTTGCTCAGAGAGCAGTTGATGTAAAAAAAGCACAAAATAAAGTAACAGAAGCAGAGAAAGCTTTTGATTGGAATACACTACGCGAGATTCAACAAGAAACTGATAAATTGGATGCGAAAGTGAAAGCCAACCAAAATAAAGTAAGTTCTTTAGCGAGTTCAGTATCAAAAACAGAGCAAGAACGAAAAGCGCTTATAGAAAGAGGAAATAAGACACGTTCTACTCTTGAAAAGAATTTAAAATCTGCTGGGGATGAGTTCCATACAGTAACGGTTTCTCATGAGATTAAATCAAATTCTGTTAGTGAAAGTGAGTCTAAGACTCCTCCACTTGATGAAAAAACTTTCGTAGGAAGAGATGGTAAGACCAATTATGTTGCTGCGAACGAAGATGTGAATTTTAGTGGTGAAAGAACAGAAACAATTGTTGTAAAATCTAAGGATGATATCCATACTCCTCATGTGGTTGATTATAAGAAAGTTTCTGAATACGTTCGTAACTACTTAATCGAGTTGCGGAGAATAAATGGCATTGATATTCCAGTGCCACCTGTGACTGAAAAGGCTTTGAAATATGGAAAAGCTAGGGCAGATGAAATGGTGGCAAATGATAAACTGTCACATGATACAAAACTAAAAAATCAAGATTTTGGTTTTAAGGATGCAACAGAAAATGCTACAGCTGGTTCAGTTCCAGAAAAGAGTCGATTGAGTGAAAAAGAACTTGCTTATAAAGAGCTTCTATCTTACTTTAATGATTATAGTAATGCATCATTATATGGTGCATCAACTCCGAAAGAAGCAAATACTTTTAACTATGGCCATAGAATTCCCTTGCTTGCTGCATCAGGGACTGGATTTGCTCTTGGAGCATCGTCAAGTAAAAAAACAACTTTTGGAAATTATGGTGTAATGACTTTCATTAGTGAAGCAAAAGGTGTTTATGATACATTACCAACAGTGATTAGCCCATCTGAAAAAAGAAGCTATGTTTATAACGGTAAGACCTATTATTATAATCCAAGCAGTTCATATTTTTTAGCCAGAGCAGAAAATAAAGATGGTGATCCAGACCATAGTGAATTTTATTTTAACGGTAAACGTGTAAAATTTTTACCGAAGACAACTTTCCGTTATGTTTGGAATGAAATCACATATCCTAAAAATCCAGCTTATACAAAAGCCAAAGAGGCTCTGGATAGTTTCAATCGAAAACAAAAAAAACGAAGAAACTTTAATGAGGGATAAAATTTCATCACTAAACAAAAATATTACAATTGCTAAAACAACATTGAATACAGATCAAAAAAATCTGGATAAAACTAAAAAACGTCTTGCCGATTTTACAAAACAAAATGAAGCTAAGTTAAACGTTTTAAAATTTGCTAAATCTGAGTTGAGCAAACAACAAACTGCGTTAAATATTGCTAAATCTGAACTTTTGAAGCAAGAATCTCAATTAAATCGATTGAAAGCAATCAAAAATAATAAATCTCATGCTGATAAGAATGCGGAACAGTCATTAGTCAATGCTAAAAATGATTTGTTGAAAGCTCAACAATATGTTCTTGTCCTCAAAAATGCTCCAAGAAAACTCGATGAAGCTAAAAAAAGTTTGATGATCGCTAAACAGAAGTTTGAGGAATCAAAAAAAGCACTTGAAAATGCAAATGCTAAATTAAAAAATGCAAAAGTTAAAAAGGAAGCTGCTAAGAAAGAATACATCAAAGTATCTGAAGCATTAAAAGTAAGACTTGCTTCCAAAGGAAGTTGGATTCAATCATCTGGTCGTTGGTGGTATAGACATAACAATGGTTCCTATACATCCAATGGATGGGAACTAATCAATGGGAAATGGTATCATTTTGATCGCTCGGGTTGGATGCAGACTGGATGGGTCAAATCAAGTGGCTCATGGTACTATTTGAATAGCTCAGGTTCTATGCAAACAGGATGGTTCACTGTTTCAGGGAAATGGTATTATGCTTACAGTTCTGGCGCTTTAGCAGTCAATACAACTACACCTGATGGATATCATGTCAACTACAATGGGGAATGGATTAAATAGAGAGTTCTGTGCTATTTAAAAAGATTAATACAAACTCTCATTTTTTTCAGTATAGTATAACCATCAAATATAGAGTGTTATAACTAATTGCAATACATAAAAAATATACAAATTTTGAAAACAATATTGCAACTGATACGAAATTTCCAGTCAATTTTCTTGAAACCCTTTCCCTCTTTTGATAGACTAGTATCTAGTTTTTGAAAAAAGGAGAAAGAAAATGAAAAAATTTGTTGCTGAGGTAATCGGTACGTTCATGCTTGTGTTCGTTGGGACAGGAGCTGTTGTTTTTGGAAATGGTCTTGATGGCCTTGGTCACCTAGGGATTGCCTTTGCCTTTGGTCTGGCAATTGTGGTTGCAGCCTACTCAATCGGAACTGTTTCAGGGGCTCACTTGAACCCAGCTGTTTCGGTTGCTATGTTTGTAAACAAACGTTTGTCATCTTCAGAGCTTGTAAACTACATCCTTGGACAAGTTGTTGGAGCTTTCATCGCTTCTGGCGCGGTATTCTTCCTCTTGGCTAACTCAGGTATGTCAACTGATAGTCTTGGTGAAAATGCCTTGGCAAACGGTGTCACTGTCTTTGGTGGTTTCTTGTTTGAAGTCATTGCAACTTTCTTGTTTGTCTTGGTTATCATGACTGTGACATCAGCAAGCAAGGGCAATGGCGCGATTGCTGGTTTGGTAATCGGTTTGTCATTGATGGCGATGATTCTTGTGGGCTTGAACATTACTGGGCTTTCAGTAAATCCAGCCCGTAGCTTGGCACCAGCTGTTTTGGTAGGTGGTGCAGCCTTTCAACAAGTTTGGATTTTCATCCTTGCACCAATCGTTGGTGGAGTTCTTGCAGCCCTTGTTGCTAAAAACTTCCTTGGAACAGAAGAATAATTGAAACTTAAAAAGCCTTGCTCCTCATTTTGAGGAACAGGGCTTTTTCGTATGATACTCTTCGAAAATCTCTTCAAACCACGTCAGCTTCCATCTGCAACCTCAAAATAGTATTTTGAGCTGACTTCGTCAGTCTTGTCTACAACCTCAAAGCAGTGCTTTGAGCGACCTGCGGCTAGCTTCCTAGTTTGATTTTCATTGAGTATGAGTTTAACGGTTATCAATTTTCTCTGGATAAAGGTCGTGTTGGAAGAGGCGTTGTTCTGCCAAGCCTTCATACTTAGTTCCAGGCTTACCGTAGTTGTAGTAGGGGTCAATTGAGATGCCACCGCGAGGAGTAAATTTTCCCCAAACCTCCAAATAGCGAGGATCTAGCAAGTTGACTAAGTCTTTCCCAATGGTGTTGATACAGTTTTCGTGGAAATCTCCGTGGTTTCGGTAGCTAAAGAGGTAGAGTTTGAGGGATTTTGACTCGACACAGAGCTTGTCAGGGATGTAGGAAATATAGATAGTTGCAAAGTCTGGCTGAGCAGTGATTGGGCAAAGTGAGGTGAATTCAGGACAGTTAAATTTGATAAAATAGTCATTTTCCACATGACGATTATCAAAGGATTCGAGGACTTCTGGTTGATATTCGAAAATGTAGTTGGTTTCTTTGTTGCCGAGGAGGCTTAGGTTTTTCATTTCTTCTTGTTGTGACATGATTCTTTCTTTCTAATTTTAAACACCACGTTGATTATCGTAGAGGAGGGTATGGAGTTGAGGAAGGACGCGGACATTGCCCCAGCTATCGTCGGCAGCGATGCGTTCCCAGAGTTCTTTGAGACGGTCCAGTTGGTCTTGGACAATATTGCCTGTAGCCTTGGGCTCAGGATTTCCAGCTGATAAGAAGAGAACATCTGGTTGGTAACGTTCTTGTATGCCTCTGGCAAAGGCCAAATCTGCATCGTCAAAGACAGGGATTTTAAAGGTGACCTTATCTGGATCCAGTTGGGAAACGATAAAGTCCAAGGTCTCAAAGTTGACTTCCATCTTGGATGAAGGAGGTTTGGGACTCAGAGTGACCTGGTCGATGTCTTTCAACCAATTTTGCCAGCGAGAGCCTTGAGTTTCAACAGCCAGAGTGACACCACGTTCCTTAAGTTTAGTGACCAATTCGGCCATGTTGGCTGCTAGGATAGCAGGATTTCCCCCAGATAGGGTTACATAGTCGTAGCTCCCCAATTTATCCAAGGCAGCAATGACCTCGTCAGCTGTCATGCGAGTTGGTTTTTCAGAACCATCCCATGTAAAGGCAGAATCGCACCAGTCGCAGTGGTAGTCGCAACCTGCAGTGCGGACAAACATGGTTTTCTGACCGATTGCACGGCCTTCGCCTTGAAAGGTTGGACCAAAAATTTCCAGAACTGGTAGTTTGAGGACACGTTCCCTAGTCATCTAACCACTCCCGTCTAAACTCCGCAAAGGCAGTCGGAGTCTCATAGAGACGAACGTATTCCAAACGGAGACCGCGCTCGTCTGGCAACTCTTGATTCATGGTTTGAAAAATCCAGTAAACCATATTTTCAGCAGTCGTGTTCATATAGGGAAGAGTTTCATTGAGATAGCGATGATCCAAGTGGGGTTCTAAGTAGTTCTTGTAGATTGCTTTGATGTCTCCGAAATCGTAGGTCATGCCACGTTCATCTAAAAATCCACTGACAGCAATCTGCAGATGATAGGTATGGCCGTGCAGGGACTTACATTTTCCCTCATAGTGAAAGAGGTGGTGGGCAGCATCAAAGGTAAATTCTTTTGATACCAAGGTTCTGTGAGGATTGTAGACCAGAGACTCCCCAGTTTCTTGTTTGATTTCTTTGGGTGCGAAAAACATTAGGCCTCTCCTTTCTGTGAGAGATAAACATCTAGACCATGCTGACGTAGATGGCAGGCTGGGCAATCTCCACAGCCACTTCCGATAATCCCGTTGTAGCAGGTTAAGGTCTTTTCACGAACGTAGTCAAAAGCACCGAGTTGGTCAGCCAATTCCCAAGTTTCAGCCTTGTCTAGCCACATGAGAGGTGTTTGGATAACGAAGTCGTAATCCATGGCAAGGTTGAGGGTAACATTAAGGGATTTTACAAAGACATCTCTACAATCGGGGTAGCCTGAAAAGTCTGTTTCGCAGACACCTGTCACGATGTCTTTAATGCCTCGTTGCTTAGCAAGAACTGCCGCAAAGGACAAAAAGAGGTGGTTGCGACCGTCAACGAAGGTATTGGGAACCTCTCCCTCTTTTTGCTCAATTTCCAGATCAGAGGTCAGGGCATTTTCAGTGATTTGCCCCAGCAGGGACATATCTAGGATGTGATGACGAATGCCCTGTTCCTTAGCGATTTCTTTAGCGACTTGAATTTCGAGATGATGGCGTTGGCCGTAGGCAAAGGTAACGGCTTCGACCGTTTCATAGTGTTCTTTAGCCCAAAATAGGCAGGTTGTAGAATCTTGACCGCCACTAAAGACGACCAAGGCTGATTGACGTTTCATAGTACTCCTTCCAAAATGGGAAATGTTCAGAGCACGCAAAAAGCTCCCTTGAGGGAGCTAAAAAATACCAAGTCAAGGTTTTTTTTAGCGATGGCATGTCCCAAACATCGTAATATTCTACTTACAGTCTAGCATATTTTTTGAAAAATGGCAAAGGACAAGAAAAAAGAGACCAAAGCAAGTACTTGGTCTCTCAGTTGATTAGCTCAATTCAGCAACGATGGCCTTGATTTGTTCTGCTGTGTGAACACCAGCAACTTGTTTGACAACTTGGCCGTCTTTTTTGAAGAGAAGAGTTGGGATAGACATGATTCCAAAGGCACGAGCTGTGTTTGGATTTTCATCAACGTCCATTTTAACGATTTTCAAAACATCTTCTGAAAGCTCTTCAGACAATTTGTCCAAGATTGGACCTTGCATACGACATGGACCACACCAAGTTGCCCAGAAGTCTACCAAGACCAAACCGTCTTTAGTTTCTTGTTCGAATGTTGCATCTGTAATTGCTTTTGCCATTGTATTTCTCCTTTTTTTAGTTATATTGGCTTAAATCTTGTTTCATGAGATAGAAGAAGACATCTCCATAAGTCCCATGGTAGTCCAAATCATGACCGTTGTAAGTTAATTTTTGGACAGGGTAGTAGTCTGCGACACCGATAAGGCAAGCTTGTTGTGAACGATCAAAATCTTCATAAGATTCGAAAGTTACAGTTCTTTCATTCTTGCTGGCATCTAGATAGGTAATTTCAATCATGTTTAAAACTCCTTTGTTTAATGATGATTTTATTTTACTCCTTGTAAAAGAGAATGTCAAGAAAAATGATTGCGCACGCAACTTTTTTCTAAAATCATCTTAAATCAAGAAATCCAAACCAGTTTCCAAGCTTTCTTCGACAGCCTTTTGTAGTGTGGCCAGTGTCTTTTGCCCATCACTTGTCAGGCAGATAAAGCTAGAGCGTCGATCTTGATCACAACACCTGCGACTAAGTAGACCGCAATTTTTGGCTTCCAAGCGAGCCACCATCCGAGAAACAGCGCTCGGACTCAGATGAAGTTTATCTGGCAGGTCAATCTGGCGTAGAGATTTTTCTTGAGCCAAGTCCAGATAGTAGAGCAGGTAGAACTCTTTCAAGGTCAGACTTTGCTCGCTCTGCTGGGAAATAGTCTCTTCCAAGAGACTTTCAATTTCTTTCTGACGCCGATTAAAATCAAACCATTTTTCCAAATAGGTCATAGTATCTCCTTTCTTTTTAGAGTTGTAAATAGAAGAAGGCCCATTCACGGACAGTCTCTGTATCACAAGATGATTGCGCATGCAATAATTATACTACTTTTCAAAAGAGCTGGCAAGAAAGACGTTGAAATCTTGTGTCCTAAATCATGCATGTTTTCACAAGTCAAGAATTGTCTGTATCCACTTTCATCTCTAATTTTCATTATCCCTTGTGCATTTCCTTGAAATTTTCTGAAAAAAGAGTAAACTGGTATGCAAGAAGTCTATTTCGTGGAGTTTAGGATGAAATTATATGTTCAATTAATGATTCTCTTTGTGATTTCTCTAATCGGAGAGGGGATCTCTAGTTTCTTTCATTTGCCCATCCCAGGCAGTATTATTGGTTTGATTATTCTCTTTCTAGCCTTGCAATTTAAGTGGCTGAGAACTAGGCATGTCAACATGGTGGGGAATTTCTTGCTGTCCAATATGACCATTCTCTTTTTGCCACCAGCAGTGGGAATCATGGAGAAGTTTGATGTGATTGCCCCCTATCTTTTGCCTATTGTTTTGATAGTCTTTTTTGCAGCAGTCATCAATATTATCCTCATAGCCTTGGTAGTTCAGTTTATCAAGAGACGGTTTGAGGGAGATTATGAGAAAGGAGATGCCAAATGAGTGAATTTGTTTCCAATCCCCTGTTTGGGCTTGCCCTGTCTATCCTAGCTTATCTAGTAGGAATGCTGATTTACAGACGTTTTCCTCATCCATTGACAACGCCCTTGCTTTTGTCAGCTGTTTTCATTATCATCTTTCTAAAAGTGATGGGTATTTCTTACCAAGATTACTACCAAGGTGGGGTTTATCTGAACAACTTGATTGTCCCATCGACCGTGGCTCTAGGGATTCCGCTTTATAAGAGTTTTCATCTGATGAAGCACCATGCTCGGAGTATTCTCTTTGGTAGTCTGTTAGCTGTAGTGGTCAATACATCTTTCACAGCCCTTGTGGCGAAAATATTTGGCATGGACTTTTTCCTAGCCATTTCTCTCTTTCCCAAGTCAGTAACAACCGCCATGGCAGTTGGGATTACAGAAAAATTGCAAGGTCTGACGACCGTGACCTTGGTGGTTGTAGTGGCGACTGGGATTTTAACCAGTGTCATCGGACCAACCCTTTTGAAGTGGTTGAAAATTGACGACCCAGTAGCTGTTGGTCTTTCTCTTGGAGGAACAGGCCACGCAGTTGGAACGGGAACAGCCTTCCGATACGGCTCTGTAGCAGGAGCCATGGGTGGTTTGGCTATCGGTGTCACAGGTATTCTCTATGTCTTTGTCAGCCCTATCGTAGCCAGTTTGATATTGAGTTAATACTCTTCGAAAATCTCTTCAAACCGCATCAATGTCGCCTTGCCGTAGGTATAGGTAACTGACTTCGTCAGTCTTATCCACAACCTCAAAACAGTGTTTTGAGCAACCTGCGGCTAGTTTCCTAGTTTGTTCTTAGTATAAAAAGCAAGGAATTCGGGTTCCTTGCTTTTTAAAATCGTATGTTATAGACTATTACTTTTCTTTGCTTAAGTGAATGACTTGGTCATAGTGTTTTAAGTCTTCTTCTGTGTAGTGATGAATGACTTCAATGACTGTTTGAGGTAGGAAGAAGAGCAAGTCACTAATCTTTCTGCTATTTTCCGAGTCAATATCAGTAATCAAACGGGCATAGTAATAGCGTTTTCCAGCTAAGCCTAGTAGGAGGATGAGATTACCAAGTATTCCTAGAATTAATACTTTCCAAAGAAGGCCTAGTTCTTGATTGGTAAAACTAGCAACAATATTCTGAACAAGGGCTGGTGTGATAATCGCTTCAAGCCAAATAATGGCAATAGAAAAGAAATAAAGTACAAGGTGCATCTTACTAACAAATCTTCTCAGCATAAAGAGTTGGCCTCCTTATCGATATACATGTAATCAGTTTTAAATTATTATACTCCTTTTTATCAAATACGTCATATAAAAATGGAAGTTTTAAGGGCGAAAAAAAGCCTAGCGAGTTATTGTCACTAGACTTTAAAACTATTGAAAATTAACCTTGTTTATCGAGATGTGATACGTTTCTAAAAAGTTGAATTGATGAGATAATGCATTTTTGATTAGAGAGCAATTACGGGGTAATGTATGAAGTATTAACAGTTGGTTAGTTTGAACTTAATTTAGTGATATGTATATGTTTGTTTTAGGTACTATTAGATTACAAGCCGCTATTTTCAATAATATTTTTTCCACCAACTTTATCAAAAGGAACTGAAGACTTTTTAGTAGGAATTTCTGTTATAAGATAGGATTTTTCTAATGAGTAGCCAGCATAGAATTGATTATAAATTTGTCCATAAATAAGTGACTTTGAAAGGAATTCAGCCTTTTCCTTATCTTTATTTGTAAATTCTAATTTCTCTGCAACTGTTCTATTACCGGAAGGATCAGTTTCGATAGTTCCCTTAACAATATTAAATTCTTTCTTATCATAGAAGTTTTTTTCCGATAATTTTTTTATTTCATCAATACTTTTATTTGTTATGTCTTTAAGCGTGATTTCAACTTGTTCTTCACTAGAATCTTTTGTTTTTTCAGGTTCTTTACCAATAGCATAGGATGTAACGTTGCCATTTTTCGTGAAATATATATACGTTATTTTATCATCTTTTGAAATTGTATCACTAGAGGCGTTAGCGACGAAGAATACTCTCTCTCTGTTTTCGTTTATTAATTCAACTATTCCTTTTCCTGTTATTTCTGTTTGAGCTGAATTTTGGGAACAAGCTCCTAAGAAAATACTAATAAATAATAAGACTAAAAATAGTAATCTATTTCTTTGTTTCATATGGGACTCCTAAAAGTTATTTATTTTTAATAACTCTATTGTATCATACAAGAAGCTTATATAGATTAAAAACATTGTCAATTGTGTCAATAATTTTGTGTAAAAACTTCATTATAGTTATAGGGTGTAATTTTGATAAGACCTCAAGTATGTTGGAATATCGTTCTCATACTTAGTCAATTGATTTATAAGAATATATTTAGTTTAGTGGTGTATTAGATTTTGTTATAACAAATTCGTTATTTTTTGTTTACGCATTTTATTTACATTATGTTAAAGATGATAAAAAAGCCTAGCGAGTTATTGTCGCTAGACTCTGATATTATTGCAAATTAACCTTGTTTTTCAAGATGTGATAAGTTCCTAGATAGTAGATGGCTATAAGAATAACTTCTTCCAGAATAGTCATGATAATGCCCATCTGGAACTGATCAGCTCCTCCTGTGGTTGATGGGAAGTAGAAACCAGGGTTAGAACGATAGAAGAGTTCAATAAAGCCAACGACGATTTGGATACCAATGTAGGCTACAATTGACAGTGCGGTACGGTATTCATTGAAAAGCTGTCCAATGGAAATAGCCAAGTAGATGCAGAGGATTCCAGAAATAGTATTTAGTAGGAAGGATACCCCCATAAGAGAGAGTTGAGGAAGATGTGTTTCTATAAATGGAATCACGTCAGAAGTTGCAAACCAATCTGGAGCCGTAAGGGTCAGAACAATGAAAGCACTGATTGCTAGTACAGTAGTGCTGACAATAGACCAGATAAAGGCACCGACTAGTTTGGCTGAGATGATATAATGTTCAGAAACTGGCAATGTCAAAGTCAGATAACCTTGTCGGTCATAGACACTACCTTTGAAGCGTTTAATAATTAAGAAAATAGTTGAAATCCCCAGTGTAATCATCAAGCCACTAAAGACAGTAGCTAGAAAAAGTAGCATAGTAAGTTGACTTTCTTTGGCAGGTAGATTGTTATAGGTCTGTGTCTGTATTCCGATAATGGCAGAAAGGGCTAGCACGGCAACGTAGAGGGCTAAATACCACTTGTTAACATTTTTAAATTCGTAGCGAACTAAATTCCAAAACATAATAATCTCCTTTGCTTAGGCCTTAAATTCCTGACGGAAGAGTTGGTCAATGGATTCACCTGACTCATAGCGAATATCATCTACATTGCCTTGACGGACGACTTTTCCATCCTTTAGGAAGACAATTTCATCCAAGATTGGCTCGATATCAGAAATCAAGTGGGTAGAAATCAAAACGGTAGAAGTTGGGGAGTAGTTGTTGATAATGGTATTGAGGATATACTCACGGGCTGCTGGATCCACCCCACCAATGGGTTCGTCCAGAACATAGAGACGAGCATCACGGCTCATAACCAAAATCAGTTGTACCTTTTCCTTGTTTCCTTTTGATAGTTTTTTGAGACGACTATTTTCATCAATGCCCAGGTCTGCAAGTAGATGATGGGCGCGTTCTAGATTGAAATCTTTATAGAAGGTCTTGAAGTAGGTTAGGGCTTCTTTGACCTTCATTTGCTCATTTAGATAGGTCGTATCCGGCAAATAAGCTACGATAGCCTTGGTTGCTGGGCTTGGGTCCATGTCGTTGATAAGGACACGTCCTTGATCTGGTTGTAAGAGGCCATTGATTAGTTTAATCAGGGTTGTTTTCCCTGAGCCGTTTGGTCCAAGGAGACCAACAATTTTGCCAGCTGGGATGTCAAGAGAAACATTTTCAAGGGCTGGGGTTGCTCCATAAGATTTGGATACATTTTCAAATGCTAGTAATGACATAGGCTTAAACTCCTTTAATATAATCGCCGACTACGCCTGGTAGTTCTTCTTTTTCATAGCCAAAATGGATCATGGAGGAAACGAAGTGTTCCAATTCTTCTTCTGATAATTGTTTGCGTGATTGGGCGATTAGCTCCTTATCCTCAGTTACAAATCGTCCAGTTGTGCGCTTGCTATAGACAAATCCTTCTCGTTCAAGGTCTGACAAGGCTCTTTGGATGGTGTTGGGATTGACACCAGCCTCGCTAGCCAGCTCTCTCACGGTTGGCAGTTGTTGATTGGGTTCCAGTGTATGGGAAACAATCTGAAGCTTGATTTTCTCCATAATCTGTAAATAGATGGGTTTTTTGTTGTCAAATGTCCAGGACATCTTGGTCTCCTTTCTTTTATCCTTTTGTCTTAATTAAATAATACAACAAAACAAAAAACTTGTCAAGCAAAAAGAAGAATTGTTTTGGGAATCGCTTAAAAAATGGTATAATGAAAAGAAAACGATAAGGAGGGAAAGGATGCGTTGTCCAAAATGTGGGGCTACCAAGTCAAGTGTTATCGATAGTCGCCAAGCAGAAGAAGGGAACACTATTCGTAGAAGACGTGAGTGCGATGAATGCCAACACCGTTTTACAACCTACGAACGGGTAGAAGAAAGAACCTTAGTGGTTGTTAAAAAAGATGGCACACGGGAACAGTTCTCCAGAGATAAAATCTTTAATGGGATTATCCGCTCAGCCCAGAAACGTCCTGTGTCAAGTGATGAAATCAACATGGTAGTCAATCGTATCGAACAGAAACTCCGTGGTCGAAATGAAAATGAAATTCAAAGTGAGGACATTGGTTCACTCGTCATGGAGGAGTTGGCTGAGTTAGATGAGATTACCTATGTACGTTTTGCCAGTGTCTATCGTAGTTTTAAGGATGTCAGTGAGCTAGAGAGCTTGCTCCAACAAATCACCCAGTCCTCTAAAAAGAAAAAGGAAAGATAAATGAAGCCAATTGACCGTTTTTCTTATCTAAAGAATAATCGGGTGTCGCAAGATACCTCATCTCTGGTACAGTGCTACCTCCCGATTATCGGTCAGGAGGCACTGAGCCTTTATCTTTATACGATTAGTTTTTGGGATAATGGTAGAAAAGAATATCTTTTTTCAAGCATTCTCAACCATCTTAACTTTGGGATGGATAGACTGATAAAATCCCTGAAAATCCTATCTGCTTTTAATCTCTTAACCCTCTATCAAAAGGGTGATACCTATCAGCTAGCTCTCCATACTCCACTTTCGAGTCAGGACTTCTTGGAACATCCTGTTTATCGCAGACTTTTGGAGAAGAAGATTGGCGATGCAGCTGTGGAGGATTTGAAAGTTGAGAGTGCTGAGGGAGAAGAAATACCTGTCTCACTCAATCAAGTCTTCCCAGACTTGGCAGAACTGGGAAGTCAAGAAGACCTTAGTCTCAAGAAGAAAGTGGCCAACGATTTTGACTTAGACCATTTTCGTCAGCTTATGGCTCGAGACGGGCTTAGCTTTGCGGATGAGCAGACCGATGTCTTAAACCTCTTTGCTATTGCTGAGGAGAAGAAATGGACTTGGTTTGAAACTTATCAATTGGCCAAGTCAACAGCTGTTTCCAAGGTTATTTCAACCAAACGCATGCGGGAAAAAATTTCTCAAAAACCTGTTTCCTCTGACTTTAGTCCTAAGGAAGCAACCATTATTAAAGAAGCCAAAAGTAAAACTGCCCTGCAGTTCTTAGCAGAAATCAAACAAACACGCAAGGCAAGTATTACTCAAACAGAAAGAGAACTCTTGCAACAGATGGCTGGTTTGGGTTTGCTGGACGAAGTCATCAATATCATTCTCTTATTGACCTTTAATAAGGTGGATTCGGCAAACATCAATGAGAAATATGCCATGAAAGTAGCCAATGATTATGCCTACCAAAAGATTCATTCGGCAGAAGAGGCAGTCTTGCGAATTCGTGAGCGTGGTCAGAAGAGCCAGGCTCAAAAAAGTAGTAAACCCAGTCCTGCTAAGTCCAATGTGCCCAAGTGGAGCAATCCAGATTATAAAAATGAAACCAGCGAGGAAACTCGTCTGGAACTAGAACGTAAGAAACAAGAACTATTAGCTCGATTAGAAAAAGGAGGAGATTAGATGGAAAGTGTCGGAGACGTACTCAAACGTCAACCTAGCCGTTTTCATTATCAAGATTTGGTCCAGAAAATCATGAAGGACCCTGATGTTGTGGCCTTTATCCAGCAAGAATCCCTTACTCCAGAGGAATTGAATCGCAGTATCTCCAAGTTTAATCAGTACATCACCGAGCGTGACAAATTTCTCCGTGGGGATACGGATTATATTGCCAAAGGCTACAAGCCGATTTTGGTTATGAATCATGGCTATGCGGATGTTTCTTATGAAGAAACTCCTGAACTAATCGCGGCTGAAAAAGAAGCGGCTATTAAGAACCGTCTCAAGTTAATCAATCTGCCAGCCAGTCTTAAGAAAGCTAGTTTGGCTCAAGTAGATTTGGATGATTTGGGGCGCTTACCAGTTTTTGAAAAGCTATTAGCCTTCGTGGAGCAATATCCAGCTATTCGAAAAGGTCTTTACCTATATGGAGATTTTGGTGTGGGTAAAAGTTTCATGGTGGCTGCCTTAGCCCATGATTTATCAGAAAAACGTGGTGTTTCATCAACTCTCCTCCACTATCCTAGCTTTGTCATTGATGTCAAAAATGCTATCGGTGATGGTAATGTCAAGACCTTGGTAGATGAGATTAAACTGTCTGAAGTCCTGATTTTAGATGATATTGGGGCCGAGCAATCAACACCTTGGGTGCGTGACGAAATCCTGCAGGTTATTCTCCAATACCGGATGCAGGAAAATTTACCGACCTTTTTTACCTCCAACTTCAACTTTGAAGAATTGGAGCTACATTTCGCTAAAGGAAAGCATGGAAATGACGAAACCTGGGAAGCCAGACGTGTCATGGAACGCATCCGTTATTTGGCTGAGGAGACTCGTTTAGAAGGAGTGAACCGTCGATGACAGAAACAATCAAATTAATGAAGGCTCATACTTCAGTGCGCAGGTTTAAAGAGCAAGTCCTTCCTCAAGAAGACTTGACTAAAATCCTGACAGCAGCCCAGATGGCCTCATCTTGGAAGAATTTCCAATCCTACTCTGTGATTGTGGTACGAAGTCAAGAGAAGAAAGATGCCTTGTATGAATTGGCACCTCAAGAAGCCATTCGCCAGTCAGCTGTTTTCCTTCTCTTTGTCGGAGATTTGAACCGAGCAGAAAAGGGAGCACGACTTCATACCGACACCTTCCAACCCCAAGGTGTGGAAGGCCTCTTGATTAGTTCAGTCGACGCAGCTCTTGCTGGTCAAAATGCTCTGTTGGCAGCTGAAAGCTTGGGTTATGGTGGTGTGATTATCGGTTTGGTTCGATACAAGTCAGAAGAAGTGGCAGAGCTCTTTAACCTGCCTGACTACACTTATCCTGTCTTTGGGATAGCACTAGGTTTACCAAATGAAGAACATGAAGTCAAACCTCGCTTGCCATTGAATCAAGTGGTGTTTGAGGAAGAATACCAGGAACAGACAGTTGATGTGATTGAAGCTTATGACCGTGTACAGGCTGACTATGCTGGGGCGCGTGCGACCACAAGCTGGAGTCAGCGCCTAGCAGAACAGTTTGGTCAAGCTGAACCAAGTTCAACTAGAAAAAATCTTGAACAGAAGAAGTTATTGTAGAAAGTGAGAAATTATGGCCCTACCAACTATTGCCATTGTAGGACGTCCCAATGTTGGGAAATCAACCCTATTTAATCGGATCGCTGGTGAGCGAATCTCCATTGTAGAAGATGTCGAAGGCGTGACGCGTGACCGTATTTATGCGACGGGTGAGTGGCTCAATCGTTCCTTTAGCATGATTGATACAGGAGGGATCGATGATGTCGATGCTCCTTTCATGGAACAAATCAAGCACCAGGCAGAAATTGCCATGGAAGAAGCAGATGTTATCGTCTTTGTCGTGTCTGGTAAGGAAGGAATTACTGATGCAGACGAATACGTAGCTCGTAAGCTTTATAAGACCCACAAACCAGTTATCCTCGCAGTTAACAAGGTGGACAACCCTGAAATGCGAAATGATATCTATGATTTTTATGCTCTCGGTTTGGGTGAACCATTGCCTATCTCATCTGTCCATGGTATCGGTACAGGGGATGTGCTAGATGCCATCGTAGAAAATCTTCCAAATGAATATGAAGAAGAAAACCCAGATGTCATTAAGTTTAGCTTGATTGGTCGTCCTAACGTCGGAAAATCAAGCTTGATCAATGCTATCTTGGGAGAAGACCGTGTTATTGCCAGTCCAGTTGCTGGAACAACGCGTGACGCCATTGATACCCACTTTACAGATACAGATGGTCAAGAGTTTACCATGATTGATACGGCTGGTATGCGTAAGTCTGGTAAGGTTTATGAAAATACCGAGAAATATTCTGTCATGCGTGCCATGCGTGCTATTGACCGGTCAGATGTGGTCTTGATGGTCATCAATGCGGAAGAGGGTATTCGTGAATACGATAAGCGTATCGCAGGATTTGCCCATGAAGCTGGTAAAGGAATGATTATCGTGGTCAACAAATGGGATACACTTGAAAAAGACAACCACACTATGAAAAACTGGGAAGAAGATATTCGTGAGCAGTTCCAATACCTGCCTTACGCACCGATTATCTTTGTATCCGCTTTGACCAAGCAACGTCTCCACAAACTTCCTGAGATGATTAAGCAAATCAGTGAAAGTCAAAATACACGTATTCCATCAGCTGTCTTGAACGATGTGATCATGGATGCCATTGCCATCAACCCAACACCGACAGACAAAGGAAAACGCCTCAAGATTTTCTATGCGACCCAAGTGGCAACCAAACCACCAACCTTTGTCATCTTTGTCAATGAAGAAGAACTTATGCACTTTTCTTACTTGCGTTTCTTGGAAAATCAAATCCGCAAGGCCTTTGTCTTTGAAGGAACACCGATCCATCTCATCGCAAGAAAACGCAAATAAAAAAGTAGAATCTGGAATGACATTTCCAGATTTTTTTTGATAGAATGAAGTTGAAGAAAACGCTATCAAAAAGAGGTGCCGCTGATGGAACATTTATTTAAATTCTTACTTTTAGCACCGTACTTTTATTTTGATAACTGGATTGAAAAGGCCAACAGAAATAGTAAATTTTTCCCGATTTTTTACTATTTTTACTGGGTTTACATCCCCCTCTATTCTCTTTTTAGCTTTGCTTGGACAGTTGTTTCAATTCTGTTTTTCAATATCGTCTTGAGAAATGTGACAGATATCAAGTTTAGGGGTATTTGGTTTCTTTTTATTCTGCTAGCTATTGGTCTGAATTGGTTAACTTATTCCTGTTTCAAAAAAATGTTTCGCTTGAGACGGGAACTAGGGAAGTCTAAAAGTGGAAGGCATTGATTTATATGGGTTTTGTTTATAGGAGGTGGCTTATGACACGTCTAAAACCATTTATTACACGTTATTCCAAGGTCTATATTGGTTTAGTTCTGTTGATCTGGATTGCTTTCTTCTTTCTTCCTTGGGGCAGTCCGATTCTGGGGATAACGATTGACATCTTCGTTATGCAGAAAATCTTGCTAGTTTTTGGAATTCTGTCCATTTTGATGGCCTTGATGTCCAAGAAAGTCAGTCTCTTTGTTTTTGGACTTATCTGCTGTCTTTCTCTTTGGATTAATCTATTTATCTTATTTGCTCTTTTGCCAATTTTTGGCAATTAAAGTATCATAAAAGTCAGAGAGGTTAGCTTGGAAACTAGCCTCTTTTTCCTTTTCAAAATAGGGATTCTTCCTTGAAAATAATCAGTAATTGTGCTAAAATTAAAAGAACATTCTAAAATATTCGGAATTTAAAGTAAGGAAAAACATGGCTAATATTTTAAAAACAATTATCGAAAATGATAAAGGAGAAATCCGTCGTCTGGAAAAGATGGCTGACAAGGTTTTCAAATACGAAGACCAAATGGCTGCTTTGACTGACGACCAACTAAAAGCAAAAACAGTTGAATTTAAAGAACGTTATCAAAATGGAGAATCACTGGATTCATTGCTTTATGAAGCATTTGCGGTTGTCCGTGAAGGTGCTAAACGTGTCCTAGGTCTCTTCCCTTATAAGGTTCAGGTTATGGGGGGAATCGTTCTTCACCATGGTGACGTGCCAGAGATGCGTACAGGGGAAGGAAAAACCTTGACTGCGACTATGCCAGTATACCTCAATGCCCTTTCAGGTAAAGGGGTTCACGTAGTTACGGTCAATGAATATCTATCAGAACGTGACGCAACTGAGATGGGTGAATTGTACTCATGGCTTGGTTTGTCAGTAGGGATTAACTTGGCTGCCAAATCTCCAATGGAGAAAAAAGAAGCCTATGAGTGTGATATTACTTACTCAACCAACTCAGAAATCGGATTTGACTACCTTCGTGACAACATGGTCGTTCGTGCTGAAAACATGGTACAACGCCCGCTTAACTATGCTTTGGTCGATGAGGTTGACTCAATCTTGATTGACGAGGCGCGTACACCTTTGATCGTATCAGGTGCTAACGCAGTTGAAACCAGTCAGCTCTACCACATGGCAGACCACTATGTAAAATCTTTGGACAAAGACGACTATATCATCGATGTGCAGTCTAAGACTATTGGTTTGTCTGATTCAGGGATTGACAAGGCGGAAAGCTACTTCAAACTTGAAAATCTCTATGATATCGAAAACGTGGCTTTGACTCACTTTATCGATAACGCCCTTCGTGCCAACTACATCATGCTTCTCGATATTGACTATGTGGTGAGCGAAGAGCAAGAAATCTTGATCGTTGACCAATTTACAGGTCGTACTATGGAAGGTCGTCGTTATTCTGATGGCTTGCACCAAGCTATTGAAGCTAAAGAAGGTGTGCCAATTCAGGATGAAACCAAGACATCTGCCTCAATCACTTACCAAAACCTCTTCCGTATGTACAAAAAATTGTCTGGAATGACGGGTACAGGTAAGACTGAGGAAGAAGAATTCCGTGAAATTTACAACATTCGTGTTATTCCAATCCCAACAAACCGTCCTGTTCAGCGTATTGACCATCCAGACTTACTTTTTGCTAGTATTGAAGCTAAGTTTAAGGCGGTTGTCGAAGACGTTAAGGCTCGTTACCAAAAAGGTCAGCCTGTCTTGGTTGGTACAGTAGCGGTTGAAACCAGTGACTACATTTCTAAGAAATTGGTCGCAGCTGGAGTTCCTCACGAAGTCTTGAATGCTAAGAACCACTATAAAGAAGCTCAAATCATCATGAATGCTGGTCAACGTGGTGCTGTTACTATCGCAACCAACATGGCCGGTCGTGGTACCGACATCAAGCTTGGTGAAGGGGTTCGCGAACTTGGAGGACTTTGTGTTATTGGTACAGAACGTCATGAAAGCCGTCGTATCGATAACCAGCTTCGTGGACGTTCAGGTCGTCAAGGAGATCCAGGTGAGTCACAATTCTACCTCTCTCTTGAAGATGATTTGATGAAACGTTTTGGTTCTGAACGTCTGAAAGGTGTCTTCGAACGTCTCAATATGTCTGATGAAGCCATTGAGTCTCGCATGTTGACACGTCAGGTTGAAGCGGCTCAAAAACGTGTCGAAGGAAATAACTACGATACCCGTAAACAAGTCCTTCAATACGATGATGTCATGCGTGAACAACGTGAGATTATCTACGCTCAACGTTACGATGTTATCACTGCAGACCGTGACTTGGCACCTGAAATTCAGGCAATGATCAAACGCACGATTGGTCGTGTCGTTGATGGTCATGCGCGTGCAAAACAAGATGAAAAACTAGAAGCAATTTTGAACTTTGCTAAGTACAACTTGCTTCCAGAAGATTCTATTACGATGGAAGACTTGTCAGGCTTGTCTGATAAGGCCATCAAGGAAGAGCTCTTCCAACGTGCCTTGCAAGTTTACGATAGTCAGGTTTCAAAACTACGCGATGAAGAAGCAGTGAAAGAATTCCAAAAAGTCTTGATTCTACGAGTGGTGGATAACAAGTGGACAGATCATATCGATGCTCTCGATCAATTGCGTAACGCGGTTGGACTTCGTGGCTATGCTCAGAACAACCCTGTTGTTGAGTATCAGGCAGAAGGTTTCCGTATGTTTAATGACATGATTGGTTCGATTGAGTTTGATGTGACACGCTTGATGATGAAAGCACAAATTCATGAACAAGAAAGACCACAAGCAGAACACCATATCAGTACAACAGCGACTCGTAATATCGCTGCCCACCAAGCAAATATGCCAGAAAATCTGGATTTGAGCCAGATTGGACGGAATGAACTTTGCCCATGTGGTTCTGGTAAGAAGTTTAAAAACTGTCACGGTAAAAGACAATAAAATGAGATAGTTTAGAGGCGGATACCTTGTGAAAAGTAAATTTTTACTTGGTATCCGTTTGCTTTATAAGGAGATGAGTTATGGTATTTACAGCAAAAAGTCCTAAAATTAATATTGAAGAAGTTCGTGCCTTATCAAAATTGGAAGGCCAAGCTTTGGAGAGAAAATCACAGCGCGATCAAGAGCTAGAAGCCATTATACGTGGAGAAGACCAACGGATTCTCTTGGTAATCGGGCCATGCTCATCTGACAATGAAGAAGCTGTCCTTGAGTACGCTAAGCGTTTGGCAGCTTTGCAAGAAGAAGTGGCAGACCGTATCTTTATGGTTATGCGTGTTTACACTGCCAAACCTCGTACCAACGGAGATGGCTATAAGGGCTTGATTCACCAGCCTAATGCGACAGAAGCGCCAAGCCTCATCAACGGGATTAAAGCTGTTCGCCATCTTCACTATCGTGTTATCACAGAAACAGGCATGACAACGGCTGATGAAATGCTTTATCCTGAAAATCTTCCTCTTGTGGATGATTTGATTTCTTACATGGCTGTTGGTGCCCGTTCAGTTGAAGACCAGCAACACCGCTTTGTGGCAAGTGGGGCAGATTTTGCGACTGGGTTTAAAAATCCAACCTCTGGAAATCTCAATGTTATGTTTAATGGGATTTATGCTGCTCAAAACAAACAAAGTTTCCTTTTCCTAGGAAAAGAAGTGGAAACAACTGGGAACTCGCTTTCCCATGCCATTCTTCGTGGAGCGACCAATGAGTATGGTAAGAATATTCCCAACTACTACTATGATAATTTGATGGATACCATTGCCCAGTATGAGAAGATGGGCTTGGAAAATCCCTTTATCATTGTGGATACCAATCATGACAACTCTGGTAAGCAATATATGGATCAGATTCGAATTGTCCGCCAGACCTTGATTAATCGTGATTGGAATGAAAAAATCAAGCAGTATGTTCGTGGCTTTATGATTGAGTCTTATCTAGAAGACGGCCGTCAAAACGAACCAGAAGTATTTGGCAAGTCTATCACGGACCCTTGTCTTGGCTGGGAAAATACAGAAGCCCTTGTCAGAGAAATCTACCAAACGCTAGGAGAATAAGATGGCATTTATTGAAAAAGGTCGAGAAATCGATATTGAAGCAATTAAGGCGGAAACTCAATTGTCTGCGGAAGCCTTGCGACTAAAGGAGCGTCGTGATAGAGAATTGGCAGACATTATTTCAGGAGAAGATGACAGAATTCTTTTGGTGATTGGTCCTTGCTCTTCTGACAATGAAGAGGCTGTCTTGGAATATGCTCGCCGTTTATCAGCCTTGCAAAAGAAGGTGGCGGACAAGATTTTTATGGTTATGCGTGTTTATACAGCTAAACCTCGTACCAACGGAGACGGCTATAAAGGTTTGGTTCACCAACCAGATACCTCTAAGGCTCCAAGCCTGATTAACGGTTTGCAGGCTGTTCGTCAGTTGCACTACCGCGTGATTACAGAGACTGGTTTGACAACGGCAGATGAGATGCTTTATCCGTCAAATCTGGTCTTGGTAGATGATTTGGTCAGCTACCATGCTGTTGGGGCTCGTTCTGTGGAAGACCAAGAGCACCGCTTTGTGGCCTCAGGGATTGATGCACCGGTTGGGATGAAAAATCCAACCTCAGGAAATCTTGGAGTAATGTTTAATGGCATCTATGCTGCTCAAAATAAACAGACCTTCCTCTTTCATGGTCAAGAAGTGGAGACTTCAGGAAATCCCTTGGCCCACGTCATCCTTCGTGGTGCAGTTAATGAATATGGGAAAAATGAGCCTAACTTTTACTATGAGACCCTGCTAAATGCTATTGAGCGCTATGAATCCATGGGACTTGAAAATCCCTTTATCCTCATTGACACCAACCATGATAATTCTGGCAAGCAATATATGGAACAGATTCGAATTGTTCGCCAGACTTTGCAAAATCGTGATTGGAATGAGAAGATTAAAAAGATAGTTCGAGGCTTTATGATTGAATCTTACCTAGCAGATGGTCGTCAAAACCAACCAGAGGTCTTTGGTTGCTCTATTACCGATCCTTGCCTGGGTTGGGAGAATACAGAGGCCTTGGTAGAAGAGATTTACGCTACCTTGACAAAATAAGTGAAAAGGATGGAGTTGGGGGATCTCAACTCCTTTTGATGAGAATGATAGTTGGACACGGAATTGATATCGAAGAATTAGCTTCGATAGAAAGCGCAGTTACACGACATGAAGGCTTTGCTAAGCGCGTTCTGACCGCTAAGGAAATGGAACGATTTAACAGTCTTAAAGGACGCAGGCAAATAGAATATTTAGCTGGTCGCTGGTCGGCTAAAGAAGCCTTTTCCAAGGCTATGGGAACAGGTATTGGCAAGCTCGGTTTTCAAGATTTGGAAGTCTTGAACAATGAACGCGGGGCGCCTTATTTTAGTCAGGCACCATTTTTAGGAAAGATTTGGCTATCTATCAGCCATACCGATCAGTTTGTGACAGCCAGTGTCATTTTGGAGGAAAATCATGAAAGCTAGTCCACATAGACCAACCAAGGCTCTGATTCATCTGGGAGCTATTCGACAAAATATTCAGCAAATGGGGGCTCATATCCCTGAAGGAACGCTCAAATTTGCAGTAGTCAAGGCTAATGCCTATGGGCATGGAGCTGTTGCTGTTGCGACGGCGATTCAGGATGAAGTTGATGGCTTTTGCGTTTCCAATATCGATGAAGCCATTGAACTCAGGCAAGCTGGACTCAGGAAGAAAATCCTTATTTTAGGAGTTTCTGAAATCGAAGCTGTTGCTCTAGCTAAAGAATACGACATCACCTTGACGGTGGCTGGATTGGAGTGGATTCAAGCACTCTTAGATAAGGAAGCGAACCTAACTGGATTGACAGTCCACCTCAAGATTGACTCAGGAATGGGACGGATTGGTTTTAGAGAGGCCGGTGAGGCTGAGCAGGCTCAAGACTTGCTCCAACAACATGGTGCTCGTGTTGAAGGGATTTTTACCCACTTTGCTACTGCAGACGAGGAATCAGATGACTACTTTAATGCCCAGTTAGAACGGTTTAAAACTATTTTAGCTAGTATGAAAGGTCTTCCAGAGCTTGTTCATGCTAGTAATTCGGCAACGACCCTTTGGCATGCAGAGACTATTTTCAATGCGGTTCGTATGGGAGATGCCATGTATGGTCTGAATCCTAGCGGAGAGGTTTTGGACTTGCCTTATGACTTGAAACCAGCCTTGACCTTGGAATCTGCTCTGGTTCATGTCAAGACAGTTTCAGCTGGAGCTTGCATGGGCTATGGAGCGACCTATCAGGCAGATAGCGAGCAAGTCATAGCGACGGTGCCAATCGGCTATGCGGATGGTTGGACACGAGATATGCAGAATTTCACGGTCTTGGTAGATGGGCAAGCTTGCCCAATTGTTGGACGAGTTTCTATGGACCAAATCACTATTCGTCTGCCTAAGCTTTATCCTTTAGGAACCAAAGTCACCCTCATTGGTTCTAATGGGGGCAAGGAGATCACAGCTACTCAGGTAGCGACCTACCGTGGAACCATTAACTATGAAGTGGTTTGTCTTCTCAGCGACCGCATTCCGAGAGAATATTATTAGAAAAGAAAGGAGTGGAGCATGAATCTACATCAACCCTTGCATGTCTTACCTGGTGTGGGACCAAAGTCAGCAGAAAAATACGCCAAACTAGGAATTGAAAATTTGCAAGACCTCTTGCTCTACTTTCCTTTCCGTTATGAAGACTTTAAGACCAAGCAGGTGCTGGAACTAGAAGACGGTGAGAAGGCGGTTCTTTCTGGTCAAGTTGTGACTCCTGCCAGTGTCCAGTATTATGGTTTCAAGCGCAATCGTCTGCGCTTTAGCCTCAAGCAGGGAGAAGTCGTTTTTGCGGTGAATTTCTTTAACCAGCCTTATCTAGCTGATAAGATAGAGTTGGGAGCAACTCTTGCTGTCTTTGGAAAATGGGACCGAGCCAAGGCTAGTCTGACTGGGATGAAGGTCCTAGCTCAGGTGGAAGATGACCTCCAACCTGTTTATCGCTTGGCTCAGGGAATCAGTCAGGCCAGTCTGGTCAAGGTTATTAAGACGGCCTTTGATCAGGGATTGGACCTCTTGATTGAGGAAAATCTTCCCCAGTCTTTGCTGGACAAATACAAACTCATGTCCCGTTGTCAGGCCGTTCGTGCCATGCATTTCCCCAAGGATTTGGCAGAATACAAGCAGGCCCTTCGCCGTATCAAGTTTGAGGAACTTTTTTATTTCCAAATGCAGTTGCAGACGCTCAAGTCTGAAAATAGAGTTCAGGGAAGTGGTCTGGTTCTGAATTGGTCTCAGGAAAAGGTGACAGCTGTCAAAGAAAGCTTGCCTTTTGCCTTGACTCCAGCTCAAGAAAAGAGTTTACAGGAAATTTTGACCGACATGAAGTCGGATCACCACATGAATCGTCTCTTACAAGGGGATGTGGGGAGCGGAAAAACGGTGGTCGCTGGCTTGGCCATGTTTGCGGCGGTGACAGCTGGCTACCAATCAGCCCTCATGGTACCAACAGAAATCCTTGCAGAGCAACATTTTGAGAGTCTACAGAGTCTCTTCCCAGACTTGAAACTAGCTCTTTTGACAGGTTCCTTGAAAGCTGCAGAAAAGAGAGAAGTCTTGGAGACTATTGCCAAGGGTGAGGCTGATTTGATTATCGGAACTCACGCTCTAATACAGGATGGGGTGGATTATGCTCGTCTGGGCTTGATTATCATCGATGAGCAGCACCGCTTTGGTGTAGGGCAAAGGCGTGTTCTGAGAGAAAAAGGCGACAACCCAGATGTCCTCATGATGACGGCGACTCCCATACCACGAACCTTGGCTATCACAGCCTTTGGAGATATGGATGTTTCCATTATTGACCAGATGCCAGCAGGACGAAAGCCTATTGTGACGCGCTGGATCAAACATGAGCAATTGCCTCAGGTCTTGACTTGGTTAGAGGGGGAAATCCAAAAAGGTTCACAAGCCTATGTCATCTCTCCTTTGATTGAAGAATCAGAAGCTCTGGATTTGAAAAATGCCATTGCCTTATCAGAGGAATTGACGGCTCATTTTGCAGGTAAGGCAGAAGTGGCTCTTCTACATGGTAAGATGAAGAGTGACGAAAAAGACCAGATTATGCAGGAGTTCAAAGAGCAAAAAACGGCTATTCTAGTTTCGACAACGGTTATCGAGGTTGGGGTCAATGTTCCCAATGCGACCGTTATGATTATCATGGATGCCGATCGCTTCGGTCTCAGCCAGCTTCACCAGCTCAGAGGTCGTGTGGGTCGGGGAGATAAGCAGTCTTATGCAGTTCTCGTTGCCAATCCCAAGACGGATTCTGGGAAAGACCGCATGCGCATCATGACAGAAACCACTAATGGATTTGTCCTTGCAGAGGAAGATTTGAAAATGCGTGGTTCAGGTGAGATTTTTGGAACCAGACAGTCAGGTCTTCCAGAGTTCCAAGTGGCTGATATTATCGAAGATTTTCCGATTTTAGAAGAAGCCAGAAAGGTTGCTACTTACATTAGTTCGATAGAAGCTTGGCAAGAGGAGCCAGAGTGGCGCATGATTGCCCTTCATCTGGAAAAGAAAGAACATCTAGATTAAGCTTTCTCTAAGGAAATCTTATACTCAATGAAAATCAAAGAGCAAACTAGGAAGCTAGCCGCAAGCTGTACTTGAGTACGGTAAGGCGACGCTGACGTGGTTTGAATTTGATTTTCGAAGAGTATTAAGCTAGCTTTCAGGTTTGGCCCTTATACTAGAGTCATCAAAAAGAAACGAGGACTCTCACATGACAGTAACGATTAAAGTAAATTACCAAACTACTTTCCAAAAGAAGGAAGCAAAAAATTAAGATTGAGCAGAAGAAGAAAGAGCGAAAATGCTCTTTTTTGTTTTTAAAATTACTTTCAGTCGATAGGTTTGAGGGAGGAGAATCTAAAATCTCTTTCTATTTACTCTTCTTTCTTGCATTGCTTTTCTAGATATGCTAGAGTGGTGATAGCGATTACAAAAAAAGGAGCATATTATGAAAAATCCAGCTTTATTAGAAGAAATCAAGACTTATAAAGGACGGGATGAGGTTCCAGAAGACTTTGATGCTTTCTGGGATGAGGAAGTGAAAAAAGTTTCAACACTTCCAGGCTACCAGTTGGAGGAAAGAAATTTCCACATTCCTCAAGTCAAGTGCTATGAGTTAACATTTGAAGGAAGCAAGGAAGGCAAGGTCTATGCACGCGTCGTTCTTCCAAAGAGTGAGGGTAAAGTTCCAATAATTTTCCATTTCCATGGTTATATGGGACGTGGCTTGGACTGGGCCGACATGCTGGCCTTCACCGTGGCTGGTTATGGTGTTGTTTCCATGGATGTGCGGGGGCAGTCGGGTTACTCACAAGATGGTTTGCGTTCTCCTCTAGGAAATACGGTTAAGGGACATATTATCCGTGGGGCTGTGGAAGGTCGGGATCACCTCTTTTATAAGGATGTTTATCTGGATATTTACCAGTTGGTCGAAATTGTTGCTAGTCTACCTCAGGTTGATGAGAAGCGTCTTTCTAGCTATGGTGCCTCGCAAGGAGGGGCTTTAGCCCTAGTTGCAGCAGCGCTCAACCCTCGAATTGAGAAAACTGTTGCAATCTATCCTTTCTTATCAGACTTCAGACGAGTGCTTGAGATTGGTAATACTAGCGAGGCTTACGACGAACTTTTCCGTTATTTCAAGTTTCACGACCCCTTCCATGAAACTGAGGAGGAGATCATGGCGACCCTTGCCTATATCGATGTGAAAAATCTTGCCCATCGTATCAAGGGTGAGGTTAAGATGATTACGGGCTTGGACGATGATGTTTGCTATCCTATTACCCAGTTTGCGATTTACAACCGTCTGACCTGTGACAAGTCCTATCTTATCATGCCAGAGTATGCCCATGAAGCTATGAATGTTTTTGTCAATGACCAAGTTTACAACTGGCTCTGTGGTAGTGAGATTTCTTTTAAGTATATAAAGTGATGAATGAGAGAGCCAGTAGCTCTCTTTTTTGTTATAAATGTTGAAAGTACTTTTAAAAATATTAAAATATTAAAATATTTCTGAAAGTAAAATCTATTCTATGACAAGCTTGAGATAAACCTATGACTTTATTGTATAATAAAGAAAAAGTCTCTAGGAAAGGAGTGAAAGAGCTACTGTTTGGATTACAGCTAGCTAAATTTTGAAAGAGAGAAGGAGAGGAACTCTCGTTTATTAATTACTTTCTTGTGTTTTCCTATGGTCGGGAGTAAAAATTTTAAAACAAAAAGAAAGCGCTTTATTTTTTGGTGATATTGAAAGGTAGAAAGATGAATCAGAAGAATTATGACAGAAAACAAAGATATGGTATTCGTAAATTTGCAGTGGGTGTAGCCTCTGTAACCATTGGTGCTGTGGTGTTTGGAGTAAATCCTGTATTGGCAAATGAACAAGGAAACTCAACTGTAACTGCAGCTGAAAATAATAATCAAGGTTTATCAGAATTACCAAAAGAAGCTTCTTCAGGAAGTCTTGCTCATTTAGATAGCGAATTAGCTGGAAAATTGGCAACAGCAAAAGACAATGGTGTGGAAGTTGATCAGGATAAGTTGAAGAAAAATGAGACTACTGAAGCAGAGACAACCACTCCATCAAATACACCTGCAGCTGACAATACACCAGCTCCTGCTGATAAACCAGAAACAGATTCTGCAACTACAGAAGCAAGTAACAAGGACCAAGATAAAGAAGAAGAGGGAGTACTTCCTCGAGATTATTACGCTAGAGACATCGCAAATGCAACTCCAGTAGTGGAAAAAGAAGATGTTGAAACAAATGCGAAAAATGGTCAGCGTGTAGACCTAACCAGTGAGTTAAATACATTGAAGAAACTTCAAAATGCGACCATTCATATGGAATTCAAGCCAGATGCCAAAGCTCCAGCATTTTATAATCTATTCTCAGTGTCTAGTGATAAGAAAAAAGATGAGTACTTCACAATGGCTGTTCTCAATAATACAGCCTTAATTGAGGGACGTGATGCCAATGGAGCACAATTTTATGATAAATATACGGATGCTCCATTACAAGTACGTCCTGGCCAGTGGAATTCAGTAACTTTCACAGTTGAAAAACCGACAGCAGAATTACCTCATGGTCGAGTGCGCCTCTACGTGAACGGGGTATTATCTCGAACAAGTCTGAAATCTGGTCATTTCATCAAAGATATGCCAGATGTAACACATGCTCAAATCGGAGCAACCAAGCGTGCTAGTAATACTGTTTGGGGAACCAATCTACAAGTTAGGAACCTGACTGTCTATGATCGTGCTTTAACACCAGATGAAGTTCAAACACGGAGTCAACTGTTTGAAAGAGGTGATTTGGAAAAGAAACTTCCTGAAGGTGCGAAAATATCAGAGAAAGAAGATGTTTTTGAAGGCGGAATGCATAACCAACCAAATAAAGATGGGATCAAGAGTTATCGTATTCCTGCACTTCTTAAGACAGATAAAGGTACTCTGATTGCTGGTGCAGATGAGCGTCGTCTTCATTCAAGTGACTGGGGCGATATCGGCATGGTCGTCAGACGAAGTGAAGATAAGGGTAAAACATGGAGCAATCGAGTAACTATTACAAATTTACGAGACAATCCAAAAGCTTCTGATCCATCAATCGGTTCACCAGTGAACATCGATATGGTTTTGGTTCAAGATCCTGAAACAAAACGAATTTTTTCTATCTATGATATGTTCCCAGAAGGGAAAGGAATCTTTGGGATGGCTGATCAAAGAGAAGAAGCCTATAAACAAATCGATGGCAAAACTTATCAAATTCTCTATAAAGAAGGCGAAGACGGCTCCTATACAATACGTGAAAATGGCACAGTTTATACCCCAGATGGGAAACCAACAGATTATCGTGTTGTAGTAGATCCGGTGAAACCATCTTATAGTGATAAGGGTGATTTATATCAAGGGGATCGACTATTAGGAAATATTTATTTCACAAGTAATAAAACGTCTCCATTTAGAGTTGCCAAGGATTCTTATCTATGGATGTCTTACAGTGATGATGATGGTAAGACCTGGTCAGCACCTCAAGATATTACTCCAATGGTCAAAGCTGATTGGATGAAATTCTTGGGTGTGGGTCCTGGAGTGGGGATAACCCTTCGTACCGGTCCAAATAAAGGTCGAATCGTCGTTCCTGTCTATACGACTAACCGTACCAACCACCTCAATGGTTCTCAATCATCTCGAATTATCTACTCAGATGACCATGGAAAGACTTGGCATATGGGAGGTGGTGTCAACGACAATCGTACGCTTTATGATGGTACAGTTGTTGATTCAAGCACTATGAACAATTATTATGCTCAAAATACGGAATCTTCTGTTGTTCAGTTAAACAATGGGGACCTCAAACTATTTATGCGTGGTTTGACAGGTGATCTACAGGTTGCGACAAGTCATGATGGTGGTCTAACTTGGGACAATAACGTTGATCGCTATGATGTGCCAGATGTTTATGTTCAAATGGCCGCGACTCATACGGTTCAAAATGGTAAAGAGTATATTCTCTTGGCGAATGCGAACGGTCCAGGTCGTAAAAATGGTTATATTCGAGTGGCTCGTGTTGAAGAAGATGGCCAGTTAACTTGGTTGCACCATCATTTGATTCAGGAAGGTGAATATGCATATAACTCTCTTCAACAAATTGGACCGGATGAATTTGGACTTTTATATGAGCACCATGCTCCAGGGGGGGTTCCATATACACTTTCCTTCAAGAAATTCAACTGGGATTTCTTGACCAAGGAAAGAATTTCTCCTAAAGAAGCAAAAGTAAAATATGCTATTCAAAAATGGCCAGGTATTATTGCGATGGAGTTTGATTCGGAAGTATTGGTAAATAAGGCTCCGACCCTTCAGTTGGCAAATGGTAAAACGGCAACCTTCATGACCCAGTATGATACAAAAACTCTCCTATTCACAGTGAATCCAGAGGATATGGGTCAAAGGATTACAGGTCTGGCGGACGGTGCAATTGAAAGTATGCACAATTTACCAGTCTCTTTAGCTGGATCTAAATTAAGCGATGGTATAAATGGAAGTGAAGCTGCGATAAATGAAGTTCCAGAATTTACAGGTGGAGTTAATGGCGTTGAGGCTGCAGTAACTGAAGAAGCTCCTGAATATACAGGTCCATTGGCAACAGTGGGAGAAGAACCAGCACCAACAGTAGAAAAACCAGAATTTACAGGTGGAGTTAATGGCGTTGAGCCTGCAGTAACTGAAGAAGCTCCTGAATATACAGGTCCATTGGCAACAGTGGGAGAAGAGCCAGCGCCAACAGTAGAAAAACCGGAGTTTACAGGTGGAGTGAATGGAGTAGAAGCTCTTGTAACAGAAATTCCTGAATATACAGGTCCCTTAGCAACAGTGGGAGAAGAGCCAGCACCAACAGTAGAAAAACCGGAATTCAAAGGGGGCGTAAATTCAGTTCTAGCAGCTTCAAATGAGGTTCCGGAATATAGAGGTGGTGCTAACTTTGTCTTGGCAGCTTCAAATGCTCTTCCTGAGTATAAAGGAGGTGTCAATGGAGCTGAGGCAGCAATCCATGAAGTGCCAGAGTACAAGGGAGAAACCAAACCAGTCTTAGCAGCTGCAAACGAACGTCCAGCTAAGAAGTTATCTCTTGGACAAGGTGCTACTTATCAAGCACCAGCGGCTAAACAAAATGAGCTTCCAAATACTGGAAGCAAAGAAAACACAACCCTTATTTCTATAGGATTAGTGGCAGGTCTCTTATCCGTCTTTACATTAGGAAAGAAACGAAAAGAAAACTAGACTAGGTCTTGAATAAAATGAATTTAGCTCATCGTTAATGATAAAAGAGATGGCCCATTTGAAAGATGGCTATCTCTTTTTATCATTTTAGATACTGAGCGAATTGAAAATAAGACAGTGCTGAAACTACTTTCAGAAACTGCTGTTCTATAAAATACTTTTGAAACTGAAATCTATTCTACCACAAAGTATTGAAAGCGCTTTAAAAATAATATATAATGAACCCATAAGAACAAAGAAAAGGAGGAAAGAGGATGCCACAGATTACTAAAGAAGCCTTGATTGCACAAATCAAAGATGGAATCATCGTTTCTTGTCAGGCCCTTCCTCACGAACCGCTCTATACAGAAGCGGGAGGAGTCATTCCCTTGCTGGTCAAAGCGGCTGAGCAAGGTGGAGCAGTCGGTATCCGAGCAAACAGTGTTCGTGATATCAAGGAAATCAAGGAGGTCACAAAACTTCCAATCATTGGGATAATTAAACGAGATTATCCACCACAAGAACCCTTCATCACTGCTACTATGAAAGAAGTTGATGAATTGGCAGAACTTGATATAGAGGTAATTGCTCTGGATTGTACCAAGCGTGAACGCTATGATGGTTTAGAGATTCAAGACTTCATTCGTCAGGTTAAGGAGAAATATCCTAACCAGCTCTTGATGGCTGATACAAGTACTTTCGAAGAAGGATTGGCAGCTGTTGAAGCAGGAATTGACTTTGTAGGAACAACTTTATCAGGATACACATCTTACAGTCCAAAAGTGGATGGTCCCGATTTTGAATTAATTAAAAAACTCTGTGATGCCGGTGTAGATGTCATTGCAGAAGGGAAAATTCATACACCAGAACAAGCCAAACAAATCCTTGGATATGGAGTGCGAGGCATCGTTGTTGGTGGCGCTATTACTAGACCAAAAGAGATTACAGAACGCTTCGTTGCTGGTCTTAAATAACACAATCTCAAAAAAGAGGAGAGTGGTGGATGCGTCGGATAAAATGAAAACGTATACAAGTTCAATCTTACTCATTATCCAATATGGATACGCTTATCAATTAGGAGAATACAAATGAAATTTAGAAAACTAGCTTGTACAGTACTTGCGGGTGCTGCGGTTCTTGGCCTTGCTGCATGTGGTAATTCTGGCGGAAGTAAAGATGCTGGAAAATCAGGTAGCGATAGCGGAAAAACAGAAATCACTTGGTGGGCATTCCCAGTCTTCACTCAAGAAAAAACTGGTGACGGTGTTGGAACATATGAAAAATCAATCATCGAAGCGTTTGAAAAAGCAAATCCAGATGTAAAAGTGAAATTGGAAACCATCGACTTCAAGTCAGGTCCTGAAAAAATCACAACAGCTATCGAAGCAGGAACAGCTCCAGACGTACTGTTTGACGCACCAGGACGTATCATCCAATACGGTAAAAACGGTAAATTGGCTGAGTTGAACGACCTCTTCACAGACGAATTCGTCAAAGATGTTAACAACGAAAATATCGTACAAGCAAGTAAAGCTGGAGACAAAGCTTACATGTATCCGATTAGTTCAGCTCCATTCTACATGGCTATGAACAAGAAAATGTTGGAAGAAGCTGGAGTTGCAAACCTTGTAAAAGAAGGTTGGACAACTGATGATTTTGAAAAAGTTTTGAAAGCGCTTAAAGATAAAGGTTATACACCAGGCTCATTGTTCAGTTCAGGTCAAGGGGGAGACCAAGGAACACGTGCCTTCATCTCAAACCTTTACGGCGGTTCTGTAACAGATAAAGATGTAACAAAATATACAACTGATGATCCTAAATTCGTCAAAGGTCTTGAAAAAGCAGCTAGCTGGATCAAAGACGGTTTGTTGAACAACGGTTCACAATTTGACGGTGGAGCAGATATCCAAAACTTTGCCAACGGTCAAACATCTTACACAATCCTTTGGGCACCAGCTCAAAACGGTATCCAAGCTAAACTCTTGGAAGCAAGTAAAGTAGAAGTGGTAGAAGTACCATTCCCATCAGATTCAGGTAAACCAGCTCTTGAATACCTTGTAAACGGATTTGCAGTATTCAACAATAAAGACGACAAGAAAGTTGCAGCATCTAAGAAATTCGTTCAATTCATCGCGGATGACAAAGAATGGGGTCCAAAAGACGTTGTTCGTACAGGTGCCTTCCCAGTTCGTACTTCATTTGGCAAACTTTATGATGACAAACGTATGGAAACAATCAGTGGTTGGACTAAATACTACTCACCATACTACAACACTATCAATGGTTTTGCTGAAATGAGAACACTTTGGTTCCCAATGTTGCAATCTGTATCAAATGGTGACGAAAAACCAGCGGACGCTTTGAAAGCCTTCACTGAAAAAGCTAACGAAACAATTAAAAAAGCTACAAAACAATAAGCACTAAATCAGATTGATCCCTCCCTTTTCCCTGTGCATAGTCTATGTAAGAAAAGGGAGGATTTTGTTTGAAATGGTAGGAACTGTCACGAAATTAAAATGAAGTTCTTACATAAGCGAATCTTAAAAAATTTCATTTTGATTTTAAAACAGTTCAAGAAAATCCAAAATATTCTATTAGTGAAAGAGAGGTGCCGACTGTGAAAGTCAATAAAATTCGTATGCGGGAAACAGTGATTTCCTATGCTTTCCTAGCACCAGTATTATTCTTCTTTGTCATCTTTGTATTGGCTCCTATGATTATGGGATTCATTACAAGTTTCTTTAACTACTCAATGACTAAATTTGAGTTTGTGGGCTTGGACAACTACGTTCGTATGTTTAAAGACCCTGTCTTTATGAAGTCTTTGATTAATACCGTGATTCTGGTTATTGGATCTGTACCAGTTGTTGTTCTATTCTCACTCTTTGTAGCATCTCAGACATATCATCAAAATGCCATTGCCAGATCTTTCTACCGTTTCGTCTTCTTCCTTCCTGTTGTAACAGGTAGTGTTGCCGTAACAGTTGTTTGGAAATGGATTTATGACCCACTATCAGGGATTCTAAACTTTGTCCTTAAGTCAAGCCACATCATCAGCCAAAACATTTCTTGGTTGGGAGATAAAAACTGGGCTTTGATGGCGATTATGATTATCCTTTTGACTACATCTGTTGGTCAGCCGATTATCCTTTATATCGCTGCCATGGGAAATATTGACAATTCATTGGTGGAAGCAGCTCGGGTTGACGGTGCGACTGAATTGCAAGTGTTCTGGAAAATTAAATGGCCTAGCCTTCTTCCAACAACACTTTACATTGCAATCATTACAACAATCAACTCATTCCAGTGTTTCGCCTTGATTCAGTTGTTGACATCTGGTGGTCCAAACTACTCAACAAGTACACTTATGTACTACCTTTACGAAAAAGCCTTCCAATTGACAGAATACGGTTATGCAAACACTATCGGCGTCTTCTTGGCAGTGATGATCGCTATCGTAAGCTTTGTTCAATTTAAAGTACTTGGAAACGACGTAGAATACTAAAGAAAGGAGACAGCTATGCAATCTACACAAAAGAAACCTTTAACAGCTTTCACTGTTATTTCAACTATTATCTTGCTCTTGTTGACCGTGCTGTTCATCTTTCCATTCTACTGGATTTTGACAGGTGCTTTCAAATCACAGCCTGATACCATTATGATTCCGCCACAATGGTTCCCTAAAATGCCAACCATGGAGAACTTCCAACAACTCATGGTGCAAAACCCTGCTATGCAGTGGATGTGGAACTCTGTGTTTATCTCATTGGTAACCATGTTCTTAGTTTGTGCGACCTCTTCTTTAGCAGGTTATGTATTGGCTAAAAAACGTTTCTATGGGCAACGCATTCTATTTGCAATCTTCATTGCAGCCATGGCACTTCCAAAACAAGTTGTCCTTGTACCATTGGTACGTATCGTCAACTTCATGGGAATCCATGATACTCTTTGGGCAGTTATCTTGCCTTTGATTGGATGGCCATTCGGGGTCTTCCTCATGAAACAATTCAGTGAGAATATCCCTACAGAATTGCTTGAATCAGCTAAAATCGACGGTTGTGGTGAGATTCGTACTTTCTGGAGCGTAGCCTTCCCAATTGTGAAACCAGGATTTGCAGCCCTTGCAATCTTTACCTTCATCAACACTTGGAACGACTACTTCATGCAGTTGGTTATGTTGACTTCACGTAACAACTTGACCATCTCACTCGGTGTTGCGACTATGCAGGCTGAAATGGCAACCAACTATGGTTTGATCATGGCGGGTGCCGCTCTTGCAGCAGTTCCAATCGTAACAGTCTTCTTAGTCTTCCAAAAATCCTTCACTCAAGGTATTACTATGGGAGCTGTCAAAGGTTAATACTCTGCGAAAATTGAATTCAAACTACGTCAGCGTCACCTTGCCATACTTAAGTATTGCCTGCGGTTAGCTTCCTAGTTTGTTCTTCAATTTTCATTGAGTATAAGAGAATACAGAGTTATAAGTGTCTACAAAATGTTGGGTATTTGCTTACCTTAGATATTTTGTTAGACACTTATCAACTTAAGAATGATTTTAGTTAACTATCAGAAACGAAGGAAACAGTATGATTTTTGACGATTTGAAAAATATTACCTTTTACAAGGGGATTCATCCCAATCTAGACAAGGCTATCGATTATCTCTACCAGCACCGTAAGGATTCTTTCGAATTAGGTAAGTATGAGATTGATGGGGACAAGGTCTTTCTAGTTGTTCAGGAAAATGTCCTCAATCAAGCTGAAAATGATCAATTTGAGCATCATCAGAACTATGCTGACTTGCATTTGCTGGTAGATGGGCATGAATATTCGAGCTACGGTTCACGTATCAAAGATGAAGCAGTAGCATTCGACGAAGCGAGTGACATTGGTTTTGTTCATTGTCATGAAAAATACCCACTCTTGTTGGGTTATCACAATTTTGCAATTTTCTTCCCAGGAGAACCACACCAGCCGAATGGCTATGCAGGTATGGAAGAGAAGGTTCGCAAATATCTCTTTAAAATTTTGATTGATTAAAAAATCAGGAGGAGCAAACATGGCACAAAAAGGAGTAAGCCTTATCAAGGCAGCATTTGATACAGACAACTTTCTCATGCGTTTTAGTGAAAAGGTCTTGGATATCGTCACAGCCAATCTTCTTTTTGTCGTTTCTTGTTTGCCCATCGTGACGATTGGAGTGGCTAAAATTAGCCTCTACGAGACCATGTTTGAGATTAAGAAGAGCAGACGAGTGCCTGTCTTTAGAATCTATTTAAGAGCTTTCAAGCAAAATCTGAAACTAGGTCTTCAGTTAGGTCTGCTTGAGTTAGGCATTGTTTTGTTGAGTCTTCTAGACCTCTATCTATTCTGGGGGCAGACAGCTATGCCTTTCCAAATGGTGAAAGCTATTTGTCTAGGCATTCTTATCTTCCTCACTATCGTGATGCTGGCTAGCTATCCCATCGCTGCGCGCTATGATTTAACTTGGAAAGAAGTGCTACAAAAAGGGCTGATCTTGGCAAGTTTTAACTTTCCTTGGTTCTTCCTCATGTTAGCCATTCTTATCCTCATTGTGATGGTTCTTTATCTGTCAGCTTTCAGTTTACTGTTAGGTGGCTCAGCCTTCCTGCTTTTTGGGTTTGGACTATTGGTCTTTATCCAGACTGGATTGATGGAGAAAATTTTCGCAAAATACCAATAAGATGGCTTGTCTATGAAACTACTTTCAAGCTATAAACATTTCAAAATTCATATCGAAACTAAAATCTAAGTGTACACAAGATGTTGAAAGCGTTTTTCACAAGGTGTATACTAAACACGTAAAAAATAAATCCTGCTTTTAGCAGAAAAAAAGAAAACTTAGGAGAAAATCTATGTCAGATTTAAAAAAATACGAAGGTGTCATTCCAGCCTTCTACGCATGTTATGATGATCAAGGAGAAGTAAGTCCTGAGCGCACACGTACCTTGGTGCAATACTTCATTGATAAAGATGTTCAAGGCCTCTATGTCAATGGTTCTTCTGGTGAATGTATCTACCAAAGCGTTGAAGACCGCAAGTTGATTTTGGAAGAAGTGATGGCAGTTGCCAAAGGTAAATTGACCATTATTGCTCACGTTGCTTGCAACAATACCAAAGACAGTATGGAACTTGCTCGTCATGCTGAAAGCTTAGGAGTAGATGCCATTGCAACGATTCCGCCGATTTATTTCCGCTTGCCAGAATACTCAGTTGCTAAGTACTGGAACGATATCAGTTCTGCAGCTCCAAATACAGATTACGTGATTTACAACATTCCTCAATTGGCAGGGGTTGCTTTGACTCCAAGCCTTTACACAGAAATGTTGAAAAATCCACGTGTTATCGGTGTTAAGAACTCCTCTATGCCAGTTCAAGATATCCAAACCTTTGTGAGCCTTGGTGGGGAAGACCACATCGTCTTCAACGGTCCAGATGAGCAGTTCTTAGGTGGTCGTCTTATGGGTGCTAAAGCTGGTATTGGTGGTACATATGGTGCCATGCCAGAACTCTTCTTGAAACTCAATCAGTTGATTGCTGATAAAGACTTGGAAACAGCGCGTGAATTGCAATACGCTATCAACGCTATCATTGGCAAATTGACTGCTGCACATGGAAATATGTATGGTGTGATTAAGGAAGTCTTGAAGATCAATGAAGGTTTGAATATTGGTTCTGTTCGTTCACCATTGACACCAGTGACTGAAGACGATCGTCCAGTTGTAGAAGCAGCTGCAGCCTTGATTCGTGAAACCAAGGAGCGCTTCCTCTAATTCATAAGGAGGTATTTATGACACACTACGTTGCAATTGATATCGGTGGAACCAACATCAAATATGGTTTGATCGACCAAGAAGGCCAACTTGTTGAATCGCATGAAATGCCAACAGAGGCGCATAAGGGTGGACCTCATATCTTACAAAAGACCAAAGATATCGTAGCCAGCTATTTAGAACAAGGCCCAGTAGCAGGTGTTGCTATTTCTTCTGCAGGAATGGTGGATCCTGACAAGGGTGAGATTTTCTATGCTGGACCTCAGATTCCAAATTATGCAGGCACCCAGTTCAAAAAGGAAATCGAGACTAGCTTTAACGTTCCTTGTGAGATTGAAAATGACGTCAACTGTGCAGGTCTGGCTGAAGCGGTATCTGGTTCAGGCAAGGGAGCGAGTGTGACCCTTTGCTTGACTATTGGAACAGGTATCGGTGGTTGTTTGATTATGGATGGGAAAGTCTTCCATGGATTTAGCAATTCAGCCTGTGAAGTCGGTTATATGCATATGCAGGATGGAGCGTTCCAAGATTTGGCTTCTACAACAGCTTTAGTGAAATATGTAGCTGAAGCACATGGAGAAGATGTTGATCAGTGGAATGGCCGACGTATCTTTAAGGAAGCTACCGAAGGAAACAAGATTTGCATGGCTGGTATTGACCGTATGGTAGACTATCTAGGAAAAGGTCTGGCAAATATTTGCTATGTGGCCAATCCAGAAGTGGTCATTCTCGGTGGTGGTATCATGGGACAAGAGGCTATCCTCAAACCCAAGATCCGTAAAGCCTTGAAAGAGGCTTTGGTGCCAAGCCTTGCTGAAAAAACACGATTAGAATTTGCCCATCATCAAAATACAGCAGGTATGTTGGGTGCTTATTATCATTTTATACTCAATGAAAATCAAAGAGCAAACTAGGAAGTTAGCCGTAGGTTGCTCAAAACATTGTTTTGAGGTTGTAGATAAGACTGACGAAGTCAGTAATCATATATCTACGACAAGGCGAAGCTGACGTGGTTTGAATTTGATTTTCGAAGAGTATTAAGACAAAACAATCCTAGTTTGGCTCAGCCAAACTAGGATTTTCTTACACGTTTTTGTCTACGATAGCCATTGAGTTTTTTATTTTCCCAATAGCTGTTAAAAATTTTCTCCTTGCTTTCACGATTGATTTCCAAAAAGTAGGCATAAATCAAATCGATAAAGAAGAGCATAGGAAGTTGAGCGGATATTCGTTGGATGTAGGATGACTGGCTGTGTGTGGCTACAAGAACAGTCTCTGTATAGGCCTGACTATCTTTATTGGGAACACTTGAAAAAAGTACAGTCTGTGCCCCCATCTCTTTCGCGTCTAATAGACTATCTAAAATAGAAGGAGTTGAGCCAGAAAGTGAGAAACCGAGTACGAGACAATTCTCATCCATAATACTGGTTGTCCAAGCAAAACCATCTTGATCGGTCAAAGCCTCGCAGACCACACCTAGACGCATAAAGCGCAATTTCATTTCACGAGCTACGAGGCCAGAACTCCCTGTTCCGAAGAAGTAGACACGATCAGCATCTTCGATTAACTGGGCGATTCGTTCCAGTTGTTCTTCGTCAATCAAGCCCTGTGTTTGTTCTCGCATATTACTGTAGCTTCGAAGAACTCGGTTGGTTAAAGGACTATGTTTGTGAGAATGAGTGTCCTGTTTCTTTGCTTGGTGCAGGTATTGGAAAATAAATTCTCGATAGCCTGTAAAACCACATTTTTTAGAAAAGCGGGTCAGAGCAGCTTGAGAGATATGTAATTTTTGAGTGACCTGCTGAGAAGATAAATCATCTGCAATAGTTTCAGCTTGCAAAAAATAGCGAGCGATTTCTTGCTCTAGGTCTGTCATTTCTTCGAAGTGAGAATCAATGAGGGTTGCTATATCTGGTTTGTCCATAGGGAAGGCTCCTTTAAATGAGTCATATTGGAAAAAGGCTGAGTCATCGAACTTTTACATTTATTATATCATATAATGTAGGGATGGATAAATAAAATCGTATTTTCCTGTAAAATGGGAAAAGCTCCCTTCTTTTCCAAAATTTCTTCTTAAATTATGGTACAATGAAGAGTAAGATTTTAAATAGAAATGAGACTGATTTGTATGAGGAAATTTAACAGCCATTCGATTCCGATTCGGCTTAATTTATTGTTTTCAATCATCATTTTACTCTTTATGACCATTATTGGTCGCCTGCTTTATATGCAGGTTTTGAACAAGGATTTTTATGAGACAAAATTAGCATCGGCTAGTAAAACAAAGGTGACTACTAGTTCAGCTCGAGGTGAAATTTATGATGCCAGTGGCAAACCTTTGGTTGAAAATACTGTGAAACAAGTTGTTTCCTTTACGCGAAACAACAAAATGACGGCTGCAGATTTAAAAGAAACAGCCAAGAAGCTGTTAGCCTATGTGGGAGTTTCTTCACCAACATTGACTGACCGACAGTTAGCAGACTATTACCTAGCAGATCAAGATGTCTATAAGAAAGTAGTGGAAAGCTTACCACGTGAGAAACGTCTTGATTCAGATGGCAATCGTCTATCCGAATCAGAACTCTATAACAATGCGGTCGATAGTGTCCAAACGAGTCAATTAAACTATACAGAGGATGATAAGAAAGAAATCTATCTTTTTAGCCAGTTAAATGCTGTTGGAAACTTTGAGACAGGAGCCATTGCGACAGATTCCTTGACAGATACACAGATTGCCTTGATTGCTTCGGCTTCTAAGAATTTACCTGGTATCAGTATTTCAACCACGTGGGATCGAAAGGTTCTAGAGACTTCGCTCTCTTCTATAGTGGGAAGTGTATCCGGTGAAAAAGCTGGTCTCCCAGCTGAAGAAGCTGATACTTATATTAAAAAGGGCTATTCTCTAAATGATCGGGTTG
The DNA here is from genome assembly GCF_003390135.1 of Streptococcus sp. NM. Taxonomy (GTDB): domain Bacteria; phylum Bacillota; class Bacilli; order Lactobacillales; family Streptococcaceae; genus Streptococcus. Next base: position 158,247 of record NZ_QUOS01000001.1, read on the forward strand.
GTACCTCTTATCTAGAGAAACAATATGAAGAAACCTTGCAAGGAAAACGCTCGGTGAAGGAAATTCATCTAGATAAGTATGGAAATATGGAAAGTGTCGAAAATATTGAAGATGGTACCAAAGGGAACAATATCAAACTGACCATCGATTTGGCCTTCCAAGATAGCGTGGACAATCTTCTTAAGAGTTATTTCACTTCCGAACTAGGAAATGGAGGAGCTAAGTATTCTGAAGGTGTCTATGCAGTTGCTTTGAACCCCAAAACAGGTGCAGTTTTATCCATGTCAGGAATTAAACATGATCTGAAAACGGGAGAGTTGACGCCTGATTCTTTGGGAACGGTAACCAATGTCTTTGTACCAGGTTCGGTCGTTAAGGCTGCAACCATCAGTTCCGGTTGGGAGAATGGAGTCTTATCAGGGAATCAGACCCTGACGGATCAGTCCATTGTCTTCCAAGGTTCACCCCCTATCAATTCGTGGTATACTGCCTTTTCTGGGCCAATGCCGATTACGGCAGTTCAAGCTTTGGAGTATTCATCTAATACTTATATGGTCCAAACAGCTTTAGGGATTATGGGATTGACTTATCAACCGAATATGATTGCAGGAATTGGAAATTTAGACTCGGCTATGGGGAAATTACGTTCAACCTTTGGTGAGTATGGTTTAGGATCATCTACAGGTATTGATTTACCAGATGAATCCACCGGCTTTATTCCTAAAGATTATGATCTTGCTAATTATATTACAAATTCATTTGGTCAGTTTGATAACTATACCCCAATGCAATTAGCTCAGTATGTAGCAACTATTGCAAATGATGGTGTCCGTATGGCTCCTCGTATTGTTGAAGGAATTTATGGCAATAATGATAAAGGAGGATTGGGCGACCTGATTCAACAACTGCAACCGTCAGAGATGAATAAGGTCAATATATCCGCCTCCGATATGAGTATTTTGCAACAAGGTTTTTATCAGGTTGCCCATGGGACTAGTGGATTGACAACTGGCCGTGCCTTTTCAAATGGTGCAGCTGTATCTATTAGCGGAAAAACGGGTACAGCCGAAAGTTATGTAGCAGATGGTCAGCAAGCAACAAATACCAATGCCGTGGCCTATGCTCCATCCGATAATCCTCAAATCGCTGTTGCAGTTGTCTTCCCGCATAACACCAATCTTACAAATGGTGTCGGACCTTCCATTGCGCGCGACATTATCAACCTCTATAACCAACATCATCCAATGAATTAGAAAGGAACTTATGCTTTATCCAACGCCTATAGCTAAACTAATTGACAGTTATTCCAAGTTGCCGGGTATCGGGATCAAGACGGCTACACGTCTGGCCTTTTATACGATTGGAATGTCTGATGACGATGTCAATGAATTTGCCAAAAACCTCCTTTCTGCTAAGAGAGAGCTGACCTATTGCTCCATCTGTGGTCGTTTGACTGATGACGATCCTTGCTCTATCTGTACCGATCCAAGTCGTGACCAGACAACCATTTTAGTTCTCGAGGATAGTCGCGATGTGGCGGCTATGGAGAACATCCAAGAATACCATGGGCTCTATCATGTCTTACATGGACTCATTTCTCCCATGAATGGTATCAGTCCAGATGATATCAATCTCAAGAGCCTTATGACTCGTCTTATGGAGAGTGAAGTTTCAGAGGTAATCGTAGCAACCAATGCCACAGCAGATGGAGAAGCAACTTCCATGTATCTTTCACGTTTGCTCAAACCAGCTGGTATCAAAGTCACACGTCTGGCACGAGGCCTCGCTGTGGGAGCAGATATCGAGTATGCGGACGAAGTCACACTCTTACGAGCTATTGAAAATCGGACAGAGTTGTAAAAGTCAGTAAAAATTTAGTTCATTTTGACGTATAAGACAAGCCCTAGGAATTTTTCTAGGGTTTGTCTTTTTCGTTTTATAATGAGAGAAGGACAAATCTTGATAATAAGAATACTTCCCAGTAAACACAAAATATAAGGTATCAGAAAACGGATTTTCAAAATTCCTAGTAGCATCTCTATCAATATATTTTACTGAAGGATAAAGTTTTTTTAAGGATAAGATTGCCCTTTAGTTCGTTATAATTTATTTTGAAATCGTACTATTTTTATGTTATGATATGGTCAATATATAATTAATAAGGGGAGTTTGAAGTATGGGTGGAAAGATAAAATCTAGCACGATAGCAGCAGAGGCGGCTATTAATGAGTTGGTCGGGTATGAAACGAGCGACAAGCAAAATCAGCAGGTGGAATTTTCATATACATCTGGAATCACTGGGATGGAAGCGGGACGTCAGACCTGCAATCAAATGCTTCAGGCGGTCAGTGATTTTAGTTCAGCTGTTTTGACCCAAGCAAATAAGTTTCCAGAAATTGCTCATAGGATTGAAAAACGTGATATAGAGCAGGCTAAGAGATGGAGTCACTAAGGAATGGCAGATAGAAATGAAGAAAAGCGCACAGAAATTTGGCGTAAGATTGTTAAGATAGAAGATAAGGAAGACAGACTCCGAGCAACTAAAAAGCAATATGAACAGCAGTTGACAAACTTTTACTCGGATATTCAGAGCATTCACCATCGCATGATAAATCTATTGTCTCTCTCACCCAGTTCTCGTCAGCTAATAGAGCAAATCGAAAGTGATAATAGAACCATTCAGCGACAGGTCAACTCTTATGTAGAGGAGGAACTGGATACGTTGGAAAAACAAACTAAAAAGGCTTGTCGCTCTTTCGATGAAGCCAGAGAAGAACTGATAGCGGAAAGGAATCGGCTACCATGGGAGTAAAATACAGCGCACAAGAATCCCAAGAATTGATTCAGGCCATGACGAACAACCTCCGAGTCGCAAATGAAGTCACAGACCGCTTATCTAGTGGCTGTGATCACCTGATTTCCTCTTTAGACTCAGGTGAGTTGACAGGAGCAGCCTACACAGCTGGTAAAGGTCTCTTTACAGAGATTATCATCCCCAGCATCAAAAAGCTCCAAGCAGCGATAGATGATATCCAACTAGAGTTGACCTCCTACAAACACGCGGATGCTCAGGTCTCTGGATATGGTGATTTGGACCTAGACCAGCTTAAGGAATTAAAAAAGCTGAGAGAAGAGCAGTTAGCTATCGTAGAAGCTCAGATTCAAGTGAGGGAGAACTGGCTAAATCAAATCACAGACCTTTTTAGTCTCAATTGGGGGAAAGCCTTCTCTGAGAAGACCATCCTCTACAATACCAAGTTTCAAATCGAGTCGGGTATTCAGGATTTGAATGATAAGATTGAAAAACTAGAATTTTTTGTCTCACAGGTTTCCCAGTATTTCAACGATAGCCTAGAAGTCCTTGGCTTAGCTATCAAAGGAGCTACACAACTGAGTAAAATCATTGTCGATGGCGATGGCAACTACTATGCGGACGGTATGGACATGAGCTGGGTACAGAAGATGAAGGATGTGAAGATTGAGTCATTGGATTATAAAGCAGAGAATAAATCAGATAAATTTATAAATATGCTAGTTGAACAGTATGGCTTTGATAAAGAGATGAGTGGACTGATTACTGAAATATCCACATTGATTGATGAAAAATTCCCGTATTTATCTCAAACGGAACGGGAACAACTTTTGTTAGTGACACTAGGAAGTTTTATATATTCAGAAGGCTTTGAGAATGGTGAATCAATGGGAGATAAGGCTAAAGGATATATTAGTGATGTCAGTTGGATGGACGTTGCTGGCACACCTTCGGATAAAACTGGCCTCCCACTTGATGGTAAAACATTGTTGAAACATTTGGGATTAACTGATAATCAAATAACCAAGTTACGTTATAATATTCGATTACAAAGTCAAATTTCCTCAGGAATATATAGAAACTATGCTGGTATGAACGTTGATGAACGAAAAAAATATAAGTCAACTTATGAAAAAGTCTATGGTGTTCAATTGACCGACGAGATGTTCGAGGAAAAATGGAATGAAAAGTACTCTTCCTTTTATGGAAAAGGAGATTTTGCTCATTTCTCTATTACTACAGCATCGAACTTAAATAATAGACTTAGAGGAAGTGATTTAACAAAATTTGGACACGAGAATGTTAACGATTTTGCAGGTTGGTTAGGTGATGCGACGCTTACTGATAGTGATGATATTAGTTTTGGAAATGACGATTATAAAGCAGACTTAGATGCGGTAAATATCACACAAAAAATGAAACGTAAAAAAATATCATATATTGAAGCTTCAAACGAGTATTACTCAGAAATGAAACGAGGCGAATACACTCGTGCAGAAAAATTTGTAGAGTATAAATCGGTAGAAGAAATTAAACAAAAAATTTTCACAAAATTACTACCAGATAATATGAAATATGTGGAAGAATCGGGAATGCAATCGCATTTTGAATTACCTAATGAAGAACAGTGTATGGCCTACCTACAAAAAAATTACCCAAGTACTTATAATTTCATTCGAAATATTGAAGCAGGTAATCAAGACTTGATAGAGATGAGGTGATTAGATGAAGAAGAGGAAATTTGCAATTTTTTCGTTGCTAATAGTTCTATTATTATCTTTCTCTGGTTTTCAGTATTATAAATATCAGAGAGTTCACAATATTTTTGATGAAATATACTACGAAGAAAGTGATTATCACAATTATACATTTCTCTGGAAAGGACGAGCTTTTTATAAGTTAAAAGGGTTAAAAATTATCGATAATGGATCTCAAGATTTATATAAACATTCTATTGATTATAAAAGTGTAAATTTACCAAACACTATTCATTCTCTAGGTTATTATTTTTATTTTGGATTTCAGGAGATGACGAAAGTTGGGATAGAAATGCGTTTGAGACTGCCAGATACAGAGACAACCATAAATGTAGATTACCAGTACGATGTAAACAATCAGCAATTAGAACGGTTTATGTGGTACTATGATGATGAGAGTACAGGATATTTTCAGCAATCTCAAATAGAAGCCTTTCTAGTGGAGCATGGAAAGACTGTCGATGAGATTCGCAAGGAAGCAGATAATGTACTCCGTAATAAAGTCCTTAAAGACTGGACCACTATCTACTCTAGTCGTTTTAGCCCAGATAATTGGGGAGAAGTGAGCGTTAAAGATATATGGAGAATAGAATAACAAATGGAACGATGAGGTAATAGTTTTATAAAGGAAGGTTGGCATGAAACAATTCTTAAGAATATTTTGTTAAGAAGAAGTTGCTTTGGAGAAGTAAATGAGAAATAAAAACAAATTTATCTTTTGTTCACTCGTTTTGCTTGTTTATTTTTTATTGTTCATTTTGAAGCCGATCTACCAATATATTTCATTTTCTAAGATGGATGTGAATAGTAGTATGGTTCAATTGATTCAAGATAAAAATAATCAGGATTGGCATGCTCTTGATAAGCATATTCATCTAGTGCCCTCAAAAGAAAATGGAAAGAACATCGGCCTTATCTATGTGGTGGATGACTATAATCAAATTGAAAGTAAGATTTCTTCTGAGAATCAAGCGGTATCCATCAGTTACAATAATCGATTACAAGGAGACAAGAGTGTTGAAATTAGTTGGTTAAATGGGGAAAAGCGGTTGTATCATGCTGGGAGATATTTGAAATTAGCAAGTGAAAATCAAGCTGTGATTGAAAGTAACACAGGTTCTTCAGTGACCGTTTGGGAACAACGTTCGGAGAAAGCTAAAAAGCGATTATATGCGGTTGTAGAACAAATGAAAAAAACTGTTCTAGAGCATTTGTTCCAGCAAATAGTGTTCTGTTCGTTAGCTGTCATTCTCTTTCTTTTAGGGTGGAAAATATATTATCATTTAAGGAGGTATTGAAATTCGCAGGGGTTCTGAACTTCAATAAAGCTTCTAGGGATATGATGCTATCGGAAGATGGAGATGCCTACTATCGTGCCGAATTAGAGAAGCGCTTAAAAGGTCACGACAAGTCCGAATGGGATAAAATAATCGACGACTATAATCACACTCTTAAGATTGATGAAACAGGGAATATCATTGACATTTATCCATTTGAACAAGGTTATGTCGTTTCAAAAAATGGGAAATACGATGCTGACTATACTCATTTGGTTAACAAAAAGTTTGATGAACTAAAAGCACAAAACTTTGAAGCAAATTCAGCCGAATTTTGGAGTGGAGTAGCTCAAATATTCTCTGGATTGGGAGTTTACTTTGCGAGTGGCGCCCTCGAAGTTTTGAGTATCATGGCTGGTCCGTCAACAGCAGGGACAAGTATCGTAGCTGGTACGGTAGCATCAGTAACAGGGGTACAATATGGAAATGTACTGATAGCTAGTGGAGCAGTAACTAGCCTATCAGCTATCACAAAGACGGCCTTACAAAATGGCGAAATTCAGGTTAATTATTCTAGCAACTACGACAGCTGGCAAGCCAATAAACCGACGAGTAAGACTTTTGGAAAAAAAGTTTCTGGACGAGTTAACGGTAAAAAAGTCGATAATATTCGAGTTGATGCGGAGCCAAATAGTGGGAAAATCCAAGTTCAGTCGGGGAGTGGAAAGTCAGGTTATGATCTCGACATAGATATCGAAGCTTCAACTATTTCAAGCAGAAAGGATATTGTAAACTGGGTAAATAAACAATCTGAACTAAATGGACTTGGAAAAGGAGCTAAAGAAGAAGTTATCAAAAATATGTGGAAGGCTTTTAACTGGTTGATGCAATAAGGAGGGAAGAATGAAATTATATTTAAAAGGTGATTATACGAAAAGAGTACCTTATGGTTATTTAGAACTTGCTAGCAAAATGTGGTTTCCAGAAGATGAGCAAATTTCTTACTCAAATGCTGGGAACAATGATGCATTACAAGAAGATTTTTTCTCAAATTTATCCTTGAGGAAAGGCACTGCTGATAAGCGATGGTCTAGTGTCCCCCTAAAGGAAGGGGTACGAAGCCTCTTTTCACATATTAAAGAATGTATTGAAATTAATTTTGAAGATGCATTCGCTACGGATTATAATGAAAAGGGAGACTATCTCCGTATTTTAACCACCCATCTAGAAATTTTGACAGTTGATAGACGCGCCATGTACATTATGGCGCTTGAGATTGCAAAGGTCATTGACGGGCAAATTAGCGAGGATAATAAGAAGACATGGCTAACAGTCGAGGAATTTAAGAAAAAGCACGAGGCTATTCTATCTCTGACTTTTGATGAAGCAAATGAACGAAGTTTGATTGAAATTCAAACGATGGATGTTGTAGACGACCCTCTTTGGGAGGAAGAGGCCACTCGTCGAAAAGAATATATACTAGCACATGGAGGCGATATCTCAGATTTATGAGACTATATATCAAAGGCGATTACACCAAAGAAATTCCATTTGATTACATGGAACTAGCGAAAAGGATGTGGTTTGAGGAAAAAGATGGAATAGAGCCAGATTTATCGTATGCTGGGTATCTAGATTTACCAATCGATAAACTTTCTATTCACTTAGAATTAGACAAGGGAACTCATGATGTTAGATGGAGGAGTGTTCAAATAAAGGAAGGGATAAAATATGATTTTTTATCCCATAAATGTGAATATATACAGCTAGATTACGAAGATGCTATGATGTCGGACTTTCGTGAGAAAGGCGAATGTTTAAGAATAGCTTCTACCCACCTTGACCTTCTCACTGTTGATAAAAGAGCTATGTATATTATGGCCATTGAAATTGCGACTGCTATTGATGGTCAGATTAGCGAAGATGACAAGAAAACATGGTTAACAATCGAGGAATTCAAGGAAAAGCACCAAGATATCTTATCTCTAACCTTTGAGGAGGCAAATGAAATGAGTTTGGAAGAAATTCAAACGATTGACGCTATTGACGATCCCATCTGGGAAGAATTGGATAGGAAGCGCGAAGAGTACATCCGAATTCATGGAGAAGTGGAGTTGGATGACGATGAGGAAGACGAGTGATAATTTACAATAACACTTATTTGAAAGAGAGTGTTGAATAGGGGGAAGACTAATGCTAGATAAATTAAAACAGTTTAAATTGTTGATTGTATTGTTTTTGTTTCTGTTAGCGATTCCTTTATATTTTACTTACAATCATTTCCAACAATCTAGTGTTTTAAAAGAAGCCTTTGAGAAAAATGAGAGAATTGAAGTTCTACATCGTTTGACGGCATCAGAAAAATATGCACCTGACATCCGTAAAGCGGGTTATGTCGTTCCTCCCGATGGAGCTATTCGCTTGGATGGAGTCATTTATCCATTAGAAATAGAAGGAGAACTACACTTGAAAATTAGCCCTCCAAAAAAAGATGCTAAGGATTTTCAGTTGTTTTTCATTACACAAGTTAATGAAAAACAAACACATATAACTTTTATTTTAGATAAAAATCTGAATTTAATTGATTCTAGTTATTCTCAGCAAAATGATAACGGGAAAAGAGAGATTGTTTCTGTCTCACAATCCGATGAAGATTACTTGTTGAAAAGTGTTCAAAGCGAGATTGATGCCTTCATGAAAAAGATGTATCAGACCTTGTATGGATAGTTTACCAGAGAAAGTGGCTTCTTGCTCAACACAATGCCGTATGAACAACTGGGCGTGTTGAGGAATTCTATACTGTGATGGGAAATGGGGATAAAGCTAACGGTAAACTGATGGTTGAAACTCTTATTGAAAATAATACGATAGGAGGCAACTTTATTAAGTATGGTTTTGATCTCAATATTTTTATTGGGAATCCTAATGACAAAGAAGAAGGTTGGAAACAAGACTTCTATGATTACTTAGACAGAGGGGATGAAAAAAATGTCGGGACTAAAAAAAATACTAATCGTGATTGGTTCTGTAATTGCTTTAGCTACTGGCTTGAATCTTTATTTTCAGTATCAAAACCACCAAGAACATATGCAATTAAAAACCTCCTTTGAAGAGAGGGACAATATAGTTGTCTTACAACATTTAATGGCATCAGGAAAATATGCGTCTGACATCCGTAAAGCAGGCTATGTCGTTCCTCCCGATGGTGCTATTCGATTGGATGGAGGAATTGACTCCATAGAGATAAAAGGAGACATCGATTTGGATATCTCAAATCCGGGACAGAATGGGGTTACTGCTTATTTTAGAATAGAGGTAGATGGTAAAATAACTAGTGTACTATATGAATTGGATAAGAACTTTGATTTAGTTTCTAGCGCCTATTTTCAAATAAATGAAAAAAATATAAAAGAGAGTGTGACTATCCCCCAAGCCGAAGAAGAGCGACTATTAAAAATTGTTCAAAAAGAGCTTGAGGCTTTCATGCAAAAGATGTATCAGACTTTGTATGGATAGTTTCCCAGAGAAAGAAGCTTCTTGCTCAACACAATGCTGTATGAACAACTGGTTGTGTTGAGGAATTTTACTAGAAAAAGATACCGTAGATAAGCTACAAAAAAATTACCCAAGTACTTATAATTTCATTCGAAATATTGAAGCAGGTAATCAAGACTTGATAGAGATGAGGTGATTAGATGAAGAAGAGGAAATTTGCAATTTTTTCGTTGCTAATAGTTCTATTATTATCTTTCTCTGGTTTTCAGTATTATAAATATCAGAGAGTTCACAATATTTTTGATGAAATATACTACGAAGAAAGTGATTATCACAATTATACATTTCTCTGGAAAGGGCGAACTTTTTATAAGTTAGAAGGTTTAAAAATTGTGGACAACGATTCTCAAGAAATTTCTATTCATTCTATTGATTATAAAAGTGTAGATTTACCAAATACTATTCATTCTCTAGGTTATTATTTTTATTTTGGATTTCAGGAGATGACGAAAGTTGGGATAGAAATGCGTTTGAGAATACCAAATACAGAGACAAGCATAAATGTAGATTACCTGTACGATGTAAACAATCAGCAATTAGAACGATTTATATGGTATCACGATGAGAAAAGCGAAAGATATTATCATCAGTCTCAAGTAGAGGACTTTCTTGCCAAACACGGTAAGACTGTCGATGAGATTCGCAAAGAAGCAGATAATGTACTCCGTAATAAAGTTCTTAAAGACTGGACCACTATCTACTCTAGTCGTTTTAGCCCAGATAATTGGGGAGAATTGACAGTTAAGGATATATGGAGAACAGAATAACAAACGAAACGATGAGGCAATAGTGTTATACAGGTAGGTTGCTATGATAGAGTACTTAAGAACATTTTATTGTATTCGATAGCTTTGGTCTGCTTTCTTTTGGGGTGACGGAAGAAGACCCCTACACTATCACCATCACCAATGTAGACGACAAACCAGCACGCTTTGAAGCTCAAGTGGTGAATAGGTAAAATTTCAGCTCTCAAATGAGGGCTTTTTGAGATACAAGTTTCAAAAAAGAAGCAAATATGATATACTAAAGAACGAGTATTCTATTAGAATTGGAACAAGTAATATGAAACAAACGATTATTCTTTTATACGGTGGGCGTAGTGCAGAGCGTGAAGTCTCTGTTCTTTCAGCTGAAAGTGTCATGCGTGCGGTCAACTACGATCGTTTTACAGTCAAGACTTTTTTCATCAGCCAGTCAGGTGACTTTATTAAAACGCAAGAATTTAGCCAGACTCCAGGTCAAGAGGATCGTCTTATGACCAATGAAACCATTGATTGGGATAAGCAAGTTGCACCAAGTGCTATCTACGAAGAGGGAGCAGTGGTCTTTCCAGTCCTTCACGGTCCGATGGGAGAAGATGGCTCAGTTCAAGGATTCTTGGAAGTTTTGAAAATGCCTTATGTTGGTTGCAACATCTTGTCATCTAGTCTTGCCATGGATAAAATCACGACCAAGCGTGTCTTAGAATCTGTCGGGATTGCTCAAGTTCCTTATGTGGCCATTGTCGAAGGCGATGATGTGACTGCTAAAATTGCCGAAGTTGAAGAAAAATTGACTTACCCAGTCTTCACAAAACCATCAAACATGGGTTCAAGTGTCGGTATTTCTAAGTCTGAAAATCAAGAGGAACTCCGTCAAGCTTTGAAACTTGCCTTCCAATATGACAGCCGTGTCTTGGTAGAGCAAGGGGTAAATGCTCGTGAAATCGAGGTTGGTCTCTTGGGCAACTACGATGTCAAGAGTACGCTACCAGGAGAAGTAGTCAAGGATGTTGCCTTTTATGACTACGATGCCAAATATATTGACAATAAGATTACCATGGATATCCCAGCTAAAATCAGTGATGATGTGGTAGCTGTCATGCGTCAGAATGCAGAAACAGCCTTCCGTGCCATTGGTGGCCTCGGTCTCTCTCGTTGCGATTTCTTCTATACAGACAAGGGAGAGATTTTCCTAAACGAGCTTAATACCATGCCAGGTTTTACCCAGTGGTCTATGTACCCACTACTTTGGGACAATATGGGAATCAGCTATCCAGACTTAATCGAGCGATTGGTTGATCTTGCCAAGGAAAGTTTTGACAAGCGCGAAGCGCATTTGCTATAAAAATGAAAGAGAGGGTAGAAGCCAGAACCATCACTGCAAGGTGACTAGAGTTCTCGAGTTTCGACCCTTTTTAAAGGAGTAGAAATGAAATTAACAATTCATGAAGTGGCTCAAGTTGTAGGAGCTAAAAATGATATCAGCCTCTTTGAGGACACCCAGTTAGAAAAAGCTGAGTTTGATAGTCGTTTGATTGCTGCAGGGGATTTGTTTGTGCCCCTCAAAGGTGCTCGTGACGGTCATGACTTTATCGAAATAGCCTTTGAAAATGGTGCCGCAGTAACCTTGTCTGAGAAAGAAATCGCAAATCATCCCTACATTTTAGTAGCTGATGTTTTGACGGCCTTTCAAACCCTAGCTGCCTACTATCTTGAAAAAACAGGAGTTGATGTCTTTGCTATTACAGGTTCAAATGGCAAGACAACGACCAAGGATATGTTAGCGCACTTGCTATCAACAACCTACAAAACTTACAAAACACAAGGCAACTACAATAACGAGATTGGCCTTCCTTACACAGTTCTCCATATGCCTGAGGGGACAGAAAAGTTGGTCTTGGAGATGGGGCAGGATCACTTGGGAGATATTCATCTCTTGTCTGAATTGGCCCATCCAAAAACAGCTATTGTGACCTTGGTTGGAGAGGCTCATTTAGCCTTTTTCAAAGACCGTTCGGAAATTGCCAAAGGAAAAATGCAAATTGCAGACGGGATGGCACCTGATTCCTTACTTTTAGCACCAGCTGACACTATTGTAGAGGACTACTTGCCAACTGATAAAAAGGTAGTCCGTTTTGGTCAAGGAGCAGAGTTGGAAATTACCGACCTGGTAGAACGTAAGGATAGCTTGACCTTTAAGGCCAATTTCTTGAACCAAGCCCTTGATTTGCCAGTAACTGGCAAGTACAATGCCACCAATGCTATGATTGCATCCTATGTTGCCCTGCAAGAAGGAGTTTCAGAGGAGCAAATCCGTTTGGCCTTCCAAAATCTTGAATTGACGCGTAATCGTACCGAGTGGAAGAAAGCAGCCAATGGAGCAGATATCTTGTCAGATGTTTACAATGCCAATCCGACTGCTATGAAATTGATTTTAGAGACTTTCTCTGCCATTCCAGCCAATGAAGGTGGCAAGAAAATTGCAGTTTTGGCGGATATGAAGGAACTGGGCGACCAGTCTATTCAGCTTCATAATCAGATGATCTTGAGCCTTTCGCCAGATGTGCTTGATACCGTTATTTTCTATGGAGAAGACATTGCTGAATTAGCCCAATTGGCCAGTCAAATGTTCCCAATCGGCCACGTTTACTACTTCAAGAAAACAGAAGACCAAGACCAATTTGAAGACCTAGTTAAGCAGGTCAAGGAAAGTCTAGGAGCTAATGACCAAATCTTGCTCAAAGGCTCTAACTCTATGAACCTAGCCAAGTTGGTAGAAAGTATAGAAAATGAATGCTAGTGATTTTGCCAAGTATCTTCAAAGAATGATTGCCCTTACAGATACTGGATTAACCTTTACAAAAGATCCTTTCGACCGTGAGCGCTACGAAGACTTGCGAAGTCTGTTATCTGAAATGTTGAATCAGGTATCAGACCTTGATGCAGACGAAGTGGTAGAACTCTTGAAACCGACCTCCGCTTATGCGACTCCTTTAATGGACGTCCGTGCTTGGATAGTTGAGGATGAAAAAATTTGTCTGGTTAGGGGACAAGGAGAGAATGATTGGGCTTTGCCAGGTGGCTTTGGTGAAGTCGGCTATTCTCCAACAGAAAATATTCTCAAGGAAATTGAAGAAGAAACCGGTTTTGAAGCTAAAGTAGAAAGACTACTAGCTGTTTTTGATACAAATCGTTTCCAACTACAGAGCAAGCAATATGCAAAGTTTGTTTTTGAATGTAAGCTTCTTGATGGACAATTCCAAGAAAATCAAGAAATTGCTGACCTTCAATTTTTTGCCATTGACCAACTGCCAGCCTTATCTGAAAAACGCATTACCAAGGAGCAAATAGAGATTCTTTGGCAGGTTTATCAAGGTCAGAGGGAGCAATATCTTGATTAAGAAGATGATTATCGTATTTCTAAATCCATTTTTGACAAATAGCATGGTATAATAAAATGCAGGAAAATTTTGAATCATGAGGAAGACTAGATGAATTTATGGGATATTTTCTTTACGACCCAAGCAACAGAACCACCCAAATTTGACCTTTTTTGGTATGTCAGTATATTTACACTTTTAGCCTTAACTTTTTATACAGCCTATCGCTATCGTGAAAAGAAGGCTTACCAACGATTTTTCCAGAGTTTACAGGCAGTTCAGTTAATCCTCCTTTATGGTTGGTACTGGATCAATCATATGCCGCTATCAGAAAGTTTACCTTTTTACCATTGCCGTATGGCTATGTTTGTGGTGCTTTTGCTTCCTGGTCAGTCTAAATATAGGCAGTATTTTGCATTACTAGGAACATTTGGGACATTAGCAGCCTTTGTTTATCCAGTTCCAGATGCCTATCCTTTCCCGCATATTGCGATTTTATCCTTTATCTTTGGCCACTTAGCTCTCTTGGGGAACTCTCTAGTTTATCTATTGAGACAATATAACGCGCGATTGCTGGATGTGAAGGGAATTTTTCTCATGACCTTTGCACTAAATGCCTTGATTTTTGTGGTCAATTTAGTAACTGGTGGAGATTACGGATTCTTGACAAAACCGCCATTGGTTGGAGATCACGGCTTAGTAGCTAATTATTTAATCGTTTCTCTGGCCCTGTCAGCAGCGATTACGTTGACAAAGAAAATCTTGGAACTATTTTTAGAACAAGAAGCAGAAAAAATGATTGCAAAGAAAGCTTAAAATCAAGCTTTCTTTTTTCATAAATCTAATTTTTTATAACTTGTTTGGAAAATACAAAAATATGATGAGCGAATGTAAAAAAATGGTAAGTAAATTTAGGAAAAACTAAGCACGATTGGATTTTTTGTGTTATAATATTCTGTGAATAGCTATGCCCTGTTTTAGCTATATTGAATAGAAGTTTGAAACTTGGAAGAGAGAGGATGCGATGTAATGGCTAGAGATGGTTTTTTTACAGGCTTAGATATCGGAACCAATTCGATTAAGGTGTTGGTTGCCGAGCTTAGAAATGGTGAACTAAATGTAATTGGTGTAAGTAATGCCAAGAGTAAAGGTGTAAAGGATGGGATTATCGTTGATATTGAAGCAGCAGCAACTGCTATCAAGTCAGCTATTTCCCAAGCAGAAGAGAAAGCTGGCATTTCAATCAAATCAGTGAATGTTGGTTTGCCTGGAAATCTTTTGCAAGTAGAACCAACTCAAGGAATGATTCCAGTTACATCTGATACAAAAGAAATTACAGATCAAGATGTTGAAAATGTTGTTAAATCAGCCTTGACAAAGAGTATGACACCAGATCGTGAAGTCATTACTTTTATTCCTGAAGAATTTATCGTAGATGGCTTCCAAGGTATTCGTGACCCGCGTGGGATGATGGGTGTTCGTCTTGAAATGCGTGGTTTACTTTATACAGGTCCACGTACTATTCTTCACAATTTACGCAAGACAGTTGAGCGCTCAGGTGTTCAGGTTGAAAATATTATTATTTCACCATTGGCTTTGGTTCGTTCAGTCTTGAATGAAGGAGAGCGTGAATTTGGAGCTACGGTGATTGATATGGGAGCAGGTCAAACAACTGTTGCTACAATCCGTAACCAAGAACTCCAGTTTACAAATATTCTTCAAGAAGGTGGAGATTATGTCACAAAAGATATCTCTAAAGTCTTGAAGACTTCACAAAAACTAGCTGAAGGATTGAAATTGAACTATGGTGAAGCCTACCCTTCACTTGCAAGCAATGAAACCTTCCAAGTTGAAGTGATTGGTGAAGTAGAGCCTGTAGAAGTTACAGAAAGCTACCTAGCAGAGATTATTTCAGCTCGCATTAAACACATTTTTGAACAAATCAAACAAGAGTTGGAAAGAAGACATTTGTTGGATCTTCCAGGTGGGATTGTTCTGATTGGTGGAAATGCTATTTTACCAGGTATTGTAGAACTTGCACAGGAAGTATTTGGCGTTGGTGTCAAACTTTACGTTCCAAATCAAGTTGGAATCCGTAATCCTGCCTTCGCTCATGTGATTAGCTTGTCTGAATTTGCTGGTCAATTGACTGAGGTGCATTTATTAGCGCAACGAGCAGTCAAGGGTGAAGATACTTTGCGTCACCAACCAATTAATTTTGGTGGGATGATTCAACGCGTTACGCAGGTAGCACAACCGACCCCTATTCAACCAGTTCAAAATACTGAGGTAGAGCAGTCAGCTTCTACGAACGTAGTTGCTCCGAAAGAAGATAAAGTATCTTCTCAAAATAAACCAAAAATCGCAGATCGTTTCCGTGGCTTAATCGGAAGCATGTTTGATGAATAAAAGAGGAAAAATAAACTATGACATTTTCATTTGATACAGCAGCAGCTCAAGGTGCAGTTATTAAAGTAATCGGTGTTGGTGGAGGTGGCGGTAACGCCATTAACCGCATGGTTGACGAAGGTGTTGCAGGCGTAGAATTTATCGCAGCAAACACAGATGTACAAGCTTTGAGTAGTACAAAAGCTGAGACTGTAATTCAGTTAGGCCCTAAATTGACTCGTGGTTTGGGTGCTGGCGGTCGACCTGAAGTTGGTCAAAAGGCAGCTGAAGAAAGCGAAGAAGCTTTGACTCAAGCTATTACTGGAGCAGATATGGTCTTCATTACTGCAGGTATGGGAGGTGGCTCTGGTACTGGTGCAGCTCCTGTTATTGCCCGCATTGCTAAAGACTTAGGTGCGCTTACAGTTGGTGTTGTGACACGTCCTTTCGGTTTCGAAGGAAGCAAACGTGGTCAGTACGCTGTAGAAGGAATCAATCAACTTCGTGAGCATGTAGATACTTTATTGATTATTTCAAACAACAACTTACTTGAAATTGTTGATAAGAAAACTCCACTTCTTGAAGCTCTTAGCGAAGCAGATAACGTGCTTCGCCAAGGTGTTCAAGGAATTACGGACTTGATTACAAATCCTGGTTTGATTAACCTTGACTTTGCCGATGTAAAAACAGTTATGGCAAATAAAGGGAACGCCTTAATGGGTATCGGTATCGGTAGTGGTGAAGAACGTGTGGTAGAAGCAGCTCGTAAGGCAATCTACTCACCACTTCTTGAAACAACTATTGATGGTGCTGAGGATGTTATCGTCAACGTTACTGGTGGTCTTGATTTAACCTTGATTGAGGCAGAAGAAGCTTCAGAGATTGTCAACCAAGCAGCGGGTCAAGGAGTGAACATTTGGCTCGGAACATCTATCGATGAAAACATGAAAGATGAAATTCGTGTTACAGTTGTGGCAACTGGTGTTCGTCAAGATCGTGTGGAAAAAGTTGTGGGCCATGCACCAAGACAAGTTGTCCGTCATGAACAAGCAAGTCCTAGTCATGCACACAATCATAATCGTCAGTTTGATATGGCTGAAACTGCAGAAATTCCAAGTCCAGCACCTCGCCGTACAGAAACTTCTCAATCTTCAGCATTTGGTGATTGGGACTTGCGTCGTGAGACAATTGTTCGACCAACTGATTCAGTTGTATCACCAGTTGAACGTTTCGAAGCACCATCTTTACACGATGAGGATGAATTAGACACTCCTCCATTTTTCAAAAATCGTTAAGTAAATGAATTTGAAAGAAAATACAGAACGTGTTTTTCAACAAATAAAAGATGCAAGTCAGCAGTCAGGAAGAGAAACCAATTCTGTTTCGGTTGTTGCTGTTACAAAATATGTAGACGTACCGACAGCGGAGGCTTTGCTTCCGCTAGGTGTGCATCATATTGGTGAAAATCGTGTGGATAAATTTCTTGAGAAATATGAAGCTTTAAAAGATAGAAATATTACCTGGCATTTGATTGGAACCTTGCAAAGACGCAAGGTCAAAGACGTCATTCAGTATGTTGATTATTTCCACGCTTTGGATTCATTAAAGCTAGCAGAGGAAATTCAAAAAAGAAGTGACCGAGTTGTTAAGTGTTTCTTACAAGTAAATATCTCAAGGGAAGAGAGCAAACATGGTTTTTCAAGGGAAGAACTATTAGAGTTCTTGCCGGAATTAGCAACCTTAGATAAAATCGAATATGTCGGCTTGATGACCATGGCTCCTTTTGAAGCTAGTAGTGATGAGTTGAAAGAAATTTTTAAAGCTACGCAGGATTTGCAACTAGAAATTAGAGAAAAACAAATTCCCAATATGCCAATGACGGACTTGAGTATGGGTATGAGTCGCGACTACAAGGAAGCGATTGAATTTGGCTCAACATTTGTCAGAATTGGTACAGCATTTTTTAAATAGGAAAGAAATATGTCTTTAAAAGATAGATTTGATAAATTTATAGATTATTTTACAGAAGATGGAGAAGATGTTGGTACTGCATACCAGCCTAAAGCTGAAGAGCCGATTGTGACTCCAGTCCCTTCTGTTCAAGAGTTGCCTCAACAAGCTGCTAGTACGCCATCTAAAGATAAAAACATCACTCGTCTTCATGCCCGTCAACAAGAGTTAGCTATGCAAAGTCAACGTTCTACTGATAAGGTGACAATTGATGTTCGTTATCCACGTAAATACGAAGATGCCACAGATATTGTTGATTTATTAGCTGGTAACGAAAGTATTTTGATTGATTTCCAATATATGACAGAAGTTCAAGCACGTCGTTGTTTGGACTATCTGGATGGGGCGCGCCACGTTTTAGCTGGTAACATGAAAAAGGTAGCATCTACTATGTACCTGCTGACACCAGTTGATGTTGTCGTCAATATTGAAGATATCAAAATTCCAGATGAATCACAAAATGGTGAATTTGGCTTTGATATGAAACGTACGAGAGTAAGATAATGATCTTTCTCATTCGTTTTGTTCAAAATGCAGTGGATATCTATTCACTGATTTTAATCGTGTTTGCTCTGATGTCTTGGTTTCCCAATGCTTATGAATCACGTCTTGGACGCTTGATTATTAGTTTAGTGAAACCGATAGTAGCTCCCTTGCAACGTTTACCCCTCCAGATTGCAGGTCTTGATTTGTCTGTCTGGATTGCGGTATTACTAGTTCACTTCTTAGGGGAACAGTTGATTCGACTTTTAGTGATCTTTCTATGAACAAGATGATTTATCAACACTTTTCTAAGAATGATTCGTCTTTTATTGATAAGGGAGTAGAATGGATAAAAAAGGTAGAAGATTCCTATTCTCCTTTTTTAACACACTTTGTAAATCCCCATCAAGAAAAGATTTTAAAGGTGCTAGCATCAACCAACGGCATCTCCTACATGAGCAGTCGGCAGTTTCTTGAAACTGAATATGTACGGGTTCTCCTGTATCCTGATTATTTTGAGCCAGAATTCTCTGATTTTGAACTTTCCTTGCAAGAAATTGTCTATCCTAATAAGTTTGAGCGGTTAACACATGCAAAAATATTAGGAACTGTTTTAAACAAGCTAGGAATTGATAGGAAGCTATTTGGTGATATCTTAGTCAACGAAGAGAGAGCACAGATTATCATTAATCGACAGTTTACTCTCCTTTTTCAAGACGGCATTACGAAAATTGCTCGGTTACCGGTTCGTCTAGAAGAACGGGATTTTACTGAGAGAATTGCTACAGTAGAAGATTATCAAGAATTAGATATTTGTATTGCTAGTTCTAGATTAGATGGTTTTCTAGCAGGTGTCTTAAAGCTGTCTAGAAATCAAGCAAGTCAGTTAATTGAAAAACAGGCAGTCCAAGTTAATTACCATTTAGTTGAAAAATCAGATTATGCAGTTCAAGTTGGTGATTTGATTAGTGTGAGGAAATTTGGTCGATTGAAACTTGTTAGAGATAATGGGCAAACAAAAAAAGATAAAAAGAAATTAACGGTCCAATTATTATTAAGTAAGTGAGGAATAATATGCCAATTACATCGTTAGAAATCAAAGATAAAACCTTTGGTACAAGATTTAGAGGTTTTGATCCAGAAGAAGTTGAAGAATTTCTTGAAATCGTTGTTCGTGATTATGAAGATTTAGTTCGAAGCAATCATGATAAAGAGTTGCATATCAAGAGCTTGGAAGAACGTTTGTCTTACTTTGATGAGATGAAAGATTCTTTGAGTCAATCAGTATTGATTGCTCAAGATACGGCAGAGCGTGTGAAACAAGCTGCTCAAGATCGTTCTAATAATATTATCCAACAGGCAGAGCAAGATGCCCAACGTTTGCTTGAAGAAGCAAAATATAAGGCTAATGAGATCTTGCGTCAAGCTACTGATAATGCTAAGAAAGTTGCTGTTGAGACTGAAGAATTGAAGAACAAAAGCCGTGTCTTCCACCAACGTCTCAAATCTACAATTGAGAGTCAGTTAGCAATTGTTGAATCATCAGATTGGGAAGATATTCTGCGCCCAACAGCTACCTATCTTCAGACAAGTGATGAAGCATTTAAAGAAGTTGTTGGTGAAGTTCTTGGTGAATCGGTATATTCACAACCAGAAGAAGAACCAATCGATATGACTCGTCAATTTACACCTGAAGAAATGGCTGAGTTACAAGCTCGAATTGAGGCTGGTAATAGAGAATTAGCTGAATTTGAAGCTCAACAAGATCATTATGTAGAAGAACATTTAGAGCCAGTTGAAGTCGAAGGCCCTTCATCGAATGAGGAAGATACAAATAAAGAATCTGTCCTAATCTTATAATGAATAGTGATATGTGAGAACAATATTTTATCCTTATATTTCCAGCGAGCAGGAGATGGTGTGAGTCCTGCATTCCCTAATGATAAGATTATCCTCTCAAAAACTCAAGTCTGAAGTTAGTAGGATTTGACGTTTCCCACGTTACGGGATAAGAGGGAGAAAGACTAAATCTTTTTCCGAATAAAGGTGGTACCACGATTTTCGTCCTTTTTGGCAGTCGTGGTTTTTAATTTGTTATTATTTATAAAGGAGATACCATGAAACTCAAAGATACCCTTAACCTTGGGAAAACAGCTTTCCCAATGCGTGCAGGACTTCCTACCAAAGAGCCAGTTTGGCAAAAGGAATGGGAAGATGCAAAACTTTACCAACGTCGTCAAGAATTGAACCAAGGAAAACCTCATTTCACCTTGCATGATGGCCCTCCATACGCGAACGGAAATATCCACGTTGGACACGCTATGAACAAGATTTCAAAAGATATCATTGTTCGTTCAAAATCAATGTCAGGATTTTATGCTCCTTATATTCCAGGTTGGGATACTCATGGTCTGCCAATCGAGCAAGTTTTGGCAAAACAAGGTGTCAAACGTAAAGAAATGGACTTGGTTGAGTACTTGAAACTTTGCCGTGAATACGCTCTTTCTCAAGTAGATAAACAACGTGAAGACTTTAAACGTTTGGGTGTTTCTGGTGACTGGGAAAATCCATATGTGACTTTGACTCCTGACTATGAGGCAGCCCAAATCCGTGTATTTGGGGAAATGGCAAACAAAGGTTACATCTATCGTGGTGCCAAGCCAGTTTATTGGTCTTGGTCATCCGAGTCGGCCCTTGCTGAAGCGGAGATTGAATACCATGACTTAGTTTCAACTTCTCTTTACTATGCCAACAAGGTAAAAGATGGCAAAGGTGTTCTAGATACAGATACTTATATCGTAGTCTGGACAACAACTCCATTTACCATCACAGCTTCTCGTGGTTTGACTGTTGGTGCAGATATTGATTATGTTTTGGTTCAACCTGCTGGTGAAGCTCGTAAGTTTGTGGTTGCTGCAGAATTATTGACTAGCTTGTCTGAGAAATTTGGTTGGGCTGATGTTCAAGTGTTGGCAACATACCGTGGTCAAGAATTGAACCACATCGTAACAGAACATCCATGGGATATAGCTGTAGATGAATTGGTTATCCTTGGTGACCACGTTACAACTGACTCTGGTACTGGTATTGTCCATACAGCCCCTGGTTTTGGTGAGGACGACTACAATGTTGGTATTGCTAATGATCTTGAAGTCGCAGTGACTGTTGACGAACGTGGTATCATGATGAAGAATGCTGGTCCTGAGTTTGAAGGTCAATTCTATGAAAAGGTAGTTCCAACTGTTATCGAGAAACTTGGTAACCTCCTTCTTGCCCAAGAAGAAATCTCTCACTCATACCCATTTGACTGGCGTACCAAGAAACCAATCATTTGGCGTGCAGTTCCACAATGGTTTGCCTCAGTTTCTAAATTCCGTCAAGAAATCTTGGACGAAATTGAAAAAGTGAAGTTCCACTCAGAATGGGGTAAAGTCCGTCTTTACAATATGATCCGTGACCGTGGCGACTGGGTTATCTCTCGTCAGCGTGCTTGGGGTGTTCCACTACCAATCTTCTACGCTGAAGATGGTACACCTATCATGACTGCTGAAACCATTGAACACGTGGCTCAACTCTTTGAAGTACATGGTTCAAGCATTTGGTGGGAACGTGATGCCAAAGACCTCTTGCCAGAAGGATTTACACATCCAGGTTCTCCAAATGGTGAGTTCAAAAAAGAAACAGATATTATGGATGTATGGTTTGACTCAGGTTCATCATGGAATGGTGTTTTGGTAAATCGTCCAAATCTGACTTATCCAGCTGACCTTTACCTAGAAGGTTCTGACCAATACCGTGGTTGGTTCAACTCATCACTCATTACATCTGTTGCCAACCATGGCGTAGCACCTTACAAACAAATCTTGTCACAAGGTTTTACCCTTGATGGTAAAGGTGAGAAGATGTCTAAATCTCTTGGAAATACTATTTTGCCTAGCGATGTTGAGAAACAATTTGGCGCTGAAATTCTTCGTCTTTGGGTAACAAGTGTAGATACTAGCAATGACGTTCGTATCTCAATGGATATCCTTAGCCAAGTATCGGAATCTTACCGTAAGATTCGTAACACCCTTCGTTTCTTGATTGCTAACACATCTGACTTTAACCCAACTCAAGACGCAGTAGCTTATGAAGAACTACGTTCAGTTGATAAGTACATGACGATTCGCTTTAACCAGCTTGTTAAGACCATTCGTGATGCCTATGCCAACTTTGAATTCTTGACAATCTACAAGGCCTTGGTGAACTTTATCAACGTTGATTTGTCAGCCTTCTACCTTGATTTTGCTAAAGATGTTGTTTACATCGAAGGTGCCAAATCATTGGAACGCCGTCAAATGCAGACTGTTTTCTATGACATTCTTGTGAAAATCACCAAACTCTTGACCCCAATCCTTCCTCACACAGCAGAGGAAATCTGGTCATATCTTGAGTTTGAAGCTGAAGACTTCGTTCAATTATCAGAATTGCCAGAAGCAGAGTCATTTGCTAACCAAGAAGAAATCTTGGATACATGGGCAGCCTTCATGGACTTCCGTGGACAAGCTCAAAAAGCCTTGGAAGAAGCTCGTAATGCCAAAGTTATCGGTAAATCACTTGAAGCACACTTGACAGTTTATCCAAACGAAGTTGTGAAAACCCTACTCGAAGCAGTAAACAGCAATGTGGCTCAACTTTTGATCGTGTCAGACTTGACCATCGCAGAAGGACCAGCTCCAGAAGCTGCTGTTAGCTTTGAAGATGTAGCCTTCACTGTTGAACGCGCTGCAGGCCAAGTATGTGACCGTTGCCGTCGTATCGACCCAACAACAGAAGAACGCAGCTACCACGCAGTCATCTGTGACCACTGTGCAAGCATTGTAGAAGAAAACTTTGCGGAAGCAGTCGCAGAAGGATTTGAAGAGAAATAATCGAATGATAGATTGAAAATGTTTTCTGTGTGTGTATTTTAGTTTGATATAAAAGAAAATATTAAACAAAATTAATGTATAATATTAATTTTTAATGAAAAGGAAGTATTGATGAAAAAGAAAACACTTGCTCAATTAGATGGTATCATTGGTTTAGTTGCAGGAACTATTCTAGCCATTTTGCCAATTATTATAATTATGATTGCCTCTATATTTGATAATGAAGAAGTTGTTGGTGTCATCTTAGGAATTGTTTTTATTATTTTTAGTTTAGTAAAAATTGGAATTTTAATTCTAGGTATTCTCTCACTAATATACTATAAAGATGATAATAGAATTTCAATTGCACCCTCAGTCTTATTAATTGTTGGTTCTGCACTTGCATTGGTTCCATTCTTAGGATGGATAGGGGGAATCGTCATTATTGTTGGTGCTTCATTATTTTTAGGAAGCCTCAAAAAATTTAAAGTTGAACTATAAATAGAGTTTTTGTCAAGTAGAGTAAATGGAGAAACTCTAAAATTGGTTCTTTGTCAGCAGTAGTGGATTAAAGAAAAGCTAAGATAGAGAAAGGACAAATTTCGTCCTTTCTTTTTTGATGTTCAGAGCGATAAAAATCGTTTTTTGAAGTTTTCAAAGTTTCGAAAACCAAAGGCATTTCGTTCGATAAGTTTGATGAGATTATTGGTCGCTTCTGATTTGGAGTTAGAATAGGGTAATTGAAGGGCGTTGACGATTTTTCAATGATTTCATGATTGATGAAAGTTACTATTTTAGTTTTAAGAATTGTGGCTATTGTGTATTTCAAGGACGATGAGCTTGTGACTCCTGCACCGTCTGTATTGTTTATCGTAGGTAGTTCTGTTGGATTGATCCCATTCGTGGACTAGATAGGAGAAATTATGACAATTATTGGCAATTCCTATACTTTGAAATTTTGAAAAAATTTGAAATTGAAGAATCATATCTTTCGAACTGAGGTGGAACGAATTGAATCTTTGTTAGAAATACTTATTACAGTATGAAGGCGGTTAACCTTATTTTTGTTACCAATTGACGGAAAATTTTACAGGATAAATAAGCTATTTCATTCGTAAAATCTAAAGCATTTATTTGAGACAAGGAACTCTTTTTATAGTATAATGATGCTTGTAGATTGAATATATCAAAATATATATCGAAGTATTTTTGTTTCTTGTAAGTTTATCATAGTGAGGAAGCAAAATGCTTCTTCTATTTTGAAATGGATAAAATAATAGAGAGGATATAGAATGAAAAAATTTTTTGGAGAGAAGCAGCATCGTTTTTCCTTACGAAAGTTGGCGATTGGTCTTGTGTCTGCTTCAATTTCTAGCTTATTTTTTGTGTCCATTGCTAGCAGTGGGACCGTATTTGCTCAAGAAAATGTATCTATTCACTACAAATATGTGACAGATACAGAGTTAAGTAAGCAAGAGAAGGACTTGATTGTAAAGGATTTTCCTAATATTGCTGAAGATAGTGAGAGTACCTATTATCTAGTCTACCGTATGGATGAGAAAGCCCAACTAGGTCAGTTGCCTAATACCGGTGAGCACAATAATCTGGTTACCGCCCTTACTGGTGGAGCCCTCGCTTCGATTGGACTCCTCATTTTTGCTGTTTCGAGAAAGAAAGGCAATAAGAAAGCATTGTTGAAGGTTGTTTTGATAACAGGCGTGGGGAGCGGTTTGGTCTCTTCGGTTCAGGCTATTGAAAATCAGCTTTTGCTACAATACAATCAAGAATATCAATTATCCCAAGGAGATAGTCTGCCTCTGCCAAGAGTCCTGTCAGGTTATACCTATCTAGGCTATATTAAGCAAGACAAGAAAATTAATCAGTTAGAAACTGTTGCTAGAGATCAGAAACTAGACGATACGGTTCACCCTCATTTCCAGTCCAATGAAGGTGGACAAAATGTAAGAGATGAGCGGAAAAATCCGTCTCCAACAATCCCTGCTGACAAGCCAATCCCTTCTAAAGATTCACCCAATCAAAAGCCGTCTGGTATTGCTAGTGTGGATCCTCATGACGAAGTCTTGGCTGGTCGTTTAAATAAACCAGAGCTCCTATACAAAGACCAAGAGATTGTAACCAATCTAGACTTTTCAGAAGTGGTTCAAGAAAATCCAGATCTAACAGAGGGAACCATTCGTGTCAAACAAGAAGGTCGTGCTGGGAAGAAGATTGAACTTGTTCGCATTTTCACTGTTGAAAACCAAGAAATTACTCGTGAGATCCTCTCGACCAAGGTAGAGAAATCCTTGCCACGTATAGTAGAGAAGGGGACTAAGAAGGCAGTTGCTCCGAGTGAAGCACCTCAGTCTGCAAGAAAAGGAGAGCCTGAGACTCAGGCCTCATTACCAGAATATAAAGGTGAGCAATCTGGTGCAATAGTTGCCCCTAAGACAACTGAAAAACCAGAATATACAGGAATTCAATCTGGAGCCATCGTCGAACCAGAAACGGCTGATAAGCCATCCTATACAGGTCCCCAGTCCGGTGCTATTGTCGAACCTGAGCAAGTTGCCCCACAGCCAGAGTACAAAGGGATTCAATCAGGTGCCATTGTAGAACCAGAAACGGCTGATAAACCATCCTATACAGGTACCCAGTCCGGAGCGGTTGTTGAACCAGAGAAAGTAGCTCCACAACCAGAATACAAGGGAACTCAAGCTGGTGCCATTGTAGAACCGGAGACTCAGCCTTCCCTGCCAGAATATAAAGGTGAGCAATCTGATGCAATAGTTGCCCCTGAGAAAACTGATAAACCATCCTATACAGGCACTCAGTCTGGAGCAATAGTCGAACCCGAGAAAGTAGCTCCGCTACCTGAATATCAGGGAACTCAAGCTGGTGCTATCGTCGAACCAGAGACCCATGCTTCCTTACCAGAATATAAAGGTGAGCAATCTGGTGCAATAGTTGCCCCTGAGACAACTGAAAAAACAGAATATACAGGAATTCAATCTGGAGTCATCGTCGAACCAGAAACGGCTGATAAGCCATCCTATACAGGTACCCAGTCTGGAGCAATAGTTGAACCAGAGAAAGTAGCTCCACAACCAGAGTACAAGGGAACTCAATCTGGAGCCATCGTCGAACCGGAGACTCAGCCTTCCTTGCCAGAATATAAAGGTGAGCAATCGGGAGCTGTTGTAGCCCCTGAGACAACTGAAAAACCAGAATATACTGGCATTCAATCTGGAGCAATAGTCGAACCAGAACAGGTACCATCGAAACCATCTTATACAGGTACCCAATCCGGAGCGATTGTTGAACCCGAACAAATTGCCCCTCTTCCAGAATATACTGGCAATATTGAGCAAGCAAAACCAGAAAATCCGGCTGAAAAACCAAAAGAAAAAGATCCAGAAAAAACACTTGAATTAAGAAATGTTTCTGATCTGGAGTTATATAGTCAGACCAATGGTACTTACAAACAACATGTTTCTTTAGACAGTGTTCCAAGTAATATAGACACTTACTTTGTTAAGGCAAAATCGTCGTCATTCAAAGATGTCTATCTACCTGTCGCTTCAATAACTGCAGAAATAAAAAATGGACAATCCGTTTATAAAATCATAGCCAAAGCTGAGAAACTCCAGCAAGAGCTAGAAAATAAATATGTCGATAATTTCACCTTCTATCTCGCAAAAAAGGCCACAGAAGAAACAACAACTTTCACTTCCTTTAGCAACCTGGTTAAAGCAATCAACAAGAATCTCTCTGGAACCTATCATTTAGCGGCTAGCTTGAATGCCAACGAAGTGGAGTTGGGACCTGATGACAGATCTTACATCAAAGGCACCTTTACTGGTCAGTTGATTGGTGAAAAAGATGGTAAGCAGTATGCTATTTACAATTTGAAAAAGCCACTGTTTGCCACATTGAGAGGGGCCACAGTAGAAAAGTTGAGCCTAAAAAATGTCGCTATTTCAGGTAAAGATGATATCGGTTCACTGGCAAATGAAGCTACGGATAACACAAAGATTAAGCAAGTTCATGTCGATGGTGTTCTGGCTGGGGAACGTGGTATCGGTGGTTTGTTGGCTAAGGCAGACCAATCAAGCATCACAGAGAGCAGTTTTAAGGGAAGAATTGTTAATACCTATGAAACGACTGCGGCATACAATATTGGTGGTTTGGTCGGTCATTTGACAGGAGGCAGAGCTTCACTGACTAAGTCAAAAGCGACAGTAGCCATTTCCTCCAACACGAATAGTTCAGATCAGACTGTTGGTGGGCTAGCAGGTCTAGTAGACCAAGATGCGCATATACAGGATAGCTATGCTGAAGGTGATATCAACAATGTCAAGCACTTTGGTAGAGTTGCGGGTGTGGCTGGATATTTGTGGGATCGAAAGACGAATGAGGAACAGCATGCAGGAAGATTGACCAATGTACTAAGTGATGTCAATGTAACCAACGGGAATGCTATTACCGGTTACCACTATAATGAAATGAAGGTGGCTAATACATTCAGCAACAAAGCTAATAGAGTCTACAATGTCACCTTGGTCAGGGAAGAAGTCGTCAGCAAGGAAACATTTGTAGAAAGAGGAACAATTTTAGATGCTTCTGAAGTGACGAATAAAAAAGCAGAAATCAATCCTCTCGCTCCTCCAACAGTGGAGCCTCTTTCAACAAGTGGTAGTAAAGAAAGTGATTTTTCTAAGGTGAAGCATTATCAAGCTCAGCGCGCCTTAGCTTATAAAAATATTGAAAAATTGCTACCTTTCTACAACAAGGCAACCATCGTCAAATACGGAAACCTAGTTAACGAGAACAGTCTTTTATATAAAAAAGCACTCTTGTCTGCAGTCATGATGAAGGATGACCAAGTAATTACGGACATTGTAACCAATAAAAACAGTGCCAATAAACTCTTGCTCCATTACCAGGATCATTCCTCTGAAACATTCCAGCTCAAGTACCAGACTGATTTTGCTAAGTTAGCAGAATATAGTCTAGGAGATACGGGGCTTCTCTATACGCCAAACCAATTCTTGTATAATCAAGAAACGATTATCCGGCAAGTCTTACCAGAATTGAAGAAGGTAAATTATCATTCAGACGCTATTAGAAACACACTTGGTATTTCACCAAAAGTGAAGCAAACCGAGCTCTATTTAGAAGAACAGTTTACTAAAACGAAGGAACATCTAGAAGACAGTCTGCGAAAACTCTTGTCAGCGGATGCTGGTCTAGTGGAAAACAATCAAGTAATGACAGGTTACATCGTAGATAAAATCAAGCGCAACAAGGAAGCCTTGCTTCTTGGCATGAGCTACTTAGAGCGTTGGTATAACTTTAGCTATGGTCAGGTTAATATTAAAGACCTGGTCTTGTATCACCTTGATTTCTTTGGAAAAGGAAATGCATCTCCGTTAGATACTTTGATTGAGTTAGGGAAATCAGGATTTAATAATCTGCTTGCTAAGAACAACGTTGATACTTATGGTATCAGTCTTGCCAGCCATCATGGAACGACATATTTGTTTAGCACGCTAGAAAATTACCGAAAAGTCTTTTTACCAAACACTAGCAACAATGACTGGTTTAAAAAACAGACCAAAGCTTTCATTGTCGAAGAAAAATCCACTATTGCAGAGGTCAAAGCCAAGCAAGAGCAAGCAGGGACTAAGTATTCTATCGGTGTTTATGACCGAATTACTAGTAGTACTTGGAAATACCGCAATATGGTCTTGCCTCTCCTTACCTTGCCAGAAAGATCTGTATTTGTCCTCTCAACCTTGTCTAGTCTAGGGTTTGGTGCTTACGATCGCTACCGCAACAGTGACTATAGGGCTGGAGATAAACTCAATAAGTTTGTTGAAGATAATGCGCGTGAAACAGCCAAGCGTCAGCGAGATCACTACGATTATTGGTATCGTATTTTGGATAAACAGTCACGTGAAAAACTCTATCGTACGATCCTGCTTTATGATGCCTATAAATTTGGTGATGATCATACTGAAGGAAAGGCTTCAACAATCGCAGACTTTGAGAATTCAAATCCTGCAATGCAACATTTCTTTGGACCAGTTGGTAACAAGGTAGTTCATAATCATCACGGTGCATACGCAACAGGAGATGGTGTCTACTATATGTCTTACCGTATGTTGGATAAGGATGGCGCTATAACATATACCCATGAAATGACCCATGATTCCGATCAGGATATCTATCTTGGTGGTTATGGTCGAAGAAGTGGTCTTGGTCCTGAGTTCTTTGCTAAAGGCTTATTACAAGCGCCAGACCATCCAAATGATGCGACCATTACTATTAACTCAATCTTGAAACATTCAAAATCAGATAGCATAGAAGGATCCCGTCTACAAGTCTTAGATCCGACGGAACGATTCAAAGATGCATCCGATCTCCAGAAATACGCTCATAATATGTTTGACCTCATCTATCTGTTGGAATATCTTGAAGGGCAATCTATTGTTAAGAAACTGAATATTTCCCAGAAAATGGAAGCTCTCAGAAAAATCGAGAACCACTATCTAACAGATCCAGCAGACGGAAATGACGTTTACGCCACTAACGTAGTCAAAGAATTGACAGAAAATGAGGCTAAAAAATTGACCAGCTTTGATAGTTTGATTGACAATAATATTCTTTCGGCTCGTGAGTATCAGACTGGCACTTATGAGAGAAATGGCTATTTTACGATTAAACTCTTTGCACCAATCTTTTCAGCATTGAGCAGTGAGAAAGGAACTCCTGGAGATCTTATGGGACGTCGGATAGCTTATGAACTCTTAGCTGCTAAAGGATTTAAAGATGGTATGGTCCCATATATTTCCAACCAATATGAAGAAATTGCTAAACAAAATGGTCATACAATCAACCTCTACGGTAAAAAGCAAGGATTAGTGACAGATAAGCTTGTTTTAGAAAAGCTATTTGGTGGTCAGTATTCATCTTGGGCAGCCTTTAAAAAAGCTATGTATCAAGAGCGCGTTGCTCAGTTTGATCATTTGAATAAAATTACTTTTAAAGATCCGACGCAATCATGGATGAGCAATGCCACGAAAACCATTCAAAGAGTAAAAGAATTGCAAGAACTGATGGATCAAGCTGTTTTACAGGATGCGGAAGGTATGCGTTGGAGTGACTATAACCCAGAAACTGACAGTGCTGTCCATAAACTTAAGAGAGCAGTCTTTAAAGCCTACCTAGACCAAACAAATGATTTTAGAACTTCTATTTTTGCAAATAAAAAGTAATGAATTATAGAAGTTCCTAATCAGGATGAGAGGACTTTACTTCCTGACTGTCAGAACTTGTCGATTTTAACTAGCTTTTTTGTGAAAAATTGTGTAAAATAGAATAGATAAACGAGGGGAAACCTCGGAAAATTTAAAGGAGAATCCATCTAATGGTAAAATTGGTTTTTGCTCGCCACGGTGAGTCTGAATGGAACAAAGCTAACCTTTTCACTGGTTGGGCTGATGTTGATTTGTCTGAAAAAGGTACACAACAAGCGATTGACGCTGGTAAATTGATCAAAGAAGCTGGTATCGAATTTGACCAAGCTTACACTTCAGTATTGAAACGTGCTATCAAAACAACTAACTTGGCTCTTGAAGCTTCTGACCAATTGTGGGTTCCAGTTGAAAAATCATGGCGTTTGAACGAACGTCACTACGGTGGTTTGACTGGTAAAAACAAAGCTGAAGCTGCTGAACAATTTGGTGATGAGCAAGTTCACATCTGGCGTCGTTCATACGATGTATTGCCTCCAAACATGGACCGTGATGATGAGCATTCAGCTCACACTGACCGTCGTTACGCTTCACTTGACGACTCAGTTATTCCAGATGCTGAAAACTTGAAAGTGACTTTGGAACGTGCACTTCCATTCTGGGAAGATAAAATCGCTCCAGCACTTAAAGATGGTAAAAACGTATTCGTAGGAGCTCACGGTAACTCAATCCGTGCCCTTGTAAAACACATCAAAGGTTTGTCAGATGACGAAATCATGGACGTGGAAATCCCTAACTTCCCACCATTGGTATTCGAATTCGACGAAAAATTGAACGTAGTTTCTGAATACTACCTTGGAAAATAATTTGTAAAAAGAAAGCCTAGGAATACCTAGGTTTTTCTGTTTATTCTAGTATCCAACTCTTCGAAAAAGCGTTATAATGATATTAAGAAGTAGTTAAAGAAAGTGAGGTTGATGATGGCTTATATTGAGATGAAACATTGTTACAAGCGCTATCAAGTTGGAGATACTGAGATTGTAGCGAATCGAGATGTCAATTTTGAGATTGAAAAGGGTGAGTTGGTTATTATTCTTGGTGCGTCTGGTGCGGGCAAGTCAACAGTTTTGAATCTCTTGGGTGGAATGGATACCAATGACGAGGGGGAAATCTGGATTGATGGTGCCAATATTGCCAACTATAGTTCGCACCAACGAACAAACTATCGTCGTGAAGATGTAGGTTTTGTTTTTCAATTTTACAATCTGGTATCCAATCTGACAGCCAAGGAAAATGTGGAGTTGGCTTCTGAAATCGTGACAGATGCCTTGGATCCAGAGCAAGTGCTCAAAGATGTAGGTCTGGCTCATAGGCTTAATAACTTTCCAGCCCAGCTTTCTGGAGGGGAGCAACAGCGAGTCTCCATTGCACGCGCAGTAGCCAAAAATCCTAAAATTCTCCTTTGTGATGAACCAACTGGAGCCTTGGATTATCAGACAGGCAAGCAGGTTTTGAAAATCCTCCAAGACATGTCTCGTCAACAGGGAGCGACGGTAATCATCGTGACTCACAATAGCTCGCTAGCTCCTATCGCAGACCGGGTGATTCACATGCGTGATGCCACTGTTATGAGAGTAACAATCAATGAGCATCCACAGGCTATCGATACATTGGAGTATTAGTATGAAAAAAACATACCGAAAAGACTTGCTCCAGTCGGTGACTGCTTCCAAAGGACGCTTTTTATCTATCTTGACCTTGATGATGCTGGGTTCTTTAGCCCTAGTTGGTCTCAAAGTGGCCAGTCCAAACATGGAACGTACGGCTGAGGATTATCTCCGTAAAGCAAATACCTTGGATCTGGCAGTGATAGCTGATTATGGCTTGGATAAAGAGGATCGAGACGAACTAAAGACCCTTCAAGGAGCAAGTGTTGAGTTTGGCTATATGGCAGATCTAACCGTTGAAAATAGTGAAGAAGCGGTTCGACTTTATTCTAAGCCAGAGGGAATTTCAACTTTTCAAGTGATAGAAGGGCGACTGCCAGAAGCTGATGAGGAAATTTCCTTGGCAGATTTCTGGAAAGACCGCTATCAGATTGGGCAGACTATCACCTTTAGCAAGAAAGAAGAAGGGAAGACCGTCATAAAATCCCAATCTTTCACCATTATTGGATTTGTTCAGTCGGGTGAGATACTTTCTCAAGAAGACTTGGGAGGGGCTAGTAGTGGAAATGGAAGCTTGGCTGGCTATGGAGTGATTTTACCCAGTCAGTTTGACTCAGATGTTTATAGAATTGCGCGTGTGCGCTATGATGATTTAAAAAATTTGGATGCTTTTTCATCAGACTATAGAAGCAAACGAGATCAACACCAGGAAGACTTACAAAACTTGCTTGCCGCTAATGGTCAAAAAAGATTGGCAAGTATCAAAGCAAATGGGCAAAAGAGCTTGGAAGATGGAAAAGAGCAGCTCCAAACAGCTGACGGTAACCTTCAAAAAGGCAAGAGTCAGTTAGAACAGGCTGAAAGTCGATTGAAAACGCAAGAAGAACAAGTGACCGCTTTGCCTGAGCCTCAAAAGAGTCAAGCCAAGGAGCAATTGACAAAAGCTAAGGAAGAATTGGCTACAGAAAAAGAAAAAATGGCTCAGACAGAGAGTAATCTAGCCAAGGAAAAAGAGAAGCTTGAACAACGCCAGAAAGAGCTTGATGAACTGGCAGAGCCTACTTACCATGTATACAACCGCCAAACCATGCCAGGCGGTCAAGGCTATCTCATGTACAGTAACGCTTCAGCAAGTATTCGTTCTGTCGGGAATATCTTTCCCGTGGTGCTTTATATGGTCGCTGCAATGGTAACCTTTACAACTATGACTCGCTTTGTGGATGAAGAGCGTACCAATGCTGGTATTTTCAAGGCCCTAGGTTACCAGAATAAAGATATTGTTGCCAAGTTTGTCCTCTATGGTTTTCTTGCAGGAACTGTGGGAACCGTTTTAGGAACGCTTCTAGGACATTATCTCCTTGCAGGCGTGATTTCGGATGTTATAACAGCTGGAATGGTCGTTGGGAAAAGTCAGGAGTATTTCTACTGGTCTTATAGCCTTCTTGCCCTGGCCTTAAGTTGGGTATCCAGTGTCTTGCCAGCTTATCTAGTGGCACGGAGGGAATTGCACGATGAAGCAGCCCAACTTTTGCTGCCCAAACCTCCCGTTAAGGGATCAAAGATTTTGCTGGAACGCCTGAGCTTTATTTGGAGTCGTTTGAGCTTCACTCATAAGGTTACGGCGCGAAATATTTTCCGTTATAAGCAACGGATGTTGATGACCATTTTTGGAGTTGCGGGTTCGGTTGCTCTCCTATTTGCAGGTCTTGGCATTCAGTCTTCTGTGGGAGGAGTTGTCGATCGTCAATTTGAACAAATCCAGCAATACCAGATGATTGTAGCGGAAAAGAGCAGTGCAACGGAGCAAGAAAAAGCAGACCTAGAAAGTGCCTTGCAATTTGAGCCTATCCATGCTTATCAAAAAATTTACTCTAAATCCATTGAAAAAGATTTCAAAGGAAAAGCAGGACTTCAGACTATTACCATAATGGTTACAAGCCGAGAAAGTTTCAAACCCTTTATCGCATTAGAGGAAAATGGCCAAGAGGTGCAGGTCACAGATGGAGCAGTCGTAAGTCAAAAACTAGCTCAACTAGCAGATGTTACGGTTGGAGACAAGCTGGAGCTTGATGGGAAAGAAATCAAGGTATCGGCTATTTCTGAAAACTATGTTGGACACTTTGTTTATCTCAACCGAGCGACATACGAACAAGTCTACGGTACCAGTCCACAAGACAATACCTACCTAGTAAAATTAAAAGAGCCAACACCATTAAATACGGAGAAAGAAGCTGCGGCCTTTATGAAAAAAACTGCTGTTTCTGGGGTGGTCCAAAATGCAACGGCTATCCACCTCTTTGAATCTGTAGCCAATTCTCTCAATAAAACAATGGCAATCCTTATCCTTGTTTCCGTCTTGCTAGCCATTGTCATTCTTTACAATCTCACCAATATCAATGTGGCAGAACGTATCCGTGAACTTTCCACCATCAAGGTTCTCGGTTTCCATAATAAAGAAGTGACCCTCTATATCTACCGCGAGACCATGGTGCTGTCCTTTGTGGGGATTGTTCTCGGTTTGGTAGCCGGCTACTATTTACATCAATTTTTGATTCAAATGATCTCACCTGCCACCATACTTTTTTATCCACGAGTCAGCTGGGAAGTCTATGCTCTTCCAATCGTCGCAGTGACTGTAATCTTAGCCTTACTGGGCCTCTTTGTCAATCACCACTTGAGAAAGGTAGATATGCTTGAAGCCCTGAAATCAGTAGAGTAAGTTAATTTTTTAAAAAGTAAATCTGTTGACAAAGTCTCTGCTTCTTGGTAGAATAAGAACTGTCGTAAAGACAAATAACTTCTTCTTGGTTACAGGCATGCCAACCTGTCACTCGGATGAAGCCAAATAAAAAGGAGAAACATCATGGCAATCTCAAAAGAGAAAAAAAATGAAATCATCGCACAATATGCACGTCACGAAGGTGATACAGGTTCAGTAGAGGTTCAAGTTGCTGTCCTTACTTGGGAAATCAACCACCTTAACGAACACATCAAACAACACAAAAAAGACCACGCTACTTACCGTGGATTGATGAAGAAAATCGGTCGCCGTCGTAACTTGCTTGCATATTTGCGTAAAAACGACGTTAACCGTTACCGTGAGTTAATCAACTCTCTAGGACTTCGTCGCTAATCTTGCGTCTAAAACGTTTCTATACTTCGTTGGCTTCGGCTTGATGTACCATTAGTACAATCTTCGCCTCGTCCGCCTAGTCTATAAACGTTTTATCCAGCAAGACTGGAGCTCTCTGATTTTCAGAGGGCTTTTTTATTGAGGTTTTATCGGTCACAATTTTGGAGACCACAAAAACAATATGCTCGACACACTCCACCAAATATTTGTTTTATCGGTCATAATTTTGGAGACCACAAAAACCTCAAATGGTATCAGCTAATGACACCATAAGGGTGCGTAGCTGTCTGCAAGCTCCCTCGGAGAGCCCACACTTTACGAAGTAAAGTATAGTATGTTATACTTTACATGGAAGTAGTCACCGAATTCCAGTTAGAAATTACTTTGTAACTACGTTTTGAGGAGGAGTAAAATGCTTTCCTATGTTCGACATTACCCACTAGCGATAGCTAAATTAATGTGTCTGTGCTCTCCTAAAATCTGCTGATTTATTACTGACTAATACAGGAGGTTTTTATGGGACAGACAATCATATCTGCTATTGGTGTTTATATTTCCACCAGTATCGATTATTTAATTATTTTAATTATTTTATTTGCACAGCTATCACAGAATAAACAAAAATGGCATATTTATGCGGGGCAATATCTAGGCACAGGCTTACTTGTAGGGGCGAGTTTAGTTGCTGCTTATGTCGTTAATTTCGTGCCTGAAGAATGGATGGTTGGATTGCTTGGCTTAATCCCTATCTATTTAGGGATTCGCTTTGCAATTGTTGGAGAAGGTGAGGAAGAAGAGGAAGAAGAGGAAGAAATTATTGAAAGATTAGAACAAAGCAAGGCAAATCAACTGTTTTGGACAGTTACATTGCTGACAATTGCGTCTGGCGGAGATAATTTAGGTATCTATATACCTTATTTTGCTTCGTTAGATTGGTCACAGACCCTCGTGGCGTTGCTTGTGTTTGTAATCGGCATAATTATCTTATGCGAGATTAGTCGGGTGTTATCCTCTATTCCGTTAATATTCGAGACAATTGAAAAATACGAGCGAATCATTGTGCCCTTAGTATTCATTCTACTTGGACTATACATCATGTATGAAAATGGCACGATAGAGACTTTTCTGATCGTGTAGATTTTTTTGTTTCACTAGGATTTTAGCCCGAGCTCAAATCAGCTCTCTAATTTTAGAGGGCTTTTTACGTTGTCACCTTACCTTGGTATGCTCAAGTATAATCTTTGGTTACGGTTCCTAGCACTATAAGGTAAAATAAACCAGATTTTCTCCCTTCGTGGAGATTTTATCTTTTTTGCCAAGTGCTTGGCCGAGTTCAATTAACAAGATACAAAGGCCGTCAAAAGCACAAAGCAAAAATAGGAAAAGTGACGAAGAAACTTCAGTTTCTAGGAGATTTTATCTTTTTTGCCAAGTGCTTAGGCCGAGTTCAATTGAGCATAGCTTGATAATGAAGCTAGTCTAATTAGGTAGCTTTTTAGATATAAAACTATTTTATTATCTAAATATAGAATAAATTAGGGCTTGCATTCAAAACATGGTATAATAGGTCTATATAGCTAAATAAAGTAAACCTATCACAAGGGATTAAGAAAAAGGATAGAACAGTCATGTCAACAGTAAAAAGTGATCTAAATATTGCGCAAACATATGCGAGTCATCTGAAAAATGCTTGTCAATCGTTAACAGCAATTGCTGTGGCTAGTCAAGATGATCGAACGACCCTTCAAGGGAATAACAAAGCCCATCAATGTCTGACAAAGTCTCAAAATCTAGCTAGTCAGATTTCGGCAGCCGTCACCCTGACTTCAGAACGACTGCACTCTATAGCGAGTGATTTTGAGGCGTTAGATGAAGCGGGTGCCAATGGTTTTAGGAGTCATGCATGAGCAAGTTAGATGAGTTGAAGAAAAGAGAGCGAGAACTCTTGTACCAGCTAGAAGACAATGGAAAAGAGAAATATCGCACCAAAGAACTGATAGAAACCTTTGAAGGGTATGATAGAGCTAGTCACCGTTATCAAAATGATTTGTGGGAGGCGGCCTATCAGAGCCGATATGCAGGACAGTTGGAAGAAACACTCCTACAAAGAAACCAACTTAAAAACCAAATTCTTGAGAACCTCAGCTACCGCATGGATGATTTGAAAAAAGAAAAGTTCCGGTTAGAGGGAGACTTGGATGAGGTCTACTATGAAAGACGCAAAGAACTAGAAAGAGAGGAGGAAAAACGACATGGGCATTGATATGTACTTAGAACAATCACAACTACAAAGTTCGAGTGTAGCAATCATGTGCCAATCTCAGGTTGAGGCTTATCAAGACTTGCAATCAGCCATTCAAAAGTTTTCAGAGGATACAGAGAGTCTAAAGGGCGATGCTTATAATTCGGCTAGAAGTTTTTTTGCAAGTGTCTTATTACCCTTGAGCAAAGGGGGGCAGCTCTATGCGGAAACCTTATCTCAAGCTATCAAGAAATTACCAGAAGACTACCAGAGTATGGTCGACAGCAAGAGTTGGCGGGAGGATGATCTACTTGATAAGATCCGCCAGGAAGAGCAAATGATTGCCTATCTAGATGAAGTCAACCAATTCCTTTCTAGCTTGACTATGGATAGTGAAGAAAAGGGGAGATTGAGACGCAGTAATGTGGAACTCATGCGAGGACATCATGCCAATAAACGTGTCTATGAAACGATTTTGAGAGACCTGCGAGCCTATGATAGCTACTCAGGAGGTCTGTTCGATGATCTAGATAGTATTGATGTGCAACTGAGTCGCGGATTGGCCCAGATTGAAAGTAGTTGGGATGCAAAGACAGGGGTCTTTAAAGTCCCATCTGACCTGACTTGGGCCAACTACCTATCTGCCTATTCTGACACAAAGGACATAAAACTTAGTCGTCAAGAGAAGGCCTTTGTCCAGACCATGATGGCAGAATACGGCTTTGACGCAGAGACAGCCCAACAGCTCTTGACCATCAAGCAAGGGATAGACAAGAAGTTCCCAACCTCTAGTCAAGAGTTCCGTAACTATATCTTTTTGCGAGTCATTGGTGCGGTCAACTATGATGGTTTTCAGTGGAACGAAACGGCGGGTCATTTGAAAACTTATTTTTATGATGTGACTGTTGGCAGTTCGATTACAGGAAAATCAAGAACAGTAGAAAAACCGCTTCTTGAAATTTTTAAAGTACTTGGAATCAAAGATGAAACAGATGCAAAAAAATTGATTTATAATCTGAGGTTGCAACATACATTAGCTGGTGGGGGAGTTGATTCGGAAACAATGAAATCAAGAGATTTGTCAGGATATAATCAAGCGAAAGATAAGTACGAAAAAGTTTATGGTACTTCGGGCAACTTTGACCAATTTTGGGATAGCAAGCTGAAAGCTTATTCAAATAATGGAGAAGGTCATGCAGATTTCACTCACCAGTCCATTACCATGGCTACTCATCTAAATCCTAGTGGTTTCCAGTTATCCGACATCTATGGTGGTAGAGAACATGTTAAGGACCTTTCAGGTTGGGAGGGAGACACGACTAAAAATGCTACGGATAAGAAACCAAGTATTGGCGAGGATGACTATAAGGCAGACCTCGATTCGGTCAATCTTATTGGTCGCATGCAAAAAGGGCAATCCTATGACCAAGCTATATCTTCTTACTATGCTGACCTTCAAAAGGACTCCACTCAGAGAGAAAGAGAGTTCTTGAAAAATAAGGACTGGAAACAAGTCAGAAGTACTATCTATGCAAGTATTCTTCCGTTAGAGGTTATGGAAAAAGGGGAAGACGCTATTAAAGAGTATATTGAAAGTAACTATCCAGGTGTGTCCAAGTATTTAAATCGCTTAGAAGCTGTGGCGGAGTAGGAGGAAGTCTATGAAGAAAACATTCAGTATATTAGCTTTAGTCGTAGTAATCTCATCATCCTGTTTCTATTTTTTTACTAGTCAACCTAAAAACATTTTTGATGAAATCTATCAAGAAACTGAGCAGACTTACCTAGGAAATAATGTTTTTAACAAGTTGAAAGATGTTGAAGTACATAAATATCAAGAGTATAGTGATGATTCTAAATTTTATCCAAGTATTGTCTATGAGAGAAATGCTTTGCCAGATAGCTATGAGAAAATTGCTATAGATTTTAATTTTAAATCCGAAGCTCAATTAAGCTTGATTTCATTTGAAAAACGAATAGAGTCCAACGTTAGTATAAAAATGTGGACTGTATATTCTCATAAAGAACGTAGTTTAAAAAAATTTGTAAAAATAGTTTTGAAGAAGGCAGGTACGAAAAATTATATCGAAGACGAAGCTCAGGTGAAATCCTACCTAGAGCAGTATGGTATCACTGCTAAGGATTTGGATTCTTACTACGACGAAATAGTCAACCAGAAAGTCTTGAAAGATTGGTGCTCGATTTATGACAGCAAGTACTCGCCAAGTAATTATGGCGATGTTAAGATTGAAACCCAGTGGGAGAATTGGTGATAACATGAAAAAAATTTTAGGTCTAATAGCCTTAATTGCACTAATTGTATTATCCTGTTTTTACTTTTTTCCAAAACAACCTAAAAACATTTTTGATGAGATATACCAAGAAACTGAGAAAACCTATCGGTCAAATAATGTTTTAAGGCATATAGATGGGTTTAAAATCAGACCGGATTGGCCAAGTGATGACCCCAATATTTTGTATACTCCGTTCGGATTATACAACAAAGAGAAAACACCGTCAGATTATTCTGAGATAGAAATTAGATTTAATTTTGAGTATACATCTCAATTAAGCTCGATTTCATTTGAGAGACAAGTAGGGCCTAACACGAAAGTTAGGATATGGAATAAATATACTTATAAAGATCGTACTTTAAAAAAATTTGTGAGAATAGTTTTAAAGAAATCAGATACGGAAACTTATATCGAAGACGAAGCTCAGGTGAAATCCTATCTAGAGCAGTACGGTATTACTGCCAAGGATTTGGATTCTTACTACGACGAAATCGTCAACCAAAAAGTCTTGAAAGACTGGAGCTCGATTTATGACAGTAAGTACTCGCCAAGCAATTATGGCGATATCAAGATTGAAACCCAGTGGGAGAATTGGTGATAGCATGAAGAAAATACTAGGTGTTTTAACAATAGTTGTATTACTTGTATCTGTTTGTTTTTACTTTTTTCCTAAACAACCTAAAAACATTTTTGATGAAATTTACCAAGAAACGGAGAAAACATATCGGTCAAATAATATTTTAAGGCATATAGATGGGTTTAAAATCAGACCAGATTGGCCAAGTGACGACCCTAATATTTCGTATACTCCTTTTGGAAAGTATGAAACTCTAACCAAAGGCTATAGTGATATAACCATTCACTTTAATTTTGGAGAAGGGATAAAGGGAGTGTCGATTCGTTTTGAAAGAAAGACTAATTCGAATATTACCCTATGGTATTCAGCACACTATAATATGCAAAAGAAAGTGCTCAAAAAGAAACTTGCGATTTTTGAAGAGCCAAGGAAACCAGGCCAATTTATTGATGATGAAGAAAAAGTAAGAGAATATTTAAGAAAAAATAATATTTCCAAAGAAGAATTAGAGAAGGACTATGACGAAATCATCAACCAGAAAGTCTTGAAAGATTGGTGCTCAATTTATGACAGCAAGTATTCTCCAAGCAACTATGGTGAGGTGAAAGTCGAAACCCAGTGGGAGAATTGGTGATAACATGAAGAAAATTTTAGGTCTAATAGCGTTATTTGCACTAATTGTATTATCCTGTTTTTACTTTTTTCCTAAACAACCTAAAAATATTTTTGATGAAATCTACCAGGAGACGGAGAAGACTTATCGAGTGAATAATGTTTTAAGGCATATAGAAGGTTTTGAAATTAGTCCAGGTTGGCCTAATGATGGAGAATATTTTGCATACACCCCTTCAGGGAAGTATCAAACTCATCCTGAAGGTTATAAAGACATAAGTATTAGCTTTAATTTTGGAGAAGGTATTAAAGGAATGACGATACGTTTTGAAAAAAGGATTAATTCGGATATTACCCTATGGTATTCAGCACACTATAATCTGCAAAAGAAAGTGCTCAAAAAGAAACTTGCGATTTTTGAAGAGCCAAGGAAACCAGGCCAATTTATTGATGATGAAGAAAAAGTAAGAGAATATTTAAGAAAAAATAATATTTCCAAAGAAGAATTAGAGAAGGACTATGACGAAATTGTCAACCAGAAAGTTCTGAAAGATTGGTGCTCGATTTATGACAGCAAGTATTCTCCAAGCAACTATGGTGAGGTGAAAGTCGA
Source organism: Streptococcus sp. NM (assembly GCF_003390135.1). Lineage (GTDB taxonomy): Bacteria > Bacillota > Bacilli > Lactobacillales > Streptococcaceae > Streptococcus. The sequence continues at coordinate 199,956 of NZ_QUOS01000001.1, forward strand.
AACCCAGTGGGAGAATTGGTGATAACATGAAGAAAATTTTAGGTTTAGTAGCGTTAATCTTACTAATTGTATTATCCTGTTTTTACTTTTTTCCTAAACAACCTAAAAATATTTTTGATGAAATTTATCAGGAGACAGATAAGACATATCATACAAATAATATTTTAAGAAACATAGATGGGTTTAAAATCAGTCCAGGTTGGCCAAGTGATGACCCAAATATATCTAATAATCCGTTTGGAGTTTACGACAACAAAACGACTGCTAGTAATTATTCTAAAATTAAAATTAGCTTTAATTTTGGAGAAGGTATTAAAGGGATGACGATTCGTTTTGAAAGAAAGACTAATTCGAATATTACCCTATGGTATTCGGCACACTATAATATAAAAAAGAAAGTACTCAAAAAGGAACTTGCGATTTTTGAAGAGCCAAGGCAACCAGGTCAATTTATTGATGATGAAGAAAAAGTAAGAGAATATTTAAGAAAATACAACATAACCAAAGAAGAATTAGAGAAGGACTACGACGAAATCGTAAATCAGAAAGTCCTGAAAGATTGGTGCTCGATTTATGACAGTAAGTACTCACCAAGCAACTATGGCGAGGTGAAAGTCGAAACCCAGTGGGAGAATTGGTGATAGCATGAAGAAAATACTAGGTGTTTTAACAATAATTGTATTACTTGTATCAGTTTGTTTTTACTTTTTTCCTAAACAACCTAACAACATTTTTGATGAAATCTACCAGGAGACGGAGAAGACTTATTTAGGAAATAATATTTTTAACCAGTTGAAAGACGTCGAAGTACATAAATATCAAGAGTATGATGATGATTCTAAATTTTATTCTTATGTACTTTATCAAAAACAGAAAACTCCACATGACTATAAAAATATTGATTTAATATTTCATTTTACAAAAGATACTAATACAGTCTTCGTTTCTTTTGAGAAGGAATTAAGTAATGGGCTAAGAATTTTCATTTTTGGTAGGTATCTTACAAAAGAAAAATTATTTCAAAAAAATGTACAGTTACTCATAAACCAAGATGGAACTGATAAATCTATCGAAGACGAAGCTCAGGTGAAATCCTACCTAGAGCAGTACGGCATCACTGCTAAGGACTTGGATTCTTACTACGACGAAATCGTCAACCAAAAAGTCTTGAAGGACTGGTGCACCATTTATGACAGCAAGTACTCACCAAGTAATTATGGCGATGTCAAGATTGAAACCCAGTGGGAGAATTGGTGATAACATGAAAAAAATTTTAGGTCTAATAGCGTTATTTGCACTAATTGTATTATCCTATTTCTACTTTTTTACTAGGCAACCTAAAAACATTTTTGATGAAATCTACCAGGAAACTGAGAAGACTTATCGGACAAATAATATTTTAAGAAAAATAGATGGCTTTGAAATTAGTCCAGGTTGGCCAAGTGATGGAGAGTATTTTAAATATAGTCCTTTAGGGAAGTATAAGACTCTTCCAGAGGATTATCTTGAACTGAGAGTTGGATTTAATTTTGAGAAAGCGTATAGTAAAATGTTTGTTTCAGTTGAGAGAAAAATAGCTGATGGTACGAAGTTATGGATGGTCAACAAATATAATCCAAACACTAAAACAATCACAAAGTCAATTCAGATTGTATTATCAGGAAAAGAGGATAGTTATATTGAAGATGAGGCCCAAGTGAAATCCTATCTAGAGCAGTACGGTATTACTGCCAAGGACTTGGATTCTTACTACGACGAAATCGTCAACCAAAAAGTCTTGAAAGACTGGAGCTCGATTTATGACAGTAAGTACTCGCCAAGCAATTATGGCGATATCAAGATTGAAACCCAGTGGGAGAATTGGTGATAACATGAAAAAAATTTTAGGTCTAATAGCCTTAATTGCACTAATCATATCATCCTGTTTCTACTTTTTTACTAAACAACCTAAAAACATTTTTGATGAAATTTACCAAGAAACGGAGAAAACCTATCGGTCAAATAATGTTTTAAGGCATATAGATGGGTTTAAAATCAGACCGGATTGGCCAAGTGATGACCCCAATATTTTGTATACTCCGTTCGGATTATACAACAAAGAGAAAACACCGTCAGATTATTATGAGATAGAAATTGGGTTTAATTTTGAATATACATCTCAATTAAGCTCCGTTACATTTGAGAGGCAAGTAGGACCAAACACGAGAGTTAGGATATGGAATAAATATACTTATCAAGACCGTACTTTAAAAAAATTGTCAAAATAGGTTTGAAGAAAGCAGATACGGAAACTTATATTGAAGACGAAGCTCAGGTGAAATCCTATCTAGAGCAGTACGGTATCACTGCCAAGGATTTGGATTCTTACTACGACGAAATCGTCAACCAGAAAGTTTTGAAAGATTGGTGCTCGATTTATGACAGCAAGTATTCTCCAAGCAACTATGGTGAGGTCAAGATTGAAACTCAGTGGGAGAATTGGTGATAACATGAGGAAAATCCTCGGTTTAGTAGCCTTATTCGTGATAATCATATCATCCTGTTTTTACTTTTTTCCTAAACAACCTAAAAATATTTTTGATGAAATCTACCAGGAGACAGAGAAGACATATCGTACAAATAATATTTTAAGGCATATAGATGGGTTTAAAATCAGTCCAGGTTGGCCAAGTGATGATCCAAATATCTCTCAAAATCCATTTGGATTGTATACTAGTAAAAGCAACCCTCAAAACTTTAATAATATATCTATTGATTTTAATTTCAAAAATTATTCTAACGAGCTGTTTGTTTCATTTGAGAAGAAAATATCTGGGGATGTGAAGTTATGGATGATTAGTAAGTATAGCCAAAAAACTAAAATAATCACAAAGTCAATTCAGATAGTATTATCAGGAAATGAGGATAGCTATATCGAAGACGAAGCTCAGGTAAAATCCTACCTAGAGCAATACGGTATCACTGCCAAGGATTTGGATTCTTACTACGACGAAATCGTCAATCAAAAAGTCTTAAAAGACTGGTGCTCGATTTATGACAGCAAGTACTCGCCAAGCAATTATGGCGATGTGAAAGTCGAAACCCAGTGGGAGAATTGGTGACATAAAGATTCTCACTAATTATATAAACAGGTGGCTCTCTATTTTCAGAGGGCTTTTTATGTTGTTACCTTACCTCGATATACTCAAGTATGATCTTGGGTAACGATTATTAGCACTGTAAGACCAACTATATTTATTTTTCTCATCTTGTTCCATTGTTGAAAATATGGTATACTTTTTATGAGAATTTTCTAAATTTTTAATATTCTATCAAAGGAGGTTTGCATGCTTTCCAAATTTTCTGGAAGCCGACAGGACCTGAAATTTGTATTGCTTTTAGGTATTTTGCTAGCTGTTTTAGGTATTTCGCTTTTTCTAGCAGTTTCAATGGGATCCGTTGCGATTGATCTAGGCGATACCTATCGGATTATTTTGAGCAGGTTGGGGTTTCCTCTTGAGGTAGGAGAGGTTTCCAAGTCCACTCTTGCCATTGTATGGAACATGAGATTCCCTCGAGTATTGTTAGGTCTGATAGTAGGAGCAGGCCTTTCTATGTGTGGTAGCGTGATGCAGTCCACAGTGAACAATCCTATCGCTGAGCCCTATGTCTTAGGCATCTCTGCTGGTGCAACTCTAGGGGCAACCTTGAGCATCATTCTTGGTTTAAAAGTGATGATTAGCCTTGGAGCTTTTCTTGGAGCTATCTTAGCAACAATTGCTGTCCTCATCATTGCCTCTATGCAAGGAAGGATGACGACTTCTAGTCTGATCTTATCAGGAACGGTGGTCAATGCTCTTTTTCTAGCTTTTTCTAACTTTATTATCTCAGTTGGAGCTAATGCGGATAGTGTGATGACCATTAAGTTTTGGACCATGGGCTCGCTCGCTGGGACTAGCTGGTCTGACTTATTCTTGCCAACTATAGTAGTAGGAATAGCCTTTCTATTTTTCTCTACTCAGTATCGTGTTTTCAATGCGATGATGATGGGAGATGAGGCTGCTTTAACTTTGGGAATTCCCTTACGCTTTTATTGGTATCTTTATGTGACCATGGTGGCTGTGCTGACAGCAGTCTTAGTGGCAACCTGTGGGATTATTGGATTTGTCGGTCTGATTACTCCACATTTAGCTCGAGGGTTAGTAGGAACGAATTACAAGAGGCTTTTTCCTGTTGCGACCATACTGGGTGCCCTTTTTGTTATTTGGGCAGATGTACTTTCCCGTGTCATTATTCAAAATGCTGAGCTTCCAATTGGTATTTTCACAGCCTTAGTAGGTGCTCCCTTCTTTATCTACATTGTTGGAGGTAGGCGAAGGGAGGTGAGGATCTGATATGGACTTGATTTGTCAGGATATCCATTTTGGATTAGGAGAGAAAAAAATCCTCAAAGGAGTCTCTCTTAAGGTTGAGGGGCATCAATTTCACACGATATTAGGACCAAATGGAAGCGGGAAAACCAGTCTACTTAAACTCCTCTATCGTCAGGAAAAGACGGAAAAAGGTTTGATAAGCCTAGATGGAAAGCCTCTGGAACAATGGACGCTCAAAGAAACAGCCAAGCAAATGGCAGTTGTGACCCAGTTTAACCAACTGCAGTTTGATTGTACCGTTGAGGAAATCGTCTTGCTGGGAAGAACTCCCCACCTCTCTTTTTTACAGAAGGAAAAGGAAAGGGATTATGCCCTCGTTCAAGATGCTCTCGTTAAGGTGGATATGCTCGAGAAGAAAACTCGTCTCTATTCGTCCCTGTCAGGGGGAGAGAAACAGCGAGTCTTACTAGCCCGCGCCTTGGCGCAAGAACCGACTCTCTTGCTCTTGGACGAACCAACCAATCACTTGGATATCAAGTATCAGCTAGACTTGTTAGCCATTGTAAAGGAACTCAAGATCAATATTCTAGCTGTCCTGCATGATATTCAACTTGCTTGTCGCTATTCGGATTATCTCTATCTAATGAAAGAGGGAGAAATCCTTTACCAAGGAACTCCAAAGGAAACCATCACCCCTGAGTCATTGCAAACTGTATACGGAGTTCAAAGTCAGGTGGCTTGGACCGAGAATCAGCAAGCTATGATTCACTATTTATAAGAATGAAAAGGAAAACAAAATGAAAAAAACACTCAGCATTTTACTCGTAACAGTAGCTACCCTAACCATGGCAGCTTGTGGTAACACTACTACAGAAAAAGCTACCACACAATCTAGCACAGAAACAAGTCAAAAGGCTAAAGCAGAGACGACTTATCCGTTAACGGTCAAAACCTATGACGCGAAAGGAAATGAAGTCGAACAAGTTTTTGACAAGGCACCTGAAAAAGTTATTACAAACAATCTTTCAACCACTGAAATCTTATTAGAGTTAGGCTTGAAGGATAAAATTGCTGGCATGCTCAATCCAGACAATGCTGTGACGGACAAATACAAGGACGCGATTGCGACGATTCCTCAAATTGGGGATAAAAAAACAGTCTCACAAGAGACAGTCCTTTCTTATGAGCCAGACGCTGTGATGGGTCGAAACATGATGTTTTCTGAAAAATCCTTGGGGACAGTTAGCACTTGGAATGAAAATAAAATCCCAGTTTATACACAAAAAGCTTCTCTCTCAACGATTCAGCAAGATTTGGGGAATATCGTAGAAGATGTCAAAAATCTTGGAATGATTTTTAATGTTCAGGACAAGGCTAATGAATACGCAGCCCAATTACAAACTAAAATTGACGCTGTTAAGAAAGCAAATCCAGCAAGCCAAGGTGAAAAGAAAAAGGCTTTGATTATGGTTGCTTATAACGATGAAACCTTCGGTGCCTACAAGTCTGCTTTGCAAGAAAGTTTGCTGAACCAACTTGGTTATACAAACGTTGCTACGGGGACATCAGGCTTGACCTTGGAAAACCTCGTGTCAATGGATCCTGAATTGATCATCTATGTAACCAGCGACCGCAATAAAAAATTGGATGAAAAAGCAGTAGAGTTGATAAAGGCAAATGCTGTTTTGGAAAGCGTTCCTGCTATTAAGAATCAAAAAATCATGACTATCTCTTACGATGAATTGATGGATTATGGTCCAGCAGTGATTGATTCCCTTGAGAAAATCAATGACTTTATCAATAAATAATGAGTTTGATTGGGAAGGAATTCAAGTCAAAATCAGCCTTCCTTCTAACTACGACCCCAAACAAACCTATCCGGCTATTTTATTGAATGATGGAAACTTGGATTTCCTATCGTCCCTTTCCGAATCTGTGATTTTAGTGGGCTTGACCTCTAAAAATCGCCTAGATGACTACACTCCCTGGGCAACATCAGCTCTGAGAGATGGAGCTCCAGATTTTGGAGGTCAGGCCAACGTCTATCATGATCATTTATTTGGAGGTCTTTTAGACAAGTTGCACTCGCTTTATCGCCTGGACGAAACTCGCCTTGCCTACGGAGGTTATTCACTAGGTGGCTTGGTGGCAGTTTACAGTCTTTTCAGCTTTGACAAGGTTTCCTGTGTCTTTTCGATCTGCGGTTCCTTTTGGTATCCTGATTTTGTGGCTTACTGCAAGGCAGAGACAGTGAAAAATCTAGACTGTTTGCTGTATTTACAGAATGGTCAAACAGAAGGAGTACACCATACTAATCGCTTGGCTCAAGCACTAGCCTATGCTGAGCAGATCCATACCAGTCTTCAGAAATGCTATCCGAACGGTCAGTTTGTCTTTGATCCTTATGGACACCATGAACAAGTAACTGAACGATTCCTAGCTTTTTCCAGCTGGTTGGCCCAAAAATGGAAAATCGAATAAAAGATTTATCCCTTGGCTTTTACCAAGGGATTGTTGTATTTATTTAACCAAGTTTTTCTCTCTTTTTATCTGGATTCCATACAAAGCTTGCGATAAAGCTAAAGATGATGGTTAGGATAGCGAGGATAATGGCAAGGATGAGGGCAGGGATGCGGATAAGCCACCAGAGTGGGTTTGGTTTTTTATCATTATGCCATTGTTTCGTTTCGTCGTCTAGACGTTGAAATTCTGATTGGATACGATTAGCGACTGTTTCAATGCCTTCATCATTCATTTTCTTGATATCTGAGATATCGATTGGATTTCCAAAGTTCATATCAACACGCTCACGGCTAACCAGGCCCTTCAAGGTCATAGGACCTGTATAGGTAACCGGCATGATACGGACCTTGGCCATTTTGGCAATCAAGGCTACGCCACCCTTGACATCGTTTGAGTGACGGCTCCCACTTGGAAACATGATGAGAGAGCGGTCACTTTTTTTGAGAACATTGATAGGGTATTTGATGGCTGAGGCGCTAGGATTTTCCCGATCGATAGGAAAGGCGCCACACATACGGATCCACCACCCAAAGATACGGTTGGCAAAGAGTTCTTTTTTGGCCATAAAGATGAACTGTTTTGGCTTGGTCGCAAAGGCCATGTAAACAGGATCCCACCAAGTGCGATGAGGCGCAACCAAAATATAATTTTCATCTTGATTAGGAATTTTATCAGTATTATGATAGTGGGCATTGCCATTGATGGACCATAGGAGCAAGACAACCAATCCACGTAAATAAGTATAAAACATGCGATCTCCTTCGATTCTTTTCTTGTTATTATTATACCTTATCAAAGGAGGGCTGGCAAACTTTTCCCTTGACTAGGTGTATATTTGGGATGAGATTAGAATTCTTTTAGAAAAAATGATATGATAGAATTTATGGATAAAAATAAGATTATGGGATTAACCCAAAGAGAAGTCAAGGAAAGACAGGCTAAGGGCTTGGTCAATGATTTTACTGCATCAGCCAGTACCAGCACTTGGCAAATCGTTAAACGAAATGTCTTTACCCTTTTTAACGCTTTGAACTTTGCCATTGCTTTGGCACTAGCCTTTGTGCAGGCTTGGAGCAATTTGGTCTTCTTTGCTGTTATCTGCTTTAACGCTTTTTCAGGAATTGTGACCGAGCTGCGGGCTAAACACATGGTGGACAAACTCAATCTCATGACCAAGGAAAAGGTCAAAACCATTCGTGATGGTCAGGAAGTTGCCCTCAATCCTGAAGAATTGGTTTTAGGAGACGTCATTCGTCTGTCTGCAGGAGAGCAGATTCCCAGTGATGCCTTGGTTTTGGAAGGCTTTGCGGAAGTCAATGAAGCCATGTTGACTGGAGAAAGCGATTTGGTGCAAAAGGAAGTGGATGCCTTGCTTTTGTCAGGAAGTTTCCTAGCTAGTGGGTCAGTTTTAGCTCAAGTTCACCATGTTGGATCTGATAACTATGCTGCCAAACTCATGCTGGAAGCCAAGACTGTGAAACCTATCAACTCCCGTATCATGAAATCGCTGGACAGGTTAGCTGGTTTTACTGGGAAGATTATCATTCCTTTTGGTCTAGCTCTCTTACTAGAAGCCTTGATCTTAAAAGGCCTGCCTCTCAAGTCATCCGTTGTAAACTCGTCGACAGCCCTTTTGGGGATGTTACCTAAGGGAATTGCTCTTTTGACCATCACTTCACTCTTAACCGCAGTGATTAAGCTTGGCCTGAAAAAGGTCTTGGTGCAGGAGATGTACTCTGTTGAGACCTTGGCACGCGTGGATATGCTCTGTCTGGACAAGACGGGCACCATTACCCAAGGAAAGATGCAGGTGGAGGCTGTACTTCCACTGACGGAAACTTATGGTGAAGAGACCATTGCCAGTATCCTGACCAGCTACATAGCCCATAGTGAGGATAAAAATCCAACTGCCCAAGCCATTCGCCAGCGTTTCCAAGGTCAGGTAGCCTACCCTATGATTTCCAATCTTCCCTTCTCAAGCGACCGCAAGTGGGGAGCCATGGAGTTAGAAGATTTGGGAACAGTTTTCTTAGGTGCGCCTGAGATGTTGCTGGACTCTGAAGTCCCAGAAGCCAGAGAGGCCTTGGAGAGAGGGTCACGTGTCTTGGTCTTGGCAGTCAGTCAGGAAAAACTAGACCATCACAAACCACATAAACCATCTGATATTCAGGCTCTGGCCTTGCTGGAGATTTTGGACCCTATTCGAGAAGGAGCAGCTGAAACTCTGGACTATCTCCGTTCTCAAGAAGTGGGACTCAAAATTATCTCTGGTGACAATCCGGTTACAGTTTCCAGTATTGCCCAGAAAGCTGGTTTTGCCGACTATCACAGCTATGTAGACTGTTCAAAAATCACGGATGAGGAATTGATTTCCCTGGCTGAAGAGACAGCTATTTTCGGACGTGTTTCCCCTCATCAAAAGAAACTCATCATCCAAACGCTGAAAAAAGCAGGGCATACAACGGCTATGACAGGGGACGGAGTCAATGATATCCTAGCCCTTCGTGAGGCGGATTGTTCTATCGTGATGGCTGAGGGAGATCCTGCGACTCGTCAGATTGCCAATCTGGTTCTCTTGAACTCTGACTTTAATGATGTTCCTGAGATTCTCTTCGAAGGCCGTCGGGTGGTCAATAACATCGCCCACATCGCACCGATTTTCTTGATTAAGACGATTTATTCCTTCTTGCTCGCAGTTATCTGTATCGCCAGTGCCCTTCTAGGAAGGTCAGAGTGGATTTTGATTTTCCCATTCATTCCGATCCAGATTACCATGATCGACCAGTTCGTGGAAGGTTTCCCACCATTCGTTCTGACTTTTGAGCGAAATATCAAACCTGTTGAGCCAAACTTCCTCAGAAGATCTATGCTTCGTGCTCTACCAAGTGCTCTCATGGTCGTCTTCAGCGTTCTTTTTGTGAAAATATTTGGAAGTAGCCAAGGTTGGTCTGAGTTAGAAATCTCAACTCTACTCTATTATCTCTTGGGATCAATTGGTTTCTTATCCGTATTTAGAGCCTGCATGCCATTTACCCTATGGCGTGTCCTCTTGATTGTTTGGTCAGTAGGAGGTTTCCTAGCCACAGCTCTCTTCCCAAGAATTCAAAAACTGCTTGAAATATCAACCTTAACAGGACAAACATTACCTGTTTATGGTGTCATGATGTTGGTCTTTACCGTGATTTTCATCCTGACTAGTCGCTATCAATCCAGAAAATAGAGAAAGGCTGCAATCTGTGGATTGCGGTCTTTTTAGGTACAAGATTGCCAGCTGAAATGTGGTATAATAAGAGGTAATAGAGTTTTGGAAAGAGAGAGAGAATGATTTCAAAGAGATTAGAATTGGTGGCTTCCTTTGTTCCCCAAGGGGCTATTTTACTAGATGTGGGGAGTGACCATGCTTATCTGCCTATCGAGTTGGTTGAGAGAGGCCAAATCAAAAGCGCCATTGCAGGTGAGGTGGTGGAAGGTCCCTACCAATCTGCAGTCAAAAATGTTGATGCGCACGGTCTAAAGGAGAAAATCCAGGTTCGTTTAGCCAATGGCTTGGCAGCCTTTGAAGAGGTAGACCAAGTGTCGGTCATTACCATTGCTGGTATGGGGGGGCGTTTGATTGCTAGGATTTTAGAAGAAGGCTTGGACAAGTTAGCTAATGTAGAGCGTTTGATCCTCCAGCCTAATAATCGTGAAGACGACTTGCGCATTTGGTTGCAAGACAACGGATTTCAGATTATAGCCGAAAGCATCTTAGAAGAAGCTGGCAAGTTTTACGAGATTTTGGTGGTGGAAGCAGGACAAATGAAGCTATCAGCCAGCGATGTCCGCTTTGGTCCTTTTTTGTCCAAAGAAGTCAGCCCAGTCTTTGTCCAAAAATGGCAAAAAGAAGCTATTAAGCTAGAGTTTGCCCTTGGACAAATCCCAGACAGAAATCTGGAAGAACGCCAAGTTCTAGTAGATAAAATTCAAGCCATCAAGGAGGTTCTCCATGTTAGCAAGTGAAGTAATTAACGCATATGAAGCCTTTTGCCCTCAGGAATTTTCCATGGAGGGAGACAGTCGTGGCCTGCAAATTGGCACTTTGGACAAGGATATCCAAAGTGTCATGGTGGCTCTTGACATTCGTGAAGAGACGGTAGCAGAGGCCATTGAAAAAGGTGTGGATTTGATTATCGTCAAGCACGCGCCGATTTTCCGTCCTATCAAGGACTTGGTAGCTAGCCGTCCGCAAAATCAGATTTACATCGACCTGATTAAGCATGACATCGCAGTTTATGTTAGCCATACCAATATTGACATCGTTGAAAATGGCCTCAATGACTGGTTCTGCCAGATGCTAGGCATTGAGGAAACGACTTACCTACAGGAGACAGGTCCAGAACGTGGAATTGGTCGTATTGGGAATGTTCAGCCTCAGACATTTGGGGAATTGGCCCAACATGTCAAGCAAGTCTTTGGTCTAGATAGTCTTCGAATGGTGCATTATCAAGAGAGTGATTTGAAGAAGCCTCTTTCAAGAGTTGCCATCTGTGGTGGAAGTGGGCAGTCTTTCTATAAGGATGCTTTAGCTAAAGGAGCGGATGTCTATATCACTGGTGATATTTACTACCACACTGCCCAGGATATGTTGTCTGATGGCTTGTTGGCATTGGACCCAGGCCACTATATCGAAGTGCTTTTTGTGGAAAAAATTGCAGCACTACTTACTCAATGGAAGGAAGAAAAGGGCTGGGATATTGATATCTTGCCTAGTCAGGCATCGACCAATCCTTTCCACCATATCTAGTTAGGAAGTGAAGACAATGAAAAAAGTTGCCATTATTGGAGCAGGGATTGTAGGTGCCACAGCCGCCTACTACCTCTCCAAAGAAGCAGATTTAGAGGTGACCGTTTTTGACCATGGACAAGGTCAGGCTACCAAGGCAGCAGCGGGAATTATCAGTCCTTGGTTCTCCAAACGCCGCAATAAAGCTTGGTACAAGATGGCGCGCTTGGGAGCTGACTTTTATGTGGATTTGTTGGCTGATTTAGAAAAGTCTGGTCAGGAAATCGACTTTTACCAACGCTCAGGAGTTTTTCTCTTGAAAAAGGACGAATCCAAGTTGGAAGAACTCTATCAACTAGCCCTCCAGCGCAGAGAAGAATCTCCCTTGATAGATCAGTTAGCCATTCTGGATCCAGCATCAGCTAATGAATTATTCCCTGGTTTGCAGGGATTTGATCACTTACTCTATGCTTCTGGTGGAGCGAGAGTAGATGGGCAGCTTTTGGTCACTCGTTTGCTAGAAGCCAGTCAGGTCAAGCTGGTCAAAGAAAAAGTAACTCTGACACCTTTAGCATCAGGCTACCAGATTGGCGAAGAGGTGTTTGATCAAGTTATTTTGGCGACGGGAGCTTGGTTGGGACACCTGTTAGAGCCTTTAGGTTATGAAGTAGATGTTCGTCCCCAAAAGGGGCAACTCCGAGATTATCAACTTGCCCAAGACATGGAAGCTTACCCTGTTGTTATGCCAGAAGGTGAGTGGGATTTGATTCCTTTTGCAGGTGGGAAATTATCCCTAGGCGCTACCCATGAAAATGATATGGGATTTGATTTGACGGTAGATAAAATCTTGCTCAAACAAATGGAGGAGGCAGCCTTGCCCCATTATCCAGTTTTAGCTAGAGCGACTTCAAGAGCTGAGCGTGTGGGAATCCGTGCCTATACCAGTGATTTCTCTCCTTTCTTTGGGCAAGTGCCAGAATTGTCAGGTGTCTATGCTGCTAGTGGACTAGGTTCATCAGGCCTCACAACGGGTCCTATCATTGGTTACCATCTAGCTCAACTGATCCAAGACAAGGAGATGACTTTGGATCCTCTAAACTATCCAATTGAAAACTATGTCAAACGAGTAAAAAGCGAATAAGAATTTTACTGAAATTTTAGCCTCCCCTCTAGGATGGCAAATGACATTCCCTATCAAAAATGGTAAAATAAGAAAAAATAATCCGAGAATCGAGGAAAAAAGATGCAAGAAAAGATTTTGGTAACGGGTGGAGCAGGTTTTATCGGAACCCACACTGTTATTGAGTTAATCCAAGCAGGTCATCAGGTTGTTGTGGTGGATAACCTTGTTAATAGTAACAGAAAAAGTTTAGAAGTTGTTGAAAGAATCACAGGAGTTGAAGTGCCTTTCTATGAGGCAGATATCCGTGATACCGATACCCTCAGAGATATTTTCAAGCAAGAAGAACCAACAGGGGTCATTCACTTTGCTGGCTTGAAGGCTGTCGGTGAATCTACCCGTATTCCTCTTGCCTACTATGACAACAATATCGCTGGAACTGTTAGTCTTTTGAAGGTCATGGAAGAAAACAACTGTAAAAACATTATTTTCAGTTCTTCTGCGACAGTTTATGGCGATCCTCATACAGTGCCAATCTTGGAAGATTTCCCACTTTCAGTGACCAATCCATATGGCCGCACTAAGCTTATGCTTGAGGAAATTTTGACAGATATCTACAAGGCAGACTCAGAATGGAATGTGGTCTTACTTCGTTATTTCAACCCAATCGGAGCCCATGAGAGTGGTGATTTGGGAGAAAATCCAAACGGTATTCCAAACAATCTCTTGCCATATGTGACTCAAGTAGCCGTTGGAAAATTAGAGCAAGTGCAAGTGTTTGGAGACGATTACGATACGGAAGACGGAACTGGTGTTCGTGACTATATCCATGTTGTCGATTTGGCTAAAGGTCACGTCGCAGCTCTGAAAAAAATCCAAAAAGGTTCAGGCCTAAACGTTTATAACCTTGGAACAGGTAAAGGCTACTCAGTTCTTGAAATTATCCAAAATATGGAAAAAGCGGTGGGACGTCCAATTCCTTACCGCATCGTAGACCGTCGCCCAGGGGATATCGCAGCCTGCTATTCAGATCCTGCAAAAGCCAAAGCAGAACTCGGCTGGGAAGCAGAATTAGGCATCACCCAAATGTGTGAAGACGCATGGCGTTGGCAAAGCAAGCATCCAAATGGATTTGAAGACTAAGATGGTGATATCAATCATTGTCCCCTGTTTAAACGAAGAGGAAGTACTTCCTCTTTTTTATCAGGCTTTGGAAGCTTTACTTCCAGATTTGGAAACAGAAATCGAGTATGTCTTTGTCGACGATGGCTCAAGTGATGGGACTTTGGAACTCTTAAAGACCTATCGGGAGCAAAATCCGGCAGTTCATTATATTTCTTTCTCGCGAAATTTTGGCAAAGAAGCAGCCCTCTATGCAGGCTTGCAATATGCAACCGGAGATTTGGTGGTGGTGATGGATGCAGACCTCCAAGATCCTCCTAGTATGTTGCTTGAGATGAAAAACTTACTAGACCAAAATACAGGCTTGGACTGTGTTGGGACACGGAGAATTAGTCGAGAGGGGGAACCCTTCTTTCGCAGTTTTTGTGCTAATCTCTTTTATGGCTTCATGAAAAAAATTAGTCCAGTAGCCTTGCCGTCAGGTGTCCGTGATTTTCGCATGATGAGAAGATCTGTAGTAGATGCCATTTTAAGCCTGACCGAGTCCAATCGTTTTTCAAAGGGGCTCTTTGCCTGGGTAGGCTTTAAAACTCACTATCTGGACTATCCAAATGTCGAAAGGCAGGCTGGCAAGACCAGTTGGAGTTTTAGGCAACTCTTTTTCTACTCTATTGAAGGGATTGTTAACTTTTCAGATTTTCCCTTGATTATCGCCTTTGTGGCTGGTCTCCTATCTTGTTTTATTTCTCTGCTTATGACCTTTTTTGTTGTGGTTCGGACTCTCATTTTGGGCAATCCGACATCAGGTTGGACCTCTCTGATGGCTGTTATTCTCTTCCTTGGTGGGATTCAACTCTTGACCATTGGGATTCTCGGCAAGTATATCAGTAAGATTTATCTAGAGACTAAAAAAAGACCACTTTATCTCGTCAAAGAAAAAAGTGACCTTCCTGATTTTACAGAAAAAAATAAAGAGAAAAGACTATAATTTTGCATGGAAATATGCTAAACTAGAAGGAGTGGAACGTTCTTGTCGATATTAGAATTAATCTTTAATCAAGGCACGTGTCGGACAGTTTCTAACAGCTTCTACGACGTCCTGGCTAGGAGAAATTTCTTTTTCTAGTTGGTCAGGGTTATCGTAAAAACGCACGATTCCATTATCGTGGTAATCAAATAATTCAGAATAAGTTTGGCAAAGCCCACAGGCGATGCAGCGTTCAGGTATAAGTGTGATTTTCATATTTATATTGTAATAAGAAAAGTAAAAAAAAACAAGGAGTAAGGTATGGCAAAAGAACCGTGGCAAGAAGATATTTATGAGAATCAAGAAGAACAGACGAGAACGGAACGACGTCAACGTAATCAAAAAGGTACAGGCGTTGTTGCAAATCGTGTCTTGACGATTCTAGCTAGTCTCTTTTTCGTGATTGTTGTAGTAATGATAATAGTATTGATTTACCTTTCAAGTGGAGGGAGTAATCGTACAGCAGCCTTGAAAGATTTTTATGATTCATCTGCCCCTGTTTCAACCTCTGTAACAGAAGAATCCGCATCTTCATCTAGCAAGACTGAAGAAGCAACTTCTACAGAGAGCTCTTCTAGTGAAAGACATTCTGAAGAGCATACTGATAGTGAAGGGACAATTACAGTTCAGGCTGGAGAAGGAGAAGCAACCATTGCCGCTCGTGCAGGAATCTCGATTGCTCAGCTAGAGGCCTTGAATCCTGGGCATATGGCTACAGGGTCTTGGTTTGCTAATCCAGGTGATGTTATCAAAATCAAATAGGAGTTGATATGAAAACAATTCAAATTGCTATCGATGGTCCAGCTTCAAGCGGTAAGAGTACGGTTGCTAAGATTATTGCTAAAAATTTTGGTTATACCTATCTAGATACAGGTGCTATGTATCGTGCGGCGACCTATATGGCTCTGAAACACCAGTTAGGAGTGGAAGAAATTGAGGAACTTTTAGCCTTATTGGACCAGCATCCAATCAGCTTTGGGCGCTCAGAAACTGGAGAACAACTTGTCTTTGTAGGAGATGTGGACATTACTCATCCTATTCGTGAAAATGAAGTGACCAATCATGTTTCTGCTATTGCAGCAATTCCTGAAGTACGTGAGAAACTAGTTTCTCTCCAACAAGAGATTGCCCAGCAAGGTGGGATTGTCATGGATGGTCGCGATATTGGGACTGTTGTATTGCCACAAGCAGAATTGAAAATTTTCTTAGTAGCTTCTGTTGATGAAAGAGCAGAACGCCGTTACAAGGAAAATATTGCCAAGGGAATTGAAACAGACCTTGAAACCCTAAAAGAGGAAATTGCTGCGCGTGACTACAAGGATAGTCATCGTGAGACTTCGCCTCTCAAACAAGCAGAGGACGCTGTCTACCTTGATACAACTGGATTGAACATTCAAGAAGTAGTCAAAAAAATTGAATTAGAAGCAAAGAAACGTATGTCCTAGGGACAGGAGAAGCAGGCTAAAGCTAGCCTGCTTCTTTTCTATCAAACTGAACGCATTCCAAACCAGTCTTTTTTTGAGTTTTTTGATAAAATAGTACTATCAGTAAAAAGGATGGAAGCATGACTAAGAAAATCGTAGCTATTTGGGCCCAGGATGAAGAGGGTGTGATTGGGAAGGACAATCGTCTGCCTTGGTATTTGCCAGCAGAATTGCAACACTTTAAAGAAACAACTCTGAATCATGCTATCTTGATGGGGCGTGTGACCTTTGATGGAATGGGACGTCGTCTGCTTCCAAAACGGGAGACCTTGATTTTGACACGTAATTCGGAAGAAAAGCTAGACGGGGTTGCTACTTTTCAGGATGTCCAGTCTGTCTTGGACTGGTATCAAGCTCAAGAAAAGAATCTCTATATTCTCGGTGGGAAGCAGATTTTTCAGGCTTTTGAACCCTACCTTGATGAAGTGATTGTCACTCAAATCCATGCTCGGGTAGAGGGAGATACCTATTTCCCTGAAGAGTTTGACTTGTCCCTTTTTGAGACAGTATCAAGCAAATCCTATACTAAAGATGAGAAGAATCCTTATGATTTTACCATCCAATACCGCAAGAGAAAGGAAGTCTAATGGAACGTAGTATATTTGGTTTTTTTACAGCCATGCTGTGTTTAGTCTGCTTGCTTGCTGGAGCACAGGCTTTTCGTAAAAAGCGCTATGGACTTTCTGTCCTGCTCTGGTTAAATGCATTTACCAATTTGGTCAATAGTATCCATGCTTTTTACATGACCTTATTTTAGATAGAATGACAGTATAAAAAGAATAGAACGGAAGGAAATCATGCCTACAAATAGGAATAATGATATGATGGTTTATTGCTCATTTTGTGGCAAAAGCCAAGAAGAAGTACAAAAGATAATCGCAGGCAACAACGCATTTATCTGTAATGAATGTGTGGAGTTGGCCCAGGAAATCATTCGTGAGGAGTTGGCGGAAGAAGTCTTGGCAGACTTGTCTGAGGTTCCAAAACCAATCGAACTCCTCCATATCTTGAACCACTATGTTATCGGTCAAGATCGTGCCAAACGTGCCTTGGCAGTTGCAGTTTACAATCACTACAAACGCATCAATTTCCACGATACGCGTGAAGAGTCAGAAGATGTGGATTTGCAGAAGTCAAACATCTTGATGATTGGCCCAACTGGTTCAGGGAAAACTTTCCTTGCTCAGACCTTGGCTAAGAGCTTGAATGTACCTTTTGCGATTGCGGATGCGACAGCTCTTACTGAGGCTGGTTATGTAGGTGAGGACGTGGAAAACATCCTTCTCAAACTATTGCAGGCTGCTGACTTTAACATTGAACGTGCAGAGCGTGGCATTATTTATGTGGATGAAATTGACAAGATTGCCAAGAAGAGTGAGAACGTGTCTATCACACGTGATGTTTCTGGTGAAGGGGTGCAACAAGCCCTTCTCAAGATTATCGAGGGAACCGTTGCTAGCGTGCCGCCTCAAGGTGGACGTAAACATCCACAACAAGAGATGATTCAAGTGGATACTAAAAATATCCTCTTTATCGTGGGTGGTGCCTTTGATGGTATTGAAGAAATTGTCAAACAACGTCTGGGTGAAAAAGTCATCGGATTTGGTCAAAACAATAAAGCGATTGATGAAAATAGCTCTTACATGCAAGAAATCATCGCAGAAGATATTCAAAAATTTGGTATTATCCCTGAGTTGATTGGACGTTTGCCTGTCTTTGCTGCTCTTGAGCAATTGACAGTGGATGACTTGGTTCGTATCTTGAAAGAGCCAAGAAATGCTTTGGTGAAACAGTACCAAACCTTGCTTTCTTATGATGATGTCGAGTTGGAGTTTGACGACGAAGCCCTTCAAGAGATTGCAAATAAGGCCATCGAACGCAAAACCGGTGCGCGTGGTCTTCGCTCGATTATCGAAGAAACCATGCTAGATGTCATGTTTGAAGTACCGAGTCAGGAAAATGTGAAATTGGTCCGCATCACTAAAGAAGCTGTCGATGGAACAGATAAACCAATCCTAGAAACAGCCTAGAGGTGACTATGGAACTTAATACACACAATGCTGAAATCTTGCTCAGTGCGGCTAATAAATCCCACTATCCGCAGGATGAACTGCCAGAGATTGCCCTAGCAGGGCGTTCCAATGTTGGCAAGTCTAGCTTTATCAACACCATGCTGAACCGTAAGAATCTAGCCCGAACATCAGGGAAACCTGGTAAAACCCAGCTTCTCAACTTCTTTAACATTGATGATAAAATGCGTTTTGTGGATGTGCCTGGTTATGGCTATGCCCGCGTTTCTAAAAAGGAACGTGAAAAGTGGGGGCGCATGATTGAGGAGTACCTAACAACTCGGGAAAATCTCCGTGCTGTGGTCAGTTTGGTGGACCTTCGTCATGACCCGTCAGCAGATGATGTACAGATGTATGAATTTCTCAAATACTATGAGATTCCGGTCATCATCGTTGCGACTAAGGCAGACAAGATTCCTCGTGGTAAATGGAACAAGCACGAATCAGCAATCAAAAAGAAATTAAACTTTGACCCAAGTGACGACTTTATCCTCTTTTCATCTGTCAGTAAGGCAGGGATGGATGAGGCTTGGGATGCAATCTTAGAAAAATTGTGAGGAAAAGAAAATGGCAAAAACAATTCATACAGACAAAGCTCCAAAAGCTATCGGACCCTATGTTCAAGGAAAAATCGTTGGCAACCTTTTGTTTGCTAGTGGTCAAGTTCCTCTCTCTCCTGAAACTGGGGAAATCGTTGGAGAAACGATCCAAGAACAGACAGAACAGGTCTTAAAAAACATTGGTGCTATTTTGGCAGAAGCAGGAACAGACTTTGACCATGTTGTCAAAACAACTTGCTTTTTGAGCGATATGAACGACTTTGTTCCTTTTAACGAGGTTTACCAAACGGCCTTTAAAGAGGAATTTCCAGCTCGTTCAGCAGTAGAGGTAGCTCGTCTTCCTCGTGATGTAAAAGTCGAAATCGAAGTCATCGCAGAGATTGGATAAGCTAGTTGAAGTTTGGTGTTGCCAAACTTCTTTTGATATAAGGAGAAAAAGATGACAAAGAAACAACTTCACTTGGTGATTGTGACAGGGATGAGTGGTGCTGGGAAAACTGTAGCCATTCAGTCCTTCGAGGATTTGGGATATTTCACCATTGATAATATGCCGCCAGCTCTCTTGCCTAAGTTTTTGCAGTTGGTGGAAACAAAGGAAGACGACCACAAGTTGGCCTTGGTAGTGGATATGCGTAGCCGTTCTTTCTTCTCAGAGATTCAAGCTGTTTTGGATGAGTTGGAAAACAAGGAAGAACTGGACTTTAAAATTCTCTTTTTGGATGCAGCTGATAAGGAATTGGTCGCGCGTTACAAGGAAACCAGACGGAGTCACCCATTAGCTGCAGATGGTCGGATTTTGGATGGAATCAAGCTGGAACGTGAGCTCTTGGCGCCTTTGAAAAATATGAGTCAAAATGTGGTGGATACGACTGAACTCACTCCACGTGAGCTGCGTAAAACCCTTGCAGAGCAGTTTTCAGATCAAGAACAAGCCCAGTCTTTCCGTATCGAAGTCATGTCTTTTGGCTTTAAATATGGAATCCCGATTGATGCAGACTTGGTTTTTGATGTCCGTTTCTTGCCAAATCCATATTATCTTCCAGAACTGAGACACCAAACGGGTGTGGATGAACCTGTTTATGACTATGTCATGAACCATCCTGAGTCAGAAGACTTCTATCAACATTTGTTGGCCTTGATTGAGCCGATTTTGCCAAGTTACCAAAAGGAAGGGAAGTCTGTTTTGACTATTGCCATGGGATGTACGGGTGGTCAACACCGTAGTGTGGCCTTTGCCAAACGCTTGGCGCAGGACTTAGCCAAGAGTTGGCCTGTTAATGAAGGGCATCGCGACAAAGACCGAAGAAAGGAAACGGTAAACCGTTCATGAGAAAACCAAAGATAACGGTGATTGGTGGAGGGACTGGAATCCCTGTCATTCTAAAAAGTCTGCGGGAAAAAGATGTGGAAATCGCAGCTATCGTAACGGTGGCAGATGATGGTGGTTCTTCAGGTGAACTCAGAAAAAATATGCAACAATTGACACCGCCAGGCGATCTTCGTAATGTCCTTGTGGCTATGTCGGATATGCCTAAGTTCTATGAGAAAGTCTTTCAGTATCGCTTCTCTGAGGATGCGGGAGCCTTTGCTGGCCATCCATTGGGAAATCTCATTATCGCTGGCCTGTCAGAAATGCAGGGTTCGACCTATAATGCCATGCAGTTACTCAGCAAATTTTTCCATACAACTGGGAAGATTTATCCTTCCAGTGACCATCCTTTGACCCTGCATGCAGTCTTTCAGGATGGGACAGAAGTGGCTGGAGAGAGCCATATTGCAGACCATCCAGGTATGATTGACCACGTCTATGTGACCAATACCCTTAACGATGATACGCCTCTGGCCAGTCGTCGAGTAGTGCAGACCATTCTTGAAAGTGACATGATTGTCCTCGGACCTGGTTCCCTCTTTACCTCGATTTTACCTAATATCGTGATTAAGGAAATTGGGCAGGCGCTTTTGGAAACCAAGGCAGAAATCGCCTATGTCTGCAATATCATGACCCAACGTGGGGAGACAGAACATTTTACAGATAGCGACCACGTGGAGGTCCTGCATCGTCACCTTGGTCGCTCTTTTATCGATACTGTTTTGGTGAATATCGAAAAAGTGCCTCAGGAATACATGAATTCCAACCGGTTTGATGAATATTTGGTGCAGGTGGAACATGATTTTGCTGGTCTTTGTAAGCAAGTTCCGCGTGTGATTTCATCCAACTTCCTTCGTCTGGAAAATGGGGGTGCCTTCCACGATGGGGATTTGATAGTGGACGAATTGATGCGCATTATACAGGTGAGAAAATGAGTTTCACAGTAGCAGTAAAAGAAGAAATCCTAGGTCAGCACCATCTGAGCCGGCATGAATTATCTGCCATTATCAAAATGTCTGGCAGTATCGGTCTCTCGACTTCGGGCTTGACCTTGTCAGTTGTGACAGAAAATGCCAAACTGGCTCGTCACCTCTACGAGTCCTTTCTCCATTTCTACGAAATCAAATCGGAAATTCGCCACCACCAACGGAGCAATCTTCGCAAGAATCGAGTCTATACCGTTTTTACAGATGAAAAGGTGCAGGACTTGTTGAGTGATTTGCACTTGGCAGACTCTTTCTTTGGCCTAGAAACAGGTATTGATGAGGAGATTTTATCAGACGAGGAAGCCGGTCGTGCTTATCTTTGTGGCGCTTTCTTGGCAAATGGAAGCATTCGTGACCCTGAGTCAGGTAAGTACCAGTTGGAAATCAGTTCTGTTTATCTGGACCACGCGCAAGGGATTGCCTCCCTTCTCCAGCAGTTTTTGCTAGATGCCAAGGTGCTTGAGCGCAAGAAGGGGGCTGTGACTTATCTCCAGCGAGCCGAAGATATTATGGACTTCTTGATAGTAATCGGAGCTATGCAGGCGCGTGATGATTTTGAGCGGGTTAAGATTTTGCGAGAAACCCGTAATGACCTCAATCGGGCCAATAATGCCGAGACAGCCAATATCGCTCGGACAGTCTCTGCCAGCATGAAGACTATCAACAATATCAGCAAAATCAAAGATATCATGGGCTTAGAAAATTTGCCAGTGGATTTGCAGGAAGTAGCGCAACTGCGGATTCAACACCCAGATTACTCTATACAGCAGTTAGCAGATAGCCTCAGCACCCCTCTGACCAAAAGTGGCGTCAACCACAGACTCAGAAAAATTAACAAGATGGCCGATGAACTATAAAACCACGAATCGTAGGACTCGTGGTTATTTTTTTAACTTAATAAAATAAATATGTGAGAAAT
The DNA here is from genome assembly GCF_003390135.1 of Streptococcus sp. NM. GTDB lineage: Bacteria > Bacillota > Bacilli > Lactobacillales > Streptococcaceae > Streptococcus. The sequence goes on from NZ_QUOS01000001.1 coordinate 222,249, forward strand.
ATTTTAATGAAAGTCCACTTTATAATCTATGGTATACTATAGATGAGTTACACGGTCAGGTTAAAGGAGGAACCATGAAAAAAACTAAAAAAAGTATGATTATTTTATTCAGTATTTTAGCAGTGATTGGAATAGCAGTAGGAGGTTATAGCATGCACCAATACCAAAAGAAACAAGAAATGATTGCCATCGCGACCAGCGATGAGGCAAAGAAGGTTTATGAAAATCATATGAAGGCAAATGATCCTAAAGCATTAACAGAAGATGGAATCATTAAATCATATGATATTGATACGGAAACTTTAGAGTATAATCCAATGGGAGGACTAATGGTAAGGATATATTTTAATAATGATAAGGAATTAGATTTTCACTTTGGCTTAATAAAAGATAATTCAGGAAATTATGAATCTTATGGATATACTGTATCACCTAAATTATCATCTATGTTAAAGGAATCTAAAAAATGAGAAAATATGTCGATGATTCAAATCTTCAGATTGCAATGACTGAATATAACGATAACTCAATTAATCGTGAGGTTGAGGACCAATATGATAGAAGCGTTGGCACTGTCACCCAAGTCTACAACAATACTACAGGAGCGGGCGAGCAGGTTTATGCAGTTGTAAAGAATACCAAAGAAAATGCTGAGGATGTAGAGGGAAATTATGCTATACTATGAGTAAGTTAGTCCCTAATTCATTGATAGGATAGCATAAAGGAGGAAACATGAAAACATCTAAAAAAAGTATGATTATTTTATTCAGTATTTTAGCAGTAATTGGAATCGCAGTAGGAGGTTATAGCATGCACCAATATCAAAAAAAACAAGAAATGATTGCCATCGCGACAAGTGATGAGGCAAGAAAGGTTTATGAAAGCCATATGAAAGCATTGGATCAAAATGCCTTAACTGACTATGGTGTTATTAAATCGTATGAAATTGATAATGAAAGCCTATACTACAATCCCATGGGAGGGATGGAGGTTACAGTTTATGTGAATTATGATAAAGATTTGGAATTTCAATTTGGAATCATTAAAGATAATGAAGGTATTTTAAAATCTAGTGGTTATATATACTCAGGGAAATTAGCAAAACTTCTTGGAGAATAGGGTTATGGAAAAAGAATATGTCAATGATAAACAACTTCAGATAGCTATGACAGAATATAGAAATTTGAAGTTAGATAATGTTGCTAGAACTCCTAATAATGAGAAATTAGGCACTGTCACCCAAGTATACAACAATACCACAGGAGCGGGCGAGCAGGTTTATGCAGTTGTAAAAAATTCTGATGAAAATGCTGAGGATGTAGAGGAAAATTATGCTATACTATGAGTAAGTTAGTCCCTAATATATTGATAGGATAGCATAAAGGAGGCGCCATGAAAAAAACTAAAAAAAGTATGATTATTTTATTCAGTATTTTAGCAGTGATTGGAATAGCAGTAGGAGGTTGTAGCATGCACCAATATCAAAAAAAACAAGAAATGATTGCCATCGCGACAAGTGATGAGGCAAGAAAGGTTTATGAAGAATATTTAAAGAAAGAAGATCCCAAAGCACTGACCGAAGAGGGTATCATTAAGAGTTATGAAATTGATAAAGAAAAACTTTCCTATAATCCAATGGGAGGTTTAATGGTACGTTTATTTTTGAACGGGAAAAAAGATCTTAGGATGAATTTTAACTTAATAGATAATGGAGATGGTACCTATAGTACTGCATACTATGGATATACTGGTGACCTAAACAGGATTTTGGAAGAAGGAAAAAATGATTAAGGACTATGTAAACGATAAAAATCTTCAAATAGCAATGACAGAGTATGACTCTGAAATGGATTTAGATCATGTTGTGAAAACTCAAAGAGGAGATCAACTTGGCACTGTCACCCAAGTCTACAACAATACCACAGGAGCTGGCGAGCAGGTTTATGCAGTTGTAAAAAATCCTGATGAAAATGCAGAGGATGTACAGGAAGTAACGGTCCTCTTTCGTGGTTCTACGGGCCCAGATCATATTTTTAAAGAAACAGCAGATGTCTGGAATGACTGGGCAGAAAATGATTTCGTGATTGGAACGCATATCCTGAAACAAAATGTTCCCAGCGATCAAGATCAATCTACTGAGCAATTAAAGGCTTCTGCCAGAGCTTTAAAAGACATCATGGAAAAATATCCCAATGCCAAGATTAATATCTATGGGCATTCGCTTGGATCTATGGATGCTCAGTATGCCATGGCTGCCCTTGAAGCGGCCCAAATAGAACGAATCCAACAGGCTTATATCTTTAACGGGCCTGATATCTATCGAATCCTTAGCCCCGAACAGAGAAAAATTGTTGATCAGATTAAAGGGCGTATCTATAACTATGCTGACGCTAAAGATAATATTAGCATGGTTGGTAGAGATATTGCGAAGGGCAGTATCGGGTCTGTAGGTATGGTTTATTATGTAGATAGTGAATCAGAAGACCCTATCAATCAACATATGACCTATGGTTATCGCTTGGATAAGGATGGGAAAATAAAAATTTTCTCCAACACCAGTACAGTCGCATATAACGACTTTCTGATTAAAATGGAAGGGTATAAAACACTTAAAAATATATTGGCTTCCGATGGATATACAGCAGGGGAACAACTCTTTCTGGACTCTGAGCAAGCTAAGATTGCAGCTTCGGGTATTTGCCGTATCGTCACAGAGGAGATGGATATTATAAAAAATATCTATAATAGAGGAATTCAAGACGCAAGTGAAGTATTTGCATCTTGCAGTAATGTCCCTTGGGGCTTTATCCTTAGTTCATATGAAACAGAGGTCGCCTATTCCGAAGGAGGCTTGAACTATGAAACAACTATTGGTATCATTCAGAATCGGTTTCATCCTGTTGTAGATAAGGCAAAACAGTTAGAAAAAGATTTTACAGATTTAGAAAAGCAAATCAAAGACGGAATTCAGAAGAAATTAGATGAAGATAGGGAATTAGCTAGTAAATTTAGCCAGTGGGAGAGTTTGTTATGATTCAGGATGACATCTGGAAAAAGCGCCAGCGTTTAGAAGAATGTGAGGATAACTATAGACGTTCTTGTAAAAAAATCGAAAATCAGTATGAGGAAGCCAACTATAAATTTCAACAATTGCGGCATATGATTGATGAGAAGCATCGAATCATTTCCCATTCCTTAGACCAGTTAGGTGGAGATACAACCGAATGGCGTTATCAGTCCAATCAACTCGCATCCAACTTTAGTCAGCAAATCGAGATGGCATATCGAAATAGACAAGGGCAACTCGAACAAGAAGAGATGAAGCTAGAGCAAGAATACAAACGACAATACCGTCTTTTAGAAGATGGGCTTGCCAGAGCCCAGGAACAGCAACGGCGCTTAGAAGAACGAGGTAAAAAGTAATGGCGAATGTATTTGATTATATTAATGATTTTTTCGCGGGAGGAGAGGAGGCACTAAGAAATATTGAAAAAGAGTTGGAACGATCATTTATAAAAAATATCTTGGCTCCAGCAAAAAAAGCTCGTATTTCCACTATAGAAAAAGATACAGAAAAATATATGAAAATTTCTCTATTAAGTGCTCAAGAAAGTTTGAAAGAAGTTTCGAAAAATATTGATAGTTCGATGAAGGGAGAATTTTCTACAAAAATAGTTGAAACTATAGAAACGAAAAGTAAAGAATATCCAAATGCTTTAAATGGTACAAAGTAAAACTCCAGTTATAGCCGATGAACTATAAAACCACGAATCCTATGTGACTCGTGGTTCTTTTTTATAAACTAGTTGAGTGTTTTGGTTGTACTTTTTGCTCAGGGTCGATGTAGTTGATGGCATTGTTGACAGCGGTTGGAGCTTCTCCGAGACCTGTCGCAATCAGGTCAATTTTTCCTTCATAGTAGCAGCAGTCACCGATAGCATAGATACCTGCTTGGCTGGATTCCTGTTTGCTGTTGACGATAATCTTGTGGCGGTTGAGGTCCAGACCCCAGTTTTTAAGGTTACCGACAGAAGATTTGAAACCATAGTTGACAAAGAGGTGGTCTAGGTCAATCGTTTCGGTTTCATCAGATTTGACTTTTGTGATTTCAAGTTTATCGAGCATTTTCCCATCTCCAAGGAGTTGGCTAGGGACGAATGGTGTCTTGATGGTCACGGATGATTCTTGCAAGGCTTGGACACTGTGCTCCAAGGCCCGGAAATTATCTCTGCGGTGAACAAGGGTAGTTGGTGCAATTTTTTCAAAAGCCAAAGCCCAATCCACAGCCGAGTCCCCCCCACCAAGAATCGTCACTTTCTTACCAGCATATTGCTGGATGTTGGAAACGTGGTAGTGGATATTTTCATAGCCTTCAACGCCTTCTAGTTCCAGAGGACGTGGTTTGAAGGCACCGCCACCCATAGCGATGATAACTGTTTTAGACAGGTGACTTCCTTTAGAAGTTGTAATTACAAAGCCTTCTTCTTGTTTTTCAATCTCAAGAACCGTTTCGTTGAGATGAATAGGGGTATCAAAGCCATTTAATTGCTCGATTAGACGGTTAGTCAACTCTTCTCCAGTCAGGTTTGGGAATCCCGGTACGTCTAAAATTTCCTTTTCAGGATAGAGAATGGCAGGTTGTCCACCGAGTTGGGGAAGAGAGTCGATGATTTGGACCTTGGCTTGGCGTAGATGAGCATAGAAGGCTGCAAAAAGCCCGACAGGACCACCACCTACAATGGTAATATCATAGAGTTGAGACATGGTTTCTCCTTTGTTTTTTCTAGTCAGTTTATTTTATCATATTTTTCCTTAATTTAAAATGAAGTAGGATAGGGAAAAAAATGTCAGAAAAATGGTATAATAGAAAGGAACGTGTTTGGACAGAGAGGAGACAGCAGATGAACTTTCAACAATTATCCAACCTGCAATATTGGACTAGCTTGTTTTCTAGTCCTTGGAGTATTGCCATCAATCTGTTTGATATTTTGATTGTGGCTTATATTTTATATCGTTTTACAAAAGCGATAGCTGGCACCAAGATTATGATTTTGGTGCGTGGGGTCGTGATCTTTGTATTAGCCCAGGTTGTAGCCAATATCCTTGGTTTAACAACGATTTCTTGGTTGATTAATCAAATTATCACCTATGGGGTTATTGCTGCGGTTGTTATCTTCTCTCCAGAGATTCGGACTGGTTTGGAACGCTTGGGAAGGGCGACAGATTTCTTTTCTACTGCTCAAATTAGTGCAGAAGAGCAAATGATTCGTGCCTTTATCAAGTCGGTTGAATATATGAGTCCTCGTAAAATTGGTGCTCTGGTTGCCATCCAACGAGTTCGGACCTTGCAAGAATACATTGCGACAGGGATTCCTTTGGATGCCAATATTTCAGCTGAACTCCTTATTAATATCTTTATCCCCAACACTCCCCTACACGATGGTGCTGTGATTATCAGAGAAAATCGGATTGCAGTCACCTCTGCCTATCTGCCCTTGACAGAAAGCACAGGGATTTCAAAGGAATTTGGGACCAGACACCGGGCGGCTATCGGTTTGTCAGAAGTATCCGATGCCTTGACCTTCATCGTCTCAGAGGAAACAGGTGGCATTTCTATTACCTATAACGGTGTTTTCAAGCACGATTTGACGATTGAAGAATTTGAAGCAGAGCTACGAGCAATTCTTTTGCCAGTCGTTGAGGAAAAAGTCAGTTTCAAGGACCGTTTGTTAGGAGGTTGGAAATATGAGAAAAAATAGTCTATACATCATTTCATCTCTCTTTTTTGCTTGTATCTTATTCATCTATGCAACGTCAACCAACTTTCAAAATAGTAATACCGCAAGGCAGGTTAAATCAGAAACTTACACCAATACGATAACGAACGTTCCTATTGTTATTCACTATGATGATGACCAGTATTTCATTAGCGGATTTGCATCAGAAGTTTCAGTGGTATTAACCGGAGCCAATCGTGTGACCTTGGCCAGCGAAATGCAGGAGAGCACTCGTAAGTTTAAGGTAACTGCTGATTTGACGGATGCCAGTGTTGGAACGATTGAAGTTCCCTTGAATATTGAAAATCTTCCAAGTGGATTGACCGCTGTGGCAACGCCTCAAAAGATTACAGTGAAAGTTGGGAAGAAGGTTAAGCGAGATGGGATGCTTGTTGTGCCACAAGTTGACCAAAGCCAGATTGATCCCAAGTTACAAATTGATAGTATAACCGTGTCAAACGAACGAGTTTCGGTCACAACTGACCAGGAAACATTAGCTAAGATTGACAAAGTTATTGCGCTTTTACCAACCAGCGAACGCATAACAGGTAATTACAGTGGTTCAGTACCTTTGCAGGCAATCGATCGCAATGGTGTTGTCTTACCGGCAGTTATTACTCCGTTCGACACGACAATGAAGGTGACTACAAAACCAGTAGCACCAAGTTCAAGCACATCAAATTCAACAACAAGCAGTTCGTCGGAGACATCTTCGTCAACGAAAGCAACTAGTTCAAAAACGAATTAAAAATAGGAAAAGGATTTTATAAAAATGGGTAAATATTTTGGGACTGATGGAGTCCGTGGAGAAGCTAACGTAGAATTAACGCCAGAATTGGCCTTTAAACTAGGACGTTTTGGAGGCTATGTTCTTAGCCAACATGAAACGGAAGCACCGAAAGTTTTTGTAGGACGTGATACACGTATTTCTGGGGAAATGCTAGAATCTGCCTTGGTAGCTGGTCTTCTTTCAGTTGGTATTCACGTATACAAACTAGGTGTTTTGGCAACACCAGCAGTAGCTTACTTGGTAAAAACTGAAGGAGCAAGTGCTGGTGTCATGATTTCTGCCAGCCACAATCCAGCCCTTGATAACGGAATTAAGTTCTTTGGCGGTGATGGCTTCAAACTGGACGATGAAAAAGAAGCAGAAATTGAAGCCTTGCTAGACGCTGCGGAAGATACTCTTCCTCGTCCAAGTGCAGAAGGCTTGGGAACCTTGGTAGATTATCCAGAAGGCTTGCGTAAGTATGAAGGCTATCTTGTTTCAACTGGAACTCCTCTTGAGGGAATGAAGGTTGCCTTGGACACAGCAAACGGTGCGGCGTCTACAAGTGCCCGTCAAATCTTTGCAGACCTTGGCGCTCAATTAACTGTTATCGGGGAAACACCAGATGGTCTTAACATCAACCTTAATGTTGGTTCAACTCACCCAGAAGCTCTTCAAGATGTGGTCAAAGAAAGCGGCTCAGCTATTGGTTTGGCCTTTGACGGAGACAGTGACCGTTTGATTGCTGTTGATGAAAATGGCGACATCGTTGATGGTGACAAGATTATGTACATCATCGGAAAATATCTTTCTGAAAAAGGACAATTGGCGCAAAATACAATTGTGACAACTGTTATGTCCAACCTTGGCTTCCACAAGGCCTTGGACCGTGAAGGCATTAACAAGGCAGTCACTGCAGTTGGCGACCGCTATGTTGTGGAAGAAATGCGAAAATCAGGTTACAACCTTGGTGGTGAACAGTCTGGTCACGTCATCTTGATGGACTACAATACAACAGGTGATGGTCAATTATCAGCTGTCCAATTGACTAAAATCATGAAGGAAACTGGTAAGAGTTTGTCAGAGTTGGCAGTAGAAGTAACCATCTATCCACAAAAATTAGTCAATATCCGAGTGGAAAATGCCATGAAGGAAAAGGCTATGGAAGTGCCAGCTATTAAGGCTATCATCGAGAAGATGGAAGAAGAAATGGCAGGGAATGGCCGTATCCTAGTACGCCCAAGTGGAACAGAGCCCCTTTTGCGTGTCATGGCAGAAGCGCCTACAACAGAAGAAGTGGACTACTATGTTGATACTATCGCAGACGTAGTTCGAGCTGAAATCGGGATTGACTAAATCCTAGAAAACTAGATGAAAATAAAAAATTATGGTACAATAGCTTATAATATTGTAGCCAAGGGAGAAAGACATGAATCTTAAACGTGAACAAGAATTTGTTAGTCAGTATCATTTTGATGCGCGTAATTTTGAATGGGAAAATGAAAATGGAGCTCCTGAAACTAAGGTGGATGTGAACTTCCAATTACTCCAACATGACCAAGAAAATCAAGTGACATCTTTAGTGGTTGTCTTAAGTTTTATGATTGTCTTTGACAAATTTGTTATCAGTGGAACGATTTCCCAAGTTAACCATGTAGAAGGTCGTATTGTCAATGAACCAAGTGAGTTTAATCAAGAGGAAGTTGAAACTTTGGCCCGTCCATGTTTGAACATGCTTAACCGTTTGACTTACGAAGTAACTGAAATTGCATTAGACTTACCAGGAATCAATTTGGAGTTCTAATATGAAATTAGCTGTTATCACAGATTCCTCTGCCTATCTCAGTGCAGAGACCTTACAAAGAGAAGATTTGTTTGTCTTGGATATTCCTGTCAATATTGATGGTGAAGAGTATGTCGAAGGCATCAATCTGACTGCTGAGGAATTTTACCAAAAAGTGGCTCAGGCTTCTGAATTGCCTAAGACCAGTCAACCAAGTATTGCAAAGTTAGATGAGATTCTAACTTGGCTCAAAGAACAAGGCTATACACATGTTTTGGGGCTTTTCCTATCTTCTGGAATTTCAGGTTTTTACCAAAATATCCAGTATATGGTCGATGACTATGAGGGCTTAACCATTGCCTTCCCAGACACTTTGATTACAAGTGCTCCTCTGGGTATCATGGTTGAAAGTGTCTTTAACTGGCGAGACCAGGGTGATGACTTTGCCATTATTCAGGATAAGCTAGCTATTCAAATTAGTCACACATCTGCTTTCATCATGGTGGATGACTTGGACCACTTGGTTAAAGGTGGACGCCTTTCAAATGGAGCTGCTATTTTGGGCAATCTGCTAAGCATTAAGCCAATCCTCTATTTCAATGACCAAGGTGTGATTGAAGTTTACGAAAAAGTTCGTACTGAAAAGAAAGCAACCAAGCGCTTAATTGAAATTATCAAGGAAGCCACAGCTTCAGGCCAATACCGTATCATTGTCATTCACGGGAATGCTCCTGAAAAGGCTGAGGAATTGCGTCAGCACTTACTTGAATCTGGAGTGGGTACGGATGTTTCACTTGCTAAATTTGGTAGTGTCATTGGAACACACCTAGGAGCAGGAAGCATTGCTCTAGGCTATATTCCAGTGATTTAGTTGGCGCTTCTAAGCTAGTTAAGAAATCTTGTATCTTAGAAATTGAACACGGACTACCTGCCTCATGAAAAAAGATGCCTGTCTTGCCTTTCATGGAAAGTCAGCGTCATTCCCTATTTTTTCAAGGGCAGCTAACGTCCTTTGTATCTTAGTCAGGAGTAGAGATGAGTATTCGAGTAATTATTGCTGGTTTTAAGGGAAAGATGGGCCAGGCTGCTTGTCAGATGGTCTTGGCTGATCCAGACTTGGACTTGGTAGCAGTTTTGGATCCTTTTGAGTCTGATTCAGAATGGCAGGGAATTCCTGTTTTCAAGGATAAGGCTGATTTGGTCGATTTTGAAGCGGATGTCTGGGTAGACTTTACTACACCAGCTGTTGCCTATGAAAATACACGCTTTGCTCTTGAAAATGGCTTTGCTCCAGTAGTTGGAACGACTGGTTTCACAAGTGAAGAAATTGCAGAGCTAAAAGAATTTTCTCGTGCCCAAGATTTGGGTGGTTTGATAGCTCCAAATTTCGCCTTGGGTGCTGTTTTACTCATGCAATTTGCAAGGCAGGCTGCTAAATATTTCCCAAATGTGGAGATTATCGAGCTCCATCATGACAAGAAAAAGGATGCTCCGAGTGGAACTGCTATTAAAACAGCTGAGTTAATGGCAGAAGTTCGAGAGTCTACCCAGCAAGGTGCGCCTGATGAGGAAGAATTGATTACAGGTGCCCGTGGTGCTGATTTTGATGGCATGCGTATTCACTCAGTTCGTTTGCCAGGTTTGGTAGCCCATCAGGAAGTCATCTTTGGCAATCAGGGAGAAGGATTGACCCTCCGTCATGACTCTTATGATCGCAGCTCCTTCATGACAGGGGTGAATTTGGGAATTAAAGAAGTTGTCAAGCGTCATGAGCTTGTCTATGGATTAGAACACTTATTATGAGATTAACGCAAATGCCTTCTGAATTTCAGAAGGCTTTACCAGTATTAGAAAAAATTAAAGAAGCAGGTTTTGAGGCCTATTTTGTTGGTGGCTCTGTTCGAGATGCCCTCCTCAATCGTCCCATCCATGATGTGGATATTGCGACGTCTTCTTATCCAGAAGAGACCAAGCAGATTTTTCCTCGAACAGCCGATATCGGAATCGAACATGGAACCGTCTTGGTACTAGATGGGGATGAGGAGTATGAGGTAACCACTTTTCGGACAGAGGATGTCTATGTGGACTATCGCAGACCCAGTGCGGTTTCCTTTGTGCGTTCGCTAGAAGAAGATCTCAAACGCCGTGATTTTACAGTCAATGCCTTTGCCTTGGATGAGACAGGAGAAATCATTGACTTGTTCCATGGTTTAAAAGATTTGGAAAAGCAAGTCTTACGAGCAGTTGGAGTGGCTAGTGAACGTTTCAACGAAGACGCTCTGCGGATTATGCGCGGTTTCCGTTTTCAGGCTAGTCTTGGCTTTGAGCTTGAGCCAGAAACATTTAAGGCTATGAAGACCTTGACGCCGCTTTTGGAGAAAATTTCTGTAGAGCGTACCTTCGTTGAGTTTGATAAACTCTTGCTGGCTCCATTTTGGAGAAGGGGCTTGGCTTCCATGATTGAGAGTCAAGCTTATGACTATCTCCCTGATATGGCAGCTAGCCAGGACAAGCTTAACAGACTGTTTGATTTGGAGACTGATTTCACCTTTGAATCCTCTGAACAAGCCTGGGCGGCTTTACTGTGGGCTTTGGAGATTGAAAATGCGCAGCCATTTTTGAAAGCTTGGAAGACCTCACGTCAGTTTGCCAAGCAAGTTCAGGATTTGCTGACTATTTTGGCCTTGCGTGAAAAGGGAGAATTGAGCAAGCGCGATTGTTATCGCTTTGACTTGGATTTACTTTTACAGGCTGAAAATCTTCGTCAGGCTCAAGGAAAAGAAGTCAACCCACAAGCCATCACAGAAACCTATCAGAGTTTGACCATTCATGACAAGAAAGAAATCCAAATCAACGGTGGTATTTTGATTAAGGAATATGGCTATCAACCAGGCCCAGACTTGGGAGAGATTTTAACAGAGATTGAATATGCCATTGTCGATGGAGAATTGGAAAATGACCGTCAAGCCATCCATGCTTATCTAAGGGAGAAAAAATGAGTGATTTTATCGTTGAAAAACTAAGTAAATCCGTCGGTGATAAGACCGTTTTTAAGGATATTTCCTTTATCATCCATGATCTAGATAGAATTGGTTTGATTGGTGTCAATGGGACTGGAAAGACTACCCTTTTGGACGTCCTTTCTGGTGTTTCTGGATTTGATGGGGATGTCAGTCCCTTTTCAGCTAAGAATGATTACCAGATTGGTTACTTGACCCAAGATCCTGATTTTGATGATAGCAAGACGGTCTTGGATACGGTTCTCTCCAGCGACCTCAAGGAAATCCAGCTCATTCGTGAGTATGAATTGATCATGCTCAACTATAGTGAGGACAAACAGGCGCGTTTGGAACGGGTCATGGCAGAGATGGATTCTCTCCAAGCTTGGGAAATTGAGAGTCAGGTCAAGACTGTTCTCAGCAAGCTGGGGATTCAGGACTTATCTACTCCTGTTGGGGAATTGTCAGGTGGTCTGAGAAGACGGGTTCAGTTGGCACAAGTCTTACTTGGCAATCACGACCTTTTGCTTCTGGATGAGCCGACCAACCATCTGGACATTGCGACTATTGAGTGGCTGACCCTCTTTTTGAAAAATTCAAAGAAGACCGTCCTTTTTATTACCCACGATCGCTATTTCCTAGACGCTTTGTCAACTCGAATTTTCGAATTGGATCGCGCAGGCTTGACCGAGTATCAAGGCAATTATCAGGACTATGTTCGCCTTAAGGCTGAACAAGATGAGCGCGATGCGGCTCTTCTTCACAAAAAAGAACAACTTTATAAGCAAGAATTGGCCTGGATGCGCAGACAACCGCAGGCGCGTGCGACCAAGCAGCAGGCTCGTATCAATCGTTTCCATGATTTAAAGAAAGAAGTTTCAGGTGGTGTTGCTGAGACAGACTTGACCATGAACTTTGAAACCAGTCGGATTGGGAAGAAAGTTATCGAGTTTCAGGATGTTTCTTTTGCCTATGAAAACAAGCCCATTTTGCAAGATTTTAATCTCTTAGTTCAGGCCAAAGACCGCATCGGAATCGTTGGGGACAACGGTGTTGGAAAATCAACCCTCCTCAACTTGATTGCAGGCAGTCTTGAGCCGACAGTAGGACAAGTTGTGATTGGGGAAACTGTTCGTATCGCCTATTTCTCTCAGCAAATTGAGGGCTTGGATGAAAGCAAGCGAGTGATCAATTACTTGCAGGAAGTGGCAGAAGAGGTCAAGACCAGCGGTGGTTCTACGACTTCGATTGCAGAGCTGCTGGAGCAGTTTCTTTTCCCACGTTCAACGCATGGAACCTTGATTGAGAAATTGTCAGGTGGAGAGAAAAAGCGTCTTTATCTCCTCAAACTGCTCTTGGAAAAACCAAATGTTCTCCTCTTGGACGAGCCAACAAATGATTTGGACATTGCAACCTTGACAGTTTTGGAGAATTTCTTGCAAGGCTTTGCTGGTCCAGTTTTGACTGTTAGTCACGACCGATATTTCTTGGATAAGGTAGCGACTAAGATTCTCGCTTTTGAGGATGGTAAAATTCGTCCTTTCTTTGGTCATTATACCGATTATCTTGATGAAAAAGCCTTTGAAACAGAAATGGCTAATCAAGTGCAAAAAGCCGAAAAGGAAAAAGTCGTCAAGGTTCGAGAAGACAAGAAACGCATGACCTACCAAGAAAAGCAGGAGTGGGCAAGCATTGAAGGTGATATTGAAGCCTTGGAAAATCGTATCGCTGCTATTGAAGAGGAAATGCAGGCCAATGGCTCCGACTTTGGTAAGCTAGCTACTCTCCAAAAAGAACTGGATGAGAAAAACGAAGCACTCCTTGAAAAATACGAACGCTATGAATACCTAAGTGAATTTGATAGTTAGAAGAATAGAAAAATCCCGTCTCATGGACAGGATTTCTCTATTCTTTTTTGGTTTCTTGATGAAAAATATTTTGCCAAGTTTCGTGGCGACGCCAGATACTGGTATGGACGATACCATCTAACTCATAGCAGATGAGTTTGGTCTTCTGACTGATGGAATTGATCTGGATGTCCTTGATAGCAGCATTCAACTCTTTCTCGGCCTTATAAGCCTCTTTATCCATCTGCTCTCCATCCTGGCGAATATAGACAAAATCATCAGCCAAGAGTTCTTCCAGTTGATTTCCTTGGTCAATCAATTGCTCGCGCATGAGCAATTTTTTATAGACATTGTCTAAAATTTCATCCTCAGGGATAGGTGCTGGCTCGATATGGACATCGGTATCAAAGACTCCAAAACGTTCCTCCAGCATAGACTCGACCTGATCTGCAATCTCGTGACTCTCAAAAACAGACAAGTCAGGATTCATTTCTAGCGTAATATCGAGGTAGATGTTGCTACCATAGGTACGGCCTCTTTGCGATTTGACCTTACTGATTTTGGGAATTTCCATAATGGCCTTTTGATAATCCTCAAGCAAACGGTCGTCAAAGCCATCTGAAAGGCTAAAGGAGGACTCGATGAAGATATCATAGGCCGTTTTCAAGATAAAGAAAGTGATGATAATGGCAACCAGTTTATCCACAATCGGATAATTGAAACTGCTGGCTAGGATGGCGATGGTAGTTCCAAGTGAAGTAACAGCATCTGAAAGATTGTCTTGGGCGGCAGCCTTTAATGCCTTGGAGTTGGATTTCTTACTGAGGCGAGTGTTGTAGAGATAAACCACAAACATAATCGCTGCAGAAATGATTCCTAGAGTTGCACCAAGAGGATCAATGACCGTTTCTTCTCGGCTGAGAATCTTTTGAATGGTATCCCTTAGTACATCAAAGCCGACATAGAACATGATGATAGAAGTGATCAAGCTAGCCAAATCTTCAATCTTCCAGTGGCCAAAACGGTGGTCACGGTCGGCAGGCTGGCGCGCCATCCGTATCCCAATCAAGAGGGCAACATTTCCAATGATGTCCGACACGTTGTTGAAACCATCTGCCACCAAACTGGATGAATGGAGGAGATGGCCAGTTGCTAATTTTGCTGCAGACAAGATCAAATAGGTCGAAATACTGATAATGGCTCCACGCTCAGCTAACTTGAGATTTGAGATAGATTGCTTCATTCAACTTCCTTTCTAGTCACATAGCATTCTACCATTATACTGGTTTTCAAGGGAAAATTCAAATAAGTCAGTTTTTAGTCTTTGAAAACTTTTCAAAATTTGGTATAATAGAACTACTCAAGGGAGTAGCTGGCAGAAACCTGTGATAGTGTCGTCATTCCGAATTTTATACTGAAAAGTATGCTTTCCGGCCCTATCTTAAACAGCGAGACTTGTTATGATTAACAGGTCTCTTTTTGTTTGTCGTTAAAAGATACGATGAGGAAAAAGAGAGTCTGTTTTGCACACAATGTCAAGGAGGAGACACATGTCAAAAGAACAAAAACGCCAAGCGTTTTACACTCAGAGTCCTGAAGAGGTCTTGCAGGCTGTGGATGCGACCGAGCAAGGTCTTTCATCAAGTGAGGCAGAAAAGCGCCTTGCAGAATTTGGCCACAATGAACTCGAAGAAGGCGAGAAACGATCAATCCTGGTCAAATTCATCGAGCAATTTAAGGATTTGATGATTATCATCCTAGTTGCGGCAGCCATCTTGTCAGTCGTGACTTCTGGTGGGGAAGATATCGCAGATGCTATTATCATCTTAGCCGTGGTTATCATTAACGCTGCCTTTGGTGTTTACCAAGAAGGAAAAGCAGAAGAAGCCATCGAAGCCCTCAAATCTATGTCAAGTCCAGCTGCCCGCGTTCTTCGTGATGGGCATATGGCGGAGATTGACTCTAAAGAATTGGTACCAGGAGATATCGTTGCCCTTGAAGCTGGTGATGTGGTACCAGCAGACCTACGTTTGTTAGAAGCCAACTCTCTTAAAATTGAAGAAGCAGCTCTTACAGGTGAGTCTGTGCCAGTCGAAAAAGACTTGACAGTTGAACTTGCTGCAGATGCTGGTATTGGTGACCGTGTCAACATGGCCTTCCAAAACTCAAACGTAACCTATGGTCGTGGGATGGGTGTTGTTGTAAATACAGGTATGTATACTGAAGTCGGTCACATCGCAGGTATGCTCCAAGATGCGGATGAGACGGATACACCCCTCAAACAAAACTTGAACAACCTTTCTAAGGTCTTGACCTATGCAATCTTGGTCATTGCCCTTGTTACTTTTGTAGTGGGTGTCTTCATTCAAGGGAAAAATCCACTTGGTGAGTTGATGACCTCTGTTGCCCTTGCTGTTGCAGCTATCCCAGAAGGGCTCCCAGCTATCGTAACTATCGTTCTTGCCCTAGGTACTCAAGTTTTAGCCAAACGAAACTCAATCGTTCGTAAGTTGCCAGCAGTAGAAACACTTGGTTCAACAGAAATCATCGCTTCTGATAAGACTGGTACGCTGACTATGAACAAGATGACAGTCGAAAAAGTCTTTTACGATGCGGTCTTACATGACTCAGCTGATGACATTGAACTAGGTCTTGAAATGCCACTTCTTCGTTCAGTTGTTTTGGCCAATGATACGAAAATCGATGTGGAAGGCAACCTGATTGGTGATCCAACAGAAACAGCCTTCATCCAGTATGCCTTGGATAAGGGCTACGATGTTAAAGGGTTCTTAGAGAAATATACACGTGTGGCTGAGTTGCCATTTGATTCTGAACGTAAGCTCATGTCAACGGTTCACCCATTGCCAGATGGTCGTTTCCTTGTAGCAGTCAAGGGTGCGCCAGACCAACTTTTGAAACGTTGTGTTCTTCGTGATAAGGCTGGGGATATTGCTCCGATTGATGAGAAGGTTACAAACCTCATTCACACAAACAACTCTGAAATGGCCCACCAAGCCTTGCGTGTCCTTGCAGGTGCGTATAAGATTATTGATATCATTCCAGAAAACCTGACTTCTGAAGAGCTTGAAAATGATTTAATCTTTACTGGTTTGATCGGGATGATTGACCCTGAACGTCCGGAAGCTGCTGAGGCTGTTCGTGTAGCCAAGGAAGCTGGCATCCGTCCAATCATGATTACGGGTGATCACCAAGACACTGCAGAAGCTATTGCCAAACGTTTGGGAATCATTGATGCAAACGATACAGAAGGCCACGTTTTAACTGGTGCTGAGCTCAATGAACTGTCAGATGAAGACTTTGAAAAAGTAGTTGGTCAATACTCTGTTTATGCCCGTGTGTCTCCAGAACACAAGGTTCGTATCGTCAAGGCTTGGCAAAAACAAGGTAAGGTCGTTGCCATGACAGGTGATGGTGTCAATGATGCGCCAGCTCTGAAAACAGCCGATATCGGTATCGGTATGGGAATCACTGGTACAGAGGTTTCTAAGGGGGCTTCTGACATGATTCTTGCAGATGATAACTTTGCGACTATCATTGTTGCGGTTGAAGAAGGACGTAAGGTCTTCTCAAACATTCAAAAGACTATTCAGTACCTACTTTCTGCCAATACTGCTGAAGTATTAACCATCTTCCTATCAACCTTGTTTGGTTGGGATGTCTTGCAACCAGTTCACCTCTTGTGGATTAACTTGGTAACAGATACCTTCCCAGCAATTGCACTAGGTGTTGAACCTGCTGAACCAGGTGTCATGAACCATAAACCACGTGGTCGTAAGGCAAGCTTCTTCTCAGGTGGTGTTCTGACTTCTATCATCTATCAAGGTGTACTCCAAGCAGCTATTGTTATGAGTGTTTATGGCCTTGCTCTTCTTTACCCAGTTCACGTGGGTGACAATCATGCCATTCATGCGGATGCCCTTACTATGGCCTTTGCAACCCTTGGTTTGATTCAACTCTTCCATGCCTATAATGTGAAATCTGTTTACCAATCCATCTTGACAGTTGGCCCATTCAAGTCTAAGACCTTCAACTGGTCTATCTTGGTATCCTTCATCCTTCTTATGGCAACAATCGTCGTAGAACCGCTTGAAGGAATCTTCCACGTAACCAAACTAGACTTATCACAATGGGGAATCGTCATGGCTGGAAGCTTCTCAATGATTATCATTGTCGAAATCGTTAAATTTATCCAACGCAAACTCGGTTTTGATAAGAATGCGATTTAAAAAAAGTCATCTTCGGATGGCTTTTTGCTATAGTTGAGGGAAAGGGCTTGCAGTTATCGGCTTTTGTGCTATAATTGCTATAATATAGTAAAAAGAAAGAGGAGTGTGAGGAAGTGGAGAAGAAAATTGTAAAGGATATCTTATTTTTATCTCAGGTGTCTCAACCGGCAAGTCAAGAAGATCTTTATCTTGCCAGAGATTTGCAAGATACACTCTTAGAAAATCGCGAGACCTGTGTTGGGCTGGCTGCCAATATGATTGGGGTGCAGAAGCGCGTGATTATCTTTAATCTTGGCCTGGTTCCTGTGGTCATGTTTAACCCAGTGCTCCTGTCTTTTGAAGGAGCTTATGAGACAGAGGAAGGCTGTTTGTCCTTGGTAGGTGTGAGACCTACTAAGCGCTATGAAACTATAAGGGTTGCCTATCGTGACAGCAAGTGGCAGGAACAGACCATTACCTTGACAGGCTTCCCAGCCCAGATTTGCCAGCATGAACTGGATCACTTGGAAGGACGAATCATTTAGGAGGAAAGCAAATGAAACGAATAGTCTTTGAACTGCTTTTTATCGCAACGACCTGGTATATCTTTTTACCGCCTCTTAACCTGACCAGCTGGGAATTTCTCTTTTTCCTCTGTGGGCATTTGCTGCTTGTGGCTATTTTATTTGGCTTTGGCAAGGGAATAAATCTGGTCAAAACAGTTCATGTGCGCCACGGCAAGGCGGAAGCTGCTTTAAATTTTGAGAGTTTCAAAATCAATCGATTAGGGAAAATCCTTTTAGCTTCTATTGGAGGAATTCTTCTCTTAGCTGGTTTAGTTTCCTTGGTGACCTCCAGCATTTTTCAGGCTAAAAATTATGCCAATGTAGTCACGGTGACGGAAAAAGACTTTACTGAATTTCCTAAGACTGACACCAGTAAGGTTCCTATCTTAGATAGAAGTACCGCTGAAAAAATTGGGGACCGCTACTTGGGTTCCCTAACGGATAAGGTGTCGCAGTACGTAGCCGCAGACACCTATACCCAACTGACGATTGATGGAAAACCTTATCGAGTGACGCCACTAGAATATGCAGACCCTATCAAGTGGTTTAACAATCAAGCAAAAGGAATCGGCGAGTATATCAAGGTGGACATGGTAACTGGAAATGCCAACTTGGTGGACTTGAAGACACCAATCAAATATTCAGACTCGGAGTATTTTAACCGTGATGTCAAGCGTCACCTGCGCTTGAAGTACCCAACCAAGATCTTCAAAACTCCATCTTTTGAGGTGGACGATGAGGGCAATCCTTTCTATGTAGCAACGGTTTACCAAAAGCAATTTGGCTTAGCAGTTCCTCGTCCTATTTCAGTCATTATCTTGGACGCCACAAATGGAGAGACCAAGGAATACAGCTTGGCAGATGTTCCGGAATGGGTGGACAGGGTTTATCCAGCTGAGGAGACCATCGAGCAAATCAACTACAACGGCAAGTACAAGGATGGTTTCTGGAATGCCATGATTTCCAAGAAAAATGTGACCCAGACTACCAAGGGCTATAATTACTTGTCTATCGGTAATGATATTTACCTCTACACAGGTGTGACATCGGCCAATGCAGATGAAAGTAATCTTGGTTTTATCCTAGAAAATATGCGAACAGGAGAAATCACTAAGTATAGCTTGGCTTCTGCGACAGAAGAATCAGCCCGTGAATCAGCAGAAGGTGCTGTTCAGGAGAAATCCTACAAGGCGACCTTCCCAATCCTCATCAACCTCAATGACAAGCCTCTCTACATCATGGGCTTGAAGGACAATGCTGGTTTGGTCAAAGAGTACGCTCTGGTAGACGCAGTCGAGTACCAAAATGTTATCGTAGCTACGACAGTGGAAGAGCTACTCAGCAAGTACGCCAATAAAAACGATCTTGAAATTGATAATGAAACAACAGAAAGCATCAAGGGTGTGGTAGCAGACCTCAAATCAGCTGTTATCAAGGGAGACACCGTCTACTTCTTTAAAGTTGATGGCAAGATTTACAAGGTTAAGGCCTCAGTATCAGATGACCTCCCTTACCTCGAAAATGGTAAAACCTTCGAAGGTCAAGTAGGAAAAGACAACTATCTCAAGACCTTTAAAGTGCAGTAAGGGAAGAGGCTGGGCAAAAACTCAATTTCAGGAAAAAATGAAGTAAATTATTCCACAATAAAACGCATAGTATCAAGATTTTTCTGTACTGACCCCAAAAAGTTAGACAATTAATTTATCCGAAGGATTTAGTTCTGTATTGCACAGGGCTAAGTCCTTTTAGTTTTACCTTAATTCGTTTATTGTTGTAGTAATCAATATAGTCTACAATAGCTTGTTCCAATTGCTTAAGCGACTGAAATGACTTCTCATAACCATAAAACATCTCTGATTTCAGAATCCCAAAGAAGGACTCCATCATACCATTGTCTGGGCTGTTACCTTTACGTGACATGGATGCTTGAATTCCCTTACTCTCTAGAAACTGATGATAAGAATCGTGTTGATATTGCCAGCCTTGGTCACTATGGAGAATCGTATTCTCGTAGTATTTCTCTGTGAAGGCCTGTTCCAACATCGTTTTTACTTGTTCTAAGTTGGGTGAAGTTGAAAGATTATAGGCGATAATTTCGCTATTAAAGCCATCTAAAACTGGTGATAAGTAAAGCTTTTGAGTACTTGCTGGAATGGCAAATTCTGTCACATCTGTGTAGCACTTTTCCATTGTTTTAGAGCCTTCAAATTGACGTTGAATGAGATTCTCTGCCTTTTTGCCAACATCTCCTTTATGAGAAGAATATTTTCGTTTCTGTCGCATTTTGGCTTGTAAATTGAGTACTTTCATCAAGCGTTGAACTCTTTTATGATTTACCAGATAACCACGATTTCTTAGTTCGAAATAAATCCGACGATAACCATAATTTCCCTTGTGTTCGATAAAGATGGATTGAATTTCAGCTTTAAGCTCTTGGTCCTTATCTGGTTTATCTAGCTGTTTCAAGTGATAGTAGTAGGTCGAACGAGCTAGTTTAATGGCTTTTAGAAGAATATCTAACGAAAACTCAGTCATTAATTCTTGAACAATTTCTGTCTTTCTTCTTTCTCTTTTTCCTCCTTCAATCGGAGTTCTCTTAACTTTTTTAGGATAGCATTCTCCGCTCTCAGGTACTCATTTTCTGCTTGAAGACGTTCTAATTCTGTCCTCTCTTCAGGTCTCGTTTGTGGCTTACGTCCCATTTTAGGTACTCTCCCTCTTGTTTTCTCAACAATAGTATACCCGTTTTTCTTGTATTGTGCTAGCCAATTAAGAAGTATCGTACGACTTGGGAGGCCGTATTCAAGAGAAACTCTATCTTTAGTCCAGCCTTCATGTAAGACTTTATCAATCATTTCTTGTTTTAAATCAGGAGAATAGTAACGATTTTTTCCTTTTTTGACGAACTCTATTCCGTAACGATCAATCAATTTAATCATGTACCTAATATTAGAATTGTTTATCCCAAATTTATTTGAAAGCTTCTCTAAGCTATATCCTTGTTTTCTAAGTTCATAGATCTGAACTTTATCATCATAAGTTAACTTCATGATAAAAACACCCCAAAAGTTAGATTTTTTTCTGTCTAACTTTTGGGGTGCAGTTCATTCAACACCTGATATTATGCGTTTTTTTCTGAGGTTTAAGACTTTTCCCAGTCTCTTTTCAGATGAATTTCTTGGTTGTGGCTAAAAAATATGCTACACTAGCAATATGAAAATTTTAATCCCAACAGCAAAAGAAATGAACACAGACTTGCCAAGTATCGAAGCCGCTCCTTTAAGACTAGAAAGTCAGGCGGTACTTGATGCCTTGGCTCTCTATTCTGCCAGTCAATTGGAAAGTTTTTACAAGGTATCAGCTGAGAAGGCGGCGGAAGAATGTCAAAATATCCAAGATTTGAAAAGGCAAACTGCTCAACACTACCCAGCCTTGAATCTATTTGATGGGCTTATGTACCGCCACATCAAGCGAGATAAATTGACAGAGGCAGAACAAGCCTATCTTGAAAATCATGTCTTCATCACCTCGGCTTTGTACGGTGTTGTTCCAGCCTTGTCAGCTATGGCCCCTCACCGTTTGGACTTTTTGATGAAGTTGAAAGTCGCTGGTAAGACTTTGAAGAGCCATTGGAAGCAAGCCTATGATGAAGCTTTGAAGAAGGAAGAAGTGATTTTCTCTCTCTTGTCATCGGAGTTTGAGACTGTATTTTCTAAGGAAATCAGAGAAAAAATGGTGACCTTCAAATTCATGGAGGACAAGGGTGGTCAGCTGAAGATTCATTCAACCATTTCTAAGAAAGCGCGTGGTGCCTTCCTAACGTCTCTGATAGAAAATCAAGTGCAGACGGTGGAGGAAGCTCGTCGTTTAAGCTTTGCAGGATTTAACTACCGAGAAGATCTGTCCCAGCCACAGGAATTGGTTTTTGTAAAGGAAGTATAAATAAGGATAAAAGAAGAAAACCCAGCATGGAAAGTCGTGCTGAGTTTTTTAGTTTATAAAGTATTGGATATATGAATCTCATTTGATAAACAGTTAAGATTGTTAACCAAACTCATGATTGACAGATGGTTTCGGCAAATAAACTTCTTGGTAATTCCTGGAATATAGAAATTAGACACAATGATATCGTAGTCTGTCTGATTTAAAATCTCAGGGCTTGTTTCCAATTCATCCCAAATATCAAAGCTGAATCGATTGTTACAATAGTATGTAAGCATATCCTTTAAAGTAAGTGATAGGGCGTGGTCAAAGTTACTGATAATCAAAACCTTGATAGGTGGTCGATTTTCTAACAACTGGGTAGAGAGGTTTTCAGCATGGGTTAAGATGGTGTACATCAAGTGTTCCAACTGTTCGGGATGGTCATGCTGTCCAATTGCTTGACGGTATTGAGCCAGTTCTTGACGCGCACTCCCCATAAAGTCTGGGAAGTAAACTTCGAAATTTTTAATCGTCAATGCTTTTTGTTCAAATAAGATTGGGGTAGAAAAGATTTCCTGTCTTTCAAAGAAAGCAGTGTTGTGTAAATGCCAAATCAGCTCATCGTGGTTGGTAAAGGTAATCTTATATTGTTTTGATAGGCGTTCTAATATTTGACTAAGTAATTGGTAAGAGTATCTTGCTTCACTGTTTTCTTCTAATGAATTAAAGAACCCTTGAGGATCTAAGAAAAGATTGTTTTGAAGAAAGGAAATAAAAATTTGTGCGATGATATCTGGAGTGATTTCCAGTCCCAGTTTTTCAGAAAAATGGACAAGTATCTCCTCAAAATTTGGAACACTTGCTAAAATAGGATAGTATTCATCAAAGAAATGATTTGGTAAGTCGATGAAATGACCATTTTTGATGCGGTAAATACTGATAGCTACCATCAGTTTGTACATTCTATAAATTGGAAATCGCATTGGATAATTCGTAATTTTATAGAAGAAGTCAACAAACTCTGTTAAATCTTCCTCAGGAAGGTCAGGAAAAGGCCAATCTAAGAAATAATAGCGCTCAGAAAAGTATTGGGCAAAAAAGTAACGAATATCGATCTCATTTCCACGTATCTCGGATGGAGTAAAAGATAATTCAATTTGAAACTGAGATGAAAGAGTCTTTGTAATATTTCTGCCCACTCGATAGAGGTTGGCAGTACTAGAGTGAAGATTTTCT
Organism: Streptococcus sp. NM; assembly: GCF_003390135.1. GTDB lineage: Bacteria > Bacillota > Bacilli > Lactobacillales > Streptococcaceae > Streptococcus. Next base: position 245,376 of record NZ_QUOS01000001.1, read on the forward strand.
ATTGTTCGATAAATAGGTAGCCCCTCATTGAAGAACATATACTCTAGTAATTGAAAAGATTGAGAATTAGCAAGAAAATATTGATAAATATCTTCTACACTAGTGTTAACTTCTAAATCTATCATGATTCCGTTAACAGAAGATTGGATGTCAATAGATGGAAAGGCAAGACGTAATTCATTTAAATCACTTTTTAAAATTCGTTCTGTACATCCTAATTTTTCGGCTAGTTCATAAAATTTCATCCAATTACGATTCTGAATTAAGGTTTCCATTAAACGTAATTGTCTTTGATCTTTTGTGGATAAAAGGTTGCGCATATAGGTAATTTCCTCCTTAATTCATTATATCATATTTTTTTGTCTAAAAAGTATAAAAAACTTAGAGTAAGAAAATTGTCGTCAGTAATCAGAAAAATTAGAATAAGATAAGTGGCCCTTAGGTGCAAAAATAGAATATATCAATTGTTCAGAAAATATTGATTTATATATCAAATAGTTGTAGAGTGGGAATTATAAAATATTACTTAGGAGTTCAAAATGAAACATTCACATAAGAAATCATTTGACTGGTATAGCATGCAACAACGATACTCTATTCGTAAGTATCACTTTGGTGCAGCTAGTGTCTTGCTCGGTACAGCTTTAGTATTGGGAACTGCCGCTAATGCGCAATCAGTACAAGCGGAGGAACAACATCCAGAAGCAACTAACAGTGTTTCTGTTGATAAGGTAGATGAAGCTACTAAACCAGCAGAAGTTTCTACACCTAAAAAAGAAACAACTTATGCAGCTCCAACTGTTGCGAACCCAGTAGAAACGACTCCAGCTAAAACTGAAGAAGCTACTAGACCAGCAGAAAAAGTTGAAGAAGCAAAAGATAAAAAAGAAGAAGTAACGCATCAAGATGCTGTTGACAAGTCAAAATTGTTAACGGCTCTTTCGCGTGCTAAAAAACTTGAGAGTAAGTTATATACAGAAGCAAGTGCTGCAAACTTGCAAGCAAGTATCCAAGCTGGTCAAAGCTTGCTTGGGAAAGCAGATGCAACTGAAGTTGAATTATCAGCAGCAGAGTCATCTATTCAATCGTCTATTATTGGTCTAGAACTTCGTTCTAACTCTGATAAAGGAACTGTATCAGAAACTCCTGTAGTGAAGAAAGCTGACGCGGCAGAAGCCAAAGAAGAAGCTAAACCAGTTGCAACAACTGATCGTTCAGCTGTTAATAGTACTGTTTTGCCAACTAGCACACCTGTTAAAGTAGAAGCTACGTCAAGACCTGCATCTACAAATGAACTTTTGAAACCAGCTCTTAGCCTTTCTGACGCTCGCCAAAATCCAGCTATCCGTAAAGAAGACTTGGATAAAGGGCACAGTGGCTTTAGAGCAGCTAGCAATCCAGCTAACCCAATTGTTTCAGGTTCTGGAAATACAGTTGCATTTACAGATATTAGTCAAGGTGGTCGTAGTTATAGTTTCCGTGGCTACGGAAACTCACGTGGTGGTAATTCAATTCATTACGATGTAACAACAGTACGTCAAGGTAATAGATTGAATTTCACAATTAGATACTCTGGTCCAGGTGAATTTGTTAATAATAACTTTATCTTGGACAAAGGGGATGGATTTGGAAATCCTTCAAATGCAACCATCACAACTCCAAGATTAAGAGAGCAATCAAAACCTATTAGCCAGGGTGCCAACTTCGTATCTCACTCAGGATACAGTATGACCTCTGCTACTTCAACAAATATGGAACAAACAATCAGATTTAGTTTGCCTATCATTAATCCAAATGGTGACTTGTCTGTTCGTTTGAAACCAGTTACTTTTAACGTGGACCAAGGTGGTGGCGGTGCCGCTACTAGCAATGACCCATACAGTAACTCTAACTATTATTATAGAGCAAACCCACTCCTCTTGGATGCAAATCCAAATGGTGGTACTAGTAACAAGACTGTTACAGAAGAACTTGAATTCCAAACTATCTATCTTCCAACTAGTAAATTGCCAGAAGGTGAGACTAGATTAGTTAGAGAAGGTGAAAAAGGACAACGTCAAATTACCTATAAAGTTCATCGATTAGGTAATGAAACAATCCTTGGCTTGCCAATTAGTAATAGAGTTACTAAAGAAGCTAAACCACGTATTGTTCAAATCGGTGTTGCTAAAGAATTCATTGAAACTGTAAAACCACGTGTTGATCAAAATAAAATCGGTGATACCAATAACCTCACTTTCTATCTTGATAATGATGGTAACGGTGTTTACACTGAAGGTGTAGACGAACTTGTTCAAAGAATTGCTATTAAAGATGGTGCTAAAGGTGAAAAAGGAGATCAAGGTGAACGTGGTCTGACTGGAGCACAAGGTGCTAAAGGTGAAAAAGGAGATCAAGGTGAACGTGGTCTCACTGGAGCTAAAGGTGAAAAAGGAGATCGAGGCGAACGCGGTCTGACTGGAGCACAAGGTGCCAAAGGTGAAAAAGGAGATCGAGGCGAACGCGGTCTGACTGGAGCACAAGGTGCCAAAGGTGAAAAAGGAGACCAAGGTGAACGCGGTCTGACTGGAGCACAAGGAGCAAAAGGTGAAAAAGGAGACCAAGGTGAACGCGGTCTGACTGGAGCACAAGGAGCAAAAGGTGAAAAAGGAGACCAAGGTGAACGCGGTCTGACTGGAGCACAAGGTGCTAAAGGTGAAAAAGGAGATCGAGGCGAACGCGGTCTAACCGGAGCACAAGGAGCACAAGGTGAAAAAGGAGATCGAGGCGAACGCGGTCTCACTGGAGCTCAAGGAGCAAAAGGTGAAAAAGGAGACCAAGGTGAACGCGGTCTGACTGGAGCACAAGGTGCTAAAGGTGAAAAAGGAGACCGAGGTGAACGTGGTCTGACTGGAGCACAAGGTGCTAAAGGTGAAAAAGGAGACCAAGGTCAGGCAGGTCGTGACGGTGTAACTCCAACCGTAACCGTTAAAGATAATAAAGAAGACGGCACTCATACTATCACGATTAACGACGGTAGAGGTAATGTTACAAGTACTGTTGTAAGAGATGGTTTCGATGGCGCAAGTCCATTAGTTGCGACTCAACGAAATGACGCAGATAAAACAACGACTGTTATCTTCTATTATGACCAAAATGATAACAACGAATTTGATGCAGGCGATACAAAACTAAAAGAAGTTGTCATTGCAGATGGAGCTAAAGGTGAAAAGGGGGACCAAGGCGAACGTGGTCTAACCGGAGCGCAAGGTGAAAAAGGAGACCGTGGTGACCGTGGTGAAACAGGAGCAGCGGGACGTGACGGAAAAACTCCAAAAATCACAACTGCTCGTGGAGCAGACGGCCGTAGTACTGATATTACATTTACTATTCCTGGAGAAGAGCCTGTTGTAGCTAACATTAAAGATGGTAAAGATGGACGTACACCAACCATCGACTTAAATGCCTTAGCTGAAGCAGCAGCAAGATTAAACAATCAAAGAAGCGGAAGAGTAAGAAGAGCTTTAGCAGACGCCCCATCTACAGCACCAGCAGAAAAACCAAGAGAAGGTACTCTTATTACAGCGTACTTTGATAACAATGGTAATGGTCGATACGATGAAGGTATAGATGAATTAATTGCTAAACAACCAATTTATAATGGTACAGACGGTGCCAATGGTGCAGCAGGTGCAGCCGGACGTAATGGTGCTGAACTATTAAGTGGACCTAAAGCACCAACAGCAGATGATGGTAAAGATGGTGACACTTATATCGATGCAACTACAGGTGATGTTTATAAGAAAGAAAACGGAACTTGGGATAAGATTGGTAACATTCGTGGGCCTCAAGGTCTAAAAGGTGAAGCCGGAGTTGCAGGACCACAAGGACCACAAGGGCTACAAGGACCTAAGGGTGAACAGGGTGCTCAAGGTCTTCAAGGACGTGATGGAGCGCAAGGACCTGCAGGACGTGACGGCCGTGAAGGTGTACCAGGACCAGCGGGACGCGACGGACGTGATGGAGCGCAAGGACCTGCAGGACGTGACGGCCGTGATGGAAAAGACGTATTGAACGGCAAAGTTGATCCAACAACAGAAGGTAAAGACGGCGATAAATACGTTAACACAGAAACAGGTGACGTTTTCGTTAAGAATAACGGCAACTGGGAAAAAGAAGGTAACATCAAGGGACCTAAGGGTGATAAAGGTGCAGAAGGTGCGCAAGGACCTAAAGGTGCGGATGGAGCTCAAGGTTTACCAGGACGCGACGGACGTGATGGAGCACAAGGACCTGCAGGACGTGACGGTCGTGATGGACGCGACGGAAAAGACGTATTGAACGGCAAAGTTGATCCAACAACAGAAGGTAAAGACGGCGATAAATACGTTAACACAGAAACAGGTGACGTTTTCGTTAAGAATAACGGCAACTGGGAAAAAGAAGGTAACATCAAGGGGCCTAAGGGTGATAAAGGTGCAGAAGGTGCGCAAGGACCTAAAGGTGCGGATGGAGCTCAAGGTTTACCAGGACGCGACGGACGTGATGGAGCACAAGGACCTGCAGGACGTGACGGACGTGATGGACGCGACGGAAAAGACGTATTGAACGGCAAAGTTGATCCAACAACAGAAGGTAAAGACGGCGATAAATACGTTAACACAGAAACAGGTGACGTTTTCGTTAAGAATAACGGCAACTGGGAAAAAGAAGGTAACATCAAGGGACCTAAGGGTGAACAGGGTGCTCAAGGTCTTCAAGGACGTGATGGAGCGCAAGGACCTGCAGGACGTGACGGCCGTGACGGAAAAGACGTCTTGAACGGCAAAGTTGATCCGACAACAGAAGGTAAAGACGGCGATAAATACGTTAATACAGAAACAGGCGATGTCTTCGTTAAGAATAACGGCAACTGGGAAAAAGAAGGTAACATCAAGGGACCTAAGGGTGATAAAGGTGCAGAAGGTGCGCAAGGACCTAAAGGTGCGGATGGAGCTCAAGGTTTACCAGGTCGCGATGGACGTGATGGAGCGCAAGGACCAGCAGGACGTGACGGACGTGATGGACGTGACGGAAAAGACGTCTTGAACGGCAAAGTTGATCCGACAACAGAAGGTAAAGACGGCGATAAATACGTTAATACAGAAACAGGCGATGTCTTCGTTAAGAATAACGGCACATGGGAAAAAGAAGGTAACATCAAGGGACCTAAGGGTGATAAAGGTGCAGAAGGTGCGCAAGGACCTAAAGGTGCGGATGGAGCTCAAGGTTTACCAGGACGTGACGGCCGTGATGGACGCGACGGAAAAGACGTATTGAACGGCAAAGTCAACCCAACTACAGAAGGTAAAGACGGCGATAAATACGTTAACACAGAAACAGGTGACGTCTTCGTTAAGAATAACGGCACATGGGAAAAAGAAGGCAACATCAAGGGACCTAAGGGTGACAAAGGTGAACGTGGAGAAGATGGTAAGACTCCAGAAGTAACTGTAACTCCAGGTAAAGATGGTCATAGTACCGACATTACATTCACTGTTCCAGGTAAAGATCCAGTTACAGTAAATGTTAAGAACGGAGAAAATGGTCTGAACGGTAAAACTCCAAAAGTTGATTTACTTCGTGTCGAAGGACAAAACGGAAATCCATCTCATACAATTGTGACATTCTATACTGATGAAAACAATGATGGTAAGTACACTCCAGGAACTGATGAACTTCTAGGTTCTGAAATGATTAAAGATGGTGCTAAAGGTGCGGACGGACGTGATGGTAAATCATTGCTTACTGTCAAAGATGGTAAAGAAACTAAAGTTTACCAAGAAGATCCAGCACATCCAGGTCAACCATTGAACCCTGAAAAACCTCTTGCAGTTATTAAAGATGGAGTGGACGGTGTCTCTCCAACAGTAACAGCTGTTCGTAAGGATGAAGAAGGTCATAAAGGTGTAGAAATCACAGTTGATAACCATGATGGTTCACAACCAACTACAGTCTTTGTTCAAGATGGTGCTAAGGGAGAAACTGGTGCAACCGGTCAGGATGGACAAACTCCTACAATCACTACTCAACGTGGACAAGATGGCCAAAGCACTCTTGTAACTATCACAACACCAGGTAAAGATCCAGTAACCTTTACAGTGAAAGATGGTAAGAATGGTAAAGATGGACGTACACCAACTATTGATTTAAATGCATTGGTGGAAGCAGTTAGAAGAGGTGCTGGATCAACTTCTAATTCACAACCTTCTGGAACATCAAGAAGTGCAAGAAATAGAAGAGCATTACCAGATGAAGATAGAAGTACAACTGAGTCATCAGAAACAGTACAACCAACAACTACAGATGCAACAGATTCACAACCAGTAAATGGTACTCGTATTACAGCATACTATGATAATAATGGTAACGGTAAATACGATCCAGGTGTGGATGAATTAATTGGTACAAGTGATATCTTGAATGGTACAAATGGACGTAATGGTACAGATGGAGCTTCTGGTACAAATGGACGTAACGGTGCTGAATTACTAAGTGGAGTTACTGCCCCAACTGCTAATGATGGTAAAGACGGTGATACTTATATCGACGCCAATACAGGTGATGTTTACAAGAAAGAAAATGGTTCTTGGAACAAGATTGGTAATATCCGTGGACCTCAAGGAGTAGCCGGTGAAAAAGGCGACAAAGGTGAAAACGGAGCAGACGGTAAATCACCAGTTGTAAATGTAACGGACAATGGAGATGGAACACACTCTATTACTGTTAGAAACCCTGATGGTTCTGAATCAACAACTAAAGTTAAAGATGGTAAAGACGGTAAAACTGCCAATATCACTACAACAGAAAATCCAGATGGAAGCCACACAATTACTATAACAAATCCAGATGGAACAACTAAAGAAACAGTTGTTAAAAACGGTAAAGATGGTAAGACTCCAAAAGTTGAAGTGACTGATAACAACGATGGAACTCACACTGTTAAAGTTACGGATGGAGATGGCAATGTTACGAATGCTATCATCAAAGATGGTAAAGATGGTAAAGCTGCAACAGCAACTACAACAGAAAATCCAGATGGAAGCCACAGAGTAACAATCACTAACCCAGACGGAACGAAGAATGAGTTTGTTGTTAAGAATGGTCGTGACGGTGTTGACGGACGTACTCCAACCGCATCTGTTCGTGACAATGGGGACGGAAGTCATACAATCGTTATTACAAATCCAGAAGGTGTGACAACTGAAACCACAGTTCGTGATGGTAAATCACCAAAAGTTACTATTACTGACGAACAAAATGGAACTCATAAGATCTCAGTTCTAAATGGTGACGGCACAACTACTGAAACAATTATCAAAGATGGTAAATCACCAGTAGCAACTGTTACTGACAACCATGATGGTACTTACACAATTCGTGTAGAAAACGGTAATGGTACTGTTTCTGAAACCACAGTTCATGACGGTAAATCACCAACTGCTAAGGTTGTGGATAACGGAGATGGAACTCACACTATCACAGTTGTGAACTCAGACGGTACAACTACAACAACTACAGTTCGTGATGGTAAAGAACCAAAACTTGAAGTTATTGATAACAACAATGGTTCACACACTATTAAAGTGACAGGAGCTGATGGTAAAGAAACTACAACTACAATCTTTGATGGTAAATCACCAAAAGCGAATATCGTAGATAACGGAGATGGAACTCACACATTAACAATCGTAGATTCTGATGGTCGTCAATACAAATCTATTATCAAAGATGGTAAAGACGGTAAAGATGGCGTTTCACCAACTGTAACTGTTAAAAATAATAACGACGGAACTCACGTTGTTACAATCACTAATCCAGATGGAAGTAAGACAGAAATGGTGATTAAAGACGGTAAAGATGGTAAATCACCAAAAGTTTCTGTTGAAGATAATGGAGATGGTAGTCATACAATCACAATCATCAATTCTGATGGAACTGTGACAAAAACAGTTGTTAAAGATGGACGTGATGGTCGCGACGGCAAAGATGGTAAGGACGGAAAAGATGGTAAATGTGGTTGCCAAGGCAAACCAGTAACACCATCAAATGACAAACCAGTTCCTCCAACACGTAATGTGCCAGAAGGACCAACGTTTGCAATGCCAGAACCACCAGTTCATGAATTGCCAGAATTCAACGGTGGTGTTCCAGGAATGCCAGAGGTTAATGAATTGCCAGAATTCAATGGTGGAGTACCAGGTATGCCAGAAGTCAATGAACTTCCTAATCCAGAAGTTCCAGGAATGCCAACACCTCCAGTTCATGAAATTCCAGAATTTAATGGCGGAGTACCTGGTATGCCAGAAGTCAATGACAAACCAACTTCAAACATTCCTGAAGTTCCAACACAACCAAATCCAAATGTACCAGTTCAACCGGTAACACCATTAACTTCTAACCCAGTAGTACCAACTACAGGTAAAGAAAAACATGGGGACAAATTACCAGAAACTGGAAGCCAATCTGATTATATCTCTGTTCTTTTAGGTAGCGGTATTCTATTGAGCCTATATGTAGGTCGAAGAAAAGAAGATTAATCAGCAACAAGCAGTCACTAATTTCTCGAAAGAAGATGATAAGTGATAGATCTCGAATGAAAGAATATTCTTAGAACGATTTTCCATGATGGAAAAGACTGCTAAAAACCTTGAGTGGTAACGCTCAAGGTTTTTTTGGATGGCTGATGTTTGTCTGAGAATCTTGATAGAGTCTAAAAAAACCACCCTATGAGGTGGCGATAATTGATTTAGACTTTTAAAAATTCTTTATTTTTTATTGAATTGCTGCGACCAAGTCTTGAGCTTGTTTTTCAAGTGAATTTAGGACTGTTTCTTCTAGAATTAATTTTCCATCTGCCCAAGCAGAGTCATTAACACGTGCAGAAGTGAAATCACCAACGACTTGTGTACGGATAAATGGCAAAAGGTCCTTGTAGATAGCGAAAAGTTGATCGTGACCTGCATTGGCTACAGATGATACTGTGACAAACTTGTCTTGAAGGGCAGAAGCGCCACGTGTATCAGACAAGTCAAGAGCGCGAGATAGCCAGTCAAGCAAGTTTTTCACTGGCCCAGGAATTGAGTGATTATAAACTGGAGAGAAAATCCAGATGGCATCCGCAGCGAGAACTGCTTCACGAGCAGCAGCTACAGCTGGATGTGTTGGAACTTCCAAATCTTGGCTGAAGAGAGGAAGGGTTGAATAATCAAGGTAGCTAACCTCTGCTTTACCAGCAAGTGCTTTCTCAGCTTCGAGAGCCATTTGGTGGTTGAAAGAACCTTGACGTAGTGAACCGACGATAAATAATACTTTTTTAGACATGATGTGTCTCCTTTTTCTTAAATTTCCGAGAAGTCTCTCGTTGTTATAAAATATATTACAACAAAACAAGACAACTTGCAAGAAATTTGCTCAGAGTTTATTTGAAAATTATAAAATTGCTGAAACTCTAGTCAGTTGCCACTGGAAAAGTAAGAACTGTTTTTTGGATTTTAGTTTTCTTTGATTTTATAGGAGTATTCCAATATTCTCTTGTAATATAATGACATAAGTGCTAAAATAAACAAGAAAACTAGCAATAGAAACCGCAGAACAGCTATTTTCCGGTATCATTTCATAAATCATTAAAGGAACAATAATGGCATTGAAGAATGCTTCTAAAAGGGGTGGAGATCATGTAAGGCAAAGATTAACAAGTGACGGACAAAAGAAATAATAATACACTTGTTAAGGAGAAAAGATGTTAATAAGAAATTATCGGAAAAATATTGGCCTGATGGCCGGAGTTGAGTTTTTTGCATTTCTAGGGATTACCAGTTTTTGGATTCTCTTTCTCAGTCAAAACGGAATGTCTCTTTGGCAGATTGGACTTCTGGAGAGTATTTTTCATACGACCAGTCTTCTCTGTGAAATTCCATCTGGTATGTTAGCTGACCGCTATTCCTATAAGACCAACCTTTATTTAAGTCGTATAGCAGGAATTATGTCTTCTATTCTCATGTTGGCTGGTCAGGGAAATTTTTGGATTTATGCACTAGCAATGGTGGTGAGTGCCTTGTCTTATAATTTTGATTCAGGAACAAGCGCAGCAATGGTCTATGACTCGGCTGTTGAGGCTGGACTAAAAGAACGCTATCTATCCATTTCAAGTTTCATGTCAGGAGTAGCAGAAGGAACTCGTTCTTTGGGGACAGTGTTGGCGGGATTTTTTGTCCATGGTCAATTGCACCTGACCTACTATATCATGATTGCCACTTCTATCATAGTTCTTGTCTTGATTTGGATGCTGAAAGAGCCCAGTGTCAAGCTAGAAAAAACTGATAGTGTGACCATGAAACAGATTATGTGGACTGTTAAGGAAGAGTTGGAGCGAAATCCCATGCTCTTCAACTGGATGATTTTGTCTCAGATTGTTGGTACACTCATGTGCATGTTTTATTTTTACTATCAAAATCAGTTACCAGATTTAAGTAGTTGGCAAATTTCAGCAGTTATGCTACTTGGAAGTCTCTTGAATATCGTCGCAGTCTATCTAGCGAGTAAGATTGGAAAGAGATATGCCGCCTTGAAGATTTTCCCTATTCTCGTCCTGCTGACTGGAGTTACCTACCTGCTGTCCTACTTTGGAACACCTCTAATCTATATTTTGGTTTATTTGATTAGTAATGCTCTATATGCTCTTTTTCAGCCGATTTTTGATAATGATTTGCAAGAGCGGCTCCCAAGTGAAGTAAGGGCAACCATGCTGAGTGTCTACTCTATGATGTTTAGTCTAAGTATGATTGTCTTCTTCCCACTGACAGGCTGGTTGATTGACAATTTAGGCTTTGTAGTAACATTTCTTTATCTAGGATCCTTTTTAGTCATGATTAGCCTTCTACTGACTATCTTTTTAGGAAAAATGGCTAAAAGAATAGATGATAAAATGATTCCATAGATTAAAAGAATTTCTGAAAACTTGAGTGCAAGCTCAGGTTTTTTAATACGGTGATTTCGCTTGTGTCTATGCTTTTCTCTCTCGGTTTTAAACAAGAAAAATCGGTTTACTTTGAAGGAAGAAATAAAATACGATTGTTCTTGCATTCACTTGTAATAAAGCCCAATAGATGGTAAAATAGACGAGTGAAAACAAGACAAAATAAAGCAAAAAATAATCTACTGTGGCAGTATGGTCTAGGGATGACGATTTTGTTTGTGGTTATCAGTGCTTCCTTTCTGTATCTGGTTTCTCTTAGCATGAAACCTTATCAAACAGCTAAAAGTGAAGGAGAAAAATTAGCTCAGCAGTATGCAGGATTAGAGCAGGCTGATCAGGTTGATTTATACAATGGCTTGGAATCTTATTACAGCGTTCTTGGTCGTAATAAACAGCAAGAAGCACTTGCTGTCCTGATCGGAAAAGATGACCATAAGATTTACGTTTATCAGCTAAATCAGGGTATTTCACAAGAAAAAGCAGAAGCGGTTTCTAAGGAAAAAGGAGCTGGCGAGATTGACACGATAACCTTTGGCCGTTATCAAGACAAGCCAATCTGGGAAGTCAAGTCAGGAACTAATTTTTATCTAGTAGATTTTGAAACAGGAGCATTGGTCAATAAGGAGGGCCTATGAAACTATCCAACCGTGTTTTAGAAATGGAAGAAAGTGTGACCTTGGCTGCTGGAGCCCGTGCCAAAGCACTGAAGGCTGAGGGAAGAGATATCTTGTCTCTAACCTTGGGTGAGCCAGATTTCACTACTCCAAAAAATATCCAAGATGCCGCCATTGCATCGATTCAAGAGGGGCGTGCTTCTTTTTATACAGTAACCTCAGGCCTGCCAGAGCTCAAGGCAGCAGTCAATACCTACTTTGAGCGCTTTTATGGCTATTCTGTAGCGCCAAATCAAGTGACAGTAGCTGCAGGAGCAAAATATTCTCTCTATACCTTCTTTATGGCTGTGGTCAATCCAGGTGATGAAGTTATCATCCCAACTCCCTACTGGGTCAGCTATGGAGATCAGGTTAAGATGGCAGAGGGTGTGCCAGTCTTTGTTCATGCTAAGGAAGACAATCACTTTAAGGTGACTGTAGAGCAGTTAGAAGCAGCTCGCACAGACAAGACCAAGGTTTTGGTGCTGAATTCACCATCTAATCCGACAGGTATGATTTACACCCGTGAGGAACTCTTAGCAATCGGGAACTGGGCTGTAGAAAAGGATATTCTCATCCTAGCAGACGATATCTATGGGCGCTTGGTCTATAATGGCCATGAGTTCACACCTATTTCTAGTCTATCAGAAGCGATTCGCAAGCAAACAGTGGTTATCAATGGTGTGTCTAAAACCTATGCTATGACTGGCTGGCGTATTGGCTATGCCGTTGGAGAAGCAGACATTATCGCTGCCATGTCCAAGATTGCAGGTCAAACAACTTCAAACCCGTCAGCAGTAGCCCAGTATGCAGCAGTTGAGGCTCTATCAGGCGAGCAAGATACGGTGGAAAGCATGCGTCAGGCTTTTGAGGAACGTCTCAATACCATCTATCCCCTTCTTGCTGAGGTGCCAGGATTTGAAGTGGTCAAACCGCAAGGAGCCTTCTACCTCTTCCCAAATGTCAAAAAGGCAATGGAGATGAAAGGCTATACGGATGTGACAGAATTTACAACCGCTATCCTAGAAGAAGCTGAAGTAGCCTTGGTCACAGGAGCTGGATTTGGAGCGCCAGAAAATGTCCGCCTCAGCTATGCGACAGACCTAGACACGCTTAAAGAAGCAGTTAACCGCTTGAAAGCATTTATGGAAAAATAAAAGAAAAGGAAAAATAATGACAAAACGTGTAACGATTATCGATGTAAAAGACTATGTTGGTCAAGAAGTGACGATTGGCGCTTGGGTTGCCAACAAATCAGGAAAAGGGAAAATCGCCTTCTTGCAATTGCGTGACGGGACAGCCTTCTTCCAAGGTGTGGCCTTTAAACCAAACTTTTTAGAAAAATTTGGTGAAGAAGTGGGACTTGAGAAGTTTGATGTCATCAAACGCTTGAGCCAAGAAACGTCTGTTTATGTGACAGGTATTGTCAAAGAAGACGAACGTTCTAAGTTTGGCTATGAGTTGGATATTACAGACATCGAAGTAATCGGTGAATCTCAAGACTACCCAATCACACCAAAAGAACACGGAACAGATTTCTTGATGGATAACCGTCACTTGTGGCTCCGTTCTCGTAAGCAAGTAGCTGTTATGCAAATCCGTAACGCTATCATCTATGCAACTTATGAATTCTTTGACAAGAACGGCTTCATGAAGTTTGATAGCCCAATTTTATCAGGAAATGCGGCTGAAGATTCAACTGAACTCTTTGAAACAGACTACTTCGGAACGCCAGCTTACTTGAGCCAATCAGGTCAGCTTTACCTAGAGGCAGGTGCTATGGCCCTTGGTCGTGTCTTTGACTTTGGTCCAGTATTCCGTGCTGAAAAATCAAAAACACGCCGTCACTTGACTGAGTTCTGGATGATGGATGCTGAGTACTCATACTTGACACATGATGAGTCGCTTGACTTGCAAGAAGCTTATGTAAAAGCTCTTTTACAAGGTGTTCTTGATCGTGCGCCTCAAGCCTTGGAAACATTGGAACGTGATACAGAACTCTTGAAACGCTACATTGCAGAGCCATTCAAACGCATCACTTATGATCAAGCCATTGACCTCTTGCAAGAACATGAAAATGATGAAGATGCTGACTACGAGCATCTTGAGCATGGCGATGACTTTGGTTCACCGCATGAAACTTGGATCTCAAACCACTTTGGTGTGCCAACATTTGTCATGAACTATCCAGCAGCTATCAAGGCCTTCTACATGAAACCAGTTCCTGGAAATCCAGAGCGCGTGCTTTGTGCAGACTTGCTTGCTCCAGAAGGCTATGGAGAAATCATCGGTGGGTCTATGCGTGAGGAAGACTACGATGCCCTTGTAGCTAAAATGGATGAACTTGGTATGGATCGTACAGAGTATGAATTCTACCTTGACCTTCGTAAATACGGTACAGTTCCTCACGGAGGATTTGGTATCGGTATCGAACGTATGGTAACCTTCGCAGCAGGAACAAAACATATCCGTGAAGCCATTCCATTCCCACGTATGTTGCACCGTATCAAACCGTAAATAAAAAAGTTATTATAATAAAAAGAAGGGTAATTCCTTCTTTTTGTATTTTGGGTACAAAAATATTATACAAAAAGCGAGAATATATAGATCTTTTTGGTTGACTAGTGTTAAAAATATATGATAAAATTGAATAATGAGTATTGTGTTGTAGTTTCGTTAAAGAAGCCTTTCTTTAGCAGGATAGGCAGGGGATATGAAGGACTTCAACCGTATTCTAAATCAACATATATATAAATAAGGAGAAAACATGTATTCAAGAATGGAAAAATACCATGGTAGAAGAGCCCAGCGCTTTTCTATTCGTAAGTATAGTTTTGGTGCCGCTAGTGTTCTATTGGGAACTGCTCTTCTTTTAGGAGCAAATGCTGTTAAAGCTGATGAGACAAGTACTGCTTCTACAAAAACTCCAGAAGTTACAAATTCTGATAAACAGAAACCTGATTCAGCCATAACAACACCAGTTGTTGAGGAACTTCCAGAATTAAAGATTGATGCTGTAAAAGCAGATGAAAAACCTGAAGTAAAAGAAGAAGTTAAAACTGAAGCTAAACCTGTAGCAGAAAAAGAAGTTACCGATAAAGCTGCAACAGAAAAATCTGATAAAGAGCAAGCTGATAAAAAAGAAGCAGACAAAGAAAAAACTAACAAAGAAACATCTGAAAAAGCTGCAACAGAAAAAGCACAAGATGAAGTGAAGACAGTTCTTACTCAATTGACTTCAGAAGCTGATGTTATGGGCACAGTAGCCTCAAACTTCTCAGATAAAGAAGTGAAAGATGATGCATCTAAACAAAAATTATCAGCTGCAATTGCTACAGTGAAGCTTGAAGCAGTAGCGTCTAAAGGTTTACTTTCATCTGATGCTTCTAAAGACCAGATGGTAGCTCAAGTGAACCGTCTTTCTGCCGCAATTGAAGCAGTTTATGCTGAAATGAAACGTGCGGGTCATGCAGGTAAAGTTGAAGCTGTATTAGATGGTGCAGCAACTCAAGACCAAAAAATCGTAGGTAAAGATGTTGTTAAAGATGGAGAAAAAGTTAAATCTATAACAAATGGTTATATTACGATGAATGCTGATAATACAGCTCCTAAAGCATGGGGATTTGATTCAACAATTGATACTACAGATTTACAAGCAGGTTCAATTACAAAAATCGAAGTTACAAACTTAGCTGAGTTTGGTGCTGCCTTCCCTGCAGGAAAAGAAATTACTGCAGCAGATGGTACTGTAATCGGTAAAGTTAAATCTATCGACTATAGAACATCAACAGGAAACAACAATAACAAATCTGTACCATATTGGGCGCAACGTACACAACGTGGAATGACTTATGATCAGCGTGTTGCTGAACAACCAGCTGTTGCTAATGAAACGGGTACATATACTTACAACATTGAGTGGAACGCGAAAGTGAAAGATTATCCTGTTGTTTCATTTGGTGCTGAAAACTTATCAGGTGGTGGATACTTAGCTCCGCAAATCTCAAAAGATACAGATTATAAAGCTACTATTAAGATCGATGGCAGAACAGTTGTTGAACATACCTATACACGTAAAGGTCAGCAAGCAAGTTTCTCAAAACAAGGAACATCAGCTTCATTAAGATCAAATAATGGTTTAGGATATGTTTCTAATGAACTGAAAAGTAAGAGTGATACTCTAGAGATTAATACAGATTCAGACATCCGTTATGGAGTAGGGTCTAAATTTACTATTAAACTACCTAATTCTGAATTTACAGAATTCAAAGAACTTCAAGGAAGTACTAACTTTGTAAATGGTCTAAATACAGCTTCAACTCTTAACCCTAATAAAGGAGACAGTATTACCTACCGTCTTGCTAACCGTTGGGCAAACGTTAAAGCTAATGAAAATAATGTTTGGATTCTTCAAGATGGTCGTGAAGGTGGATTTACATTAACTCCAAAACTAATCTCTCCAACAGAATTAGAAGTAACTGTAACAGAAGGATACATCCAAGAAGGTTCTAATATCTCGTTATCTCTTCAATCTTTAGGTGTAGAGAAAGTTATTAAAGATAAAACTTTAACAAGTGAATTCTCTAATGTTACTTATAATGAATTTGGACTTATTACAGGTGGAACAGCAGGGAATGATAAAACAGCAGCTACGTTAACGGTCTCTGGTGGAACATCTATTAGTGGTGAAAAAGAAGATGTAACTACAACAGTTGCAAATGGTTGGGAAATCAATGCATCTGGAACACCTCTAGGAGAACCACCAACAGGAGCAGTAGTAATTGGACTTAAAGATCTTGAGACTGGTAAAATTATAGGGCATGCTACTACTAAATATGATGGTAATCGTCCGTTAAATGAAGATGGTACAAAGGATAATACTAATGTCCTAGGTAAAAAATACGATGTATCTGACTATATTCCTCCATTAATAAAAGAAGTGGATGAAGAAGAGTACATCCTTGCAGACATCCCTACAACAGGAATTGAAGGTACATTAAGTGTAACGAACACTAGAGCTCGTGATTTATATTCTACTGAAGAATTGAAAAAGAATGGACTTAATGCTTCAGCTTATGTTACGCCAGTAGATTACAATTATGTTAAGAAAACAAAAGTAGAAGAAGTAAATCGTACAATTAAGTATGTTTATGCCGATGATGCACCAGGTCTTGCAGGACAACAAGTATTTGATCCAACGACTCAGACTGTAAGCTATAAAGGAACTGTTAAGACAAATGCTGAGGGTAAAGCAGTAATTGGTTCAAATGATAAACCAATCTACATTAACTGGAAAGGTATTGGAGATACAAATCTTCCAGAAGTAACAGTACCTCAAAAAGAAGGATACATTGCAAGTGTAGAAAAAGTTCCGGTACAGCCAACAACTGCAACAGATGAAGATTACGAATATGTAGTAACTTACTCACCAATCCAAAAAGCTAAAACAACATTTGTCTACCAAGACAAAGATGGTAATGTTAAGCAAGTGGAAGGTAACACGCCAATCTCTGAAACAGGTAAAGGTGGAGACAAACTTACAAAAGCAGATGAAATCGCTGCGAGAATCAAAGAAGCTCAGAACAAAGGATATGAAGTAGTTTCTAATACATATCCAACAGATGGAGTCTTTGATAAAGATGTTGACACTGACCAAGAGTTCACAGTAACACTTAAAGAACGTGTTGTACCAGTTACACCAGATCAACCAAAAACACCAGGAACTCCAGTAGATCCAAATAACCCAGACGGACCTAAATACCCAGCTGGCTTGGAAGAAAAAGATCTAAACAAAACAGTAACACGTACAATTACATACGTATACGAAGATGGCACTCCAGTATTAAACGAAGACGGCACTCCAAAAACAGTAACACAAGAAGCTAAATTCACACGTGAAGCGAAAGTTAATTTAGTTACAGGAGAAGTTACATATGGAGATTGGACTCCAGCACAAGATTTAGCTGAAGTTAAATCACCAGTAGTTAAAGGATTCTTAGCTGACAAAGCAAGTGTACCAGTAGTAAACGTAACAGGTGATTCTGAAGATATCAAGGAAGTAGTAACCTACAAACCACTTGGTTCATGGGTACCAAACATCCCAGGTCAACCAACAAACCCAATTAAGTATCCAAATGATCCAACAGATCCAACCAAACCAGGACAACCAACAGAAGTAGTACCATATGTACCAGGATACACTCCAAAAGATGGCAATGGTCAACCACTTAAACCAGTAGATCCAAACGATCCAACTAAAGGTTACGAAGTACCAAGTGTCCCAACTAACCCAGGTGAGGATACACCAATCAACTATGTGAAGGATACGCAAAAAGCTAAGACTACTTTCGTAGATGAAAAAGGAAATCCAATTCCAGGTGTTGACGCTATTACTGAAGAAGGTGACTCAGATACACCATTAACAAAAGAAGCTGATGTAAAAGCGAAAATTAAAGAACTTGAAAACAAAGGATATGAATTAGTATCTAATACATACCCAGAAGGTGGTAAGTTCGATAAAGATAAAGACACTGATCAGGAGTTCAAAGTAACACTTAAAGAACGTGTTGTACCAGTTACACCAGATCAACCAAAAACACCAGGGGCACCTGTTGATCCAAACAACCCAGACGGACCTAAATACCCAGCTGGTTTGGAAGAAAAAGATCTAAACAAAACTGTCACACGTACAATTACTTATGTTTACGAAGATGGAACTCCAGTATTGAACGAAGATGGAACTCCAAAAACAGTAACACAAGAAGCTAAATTCACACGTGAAGCCAAAGTTAACTTGGTTACAGGTGAGGTTACATACGGAGATTGGACACCAGCTCAAGACTTGGCTGAAGTGAAGTCACCAGTAGTAAAAGGATACTTAGCTGATAAAGCAACAGTACCAACTACAAAAGTAACTGCAGACTCAGAAAACACTACAGAAGTGGTAACATACAAACCACTAGGATCATGGATTCCAAACATCCCAGGACAACCAACAAATCCAATCAAGTATCCAAATGATCCAACAGATCCAACCAAACCAGGACAACCAACAGAAGTAGTACCATATGTACCAGGATATACTCCAAAAGATGGAAATGGTCAACCACTTAAACCGGTAGATCCAAACGATCCAACTAAAGGATATGAAGTACCAAATGTCCCAACAGATCCAGGAAAAGATACAGTAATTAACTATGAAGCAAATGACGCTAACCTAGTAGTTAAATATGTAGATGAAAATGGAAAAGAACTTAAACCTACAGAAACAACAAAAGGAAAAGTAGGAGATGAGTACACTACAGAAGGAAAAGTGATTGACGGATACGTATTAGTACGAGTAGAAGGTGAAGCGAAAGGTAAGATTGGTAAAGACGGTTCAACAGTAACTTATGTTTACAAGCCACTTGGTTCATGGGTACCAAACATCCCAGGACAACCAACAGACCCAATCAAATATCCAAACGATCCAACAGATCCAACCAAACCAGGCAAGGATAAACCAGTTCTTCCGTACGTGCCAGGATACACACCTAAGGATAAAGACGGTAATCCGTTGAAACCAGTAGATCCAAACGATCCAACCAAAGGATATGAAGTACCAAGTATTCCAACAGATCCAAGTCAAGATACACCAATCAACTACGTAGCAAACAAAGCTAACCTAGTAGTTAAATATGTAGATGAAAAAGGCAAAGACCTTCTTCCTGCAGAGACTACAGAAGGTAAAGTAGGCGATGAGTACGCTACAAGTGGAAAAGTTATCAAGGGTTATGTTCTTGTTCGTGTAGATGGAGAAGCGAAAGGTAAGATTGGTAAAGATGGTTCAACAGTAACTTATGTTTACAAACCACTAGGATCATGGGTACCAAACATCCCAGGTCAACCAACAGACCCAATCAAGTATCCAAATGATCCAACAGATCCAACAAAACCAGGCAAGGATAAACCAGTTCTTCCATACGTGCCAGGATACACACCTAAGGATAAAGACGGTAATCCGTTGAAACCAGTAGATCCAAACGATCCAACTAAAGGATATGAAGTACCAAGTATTCCAACAGATCCAGGTCAAGATACACCAATCAACTACGTAGCGAACAAAGCTAACCTAGTAGTTAAATATGTAGATGAAAAAGGCAAAGACCTTCTTCCTGCAGAGACTACAGAAGGTAAAGTAGGCGATGAGTACGCTACAAGTGGAAAAGTTGTCAAGGGTTATGTTCTTGTTCGTGTAGATGGAGAAGCGAAAGGTAAGATTGGTAAAGATGGTTCAACAGTAACTTATGTTTACAAACCACTAGGATCATGGGTACCAAACATCCCAGGTCAACCAACAGACCCAATCAAGTATCCAAATGATCCAACAGATCCAACAAAACCAGGTAAGGATAAACCAGTTCTTCCGTACGTGCCAGGATACACACCTAAGGATAAAGACGGTAATCCGTTGAAACCAGTAGATCCAAACGATCCAACTAAAGGATATGAAGTACCAAATGTTCCAACTAACCCAGGTGAGGATACACCAATTAACTATGTTCCAAATCCTAGGGAAGTAGAAAAACCTGCTAAACCAGCTCAACCTTCTAAACAAGAAACACCTAAATATGTTGAAGGTCAAAAAGAGTTGCCTAACACAGGTACAGAAGCTAACGCTAGTCTAGCATCGCTCGGACTTCTTGGAGCACTAGGAGGGTTTGGACTTCTTGCTCGTAAGAAAAATGAAGATTAAATCTAATTAGATTTTCTAATAAGAATAAGGAGTTGGATGGAATATCCGCTCCTTTTTCTTATAGTTTGAAACTATAGGATTGCCTAGGAAAGAAGTGTTAGAGGGGACTAACAGTTTTTGGTATAATGGAAGATATTTGAAAGAAAAGAGAAGTGATATGACACAGATTATTGATGGGAAGGCTCTAGCAGCTAAGTTACAAGGACAGCTGGCTGAAAAGACTGCAAGATTAAAGGAAGAAACAGGTTTAGTACCTGGTTTGGTGGTGATTTTGGTTGGGGACAACCCTGCCAGCCAAGTCTACGTTCGAAATAAGGAACGTTCTGCCCTTGCAGCTGGTTTTCGTAGTGAAGTAGTCCGAGTTCCAGAAACCATTACCCAAGAGGAATTGTTAGACTTGATTGCCAAATACAATCAAGATTCAGAATGGCACGGGATATTAGTCCAGTTACCATTGCCAAAACATATTGATGAAGAGGCGGTTTTATTAGCCATTGACCCAGAAAAGGATGTCGATGGTTTTCATCCGCTAAACATGGGGCGTCTTTGGTCAGGTCATCCAGTCATGATTCCTTCGACACCTGCAGGGATTATGGAAATGTTCCATGAATATGGGATTGACTTGGAAGGTAAAAATGCGGTCGTCATCGGTCGTTCCAATATCGTCGGAAAACCCATGGCCCAGCTTCTTTTGGCAAAGAATGCTACAGTGACTTTGACTCACTCACGGACTCATAATCTTGCCAAGGTGGCTGCTAAAGCAGATATTCTGGTGGTTGCAATCGGTCGTGCCAAGTTTGTGACTGCTGACTTTGTTAAACCTGGAGCAGTTGTCATTGATGTTGGGATGAATCGCGATGAAAATGGGAAGCTATGTGGTGATGTTGATTATGAGGCAGTTGCCCCACTTGCTAGCCATATTACACCAGTTCCTGGAGGTGTCGGTCCTATGACCATTACCATGCTGATGGAGCAAACTTATCAAGCAGCACTTCGGACATTGGATAGAAAATAGGAAAAAAGAAGGTAGAATAATGTCTTACCTTCTTTTTATATAATGCAGTCTAAAATGATATGAGTCCATAAACTATAAATTTGAAGTATGAAAATGCTATTAATAGAATGAAATTTGTATTGGAAAGAGTCTAGAATAGAAAGCTACTTTCATTGCACCTATTTCTTTTGAATGAACTTATCTTGCATACCATTTTATTAGGTTAAATTGATGGAAAATGATTGCAATTTTAGGTGTGTTTTGATATATTTAATATATAAAATATATTATCGAACTTGGTACGTGTTTGTGTATTCAGAAGGAGGTCGTTTTTTAAAATAAAGTAAGCGCTTACTTTGTATCAAGAAAAAGAAATGAGGATTTTAATGAACAAAAGACTTTTTGATAAACGTTGTCATTATAGCATTCGTAAATTTGCAATAGGTGCGGCATCTGTAATGATTGGGGCTAGTATATTTGGCATTTCAGCTGTACAAGCTGAGGAAGTGGCTTCATCCAATACTCAAACAGGAGAAACAACTGTTCATCAAGCTCAGCCTTTAGATAAGCTTCCCGATGATGTGGCAGCTGCTATCGCAAAGGCTGATGAGAATGGTGGGCGTGAGTTTGTAAAACCAAAAGCTGAATCGGAAGGAGGAAAAGTTACTAAGGATACAGAACCTACTAAACCTGCTAATGAGGGTAGTCATGAATTAGCTAGCCCTAAAGTGGAAACTCCAAATAAAGTAGAAGAAGGAACCAAGGCTGAGGACAAACAGAAATCTGAAGAGGCAAATCCAAAGCCTGTTGAATCTGCATCAACATCTGGAACAGAACTGAAAGAGGATTCTAAAAAAACTTCTGAAAAGGACCAAGTGAAAGCAGACACAGAGATCAAACCTTCTTCTGAAAAATCGCAAGCACTATCTGGAGAGTCAAACAAAGCTGAAGTTGAAAAGGAAAAACAGCTATTATCGGAGCGAAAACAAGATTTTAATAAAGATTGGTATTTTAAACTAAATGCCCAAGGAGATTTTTCAAAAAAAGATGTGGATGTTCATGATTGGTCTAAATTGAATCTTCCACATGATTGGAGCATTTATTTTGATTTCGACCATAAGTCTCCCGCGCGTAATGAAGGTGGCCAGTTAAATGGTGGAACAGCTTGGTATCGTAAGACTTTCACATTAAATGAAGCAGACAAGAATAAGGATGTTCGTATCAATTTTGATGGGGTTTACATGGATTCAAAGGTCTATGTAAATGGTAAATTTGTAGGACATTATCCAAGTGGCTATAATCATTTTTCATATGATATCACAGAATTTTTAAACAAGGATGGTAGTGAAAATTCAATTACTGTTCAAGTGACCAATAAGCAACCAAGTAGTCGTTGGTATTCAGGAAGTGGGATTTATCGTGATGTAACTCTTAGTTATCGTGATAAAGTCCATGTTGCCGAAAATGGTAATCATATCACTACTCCAAAACTTGCTGAGCAAAAAGAAGGGAATGTTGAAACACAGGTTCAAAGTAAGATTAAAAATACGGATAAGAAGGCTGCTAAAGTCTTTGTGGAACAACAAATTTTCACTAAGGAAGGCAAGGTTGTCTCAGAATTAGTTCGCTCTGAAACGAAGAATTTAGCAGAAAATGAAGTTGCAGATTTCAGACAAACAATCCTAGTTAATAAACCAACTCTTTGGACGACAAAAAGTTATCATCCTCAACTGTATGTGCTGAAAACAAAGGTTTATAAAGAAGGTCAACTAGTTGATGTAACAGAAGATACATTTGGTTACCGTTTTTTCAATTGGACTGCTAAGGATGGTTTCTCTCTGAATGGTGAACGCATGAAATTCCACGGAGTAAGTATTCACCATGACAATGGAGCCTTAGGGGCAGAAGAAAATTATAAGGCTACCTATCGTAAATTAAAACTCCTGAAAGATATGGGGGTTAACTCTATTCGAACAACCCACAATCCAGCTAGCCCTCAGTTGCTTGATGCTGCAGCTAGTTTAGGTCTTTTGGTTCAAGAGGAAGCTTTTGATACTTGGTATGGTGGCAAGAAGACTTACGATTATGGACGTTTCTTTGATCAAGATGCAACTCATCCTGAAGCTAAGAAGGGTGAGAAGTGGTCTGATTTTGATCTTAGAACAATGGTAGAACGTGATAAGAACAATCCGTCTATCGTCATGTGGTCTCTTGGAAATGAGGTAGAAGAGGCAAATGGTAGTCCTCGCTCTATCGAAACTGCTAAGCGTCTGAAGGCTATTATCAAGGCGATTGATACTGAGCGTTATGTCACCATGGGTGAAAATAAATTTAGTCGTGCAGCGACAGGTGATTTCTTGAAACTCGCAGAAATCATGGATGCTGTCGGTATGAACTATGGTGAACGTTTTTATGATGCGGTTCGTAGAGCGCATCCAGACTGGCTCATTTATGGTTCTGAAACCTCTTCAGCTACTAGAACGCGTGATTCTTATTACAATCCTGCTCAAATCCTTGGACACGATAACCGTCCAAATCGTCACTATGAACAATCTGATTATGGTAACGACCGTGTTGGGTGGGGAAGAACAGCTACTGAGTCATGGACTTTTGACCGTGATCGCGCTGGCTATGCCGGACAATTTATCTGGACTGGGTTTGATTATATTGGTGAACCAACTCCATGGCATAACCAAGATAATACACCTGTAAAAAGCTCTTACTTTGGTATCATCGATACGGCTGGTTTACCAAAAAATGATTTCTACCTTTATCGCAGTGAGTGGTATAGTGCTAAAGAAAAGCCAACTGTACGTATTTTACCACATTGGAACTGGACTGAAGAGACACTTAAAGAACGTAAGATGCTAGTCGATGGAAAAGTTCCGGTTCGTACCTTCTCAAATGCTGCAAGTGTCGAATTGTTCTTAAATGGACAGTCGCTTGGTAAAAAGGAATATACGAAGAAAAGGACAGAAGATGGACGTCCTTATCATGAAGGGGCTAAACCAAGTGAATTGTATCTCGAGTGGCTTGTGAAATACCAACCCGGCACACTGACTGCGATTGCTCGAGATGAAAATGGCAACGAAATTGCGCGTGATAGTGTGACAACTGCAGGGGAACCAGCAAGAGTTCGTCTGACTAAAGAAGAGCATGTTATCACTGCAGATGGGAAAGACCTATCCTACATCCATTACGAAATTGTTGATGGCGATGGGAATGTGGTTCCGACAGCGAATAATCTTGTTCATTTCAATCTTCATGGTCAGGGACAAATTGTTGGTGTGGATAATGGAGAACAAGCTAGCCGTGAGCGCTACAAAGCTCAAGCAGATGGAACATGGCAAAGACGTGCTTTCAATGGTAAAGGAGTTGTCATTGTAAAATCAACAGAAAAAGAAGGTAAATTTACTCTTTATGCAGATTCTGCTGGCTTGACATCTGATAGCGCAACGGTCGCAACTGTGTCTGGTAAGAAAGAAAACCGTCACTTTGTAGCCTTTGCTCCTGTAAAAGCAACAACTGACGTGACTACAAATCCTGAATTGCCTCAAACAGTAACAGCTATTTATAGCGACGGTAGTGTTGAGGAAAAGACTGTAACATGGGATGTGCCAGCTGACTTGCTTACAAGCGCAGGTGAGAAAAAAGTATCTGGACGTGTAGAAGGTTTGGAAACCAGAGCTGAGGCACTTGTAAAAGTGATTGCCTTAGATAGATGGTTACCAAAAGTTGCTACAGTACCAGTTGGTACAACTGCAGCAGATTTGGATAAAACAGTCACAGCTGTTCTGACAGATGGTAGTTTGATCGATACAGATGTTGTTTCTTGGACTTTGAAAGATCCTGCTGCTTTGACCAAGGAAGGAGGACGTACGGAGGCTACTGGTAAATTGGTAGATGACGACCGTGAAGTGACTGCCACCTTTATCGCAAGCAGTAAGGAAACAACAAGTAGCATTACAGGACTTACTGTTGGGGATAAAGCTCTTGAGAACTTCGAGTCTGGCAAGACTTATTATCGTGTATCTCTTCCTTACACTGGAACAATTCCAAGTGTTGGGGCTCAGACTACTGGTTATCAAGTAACTGTTCAGCAAGCTTCTGCTGATAATGGTTATCAGGCCTCTGTCTTCTTGAGTGATCAAAAGGGTGACTTGGTTCAAACTTACCTAATTCAGTTTGTGAAGGAAGCTCCTGCCTTGAAACGTTTGGAAGTAGTTGTGGAAGGAAAAGAAACTGCTACTGAAGATCAGGTCTTAACTTATCGTGTCATTGGTAGTTATGAGGATGGTTCTCAAACAGAATTTTCAGCTTCAGATATTCACCTAGAAGCTAAATCATCTGATGGTGGGCATCTTGAGGTGAATGGACAGAACTTGTTGCTTTATACTAAGGGAAGAGTGACTTTGACACCTCGAATCGATAATCAAACAGAGAAAACAGAATCTGTAACTACTGAAGTAGTGATTAAAGAAAATAAAGTCAGCAAGAAGATTGTGAAACTTCATCCTGTATCTGTTTCTACAGACATTAATCAGCAACCGAATCTACCTAAAGAAGTTGGAGCAGAATTTGATAAGGGCTTGCCACGCAAAGTATCTGTAACTTGGGACAAGGTAGATGAAAAAGAATTGGGGTATTATCATAGCTTTACGCTTAAAGGACATGTAGAAGGCACAGGTATTGAAGCTCAAGCAACGGTGACAGTTGAAGGCTTGCAAGTTGCAGAGGAAATCAGCCTTACTCTTCCTAAGGGTGAGACAGTTCAATTGCCAGCTAATGTTCGTGCTTACCATTCTAATGGAACAACTATCTATAAAGATGTAGTTTGGGATCAGGTTCCAGCCAACTTTAGTCAAACAGAAGGAGTCTATGAAATTAATGGTCGTTTAGTGGGTAGCAATCTGACCACTAAAGCTCATGTTCGAGTATCTAGTCAAGTTGTTGCTGGGAATAATATCTCTAAACAATGGACAGGTTCGCAATTGCCAGCTGCCATTGTATCCAATACAGGAGGAGATGACTCAGCTAATGCCTTGAACGACCTGACTGTGTCAAGAACGTCAACAGATGCTAAAAATAGATGGACTACTTGGAGAACAAATACTGATAATGATTGGGCTTCTATCTTGTTTGGTAATTCAGGAGACTTGACGAAACGTTTTGTCAATAATTTATCAGTTGATTTCTATACTGATGGAGCAATTGGTCTTCCAAAAGAATATGTAGTTGAATATTATGTAGGTAAAGAAATTCCTGATTTACCAAGTGATGTCAGTCATGCGCAACGAGATAGCAATCATCCATTTAATAATCCAGACAATTGGAAAGCAGTTGAAAACTTACATGCTCCAAGTCAGCTATCTGCAACTCAAACAAATCACTTCACATTTGACAAGGTAGAAACCTATGCTGTTCGTATTCGTATGAAGAAGGCTGATGGAACTTCAGGTGTTGGTCTGACAGAGCTAACTGTCCTTGGAAACAAGGTAGTAAGCTCTACAAGTTCAGAGATTTCTATCAAGGTAGATGGCAAGGATCTTGAACACTTTAATCCATCTAAGACCGATTACTATATTCCTCAATCTAGCAAAGAAATCACTGCAACAGCTAGCAACAATGGTTTGGTTACTCTTGTTCCGGCAACAAGTCCAAAAGGTGCGACACGTCTTATTTTGAAGGCTGAAGATGGTACTATTTTAAAAGAATATCGGATCTACCGTAATGATGAAAAAGATACAAGTCTACCTTTAGCAGCTGAAAATGGTGCAACTACTTTGAAGCTCGGAGATACCCTTCAACTTCCATCAGAAGTCACTGTTTATTATCCAACTTCAACTACTTGGACTACAGATAAACTGGCAGTGAAATGGGATGCTATTCCTGAACATGCGACAGAGCATGAGGGAAGATTCCAAGTAACTGGTCATGTCATTGGTACAAATCTAACCACTACCATGCAAGTAACAGTTGTAGCTAAAG
This sequence comes from Streptococcus sp. NM, assembly GCF_003390135.1. GTDB lineage: Bacteria > Bacillota > Bacilli > Lactobacillales > Streptococcaceae > Streptococcus. The sequence continues at coordinate 272,741 of NZ_QUOS01000001.1, forward strand.
GAAATCAAGTCATCTCAGAAAATCCAAGCAACAATGAAACGGATTCTAAAGCCTTTGCTTCGACAACGAACGATACACAAGCAGCTTCACATGATCGAATTTTCTATATCAATGATGGAAAATACAATGAAGATGGACGTTGGACAAACTGGTCTCGTACTCCGAAAAATCAAGAAACTTCTGTTGGATTACTCTTTAAGAAGGATGGAAAAATTACTTCTCAATCTATCGGAAAAGTAGCCATTCAGTTCTTTAAAGATAGTGGCACAGATGCTCCTGAGAAAATGGTTCTAGAAAGATATATTGGTCCAGCCTTTACAGAACCAAGTACGATTTCTCGTTACGAAGAAAATGCTGACCATCCATTCAACAAGGCAGAAAATTGGGCACCAATTCCTTACAAAGCTTCTGGAGAATTAGTAGCTGGGAAACCAATCGAGTTTAACTTTGATCCTATTCAAACGACAGCTATTCGTGCTCGAATGACTCGTAAGTCTACTACTAACGGGCTAGCAGTAGTCGAATTTACAGCCTACTCAGCAGGCAAGGGAGCAGAAGTCGAAACACCATCAGCGACTATTTCAATCGATGGAAAAGCATTGGAAAACTTTGATCCAAATGTGACAGAGTACACCCTAACAACAATGGGAACTAAACCAAAAGTCACTGCGACAACTAGTGGACATGGAGTAGTCACAGTAGTGGATCATGGAAATACAAATCTTCCAACACTCGTTCGTCTTGTTTCCAAAGATGGAAATCTGGTGAAAGAATATCGTTTACACTTTAAGTCTACCTTCCAAACAACACCGACAGAAGGCGTTAAGAACTTAGTTGCAGAAGTACCAAGTTTGGAAATTGAAAAGACTTCACTTCCGTTTAAAGAAATTATTCGTGAAACCCCTGAACTTGCTCAAGGTCAACGTCGTATAGTTTCTGAAGGACAAGCTGGAGAAAAAGTTGACTATATTCAAGTGTCAGGAACTAATAGAACTCTTGTTCATTCTGAAGAAAGAAAGGCTCAAGATCGTATTATTGAAGTTGGAGTGAAAGCATCTATTTCAAGTAGTAAAGGCGAGGAGCCAGCTCCAGTCAATGAAGTTCCAGAATTCAAAAGTGGTGCTAACTTTGTAGAAGCAGCAGTGAACGATGTTCCAGAATTCAAAGGTGGTGCTAACTTTGTAGAAGCAGCAGTAAATGAAGTTCCAGAATACACAGGAATTCTAGCCACAGTAGGAGATCAAGCAGTACCAAGTGTTGAGAAGCCTGAATTTAAGGGTGGCGTTAATGCTGTAATGGCTCTAGAACATAAACTTCCAGAGTACCGTGGTATTCTAGCTACAGTAGGTAATCAACCAGTTCCAACAGTAGAAAAACCAGAGTTTAAACTAAGTTCGTTAGAAAAAGCTCAGACTCCAGAAGCACCAGTTCAAGTTGCCAAGGAAGACAAGAGATTGCCAGAAACTGGTGAAAAACAGTCAGAAACAGCTATTTTCTTGGCAGGTGTTACCTTGGCCTTATCAGCAGCTTTATTAACTGCAAAACGTAAAGAAGACTAGTCTATGCGCCTAATACCATTCTATTTGTATAGATTGGTAGAAGATAAAAAATGAATCGATAAATGAGTCGAATAGATGGAGAGGACCAATTAGGCCTCTCCGTCTTTACTAGTAAAAATGGAATCGTTTACTTTCGTGTTTGGACGAAAGGAGAGTAGAGGGGTTTTGTCCCCTCTTTTTCTATATGAACGGAGAGATTTATATTTAAGATGCAAGGTGAATAGACTTTATAGTATAATGAATAGAGAGGAAAAAACAATGAAAGTGATTGAGCAAGAATTATTAGAAAAAGTTATTATTGAACGTTCTCGTACCAGTCATAAAGGAGACTATGGCCGTCTGCTGTTGCTTGGTGGGACTTATCCTTATGGTGGTGCTATCATCATGTCTGCTTTGGCGGCTGTTAAAAGTGGAGCTGGTTTGGTGACCGTTGGAACAGATAGGGAAAATATCCCAGCTTTGCACAGTCATTTACCTGAGGCTATGGCCTTTTCTCTTCAAGACCAACAACTGTTAAAAGAGCAGTTGAAGAAGGCAGAAGTTGTCTTGCTGGGGCCTGGTTTACGAGACGATGCATTTGGAGAAAATCTAGTCAAACAGATTTTTGCCAGCTTAAAAAAGAATCAGATTTTGATTGTAGACGGAGGTGCCTTGACTATTCTCGCTAGGACAAGTCTGTCATTTCCTTCTAGCCAGCTTATCCTAACTCCCCACCAAAAAGAATGGGAAAAGCTATCTGGTATTGCTATTGAAAAGCAAAAGGAAGCTGCAACGGCTAGTGCCCTGACTTCCTTTCCTCAAGGAACCATTTTGGTGGAGAAAGGTCCAGCTACTCGTATTTGGCAAGTTGGTCAATCAGATTTTTACCAGTTACAAGTTGGCGGTCCCTATCAGGCGACTGGGGGAATGGGAGATACTCTGGCTGGGATGATCGCAGGATTTGTAGGCCAATTCCGACAGGCCAGTCTCTACGAACGTGTGGCAGTGGCGAGCCATCTTCATTCAGCCATAGCCCAAGAACTAGCTCAAGAACATTATGTGGTCTTGCCGACGGAAATCAGCTCTTATCTGCCCAAAATAATGAAAAAAATATCTCAAAAAGGCACCTGATTGTTTCAGGCGCCTTTATAGTTTTAGAAAAATCCTTTAATCTTTCCAACGAGGCCATCTAGACCTTCAGAACCAGAAATCAACTGCTGAGCTTGAGAGAAGTATTCTCCAAGCTGTTCTTGATTTTCTGCAACAAATGTTTTTGCAGCTTCGAAATCTTTTGTTTCGATTAATTCTTTTACTTGGTTAAATAAATCTAATGGGTTCATCTTATGTCTCCTTTTCTGTATAATACTATTCAAACATTTTATAAAAATTTTTTCAAGCAAAGAGATTTTTCTATCGAAGTTGAGGGGTGTCAAACAGGGCTTTTTTTGATATAATTTTTAATGATGAATTCGAGAACTAATCGGTATGTGGTTGTTGATTTAGAGGCCACTAGCACCGGAAGCAAGGCAAAAATTATTCAAGTGGGTATTGTGGTGATTGAAAATGGCGAAATCGTCGATCAGTATGGGACTGACATCAATCCTCATGAGCCCTTGGATTCTCATATAAAAGAATTGACAGGTTTAACTGATCAACGGTTGGCAGTTGCTCCAGAGTTTTCACAGGTAGCTGGAAGGATTTTTGAGCTGGTCAAGGATGGTGTTTTTGTCGCGCACAATGTACAGTTTGATGCAAATCTTCTGGCAGAGTACCTATTCTTTGAAGGCTATGAATTGAGAACTCCTCGTGTGGATACAGTTGAGCTGGCACAGGTTTTATACCCTCAGTTTGAAAAGTACAATCTCGGAATTCTATGTCAAGAGTTAGGGATTAAGTTAGACCACGCCCACACCGCTCTCTCTGATGCACAAGCAACAGCAGAGCTTTTGCTTTTTATGCGTCAAAAACTTTTTCAGTTACCGAAAGGACTTTTAGAAACTTTGTTAGATCTTGCGGATAACCTCCTTTATGAAACTTATTTAGTGATTGAAGAAGTGTACCAGCGCCAGTCCCTCCTTTCTTCTCACGATTTGATGGAGCTCCATGGACTCTTTCTAAGAAAGCAAAGTCAGTCTTTAAAGCCACGTAAGCTATCTAAGGATTTTACTAAAAATATTTCCTTATTAGACTTGGATGAACGTCCTCAGCAAGTTGAATTTGCAGAAAAAGTTGAGCAGTTATTAAAGGAACAGAAAACCGCGTTTATTCAAGCCCAAACGGGACTTGGAAAGACTTATGGTTACCTACTGCTAGCTTTGAGCATGGAAAGTGAAGGGGGTATCCTTGTTAGTGTTCCTACCAAAATCCTTCAAAATCAAATTATGCAAGAAGAAGGAAGTCAATTAAAAGATACTTTTCATATTGATATTCATAGTCTTAAGGGACCTCAAAATTATTTGAAACTCGATAATTTTTATAAAGTACTTCATAGGCCAGAGTCTAACCGCCTATTCACACGTTTTAAAATGCAAATCTTGATCTGGTTAACAGAGACAGAAACGGGTGATTTAGATGAAATTGGGCAGCTGTATCGTTATCAGCATTTTCTACCTGAACTTGTCCATGATGGAAAACTTTCACGAAAAAGTTTATTTATTACTGAGGACTTCTGGCAACGAAGCCAAAATAGGGCTAAATCGAGTCGCCTTTTGTTAACCAATCACGCTTATCTGGTAACACGTTTAGAGGACGATCCAGAGTTTGTCAACAATCGCTTGGTAATCATAGATGAAGCTCAAAAAATGCTGATTGCCCTTGAAAACCTCGCCCAAGAGTCTTATCTCCTCGAGGCTTTAGTAACACAAGTTCAAAAGTCCTTGGAAACAGAAAAAGATCTTATTCAGAGACGGTTGCTTGAGAGTATCGGGTTTGAATGTCGCTATTTGATAGATCAGTTTTACTCAGGGCTTAAGAATGACAAGTGGTTGGATTCTCTTGAAAACTTACGCCAGCATTTTTCTGAGTTAAATCTTCCCGAGTATAGAGATATGACGCGCTTTTTTACATCAGACCGTGAATTTTGGCTGGCAACAGCTGAGAAGTCTAGTAAGGATGTCTTAATCTGCTCAAGTAAAAAAGGCCGCTTTCTACTAGCAGATTTATTGCCAGAAGATTGCAGAGTACTTGGCGTATCTGCCACTCTTGAAATCAGTAATAGAGTTTCGTTAGCGGATTTATTAGGATTTACGGAAGCCCCACTTATTACAGTTGAATCTTTACAACAGAAGCAACAAGAAGTTTTATTAGTAAATGATTTTCCGTTAGTAACTGAACAATCTCCTTTAGATTATGCGGAAGAGGTTACATCAGTTATCCATTCCTTACAGACGTTTCAAGAGCCTTTGCTTGTTTTATTTACGTCTAAAGAATTACTGTTAGCAGTGTCAGATTTACTAGACCATCCTCATTTAGCCCAATATAAAAATGGGGAACCCAGTCAGCTGAAGAAACGTTTTGAAAAAGGAGAACGACAAATATTACTTGGAACAGGAAGTTTCTGGGAGGGGGTTGATTTTTCTACCCATCCTTGCGTTATTCAAGTAATTCCTCGATTGCCTTTCCAAAATCCCCAAGAACCTTTAACACGAAAATTAAATCATGAATTGCGTCAGGAAGGGAAGAATCCTTTCTATGATTATCAGTTGCCAATGGCCATTATTCGTCTCAAACAGGCTTTGGGTAGAACAATTAGAAAAGAGGAACAAGCTTCCATTGCTGTGATACTGGATAGTCGAGTTGTTCATAAACGATATGGTAAACAGATTAGACAAGCTCTAGCTAAGGAAAGAACTATCAGAGAGGTGAATAGAAACCAGATTACCTCTGCTGTCATTGATTTCCTCCAAAACAACAAAAATGAAAAATCTAAGAAAGAGAAAAGGTGAATATATGAAACGTTCTCTCGACTCTAGAGTCGATTATAGTTTGCTCCTGCCAGTATTTTTCCTACTGGTTATCGGTGTGGTGGCTATTTATATTGCCGTTAGTCATGATTATCCAAATAATATTTTGCCCATTTTAGGGCAGCAGGTCGCTTGGATTGCCTTGGGACTTGTAATTGGTTTTGTGGTCATGCTCTTCAATACAGAATTTCTTTGGAAGGTGACACCCTTTCTATATATTTTAGGCTTGGGACTTATGGTCTTACCTATCGTCTTTTATAATCCAAGTTTAGTTGCATCAACGGGTGCCAAAAACTGGGTATCGGTAAATGGTGTTACCTTGTTCCAGCCGTCAGAATTTATGAAGATATCCTATATCCTCATGTTGGCCCGTGTGATTGTCCAGTTTACCAAAAAACATAAGGAGTGGAGACGCACAATTCCGCTGGACTTTTTGTTAATTTTTTGGATGATTCTCTTTACCATTCCAGTCCTAGTTCTTTTGGCACTTCAAAGTGACTTAGGGACGGCTTTGGTTTTTGTAGCCATTTTCTCAGGAATCGTTTTATTATCGGGGGTTTCTTGGAAAATTATTATCCCAGTATTTGTGACTGCTGTAACAGGAATTGCAGGTTTCTTAGCTATTTTTATCAGCAAGGACGGCCGAGCTTTTCTCCATCAACTGGGAATGCCGACCTACCAAATCAACCGTATTTTGGCTTGGCTCAATCCTTTTGACTTTGCCCAAACAACCACTTACCAACAGGCTCAAGGGCAGATTGCGATTGGGAGTGGTGGTTTGTTTGGTCAAGGATTTAATGCTTCTAATCTGCTTATTCCAGTTAGAGAGTCGGATATGATTTTCACGGTCATTGCAGAAGATTTTGGCTTTATTGGCTCTGTCCTTGTTATCGCCCTTTATCTCATGCTGATTTATCGTATGTTGAAGATTACTCTTAAATCAAATAATCAGTTCTACACCTATATTTCCACAGGTTTGATCATGATGTTACTCTTCCATATCTTTGAGAATATCGGTGCTGTGACGGGCTTGCTTCCCTTGACGGGGATTCCCTTGCCTTTCATTTCTCAAGGAGGATCGGCTATTATCAGTAATCTGATTGGTGTGGGCTTACTTTTATCGATGAGTTACCAGACCAATCTAGCTGAAGAAAAGAGCGGAAAAGTTCCATTCAAGCGGAAAAAGGTTGTTTTAAAACAAATCAAATAAGGAGAAAATCATGGTAAAAGTAGCAGTTATGTTAGCTCAGGGCTTTGAAGAAATTGAAGCTATGACAGTTGTGGATGTTTTGCGTCGGGCAAATATCACTTGTGATATGGTTGGGTTTGAAGAGCAAGTGACTGGTTCGCATGCAATCCAAGTAAGAGCAGATCGTGTCTTTGAGGGAGATTTATCCGACTATGACATGATTGTCCTTCCTGGCGGAATGCCTGGTTCTGCACATTTACGGGATAATCAGGCCTTGATTCAAGAGTTGCAAAGCTTCGAGCAAAAAGGGAAGAAACTGGCAGCCATTTGTGCGGCACCAATTGCCCTCAATCAAGCAGGGGTATTGAAAAACAAGCAGTACACTTGCTACGATGGCGTTCAAGAGCAAATCCTTGATGGTCAATATGTCAAGGAAACAGTAGTGGTAGATGGTCATTTGACAACCAGTCGAGGTCCCTCAACAGCCCTTGCCTTTGCCTACGAGTTGGTGGAGCAATTAGGAGGAGACGCAGAGAGTTTACGAACAGGAATGCTCTATCGAGATGTCTTTGGTAAAAATCAATAAAACGGATTCGTAATCTCTATAGTTTGATAAATACTAAAATATTAATCACTCTCTATAGAGTTGTATTTTTTGAGAAGATGATTCGTCATCTTCTTTTTTTATTTCGGTGTTTTTACTTGCGTAAAAAAATGTTTTCTAGTATAATAGTTTATTGTGAGCGAACCTCACTTACCCCTTGTAAAGTCTTGGGGTCATTAGACCAAAAGGAGGAACATATCAATGGCTAAATACGAAATTCTTTATATTATTCGTCCAAACATTGAAGAAGAAGCTAAAAACGCTTTGGTAGCACGTTTTGACTCTATTTTGACTGACAACGGTGCAACTGTTGTTGAATCAAAATCTTGGGAAAAACGCCGTCTTGCATACGAAATCAAAGATTTCCGTGAAGGACTTTACCACATCGTTAACGTTGAAGCAAACGACGATGCAGCTCTTAAAGAGTTTGACCGTCTTTCAAAAATCAACGCTGACATTCTTCGTCACATGATCGTCAAAACTGACGCGTAAGAAGGTAAACTATGATTAACAATGTTGTACTTGTAGGGCGTATGACACGTGATGCTGAGTTGCGTTATACCCCATCAAATGTAGCAGTTGCGACTTTTACTCTTGCAGTAAACCGTACATTTAAGAGTCAAAATGGCGAACGTGAGACTGATTTTATCAATGTCGTTATGTGGCGCCAACAGGCTGAAAACCTTGCTAACTGGGCTAAAAAAGGCTCACTTATCGGGGTGACAGGTCGTATCCAGACTCGTAGTTACGATAACCAGCAAGGACAACGTGTCTACGTGACAGAGGTCGTGGCTGAGAATTTCCAAATGTTGGAAAGCCGTAGTGTGCGTGAGGGTCACACAGGTGGAGCTTATTCTGCACCAAGTTCAAACTATTCAGCACCTACAAATTCAGTACCAGACTTTTCACGTGATGAAAATCCATTTGGAGCAACAAATCCATTGGATATTTCAGATGATGATTTACCATTCTAATGGACAACTAAAATTATAAAGGAGAAAAAACATGGCTCAACAACGTCGTGGCGGATTCAAACGCCGTAAAAAAGTTGATTACATCGCAGCAAACAAAATTGAATATGTTGATTACAAAGATACTGAGCTTCTTAGCCGTTTCGTTTCAGAACGTGGGAAAATCCTTCCTCGTCGTGTAACAGGAACTTCAGCTAAAAACCAACGTAAAGTAACAACAGCTATCAAACGCGCTCGCGTAATGGCTTTGATGCCTTTCGTAAACGAAGATTAAAGAAAAGACCCGGTTGGGTCTTTTTTTCACGAGCCTTGAAATGAGAGAGCGAGTTTGGGTCCAGTGGACCTCTTTTTCATGAGCCTGAAAACAAGAAAGCGAATTAAGACCCGGTTGGGTCTTTTTTTCACGAGCCTTGAAATGGGAGAGTGAGTTTGGATCCAGTGGACTTCTTTTTCATGAGCTTGAAAATAAGAAAGCGAATTAAAGCCCGGTTGGTTTTTTTCACGAGATAGTTTTTTTCTGACCTTGGCGTGCTATAATGGTAATAGAAAGAGTAAAGGTGGGTAAGTCAAAGATGAATTGTACGATTAGAAATATGATTAAGTCTGATATTGAATCCTTGTCTCATGGATTTATGAATCAAGGTTGGCCTGGTAGAGAGGAAATTTTGGCTAGATATTTTCTGGAACAGGAAAGTGGGGAGAGAGAAGTCTTAGTTGCAGAGATTGATGGTGCTGTAGCGGGCTACGTTACCATTTTGCCCTCTGCTAAACATGGTCCTTTTGCAGAAGTCTATCCAGAATTATCAGATTTTAATGTGTTTGAGCCTTTTCGAAATCAAGGTATTGGGAATCAACTGCTAGAAGAAGCAGAAAAACGAGTCAAGTTTGTTTCGAGTAAGGTCACTCTTGGTGTAGGTTTGCACTTGGGGTATGGTCCTTCCCAGAGATTGTATATCAAACGAGGCTATATTCCAGATGGGACAGGTGTCTGGTATAGAAATAAACCGCTAGAAATGGGAGCAAGTTGTCAAAATGATAATGATTTAGTTTTATACTTATCCAAGGACTTACAATAAAACTGGAAACTTTTTGAAAATAGGGGATTTAGCTACTTTATGGTATAATGGAAAGAGTTAGATTGAAAGAGGTAGTGAGATGGATGCCAAATTAAGATACAAGGCAAAAAAGATTAAGATTGTCTTTTTTGATATTGATGATACCTTGCGAAATTCCAAGACTGGTTTTATTCCGTCTTCAATCCCAGCTGTTTTTAAGCAATTACGTGAGAAAGGAATCTTGACAGGTATTGCTTCTGGACGAGGGATTTTTGGTGTTGTGCCAGAGATTCGTGAACTCAATCCTGACTTTTTTGTGACCCTGAATGGAGCTTATATCGAAGATAAAAAAGGTCAGGTTATTTATCAACATCAGATTGAGAAATCAGATGTTGAGGAATATATCTCTTGGGCCAAGAAAGAAGGAATTGAGTATGGCTTGGTTGGGAGTCATGATGCCAAACTCTCCGCTCGAACTGAGATGATCAGTGAGGCTATCAATCCAATTTACCCCGATTTGGATGTGGATCCAGATTTCCATGAAAAAGTAGATATCTATCAGATGTGGACTTTTGAAGATAAGGGAGATGACTTGCACTTGCCTGACAGTCTCTCAGACAAACTTCGCATGGTTCGTTGGCATGAGCATTCGTCTGATATTGTGCCGATTTCAGGCTCCAAAGCGACGGGTGTGGAAAAGGTTGTGGAACACCTAGGTTTGAAACCAGACAACGTCATGGTTTTTGGAGATGGCCTCAACGACTTGGAACTCTTTGATTATGCTGGAATCAGCGTTGCAATGGGAATTTCTCATGATAAGATCAAAGAAAAAGCAGATTATATTACAAAAACATTAGAAGAAGATGGCATTTTTGATGCCTTAGAAGGATTTGGTATGGTAGAAAAAGAATTGCATTTCCCACAAGTAGACATTGAAACAGTAGAAGGTCCTATCGCGACTATTAAGACCAATCACGGAGACTTGCGTATTAAGCTCTTCCCTGAACATGCTCCTAAAACAGTAGCTAACTTTGTTGCACTTTCAAAAGATGGCTACTATGATGGAGTCATTTTCCATCGTATTATCAAGGACTTTATGATTCAAGGTGGAGACCCAACTGGAACTGGTATGGGTGGCGAGTCAATCTACGGCGAATCATTTGAGGATGAATTCTCAGAAGAACTTTACAATATTCGTGGTGCCCTTTCTATGGCCAATGCTGGTCCAAATACCAACGGTAGCCAGTTCTTTATCGTGCAAAATCAACATTTGCCTTATTCTAAGAAAGAAATTGCTCGTGGTGGTTGGCCAGAACCGATTGCGGAAATCTATGCCAACCAAGGTGGAACTCCTCATCTAGACCGCCGTCACACTGTGTTTGGTCAGCTAGCTGATGAAGCTTCTTACGCTGTCTTGGATGCCATTGCTGCTGTTGAGACAGGAGCTATGGACAAGCCAGCTGAAGATGTCGTGATTGAAACAATTGAAATCGAGGACTAGGATGAAAATCGGTGATAAACTAAAGGGCCGTATTACAGGGATTCAGCCCTACGGTGCCTTTGTTGAGCTAGAGACGGGTGATACGGGACTGATTCACATTTCAGAGATTCGGACAGGCTTTATTGAAAATATCCAAGAAGCCTTGAAAGTTGATGAAGAGGTTCAAGTTCAAGTAGTGGATTTAGATGAATTTACAGGGAAAGCTAGTCTTTCTATCCGCACTTTGGAGGAAGAAAAGCACCAGTTTCCAAGACGGAGACGCTTTTCAAGCGATCGTTTTAACTATGGCTTTGCTCCTCTCAAACGAATGATGCCAATTTGGACCAAGGAAGCCCTTCAACATTTGAAGAATCAGAAACACTAGTTAGAAATTTCTATCTTTTGTAATGTTAATATAAATTTGCTATAATAGGACCATGGAAGAAGAACAATTATTAAAATCAGGAGAGCGTATTAACCAGCTCTTTTCGACAGATATTAAAATCATTCAAAATAGAGAGGTTTTTAGCTATTCGGTGGATAGTGTTCTCTTGTCACGTTTTCCACGTTTTCCTAAGAAGGGCTTGATAGTGGATTTCTGCGCTGGAAATGGAGCAGTGGGGCTATTTGCTAGCACTCGGACTCAGGCACAGATTTTGGCTGTTGAGATTCAGGAGCGTTTGGCGGATATGGCTGAACGCTCTGTCCGTTTGAATGGTTTAGAAAAGCAAATGGAGGTCATCTGTGATGATTTGAAAAATATGCCTGCTTACATCCAGGGAAGTAAGGTGGATATGATTTTGTGTAATCCACCCTATTTCAAGGTGGATCCTCATTCCAATCTGAACGAGAGTGAACATTATCTCTTGGCGCGACATGAAATCACGACTAATTTGGAAGAAATCTGTCGTAGTGCCCAGAGTATTCTCAAATCCAATGGACGCTTGGCCATGGTTCATCGTCCTGATCGACTTTTAGATATCTTGGACAGCTTACAAGGGCATAATCTAGCTCCTAAGCGCCTGCAGTTTGTTTATCCAAAACGGGAAAAGGAAGCCAATATGCTCTTGATTGAGGCTATCAAGGATGGCTCGACAAGTGGCTTTAAGGTCTTACCACCTTTGATTGTCCACAATGATGATGGCTCTTATACGCCTGAACTTGAAGAGATTTATTATGGATCATAAGGCTTATATGTATGTGCTGGAGTGTCGTGATGGTTCTTATTATACAGGGTATACGACTGATGTGAGAAAACGCCTCGCTGTCCACAATAGTGGGAAGGGTGCCAAATACACACGAGCACGCTTGCCAGTCAAACTCATCTATGCTCAAGGTTTTGCCAGTAAGGAAGAAGCCATGTCAGCTGAAGCCCTTCTCAAGCGTAAGAAGAGGCCACAGAAGGAAAGATTTTTATCTGAAAATCAAGATAGAAATTTACTCAGTTATTTTGAAGAATCGTAAGGAGCCCTTTGACTCCTCTTACTTTTGTCAAAAATCGAAAAAAATGCTACAATAAAGAGAATAAACAAAATGAGGTATTATCATGTCTAAGATTCTAGTATTTGGTCACCAAAATCCAGACTCAGATGCCATCGGGTCATCTGTAGCCTTTGCCTACCTTGCAAAAGAAGCTTATGGTTTGGATACGGAAGCTGTTGCCCTTGGAACTCCGAATGAAGAAACAGCCTTTGTCTTGAACTATTTTGGTGTGGAAGCACCGCGTGTTATCACTTCTGCCAAAGCAGAAGGAGCAGAGCAAGTTATCCTGACTGACCACAATGAATTCCAACAATCTGTGTCAGATATCGCTGAAGTAGAAGTTTATGGTGTTGTGGACCACCACCGTGTGGCTAACTTTGAAACTGCAAGCCCACTCTACATGCGTTTGGAGCCAGTTGGATCAGCGTCTTCAATCGTTTATCGTATGTTCAAAGAACATGGTGTAGCTGTGCCTAAAGAGATTGCTGGTTTGATGCTTTCAGGTTTGATTTCAGATACCCTTCTTTTGAAATCACCAACAACACACCCAACAGATACAGTCATTGCTCCAGAATTGGCTGAATTGGCTGGTGTCAACTTGGAAGAATATGGTTTGGCTATGTTGAAAGCTGGTACCAACTTGGCTAGCAAATCTGCTGACGAATTGATTGACATCGATGCTAAGACTTTTGAATTGAACGGAAATAATGTCCGTGTTGCCCAAGTAAACACAGTGGACATCGCTGAAGTTTTGGAACGTCAAGCAGAAATCGAAGCTGCAATGCAAGCTGCCAACGAAGCAAATGGTTACTCTGACTTTGTCTTGATGATTACAGATATCGTCAACTCAAACTCAGAAATCCTAGCACTTGGTGCTAATATGGGCAAGGTTGAAGCAGCCTTCAACTTCAAACTTGAAAATAACCATGCCTTCCTTGCTGGTGCTGTTTCACGTAAGAAACAAGTGGTACCTCAATTGACTGAAAGCTTTAATGCGTAAGATTTTGGGTGTCAGTTCAAAATCGGAAAGTCTAGTTTGACTTATATCGAAAGGAGTTTCGGCTCCTTTTTTTCTAGGAGTGAAGCATGTTAGAAAATGGCGATTTGATTTTTGTGAGAGATGAGTCGGACATGGGGCAGGCCATACAGACTTCCACAGGCAACTATAACCATGTTGCCATTTATTTGGATGGGATGATTTACCACGCTAGTGGAGAATTTGGTGTGGTCTGTCAGGAACCGGCAGATTTCTTTGAATCCAATCATTTGTACGATATTTATATCTACCCAGAAATGGATATCCAGTCTGTGAAGGAAAGAGCTTGCAAACATCTAGGAGCACCCTACAATGCTTCTTTCTATCCAGATGGAGCTGGTTTTTACTGTTCCCAGTATATGGCAGAAATCCTATCGATTTTTGAAACCATTCCCATGAAATTTGGGGATGGGAAGCAGGAGATTAGTGACTTTTGGAGGGAGTATTACAGAGAACTAGCTCTGCCTGTTCCTTTGAACCAGCCGGGGACCAATCCCAGTCAGTTGGCAGCATCGCCTCTGTTAGAATGTAAAGAAAGGAATCTTCATGATTCAGATTTTTAATCCATCTCGTTTGACGAGACAGCCATTTTTTGGAGAATTGATTCGCTATCTGGACCAGCATGATGATGTTATTTTGAGAGAAATTAAGGCTCAATTTCCAGATGTGGCAGTTGATAAACTCATGGAAGAGTATATAAAGGCAGGCTTGATTCGTCGGGAAAATAAGCGCTATTACCTTAATCTTCCAATGCTGGAGTCACTTGATAGTCTTGAACTGGATCAAGAGATTTTTGTCAGCGAATATAGTCTGGCCTATCAAGCCTTGTTAGAGCAGAGTTTTGAGACGGAATTACGAAATCAAACCAATGCAGCTATTTTAGTTGAAAAGACGGACTTTGCGAGATCAAAAATGACCCTGTCCAATTATTTCTACAAGGTCAAACATCAGTATCCTTTGACAGAAAAACAGCAGGAACTCTATGACATTTTGGGAGATGTCAATCCTGAGTATGCTCTCAAATATATGACGACTTTTTTGCTAAAATTTCTCAAAAAAGATCAACTGATGCAGAAACGCCGTGATATCTTTGTGGACAGTTTAGTTGTCCTAGGTTATATTGTCCACAAGGAAGATGGAAAGTATGAGTTGGCCGTCGATTTTGATAAGGAAAGATTAACTTTCTACTTGGACTGATTTCTGGTTTCTGAGCACATTGTTTGACTTTCCTTAGTATTCGGTATAAACTATATGTAACCGGTAACACATATCGGAATAAAATTAAAGGAGACAATCATATGTCACTTGAAAACAAATTGGAACAAGCAACAGGCGCTATCAAAGAAGGATTTGGTAAAGTTACTGGGGATAGCAAGACTGAGGCAGAAGGCGCTGTAGAAAAGACAGTTGCTAAGGCAAAAGAAGTAGTTGAAGATGCTAAAGGTGCTGTAGAAGGTGCCGTTGAAGGTTTGAAAAACGCTTTTAAATAAAGATAAAAAAATCAAGGGTTTCATTTCCCTTGATTTTTTACTATCTTATAAATAATTTTCTGCGATGGCTGCATCTCCAGGATAGGCTTCTTTCTTACCTTGGACGATTTGGTAGCAATCGGCTCCCTTACCAGCAATAATAACTGCATCTAATTCTTGACTTGTGATAGTCATCGCTGCCTTGATGGCTTCTTGTCGATCCGCAATTTTTTCAACAGGATGATTGATATAGCTACTAATTTCATCTGCAATGGACATTGGATCTTCATAGTTGGGGTCATCAGCCGTCAGAAAGACTTGAATCTCAGGGTGTTGATTAAGGAGGAGGCCAAAGTCCTTACGACGACTTTCTCCCTTATTTCCTGTCGAACCGAGAACCAGAGCAATCTTTCCTGTTTGATGAGTCTCTACAACATTGATTAGTTTTTTCAGACTATCCCCATTGTGGGCATAGTCGATGAAGACCTTGGCTCCATTTTTCTGGGTGAGGACTTCCATACGACCAGGAACACGGGTTGCAGCAATTCCTTTTTTGATGTCCTCAAGACTAGCTCCGAGACGGAGGCAAGCAAGTCCGGCAGCAACGGCATTTTCTTGGTTGAAGTGTCCAATTAGTTGGATATCATAATCTCCAGCGAGTTTACCCGTAGCTGAAAAACTAAAGGCTTTGGAATTCTCAATTTGGTTTTCAGACTGGCTACCATAAAAATCATGGTCTTGATATTCAACTTGTTC
Organism: Streptococcus sp. NM; assembly: GCF_003390135.1. Classification (GTDB taxonomy): domain Bacteria; phylum Bacillota; class Bacilli; order Lactobacillales; family Streptococcaceae; genus Streptococcus. The sequence goes on from NZ_QUOS01000001.1 coordinate 288,283, forward strand.
TTTCAAGACAGAAAAGTGGTCCATGTCACTGTTAATGATGACTGCTCGGCTATTTTCCATCAAGAGACGTTTGTGGTAGAAGTAGTCTTCAAAGCTAGGGTGTTCAATCGGGCCGATATGGTCGGGGCTGATATTGAGGAAAACTCCCACATCAAAGGTTAGACCATAGACACGTTTGACCAGATAGGCCTGACTGGATACCTCCATGATGAGGTGAGTACGGTCATTTTGCACAGCTTGATTCATCATGTCAAAGAGGTCAATACTCTCAGGGGTTGTCAATGCAGACTTAAAGAAAGTTTCGCCATCTAGAGTTGTGTTCATAGTTGACAACATAGCAGGTCGATGCCCTTGAGATAAGATGTTATAGGCGAAATAGGCTGCTGTTGTCTTACCCTTGGTTCCAGTAAAGGCAAGGAGTTTGAGTTTGTCCTGTGGATTTCCATAAAATTCCATGGCAATCAAACTCATGGCTTTCTTGATATCACTGACGATAATAGCAGGAATACCAACTTCATAGTCTTCTTCAGCCATATACCAACCGAGGCCTTGAGAGATGGCTGAAAGCAGAAATTCCTTCTTAAAGGAAGCCCCCTTGACGAAAAAGAGGCTCTTCTCTTTGGCCTTGCGGCTGTCATAACAGATGGTATCAAATACGACATGGCTGTAGTTGTAGTGATAGTGTCCTTGGTCGATAATCTCACGGAAGAGACTATCTTTCTTTAAAATATCTAATACGGTTTCAATCTTAATCATACTTTCTATTGTAAACCGAAAGTCGTAAATTTACAAGTGACAAGGAAAAGTTTATAATGGAAGATGAGGAATTTTTCCTAGTGATTAAAATTAAATGAGGAATCTATGTCTAACGAAAACAATCACCAGCAGGCCCAGATGTTACGGGGGACTGCTTGGCTAACGGCTAGTAACTTTATCAGTCGTCTACTCGGTGCCATTTATATCATCCCTTGGTATATCTGGATGGGGTCTTATGCGGCTACAGCAAATGGTCTCTTCACCATGGGCTATAATATCTATGCCTGGTTCTTGCTGGTTTCAACAGCAGGGATTCCAGTTGCGGTGGCCAAGCAAGTGGCCAAGTATAATACCATGCGAGAAGAAGAGCATAGCTTTGCCCTGATTCGGAGCTTTTTAGGCTTTATGACAGGACTAGGTCTGGTTTTTGCTTTAGTCTTGTATCTCTTTGCTCCATGGCTAGCAGACTTGTCGGGTGTAGGGAAAGACCTGATCCCAATCATGCAGAGTTTGGCTTGGGCGGTCTTGATTTTCCCATCTATGAGTGTGATTCGAGGTTTCTTCCAAGGGATGAATAACTTGAAACCTTATGCCATGAGCCAAATTGCTGAGCAGGTCATTCGTGTTATCTGGATGCTCTTAGCTACCTTTATGATTATGAAAATGGGCTCAGGAGATTATCTAGTAGCGGTTACCCAATCCACCTTTGCTGCCTTTGTCGGCATGGTAGCTAGTTTTGCAGTTTTGATCTATTTCCTTGCCAAAGAAGGATTACTTAAAAGAGTCCTTGAAACAGGAGATAAGATAAACAGCAAGCGTCTTTTGGTCGATACCATTAAGGAAGCCATTCCTTTTATCCTGACAGGGTCTGCTATCCAGCTTTTCCAGATTTTGGATCAGATGACCTTCATCAATAGTATGAGCTGGTTTACCAACTATAGTAATGAAGACTTGGTTGTCATGTTTTCTTATTTCTCAGCCAATCCTAATAAAATCACTATGATTTTGATTTCCTTAGGAGTTTCGATTGGTGGTGTAGGCTTGCCACTTTTGACCGAAAACTATGTTAAAGGTGATTTGAGGTCTGCCTCTAAATTGATTCAAGATAATCTAACGATGCTTCTATTGTTTCTTTTTCCTGCAACAGTGGGAGTGGTCATGGTCGGTGAACCTATTTATACCATATTTTACGGGAAGCCAGATGGTTTGGCATTAGGTTTGTTTATCTTTGCGGTCTTGCAGTCAACCATTTTGGGTGTATATATGGTTTTGTCACCAATGCTTCAGGCTATGTTCCATAACCGTAAAGCAATCCGTTACTTTTTCTATGGTTCAGTTGCTAAGCTAGTCTTGCAATTACCAACAATTTATCTTTTTCACAGTTATGGTCCTTTGATTTCAACATCAATCGCTCTTATCATCCCTATTCTATTCATTTATCGTGAACTATGTAGGGTAACAGGAATGAGAGGTAATGTGGTATTTAGGAGAACCATTTTAATCAGTTTGTTGACTTTTGTTATGTTCATCGGTGTAGGCGCTATTCAGTGGATACTGGGATTTGTCTTCCAACCAAGTGGACGTTTGTGGAGTTTTCTATATGTAACTCTTATCGGTGCAATGGGTGGAGGAGCTTATGGAATTATGAGCCTCCGTACCCGTTTATTGGATAAGGTGATTGGAAAAGCCCAAGCAGATCGCTTACGAATCAAATTAAAGTTAACTTAAAAAATATTTATAAATAAAAGGGATAATTTGAACATTTCTATCATGAAATGCTTGAATTATTCTCTTTTTTATTAATTTGTAGAATGATAACTAAAGTTTGTAGATGGTAATTTTATTTTTCTTAAATTTTACTTAAAAAACTATTGACTAAATAAAACTCAAGTTGTATAATAAGACAAATATTTAAATCAGGAGGTTCTGGAGATGAAAAAGTCTAAAGCCAAGTATGCAGCACTTGCAGGTGTCGTTTTAAGCGCAGGCATTTTATTAAGCGCGTGTGGGAATTCTAGCACAGGGTCAAAAACATATAACTATGTTTATACTAGTGATCCATCTAGTTTGAATTATCTAGCAGAAAACCGTGCAACAACCAATGATATCGTAGTTAATTTGGTAGATGGGCTCATGGAAAATGACCAATATGGGAACTATATCCCATCCTTGGCAGAGGATTGGAGTGTATCCAAGGATGGTCTGACTTATACCTACAAACTGCGTAAAGATGCTAAATGGTATACTGCAGATGGAGATGAATATGCTCCAGTAACTGCCCAAGATTTTGTAACTGGTTTGAAATATGCGGCTGATAAAAAATCAGAAGCCTTGTACTTAGTACAAGAATCCGTCGCTGGTTTGGATGACTATATTACTGGTAAAACAACAGACTTTTCAACTGTAGGTGTTAAGGCGATTGATGACCAGACAGTTCAGTACACTTTGACACGACCAGAATCTTACTGGAACTCAAAAACAACATCAACTATTCTCTTCCCAGTCAATGCAGATTTCTTGAAATCAAAAGGGGATGATTTTGGGAAGGTAGACCCATCTAGTATTTTGTACAATGGACCTTTCTTGATGAAATCCTTTGTTTCAAAATCGGTTATTGAATTCAAGAAAAATCCTAACTACTGGGATGCTAAAAATGTCTTTGTAGATGATGTGAAATTGGCCTATTATGATGGTAGTGACCAAGATGCACTGGCTCGTAACTTTGGTGAGGGAGCTTATAGCTATGCTCGTCTCTATCCAAATAGTTCAAGTTTTGAAGGAATTAAAGAAAAGAATAAGGACAATATCATCTATAGCTTGCAAGATGCTACTTCTTACTTCTTAAACTTTAACCTAGATAGAAAATCTTATAAATTCACTTCAAAAACAAGTGATGCTGAGAAGAAATCGACTCAAGAAGCGGTTCTTAACAAAAACTTCCGTCAAGCCATCAACTTTGCATATGATCGTACAGCTTACGGGGCTCAATCTCAAGGAGAAGATGGTGCAACTAAGATTTTGCGTAACTTGGTTGTTCCTCCAAACTTTGTAAGTATCAACGGAAAAGACTTTGGTGAAGTAGTAGCCTCTAAGATGGTCAATTATGGTAAGGAATGGCAAGGAATCAACTTTGCGGATGCCCAAGATCCATACTACAATGCTGAAAAAGCCAAAGCCAAATTTGCTGAAGCTAAGAAAGAACTCCAAGCCAAAGGAGTTCAATTCCCTATCCACCTGGACATGACAGTTGACCAAGCTGCTAAAAAGGGTGTCCAAGAGGCAAACTCTATGAAGCAATCTATTGAGGCAGCTTTAGGTGCAGAAAATGTCGTAATTGATATTCAACAACTCACTACTGAAGATTATGATAATACAAGCTATTTGGCTCAGACAGCAGCTCAGAAGGATTATGATCTTTACAACGGTGGTTGGGGTCCTGATTACCAAGATCCTTCAACCTATCTTGATGTCTTTAATGTTAATTCTGGTGGTCTGATGCAAAATCTAGGTTTAGAGCCAGGTGAAGCCAATGACAAGGCCAAGGCTGTTGGACTAGATGTCTACACTCAAATGTTGGAAGAAGCCAATAAGGAACAAGATCTTGCAAAACGCTATGAAAAGTATGCTGATATCCAAGCGTGGTTAGTAGATAGCGCTTTAGCAATTCCAAATGTGTCTAAGGGTGGAACACCAGTATTGAGAAAGACAGTTCCTTTCTCAGAACCATATTCATTAGCTGGTAATAAAGGTATTGAATCATATAAATACCTCAAAGTACAAGATAAGACAGTCACAAAAGAAGAATATGAAAAAGCCAAAGAAAAATGGCTGAAAGAAAAAGAAGAATCCAATAAAAAAGCCCAAGAAGAATTGGCAAAACACGTCAAATAAGGATTTTTCAAGAAAAACGATGGTTTCGAAAGAAGCTGTCGTTTTTTATATAGTTTGAAACTATAACTAGCTCTTGAAAAGAAGAAAATGAGTTGATGAAAATAAGTGGTACAATAGTTACTATAGATTTGGAGGTATTGTATGAGCAAGGAATTACACATTAACACAATTTTGGCCCAGGCGGGTATCAAGTCAGATGAAGCGACAGGAGCTTTGGTGACACCGATTCATTTTTCGACGACTTATCAGCACCCAGAGTTTGGTCAGTCTACTGGATTTGACTATACGCGCACCAAAAACCCAACTCGCAGTAAGGCGGAAGAAGTCTTGGCGGCTATTGAGTCCGCAGACTATGCCCTAGCGACTAGCTCAGGTATGTCAGCTATTGTACTGGCCTTTAGCGTCTTTCCAGTAGGAAGTAAGGTCTTGGCTGTCCGTGACCTTTATGGTGGTTCTTTCCGCTGGTTCAACCAAGTGGAGCAGGAAGGCCGTTTCCATTTTACCTATGCCAATACAGAAGAAGAGTTGATTGCCGAGTTAGAAAAGGACGTGGATGTTCTCTATATCGAAACCCCAACCAATCCCTTGATGTTGGAATTTGATATCGAAAAACTAGCAAAATTAGCTCATGCTAAGGGTGCCAAAGTGGTGGTAGACAATACCTTCTACAGCCCTATCTACCAACGTCCGATTGAAGATGGAGCAGATATCGTTCTCCATTCAGCAACTAAGTATCTAGCAGGCCACAATGATGTCTTGGCTGGAGTGGTTGTGACCAATAGTTTAGAACTATACGAGAAGCTTTTCTACAATCTCAATACGACAGGGGCAGTCTTGTCACCATTTGACAGCTATCAATTGATTCGTGGTCTCAAAACCTTGTCTCTTCGTATGGAGCGCTCAACAGCCAATGCTCAAGAAGTGGTTGCTTTTTTGAAGGATTCTCCAGCAGTTAAGGAAGTTCTCTACACTGGGCGTGGAGGGATGATTTCCTTTAAAGTAGCAGATGAAAAACGTATTCCTCATATTTTGAACAGCCTCAAGGTTTTCTCTTTTGCAGAAAGTTTGGGTGGGGTAGAAAGTCTCATTACTTATCCAACGACACAAACTCATGCCGATATTCCAGCAGAAGTGCGCCATTCTTATGGTTTGACAGATGACCTCTTGCGCTTGTCAATTGGGATTGAAGATGCTAGAGATTTGATTGCAGATTTGCGCCAAGCATTAGAAGGATAAGACAAAGATGGGAAAATATGATTTTACAAGCCTGCCCAATCGTTTAGGGCATCATACCTATAAATGGAAAGAGGCGGAAACGGATAGCGAAGTTCTACCAGCTTGGATAGCGGATATGGACTTTGTAGTCTTGCCTGAAATCCGCCAAGCCGTGCAAACTTACGCTGATCAACTGGTTTATGGCTATACCTATGCCAGTGAAGAGTTAATTAAGGAAGTTCAAAAGTGGGAAGCTACACAACATGGTTATCACTTTGACAAAGAGGCTCTTGTCTTTATCGAGGGTGTGGTACCGGCCATCTCAACAGCTATTCAAGCCTTTACAAAAGAAGGCGAGGCTGTTTTGATTAACACGCCTGTCTATCCACCTTTTGCTCGCAGTGTCAAGTTGAACAATCGTAGATTGATTACCAATTCTTTGGTGGAAAAGGATGGTCTGTTTGAGATTGACTTTGATCGACTTGAAAAGGATTTGGTGGAAGAGGATGTCAAACTCTATATTCTTTGCAACCCTCACAATCCTGGTGGACGTGTTTGGGAAAAGGAAGTGTTGGAAAAGATTGGCCAACTCTGCCAGAAACACGGTGTTTTCTTGGTTTCGGACGAGATTCACCAAGATTTGGCCCTCTTTGGTCACAAACACCATTCTTTCAATACCATTAATCCTGCCTTCAAAGATTTTGCGATTGTCTTGAGCAGTGCCACTAAAACCTTTAATATTGCGGGGACAAAAAATTCCTATGCAATCATTGAAAATCCTAAGTTGAGACTGGCTTACCAGAAACGCCAGTTGGCCAATAATCAACATGAAATTTCAGGCTTGGGTTATTTGGCGACAGAAGCTGCCTATCGATATGGGAAGGATTGGCTAGAGGAACTCAAGCAAGTCTTTGAAGACCACATCAATTATGTGGTGGATTTATTTGGTAAAGAGACTAAAATCAAGGTCATGAAACCGCAAGGGACCTACTTGATTTGGCTTGATTTTTCAGCCTATGACTTGACTGATGAAAAATTACAAGAGCTTTTGAGAAATGAAGCCAAGGTTATCCTTAACCGTGGTTTGGATTTTGGAGAGGAAGGAAGTCTCCATGCCCGCCTCAATGTAGCTATGCCTAAATCTCTACTGCAAGAAGTGTGTCAGCGGATTGTGACGACTTTTGCCAAACTTTAAAAATCCAGCCTTCTAGGAGAAAAGTATCTCTAGAAGGCTATTTTCATAGGGGAAAATATGGTATAATAAAAAGATAAGGTAAAGGTAAAAATATGGCTAAATTGATTCCGGGGAAGGTCCGTATCGAAGGCGTTGCCCTTTATGAAACTGGTAAGGTTGACATCATCAAGGAAAAGAACAATCGCCTCTATGCTCGTGTTGCAGAAGAAGAATTGCGCTATAGTTTAGAGGATGATTTGGTTTTTTGTGCTTGCGATTTTTTCCAAAAGAGGGGCTACTGTGTGCATTTGGCGGCGCTAGAGCATTTTTTAAAAAATGATGAGCGGGGTCAGGAAATCTTGCAGAGTCTGGAAGAAGGTCATGAAGAAAAAGAGGCCGTTGAAACCAAGGTGACCTTGGGAGGCAAGTTTTTGGATCGAATCTTGTCTCCAAAAACAGAACGAGCCTATGAATTATCGGCTGTCGGTCAGGTGGAAGCAGGAACCAATCATATCTTGTGGACGCTGAGAATCGGGCAAATCAATAGTCAAAAATACTACGTCATTCGGGATATTCCACTCTTTTTAAAAGTCGTCGAGAAGAGAAAACCCTATATGATTGGCAAAACTTATGAGGAGTCTCTGTCTTGGGAAGCCTTTAATGAAGAAAGTCAAGAACTTCTGACTTTCTTGCGGGGACTAACGGAAGAAGGACTGGCTCCAGATCTCTTTTTCCAAAATCAAGGTCGGCACCTCTTTTTCCCTCTGACCTTTTTTGAGCAGGGTGTGAATTTACTGATGGCCTTGCCGCATTTTCAATTTGACCATCAAGTGGATAGCTACCAAACCCTGCTCTTTCAGGATATGCATGCGGATGCTAATCTTTTTGCCTTTACAGTAACAGAATACTCTGACTATTTTGAAATGGAAATCAGTGAGACTCATAGGGTCAATGTCTTTTATCAGGGAGCTGTGCTTTTCCATAAAGGACAGGTTTATTTTCTAACAGACCAGCAGATGTGTCTTCTCAAAGAAATCAAAGCGCTACCTGTGGATCAACACAGAAAGAAATATTTGCAATTTGATAGCAGTGACCGCGATAAATTTGCTTACTGTTTAACTCTTTTTAGCCAGATGGGGACCGTTTCAGCTCCAGAACGTCTACATATCAAAACTTTTGAACCCTCTTTTTACTTTGACAGGGAAGAAGACAATCGGATTCGTTTAGAAATTCAGTTTGATTATGGAGACAGGAAGGTATCTAGCCGACAAGAGCTAGAAGAATTACCTTTTTCGAGTGATGCTGACTTAGAAGAAAGAGTTTTCCAAGTCTGTTTGGCAGCTGGATTTGAAGCAGACTTTCAATCTTGGCGTCAGGCCTTAAAAGCCGAGTCTGTTTATCATTTCTTCCATGACATCATTCCAGTTTTTGAAAAACTCGGGAATGTTGATCTATCAGACAAGCTAGAAGAAATTTATAGCCTAGCAAGCCCTCAAGTGCAGATTGCTTCCAAGGGAGGTCTCTTGGAAATCCAGTTTGATTTTCAAGATATTGCCCAAGAGGAAATTGACCAAGCCATGCAGGCCTTGGTTGCCAATCAAGATTTTTACATTGGTGCGTCCAATCAAGTCTACTTTTTCGATGAAGAAACCAAGAAAATTCGCCAAAATCTACAGGAACTGGGGCAGTTTGAATTAAAAGATGGGGCCTTGCAGGCTCGAAAATCTTTGGCTTATAGTTTAGCCCATCTCTTTGAAGGACGAGATCGTGTTTCTTTTTCACAAGAATTCCAGAATCTGGCCCAGGATTTGACGCATCCAGAGGACTTTCCTTTGCAAGCAACTCAGGTTCAGGCTGATTTACGAGATTATCAGGAAAAGGGAATTGGCTGGCTGCAAATGCTCCATCATTATGGTTTTGGTGGGATTTTGGCTGATGATATGGGATTGGGGAAAACCCTTCAGACCATTGCTTTTTTGACCAGTCAAGTGACAAAAGAAAGTCGGGTTTTGATTTTAGCTCCGTCGGGTTTGATTTACAACTGGGCAGATGAATTTCAGAAATTTGCTCCACAGTTGGATGTGGTTGTTGTTCATGGTTTGAAAGCTAGTCGTGAGGAGATTCTTGCCGTTAGCCATCAAATCTATGTGACGAGCTATGCTACCTTCCGTCAGGATAGTGATCTTTATCAGGGGATGGCCTTTGACTTCCTTTTCTTAGATGAAGCTCAGGTCATGAAAAATTCCCAAACTAAGATTGCCCAGACCTTGAGACAATTTGTGGTGCCGTCAGTCTTTGCCTTGTCAGGAACTCCTATTGAAAACCATCTGGGTGAGTTGTGGTCTATTTTCCAAATCGTCATGCCAGGACTCTTGCCAAGCAAGAAAGAATTTATGAAATTACCAGCTGAGCGCGTTGCTCAGTTTATCAAACCTTTCGTTATGAGGCGCAAGAAAGAAGAAGTGCTGACTGAATTACCAGACTTGATTGAAGTGGTTTACAAGAATGAACTGGAAGACCAGCAAAAGGCTATTTACCTAGCTCAGTTGCAACAGATGCGAGACCGTCTGGCTCAAGTGTCAGATCAGGAATTCCAGCGAAGTCGGGTGGAAATCTTGTCTGGTCTGATGCGCTTGCGCCAAATCTGTGACACCCCTGCCCTCTTTATGGAGGATTATCAGGGTGCCAGTGGTAAACTGGATAGTCTCCGAGACCTGCTGGTACAGGTGGCAGACGGCGGACACCGTGTCTTGATTTTCTCGCAGTTCAAGGGAATGTTGGAGAAAATTGAACAAGAACTGCCAGACTTGGGCTTGACATCCTTTAAAATTACGGGTTCAACCCCAGCCATAGAAAGACAAGACATGACTAAAGCCTTTAACCAAGGGGAAAGAGATGCCTTTCTGATTTCCCTCAAGGCTGGTGGTGTCGGTCTGAATCTGACAGGTGCTGATACGGTTATTTTGGTTGACCTTTGGTGGAATCCTGCGGTGGAAGCGCAAGCTATTGGCCGTGCCCATCGGATGGGGCAGGAAGAAACGGTTGAGGTTTATCGCTTAGTGACCAGGGGAACCATTGAAGAAAAAATTCAGGAACTCCAAGAACAAAAGAAACATCTGGTGTCACAAGTATTGGACGGCACAGAGTCACGTGGCAGTCTGACCCTAGCAGAAATTAGAGAAATTTTGGGAATTTCTGAAGCCAACACTTGAAAAATCAAGACAATACGCTATAATGAAGTGTTGAAAGGAAATAGAAAATGAGAGAAGAACGATTTCCATTGGTGTCAGATGATGAGGTCATGCTGACTGAGATGCCGGTTATGGACCTATATGATGAATCTGACTTTATCAGTAATATCAAGGGAGAATACCGTGATAAGAATTATCTGGAGTGGGCCCCTATTACTGAAGAAAGACCAGAAAAACCGATTGAAAAGCCAGTAGAGAAGCCTAAGAAGGCTGGTTTAGGAGTTAAAAAAGAAGGAAGGAGCTATGCGGAGGTAGCGCGTGAAGAAGCGCGTGCGGATTTGAAAAAGAAACGCTCAGCAAGCTATCTGACTAAGGATATTACTCCTACAAGACGCCATCCTCAGCCAAGTCTAGTTAGACAGGGCAATCAACCTACAGCTCCTTTCCAAAAGGAAAATCCTGGTGAATTTGTCAAATACAGTCAAAAATTGACTCAGTCTCATTACATCTTGGCGGAAGAAGTGAACAATATGTCGACTCAAGCTGAGTCAAAAGAAACTTCAAGTCCAAAGAAAAACAACTATGATTTTCTGAAGAAGAGCCAAATCTACAATAAAAAGAATCAACAAAAAGAACAAGAACGTCAGGTGGCCCAAGAGTTGAATCTGACAAGAATTACGGAATAGGGGAGAAAACATGTCAAAGACATATCATTTTATCGGAATTAAGGGATCAGGTATGAGTGCCTTGGCCTTGATGTTGCACCAAATGGGGCATAAGGTACAGGGATCAGATGTTGAAAAGTACTACTTTACTCAACGTGGTCTTGAGCAGGCAGGGATTACTATTCTTCCTTTTGATGAAAAAAATCTAGACGGTGATATGGAAATTATCGCTGGAAATGCCTTTCGTCCAGATAACAACGTCGAAATTGCCTATGCGGACCAAAATGGCATTAGCTACAAACGTTACCATGAGTTCCTAGGTAGCTTTATGCGTGACTTTGTCAGCATGGGAGTAGCTGGAGCGCATGGAAAAACTTCAACTACTGGGATGTTGTCTCATGTCTTGTCTCACATTACAGATACTAGCTTCTTGATTGGAGACGGGACTGGTCGTGGTTCGGCCAATGCTAAATATTTTGTCTTTGAATCTGACGAATACGAGCGTCACTTTATGCCTTATCACCCAGAATACTCTATTATCACCAACATTGACTTTGACCATCCAGACTATTTCACAAGTCTAGAGGATGTTTTCAATGCCTTTAACGACTATGCTAAACAAATTACCAAAGGTTTGTTTATCTACGGTGAAGATGCTGAATTGCGTAAGATTACGTCTGATGCTCCGATTTATTATTATGGTTTTGAAGCAGAAGGTAATGACTTTGTTGCTAGTGATCTTCTTCGTTCAACAACTGGTTCAACCTTCACAGTTCATTTCCGTGGTCAAGAATTAGGGCAATTCCATATTCCAACCTTTGGTCGACACAATATCATGAATGCGACAGCCGTTATTGGATTGCTTTACACAGCAGGATTTGATTTGAACTTGGTGCGTGAACACTTGAAAACATTTGCCGGTGTTAAGCGTCGTTTCACTGAGAAAATTGTCAATGACACGGTGATTATCGATGACTTTGCTCACCATCCAACAGAAATTATTGCGACCTTGGATGCGGCGCGTCAAAAATACCCAAGCAAGGAAATTGTTGCAGTCTTCCAACCGCATACTTTTACAAGAACCATTGCCTTGTTGGACGAATTTGCCCACGCTTTGAACCAAGCGGATGCTGTTTATCTAGCCCAAATTTATGGATCTGCTCGTGAAGTAGACCATGGTGATGTTAAGGTAGAAGACCTAGCCAATAAAATCAATAAGAAACACCAAGTGATTACTGTTGAAAATGTTTCTCCACTCCTAGACCATGACAATGCTGTTTACGTCTTTATGGGAGCAGGAGATATCCAAACCTATGAATATTCATTCGAGCGTCTCTTGTCTAACCTGACAAGCAATGTTCAATAGGAAGTTCTCATGGAAATTCCAATTAAAATCATTCGGGCAAGTAAGTCTGATTTAACTGAGATAGAGGCACTTCAGGCCTCATCTTTTCCAGCTGAAAAGCAGCAACCTTCCCATATTTTAGAAGAAAGTATCCGTAAGTGTGCGGATACCTTTCTTCTAGCTAGGGATGAAAATCAGCTTCTGGGCTATGTTCTAGGCGATCCTCAGCCACATAATCCGCAATGTCTAGAAATGCATTCTTTAGTCATTGACTCTGGCCATCAGAGACAGGGCTTGGGCACGCTTCTTCTTGCAGCCTTGAAAGAGGTGGCGGTTGAGCTGGATTACAAAGCTATTCGTTTGAAGAGTCCTGATGAGTTGCTATCCTATTTTGAAATGAACGGTTTTATTGATGAAGAAACTTCCCTTTATGCAGCTAGTCAAGGTTTTAGTATGATTTGGTTTAATCCCTTTTATCTGGAGGCACAATGAAAATCAGGAAAGCAAGATTAGAAGATTTAGATCGTATCGTTGAGATTGAACTAGAAAATTTCTCACTTGAAGAAGCCATTCCTCGCTCGGTTTTTGAAGCTCATTTGCGAAAAATTCAGACCTCGTTTCTGGTTGCAGAAAAAGAAGGCAGAATCATGGGGTATATAGAAGGGCCAGTTGGACCACACCGTCATCTGCAAGATCAGTCTTTTACAGAAGAGATAGAAGATTATAGTCATGAGCCGGGTGGTTATATCTCTGTGACCTGTCTTTCCATTGCCAAGGAAGCACAGGGCCTTGGACTTGGTCAAAAATTATTAACAGCCTTGAAAGAGTTGGCTCTTGAACACGAAAGAGAAGGTATTAACCTAACCTGTCATGACTATCTCATCGCCTACTACGAAAAACATGGATTTGTCAATGAAGGCCGGTCTCAGTCAACCTTTGCAGGGGAAACCTGGTATGATATGGTCTGGGAAGCTAAAAAATAAGCGAGAAAAGCATGCTAGGTTGCTTTTCTTTCGTTTTTAAGATATAATATTATGGATTGTCAACGAGGAGGATAAACTTTTGAGTGAAAAAACAAGAGAAGACGAAAAATTAAGCTTTAAAGAGCAAATTTTACGTGATTTAGAGAGAGTAAAAAAACAAGATAGAAGTGAGCAAGAAAACGAGATTACAAGTTTTGAAACTCCTTTATCTCAAGAAGATTCAGTAGATCCTTCAACTCAGGAACATGAACCTTCAGCAGAAGAGTTGATGGCTAATTCTCTTTCTGTTGTGGATCAAATATTAAAGAATGCTCCTGGTGTTCCATCACGTTCTAATAATATTTCGGATGAAATTGCAGGAAATGAAGAAGTTGCAGAACCTAAAATTGAAGCGGTAGTTGAACCAGTAGAACCTGTTTTCGAGCCAGTTCAACCAAAAGTAGAACCTGTAAAACTTAACGAAGACAAAGAATTTAACGAGATTCCAACAAAGGTTGCGGTATCGTATAAAACAAGTAGACAACAGGAAGAAGTTAGTACTCCTGCAGTGGATAATGAGCTATCTGAGTTAGCTGAATCGGCAGATAGCCTAGGTTCAGTTCCTAGACGTAGTCGCCGTGAGACAGTTAAACCAGTTAAGAAGAAAAAATCACATTTGAAGGCATTCTTCATTTCTCTACTGATTTTCCTAGCCTTGATTTCGGCAGGTGGTTACTTCGGTTATCAGTATGTTCAGTCATCCTTGCTACCTGTTGATGCAAATTCTAAGGAATATGTGACTGTTCAAATTCCAGAAGGAGCCAATGTCCAAGAAATCGGATCAACTCTTGAGCATTCTGGTGTGATTAAACACGGTGTGATTTTTGCTTTCTATGCAAAATATAAGAATTATTCAGATTTGAAGGCTGGATATTACAATTTGCAAAAGAGCATGAGTACAGAGGACATCATTAAGGAACTGCAAAAAGGTGGTACACCTGAACCTCAGGCTCCATCTCTTGCAAACTTGACAATTCCAGAAGGATATACCATTGATCAAATCGCCCAAGCTGTAGGCCAATTACAAGGTGAATTTAAAGAACCTTTGACAGCGGAAGCTTTCTTGGCTAAAGTGCAAGATGACAACTTTATCAGTCAAGAAGTTGCTAAATATCCAAACCTACTCGAAAGCTTGCCAACGAAAGAAAGTGGAGCTCGTTACCGTTTGGAAGGTTATCTTTTCCCAGCGACCTACTCTATCAAGGAAAGCACAACTATTGAAAGCTTGATTGATGAGATGCTGGCAGCTATGGATAAGACCTTGACTCCGCACTATAGTGCAATTAAGTCTAAGAACTTGACAGTCAATGAATTGCTAACAATTGCTTCACTGGTTGAAAAAGAAGGGGCTAAGACTGAAGACCGTAAGTTGATTGCGGGTGTTTTCTACAACCGTTTGAATCTTGGTATGCCACTTCAAAGCAATATTGCAATCTTGTATGCCCAAGGGAAACTTGGTCAAAATATCAGCCTAGCAGATGATGCTGGAATTGATACATCGATTAATTCACCATACAATGTTTATACAAAACCTGGTTTGATGCCTGGTCCAGTAGATAGCCCAAGTCAGGACGCGATTGAAGCAAGTATCAATCAAACTAAGAGTGAGAACCTATACTTTGTAGCCAATGTTACAGATGGTAAAGTCTATTACGCAGTGACACAGGAAGAACATGATCGTAATGTAGCTGAGCACGTCAATAGCAAGCTTACTCAAAATAGTAGTTCAAACTAAGACTACAAACATGAGAATCTCAGATAGAGATTCAATATTATCGAAGGAAAGTTGAGAAAAATGGCAGAAAAAACATATCCTATGACCCTTGAGGAAAAGGAAAAACTTGAAAAAGAATTAGAAGAATTGAAATTGGTCCGCCGTCCAGAAGTGGTAGAACGCATTAAGATTGCCCGTTCATACGGTGACCTTTCTGAAAACAGTGAATACGAAGCAGCTAAGGATGAACAAGCCTTTGTCGAAGGACAAATCTCTAGCTTGGAAACAAAAATCCGTTATGCTGAAATCGTCAATAGTGACTCAGTTGCCCAAGACGAAGTAGCGATTGGTAAAACAGTCACTATCCAAGAAATTGGTGAGGACGAAGAAGAAGTTTATATTATCGTAGGTTCAGCGGGTGCGGATGCCTTTGCAGGTAAAGTTTCAAATGAAAGCCCAATTGGACAAGCCTTGATTGGCAAGAAAACAGGTGATACAGCAACAATTGAAACACCTGTTGGTAGCTATGATGTAAAAATCTTGAAGGTTGAAAAAACAGCCTAATGATTAAAAGGAGTAAAAAGAGGGAAAAATCCTTCTTTGCTCCTTTTTAGGTTTAAAAAGAATTGGAGACTATATGAGTTCAAAGAAGAAAAAAAACAAGATGGAGCGTGGTCTGACTAATCGTCACGTGCAGGTTATGGCCATTGCGGGAACAATCGGAACAGGACTCTTTTTGGGAGCAGGTCGTTCTATTAGCCTTACAGGTCCTTCCATTGTACTGATTTATATGATTACTGGGGCTTTCATGTTCCTTATGATGCGTGCGGTTGGGGAAATGCTCTACCAAGACCCTGAGCAACATACCTTTATCAACTTTATCACGCGCCATTTGGGTAAGGGCTGGGGTTATTTCTCGGTTTGGTCCTACTGGCTATCCGTTGTCTTTATAGGTATGGCGGAAATCACTGCTATCTCTCACTATGTTCAGTTTTGGTTCCCTAGCTGGCCAAGTTGGATGATTGAGATTGGATTTTTGACCATTCTAGCCTTAGTCAATCTGATTGCGGTGAAGCTCTTTGGGGAAGTTGAGTTTTGGTTTGCGATGGTCAAGATTGTGGCTATTTTAGCTATGATTGCCACAGGAGTCTTTATGGTCTTGACAGGCTTTAAGACACCACATGGAGTAGCAAGTTTGGCCAATATCACCGACAATTTCTCCCTCTTCCCTAATGGTGGAGTGAACTTTGTCATGGCCTTTCAGATGGTTTTCTTTGCTTACCTCATGATTGAGTTTATCGGGGTAACAACTTCTGAAACCAAAAATCCACGTCAAGTCTTGCCAAAAGCCGTTAAGGAAATTCCTTTGCGTATCGCCTTTTTCTACGGTGGTGCCCTCTTAGCCATCATGGCTATCATTCCATGGCGTGAGCTTGCTTCTGCTGATTCTCCTTTTGTTACAGTATTTGAATTGGCAGGTATCAAGTGGGCAGCAGCCTTGATTAACTTCGTCGTTTTGACATCAGCAGCATCTGCTCTTAACTCAACCCTTTATTCAACAGGACGTCATTTGTACCAGATTGCTCATGATTCGCCAAATTCATTCTTAAAGGCTATTAAGGCAGATACTCTTTCTCGCCACAATGTGCCACAAAATGCCATCATCGCTTCAGCAATCTTGATTGCCCTAGCAGCCTTTATTAATGTCTTGCCAGGTGTTTCAGATGCCTTTGCCTTGATTACGGCATCATCATCAGGTGTTTATATTGCCATTTATATCTTGATTATGGTGGCTCACCTTAAATACCGCAAGTCACCAGACTTTATGGCGGATGGCTATCTCATGCCCCATTATCGTTTCCTAAATCCTTTAACCATGCTCTTCTTTGCCTTTGTCTTCGTAACCCTCTTTTTACAAGAGTCTACATTTGTAGGAGCAATCGGATCAGCTATCTGGATTATCGGTTTCGGGATTTATAGCCAGTGGAAATTTAGAAAATAGATTTGAAACTCATCAACTCAGGTTGGTGAGTTTTTGCTAGTTTGACAGTCTATTGAAATAAGACTATAATCAAGCTGTAACAGTATTTAAGGAGATTTAGATGTACTTTAGATTGGAAAATAAGGAATCCCATAAATCACAAGAAATAGGGAATCTGATTCGTGCTTATAATCGTTCAAAAAGAGAAGAGGCTGAAAGTAAGCCACTTAATCTTTATGTCGAAGATGAAAAGGGCAATCTCCTGGCGGGTTTGATAGCAGAGACTTTTGGAAATTGGCTAGAAATCGAGTATTTATTTGTAAAAGAGGAACTTAGAGGGCAAGGAATCGGTTCAAAACTATTGCAACAAGCAGAAACTGAAGCTAAGAATCGAAACTGTCGTTTTGCTTTTGTCAATACCTACCAGTTTCAAGCTCCAGATTTTTATAAAATGCATGGCTACAAGGAAGTCTTTAGCTTACAAGACTATCCCTACATTGGGCAAAGATATTATTACCAAAAGAATCTGTAAGATGAATATGAAAGCATAAATCAAAGAGGGGTTCTTGACATAAGTATGAAGGGGATTCTCGATAAATACCAGTTAAATCCTACAAATTGTGTCTTTCTAGACGATATTGAAGACAATGCAATCGTAGCTGAGAAATTGGGAATCAAGTCCTATCAGGTTAAGAAAAGAAGTGATGTCGTCGATATTTTGAAATCCTATATTTAAACTTAACACTCTCTATTTTTATGGTAGAGAGTTTTTTGTTAATAAAATTTTACAAAATGACATTTATATATTGCATTAAGTTAGATATATGATATAATGTTGTTAAAAAGAGGCGCAACTTTTTAAAATTAATGATGATCAAAGAGAAAACCAAGAATATTAATGGAGGAATTAAAAAATGGAAGTTATAAATGTAAGTAAAAATTATGGTCATTCAACCATTCTCAAAGATATAAATTTCGCACTTAATAAGGGTGAAATTGTTGGTCTAGTAGGGAGAAACGGAGTTGGCAAGAGTACATTGATGAAAATTCTTGTTCAGAATAATCAACCGAATTTAGGGAATATTATAAGTAGTGATAATGTTGGGTATTTAATCGAAGAACCAAAATTATTTTTATCTAAAACAGGTTTAGAGAATTTAAAATATTTGTCAAATTTATATGGTATTGACTACAATCAAGAAAGATTTGGAAGTTTGATCCAAGAGTTAGATTTGACTCAGTCTATTAATAAAAAAGTAAAGACCTATTCTTTGGGTACAAAACAAAAATTAGCTTTGCTTCTAACTCTCGTTACGGAACCTGATATATTGATTTTAGATGAACCGACTAATGGTTTAGATATTGAATCATCACAAATAGTTTTAGCGGTTCTAAAAAATTTAGCTTTACATGAAAATGTGGGAATTTTAATATCGAGTCATAAATTAGAAGATATTGAAGAAATTTGTGAGAGGGTTCTTTTCTTGGAGAACGGGCTTTTGACATTTCAAAAAGTAGGAAAAGATAGTCATAATTGCTTGTTTGAGATAGCTTTTTCATCAGCTACAGATAAAGACATTTTTATTACCAAACAAGAATTTGGGGATATTGTTCAGAAAGAGGGACTGAGAATTACTATGTCTGGGAATATTCAAAGTAGTGAGCTTTTTAAATTTTTTAACGAAAACTCTATTAAAGTAGTTGATTTTGAAACTAAAAAAGAGACGCTTAAAGATATTTATCTAAATCGTTCAAAATAAAGGAAGGTTATAATCATGAAATTAAATAAATTGAATTTTCTTAAGGAAAATATAAGAGATTTATATTCATCAGGCGTAATATATCTCGGTTTGATTATCTCGTTTATACCGCCGATATTGGTTACATTCTTTATTCTAAAGACTCAAGGGACATCGCTTGGTATTAAGCATATTTCAAACTTTTATGCTATGCTCGGTATGTTAATGGCTATTATACATGCAAATCGAATTATTAGCAGGGATTTTTCCCACAATACGATCAGTTTATTTTATAATCAACAGAAAAATCGGATGATTTACGTCTGGTCTAATTTTCTATATGTCATCTCAGTTTCCATTATTTATTCTTTGAATGGCATTGTGCTACTAGTCATCGTAAGTAAATTGGGTGTTCCAGGTGATTTAGGATTAGATTTTATAGTATCCATTGTAGTCAATACAATTTTGTTAGTCCTATTTTATTTTCTATTATCTTATATTTTCTATTTATACAAATTGAAAAGTGGCTTGGTATTTGGTATTTTAGTAGCTTTACTACTCTTTATCCCTAATATATTAAATACGATTATGATGAATACTAGTAATGATTTGTTTATCAAAGCAATTGAACTTCTTCCTTTTTATTCTTTACCTGTATTTGTAGCTTCAAATACGATGTCTATTAGTCAGTATCTTGTGGTAATCACTACAATCATTTTACTGTACTTGTTCACTCTCAAGAAAAGCAAGGAGTATTCATTTTAGTTTCATTTAGTATTATTTTGCAGACTTAAAATCCAGCAAAAATCAGTCATCTTGCTATGCTCCTGCTCTTGTTGTGTACACGTTTTTGTCTTATGCTAGACTCATTTCCAAAAGCATTATATAATAGTGATATGAAAGCAATTAAATAAGAATACAAGCAATCAAAACTCGTTTAAAAGACCCTACTAAAGCTAATACTAAACAAAAAATCAAATAGCAAACTAGGAAGTTTATTTCAAACAATCCAACATACTGATTTTAGTCTGAAGATAATATTGGAGTGCTAATTAATGAGGTTATAATAAATAGCTGACAGCTTGTGTTGATTTTGGATTTTTTAAGAGTAGATGAGTATTAAAACTATAAGGAGGACGCAGGTGGCTAAAAATTTAAAATTAAAATTAGCTCGGGTAGAGCTTGATTTAACTCAAGGTCAATTGGCAGAGGCTGTGGGGGTGACGCGCCAGACTATTGGTTTGATAGAGGCAGGGAAATACAATCCCAGTCTCTCGCTTTGCCAGTCTATTTGCAGATGTTTAGGAAAAACCCTAGACCAACTATTTTGGGAGGAAGAAGATGGTAAATAAATTCATTCATTATCAATTACTTGACGAAAGAGAAGAACAACTAATCAATAAAGCTGGGGCAGAGTCTTTTTCACTCTTTATTGGGCTTGTACTTCTAAGCTATTTGGTGGCAGTGTTGGCTCCATCTCTTTTTAATCCGAATTTTCTAGTCTATACTCTGATAGTAGGAATTTTCTTCTTTTTCAATCGTGCCCGTTATCTGGGAGTGACCTACTATAGTCGTTTTCATTTTACGATTTTGGGTTGTTTTTTCCTAACCTTGGCTATTACGGCTCTTTTGATGTTACAGAATTATCAATTCAACATAGAAGTTTATCAGCACAATCCTTTGAACGTTAAATACCTATCTGCTTGGGCAATTACTTATGTTATTTACCTTCCCTGGGTCTTTATTGGCAATCTTGGTCTTAAGAGCTATGGCGAATGGACTCAGAAAAAGTTTGAACAAGATATGGATGAACTGGAGAGTGGAGAATAGCTTGTTACTCTTTTCTCAATCCAGCTAAAATGTGATATAATAGTACTAATTTATTGGAATACATGAAAGTTTTTGAAAATTTCATGTGTTTCTAGCTAAGGAAGTAGGAAAAGTATGTATCCAGATGATAGTTTGACATTGCACACGGACTTGTACCAGATTAACATGATGCAAGTTTACTTTGACCAAGGGATTCACAATAAAAAGGCGGTCTTTGAGGTTTATTTCCGCCAACAGCCTTTTAAGAATGGCTATGCGGTTTTTGCAGGTTTAGAAAGAATTGTGAACTATCTTGAAAACTTGCGTTTTTCAGATAGTGATATTGCCTATTTGGAGTCGCTTGGTTATCATGGTGCATTCTTGGACTACCTTCGCAATTTCAAGTTGGAGTTGACCGTTCGTTCTGCCCAAGAAGGGGACTTGGTCTTTGCTAATGAACCAATTGTGCAGGTGGAAGGCCCTCTAGCCCAATGTCAGTTGGTCGAAACGGCTCTTTTGAACATCGTCAACTACCAGACATTAGTGGCAACTAAGGCAGCTCGTATTCGCTCGGTTATAGAAGATGAGCCCTTGATGGAGTTTGGAACACGTCGGGCGCAAGAAATGGATGCGGCTATCTGGGGAACACGCGCAGCGGTGATTGGTGGCGCCAATGGGACTAGCAATGTGCGTGCTGGTAAACTCTTTGACATTCCTGTCTTGGGGACCCATGCCCATGCCTTGGTGCAGGTTTATGGCAATGACTATGAGGCTTTCAAGGCTTACGCTGCGACCCACAAAAATTGCGTCTTTCTTGTGGATACCTATGACACCCTTCGTATCGGTGTGCCAGCTGCCATTCAGGTGGCGCGTGAGCTGGGTGATCAGATTAACTTTATGGGTGTGCGGATTGACTCTGGGGATATTGCCTACATTTCTAAGAAAGTCCGTCAGCAACTGGACGAGGCTGGATTTACAGAGGCTAAGATTTATGCTTCTAATGATCTAGATGAAAATACCATCCTCAACCTCAAGATGCAAAAGGCCAAGATTGATGTCTGGGGTGTGGGAACTAAGCTGATTACAGCCTATGACCAGCCAGCTCTTGGTGCAGTTTATAAGATTGTTGCCATCGAAGATGAAAATGGCCAGATGCGTAATACGATCAAGCTGTCTAATAATGCGGAAAAAGTGTCTACACCAGGTAAGAAGCAGGTGTGGCGCATTACCAGTCGTGAAAAAGGCAAGTCAGAAGGCGACTATATCACTTATGATGGTGTAGATGTTGGCGACATGACAGAAATCAAGATGTTCCATCCGACTTATACTTACATCAAGAAGACCGTTCGTAATTTTGATGCTGTTCCTCTCTTGGTGGATATTTTTAAGGACGGAAAATTGATTTACAACCTGCCTAGCTTGACTGAGATTCAGGCTTATGCCCGTAAGGAATTTGACAAGCTTTGGGATGAGTACAAGCGCGTGCTCAATCCGCAACATTATCCAGTGGATTTGGCGCGTGATGTATGGCAAGACAAGATGGACTTGATTGACAAGATGCGCAAGGAAGCTCTCGGCGAAGGAGAAGAAGAATGAGTTTGCAAGAAACGATTATCCAAGAGCTGGGTGTCAAACCAGTGATTGATGCCCAAGAAGAAATCCGTCGTTCCATTGATTTCTTAAAAAGATATTTGAAAAAACATCCCTTTCTTAAAACCTTTGTGCTAGGTATTTCTGGGGGACAAGACTCAACCTTGGCAGGACGCTTGGCCCAATTGGCTATGGAAGAACTGCGAGCAGAAACAGGAGATGACAGCTACAAATTTATCGCTGTCCGCTTGCCATACGGAGTGCAAGCTGATGAAGCAGATGCTCAAAAAGCCCTAGCCTTTATCCAGCCAGATGTCAGTTTAGTTGTCAATATCAAGGAATCAGTTGACGCTATGACAGTTGTAGTTGAAGCGACAGGAAGCCCTGTTTCAGACTTCAACAAGGGCAATATCAAGGCTCGTTGCCGTATGATTGCCCAATATGCCCTGGCTGGTGCCCATAGCGGAGCGGTCATTGGAACAGACCATGCTGCGGAAAATATCACAGGTTTCTTTACCAAGTTTGGTGACGGAGGCGCAGATATTTTACCTCTTTTCCGTCTCAATAAACGTCAAGGAAAACAACTCTTGCAAGAACTAGGTGCAGACCCAGCCCTTTATGAAAAAATCCCAACAGCAGACCTAGAAGAAGACAAACCAGGCCTAGCTGACGAAGTAGCCCTCGGAGTCACCTATGAAGAGATTGACGACTACTTAGAAGGCAAAACAATCAGCCCAGAAGCCCAAACGACTATCGAAAACTGGTGGCACAAAGACCAACACAAACGCCACCTACCAATCACCGTATTTGATGACTTTTGGGAGTAAAAAGGTCCGGGGGACCTTTTTAGCTTCTTGCCTAGAAACTGGGAAGCAAGAATAACCTCCAGTGGAGGTTTTCAGCCTCTCGCCTTGAAATAAGAAAGTGAGAGAAGGTCCGGGGGGCCTTTTTAGCCCGAGTCTAAAAATAGAAAAACGAGGAAGGTTCGGTAACTCACCGAGTTCGATTTTGTCGTTTCACCCCCGCAACGATGACTAGGTTTGAAAAAGCTTGCTAGAGCGTATTTCAAACCAGACAGCGACTGCGTCAAGGAACTAGATGAAAAACTTGTTTTTTAGTTGTTACTGAGTTTAGTCTTTTTACCCTGAGCATGGAAACAGGTAAGCGAAGAAGGTCCGAGAAACCTTTTTAGCTTATTACCTTGAAATTCAAAAGCAAAGCAAATATAAATGGAGATTGGACATAGAATCATCTATCAGAAAGCGAGGTAGTTTCGTGAAATCTATCGGTACACAAACATTACAGACAGAACGTTTGATTTTAAGAAGATTTGTGGAAAGTGATGCAGAAGCCATGTTTCAGAATTGGGCTTCGTCCGCTGAAAATCTAACCTACGTAACTTGGGATCCTCATCCTGATGTCAAGGTGACTCGAAATTCGATTCGCAATTGGGTTGCCTCCTATGCCAATCCCAACTATTACAAATGGGCTATTTGTCTCAAAGAAAAGCCAGAGCAGGTGATAGGAGATATCAGCATCGTTGCAATAGATGAGAACGATTCTTCTTGTGAAATTGGTTATGTGTTAGGCAAGAAATACTGGGGTCATGGTATAATGACGGAGGCCTTGAAAGCTGTCTTGGACTTTTGTTTTACTCAAGCAGGTTTTAAAAAGGTCAGAGCACGATATGCCAGTCTTAATCCAGCTTCAGGTCGTGTCATGGAGAAGGCTGGAATGTCCTATCTAAAAACTATTGCCAATGGTGTAGAGAGAAAAGGATATCTGGCGGACTTAATTTATTATCAGATAAGTAGGGAAGAGTAGTGAATTTTCTTTTCTGTTTCTATCAAAGTCAGACTGTGTCTGGCTTTTTTTGCAATATTTTTTACATAACCTGATTAAATTCCTATTTTACCCTATCATTGTCCCTATTTTTTCTTGATTTTTGGAGCTATAATAGTCCTATCAAATCAAAGAATGGAGGAAGGCAATGGATAATATTATCTTTTTTATCAGTGTTTTTCTTGCTGGAATTCTTTCCTTCTTTTCTCCTTGTATTTTACCCTTGTTACCGGTTTATGCAGGTGTCTTGTTGGATGACAAAGATGGTGCTCAGGATTATAGTGGAAAATATTCAATCTCACTTGTTAGTCTATTGCGAACTCTGGCCTTTATAGCGGGGATTTCTTTTATCTTTATCTTACTGGGCTATGGAGCTGGTTTTTTAGGCAATTTGCTGTATGCTTCTTGGTTTCAGTATGTGACGGGTGCGGTTATCATTCTCTTGGGCTTGCACCAGATGGAAGTCTTACATTTGCAGGGGCTCTACAAGGAAAGAAGGCTACAATTACAAAGACAGGGGCAAAAGGGTAAGGGCTATAGTCAGGCATTTTTACTGGGGTTGACCTTTAGCTTTGCTTGGACGCCTTGTGTGGGTCCGGTTCTGGGCTCTGTTTTGGCCTTGGCGGCTTCAGGTGCTTGGCAGGGAGCTGGTCTCATGTTGATTTACACGCTGGGGTTGGCGCTACCATTTTTGGTTCTAGCTCTCGCCTCCAGCTATGTTTTAAAACATTTTCGAAAACTACATCCCTACCTCGGAACTCTCAAAAAAGTGGGTGGTTTCCTCATAATCGTAATGGGAATCTTGGTGCTTTTGGGAAATGCTTCTATTTTGACTACATTATTTGAATAGAGAGGAAAAAGAAATGAAAAAATGGCAAACATGTCTCCTTGGAGTCGGATCAATCTGTTGCTTGGCAGCCTGTTCAGCTAAAAATATGTCAGACGAGTCTACTATGAAGGAGCAAACCAAAACAGAACAAGTCAGTGCGCAAACTGCAACTAAAGGTCAAGCAGTTGCTGATTTCGAACTGACGGGAGTAGATGGCAAGACCTACCGTTTATCTGATTACAAGGGCAAGAAAGTCTATCTCAAATTCTGGGCTTCTTGGTGTTCCATCTGTCTAGCCAGCCTTCCAGATACGGATGAAATTGCTAAGGATGCTGGAGACGACTATGTGGTCTTGACAGTGGTGTCTCCTGGACACAAGGGGGAACAAGCTGAAGCAGACTTTAAGAACTGGTACAAGGGCTTGGATTATAAAAATTTCCCAGTTCTAATTGATCCGTCAGGCAAACTTTTGGAAAGTTATGGTGTTCGTTCTTACCCAACTCAAGCCTTTATAGACAAGGAAGGCAAGCTGGTTAAAACGCAACCTGGTTTTATGGACAAGGATATGATTTTAAAAACATTGAAAGAAATGGGGTAGAGAAAGGTCATGAATGATAAAGTAAAATTGTTTGTCTTGGCAGGGATTTTTTTCCTAGCCATAACCGGTTTCTATTTTCTATTGATGCGAAATGCAGGGCAGACAGATAGCTCGCAAATTGAGAAAGCGGCAGTTAGCCAAGGAGGAAAAACAGTGAAAAAAACAGAAATTAGTAAAGACGCAGATTTGCATGAAATTTATCTAGCTGGGGGATGTTTCTGGGGAGTGGAGGAATACTTCTCACGCGTTCCCGGAGTGACAGATGCCGTTTCAGGCTATGCAAACGGTAGAGGGGAAACAACCAAGTACGAATTGATTAACCAAACAGGACATGCGGAGACTGTCCATGTCACCTATGATGCCAAGCAAATTTCCCTCAAGGAAATCCTGCTTCATTACTTCCGCATTATCAATCCAACCAGCAAAAATAAACAAGGAAATGATGTGGGGACCCAGTACCGTACCGGTGTTTATTACACAGATGAAAAGGATTTGGAGGTAATTAACCAAGTATTTGATGAGGTGGCTAAGAAATACGACCAACCTTTGGCAGTTGAGAAGGAGAACTTGAAGAATTTTGTGGTGGCTGAGGATTACCATCAAGATTATCTGAAGAAAAATCCAAATGGCTACTGCCATATCAATGTCAATCAGGCTGCCTACCCCGTCATTGATGCCAGCAAATATCCTAAACCAAGCGATGAAGAATTGAAAAAGACCCTGTCACCTGAGGAGTATGCAGTTACCCAGAAAAATCAAACAGAACGGGCTTTCTCAAACCGCTATTGGGATAAATTTGAATCTGGTATCTATGTGGATGTGGCAACTGGCGAACCCCTCTTTTCATCAAAGGACAAGTTTGAGTCTGGTTGTGGTTGGCCTAGTTTCACCCAACCTATCAGCCCAGATGTTGCCACCTACAAGGAAGATAAGTCTTACAATATGACGCGTATGGAAGTGCGGAGCCGAGTTGGAGATTCTCACCTTGGCCATGTCTTTACAGATGGGCCTCAGGACAAGGGTGGCTTACGCTACTGTATCAATAGTCTCTCAATCCGTTTTATTCCCAAAGACCAAATGGAAGAAAAAGGCTACGCTTATTTACTAGATTATGTCGATTAAGAGGGCTTTCCTAAGCAGTTAGAGGAGAATTTTGCTATACTGATACTAGTAAGTGACAAAGGAGAGAAGCATGACCTACACAATCTTAATCGTAGAGGATGAATATCTGGTAAGACAAGGCTTGACCAAACTGGTCAATGTAGCAGCCTACGATATGGAAATTATCGGTCAAGCTGAAAATGGAAGACAGGCTTGGGAATTGATACAAAAGCAGGTGCCGGATATCATTCTAACCGATATCAACATGCCTCAGCTAAATGGCATCCAGTTAGCCAGTCTGGTCCGAGAAACCTATCCTCAGGTGCATTTGGTCTTTTTAACAGGTTACGATGATTTTGATTATGCTTTGTCTGCTGTCAAACTAGGTGTGGACGATTATCTGCTCAAGCCCTTTTCTCGTCAGGATATTGAGGAAATGTTGGGGAAAATCAAGCAAAAGTTGGATAAGGAAGAAAAGGAAGAGCAATTACAAGATTTATTGACCGATAAGTTTGAGGGAAATATGGCCCAGAAAATCCAGTCCCATCTGGCTGATAGCCAATTTAGTTTAAAGTCTTTGGCCAGTGACTTGGGCTTTAGTCCGACTTATCTGAGTTCCTTGATTAAGAAAGAGTTGGGCCTACCTTTTCAGGATTATTTGGTGCGAGAACGTGTCAAACAGGCCAAGCTCTTGCTTTTAACTACGGATCTGAAAATTTACGAGATTGCAGAGAAGGTTGGTTTTGAAGATATGAACTACTTTACCCAACGTTTTAAACAGATTGCAGGTGTGACACCTCGTCAGTTTAAGAAGGGGGAAGGTCGATGAAGCGTTCTTCACTCCTAGTTAGAATGGTTATTTCTATCTTTCTGGTCTTTCTCATTCTCCTAGCTCTGGTTGGGACTTTCTACTATCAATCTAGTTCTTCAGCCATTGAGGCTACCATTGAAGGCAATAGCCAAACGACTATCAGCCAGACTAGTCACTTTATCCATTCTTATATCAAAAAATTAGAAACCACCTCGACTAGCTTGACCCAGCAGGCGGACGTCCTAGCTTATGCTGAGAACCCCAATCAAGACAAGGTCAAGGGAATTCGAGATCTATTTTTGACCATTTTGAAGGCAGACCAGGACTTGAAAGCTGTTGTACTGGTAACCAAATCTGGTCAGGTCATTTCTACGGATGATAGTGTGCAGATGAAAACTTCCTCAGATATGATGACTGAGGATTGGTACCAAAAGGCTATTCATCAGGGAGCTAAGCCCGTTTTGACACCAGCTCGTAAATCAGATAGCCAGTGGGTCATTTCTGTCACTCAAGAACTTGTTGATGCAAAGGGAGCTAATCTGGGCGTTCTTCGTTTGGATATTTCTTACGAAACTCTGGAAGCCTATCTTAACCAACTTCAGTTGGGTCAGCAGGGCTTTGCCTTTATCATCAATGAAAATCATGAATTTGTTTATCATCCTCAACACACAGTTTATAGTTCGTCTAGCGAAATGGAGGCCATGAAACCCTATATTGAGACAGGGCAGGGCTATACTCCAGATCACAAATCCTATGTCAGTCAAGAAAAGATTGCAGGAACTGATTGGACGGTGCTGGGCGTGTCTTCACTGGAGAAGCTAGACAAGGTTCGGAGTCAACTCATGTGGACCTTGCTCGGTGCTAGCGTTACATCTCTTCTGGCCTGTCTCTGTTTGGTGTGGTTCAGTCTTAAACGCTGGATTGCCCCTTTGAAGGATTTGAGAGAAACAATGTTGGAAATTGCTTCTGGTGCTCAAAATCTTCGTGCCAAAGAAGCTGGTGCCTATGAACTGAGAGAAGTGACTCGTCAGTTTAATGCCATGTTGGATCAGATTGATCAGCTGATGGCAGATGTGCGCAAACAGGAAGAAACGACCCGTCAGTATGAACTTCAAGCCTTGTCGAGTCAGATTAACCCCCATTTCCTCTACAATACTTTGGACACCATCATCTGGATGGCTGAATTTCAGGATAGTCAGCGAGTGGTTCAGGTGACCAAGTCCTTGGCGACTTATTTCCGCCTAGCGCTCAATCAGGGTAAAGATTTGATTTGCCTGTCTGACGAAATTAACCATGTCCGCCAGTATCTCTTTATCCAGAAACAACGCTATGGCGATAAGCTGGAATACGAAATTAATGAAAATCCTGCCTTCGATAATCTAGTCTTGCCCAAGCTGGTGTTGCAACCTCTAGTAGAAAATGCTCTTTACCATGGCATCAAGGAGAAGGAAGGTCAGGGACATATTAAAGTTTCTGTTCAGAAACAGTATAGAGGACTAGTCATCCGCATTGAAGATGATGGCGTTGGCTTCCAAGATGCTAGCGATAGTAGTCAGAGTCAGCTCAAACGTGGAGGAGTTGGTCTGCCAAATGTTGACCAGCGTCTTAAACTTCATTTTGGAGAAGATTATCAGATGAAGATTGATTCTGCACCTTGCAAAGGAACGACGGTTGAAATATACATAAATAGAATAGAAACTAGCTAACTCCCAGTCAATTCTGGGAGTTTTATGCGTAATTGGGCAAGCTTTCTAGGTTGTCTATCTTGCTAAAAACAAGAAAAAACGATATGATAGATAGTGACAAAAGAGGTATCAAGTATGAAGGAAAAAGACATTCAAAGAGAAACAAGCCAGATTGTAGAAGATGTGTTAGAAAAGGCCAATTTGAAGCAAGGATCTATCTTTGTTTTGGGCCTTTCTTCTAGTGAAGTGATAGGTGGTCAGATTGGTAAGGAATCCAGCCAAGAAATTGGGGAAATCATTGTGAAGACCATCCTAGATATCCTAGAGGAAAAAGGAATTCATCTAGCTGTTCAAGGTTGTGAACATGTCAATCGGGCCCTCGTTGTTGAACGTCAGGTTGCAGAGCAGTTTGCTCTGGAAATAGTTAGTGTCCTTCCTACCCTTCATGCAGGAGGTTCAGGTCAGTTGGCAGCCTTCAAGTTTATGCAAGATCCAGTTGAGGTTGAATTTATCAAGGCTCATGCTGGATTGGATATCGGAGACACTGCAATTGGCATGCATGTCAAGCATGTTCAGGTTCCGATTCGCCCTCTTTTGAGAGAAATTGGGCATGCCCATGTAACGGCTCTTGCTAGTCGTCCAAAATTAATTGGAGGTGCGCGTGCGCACTATCCGCAAGATTCTATTAGAAAGTCATAAGAATGAGAAAAACAAAACAACAACTTGAAAAAATTACTAAATATTCCATTCGCAAGTTAACTGTTGGGGTTGGTCCTGTAGCCATCGGGGCCTTCCTTTTTGGTGCAAGTGCCCTTTCAGTAGATAAGGTACAAGCCAATGAAGTTGGTGGAGCTCATAGCGTTCATTACCGTTATTTGGCGGAGCAGGAATTGACCGAGTCTGAAAAAGCCTTAATTCACCATGAAGTCCCTTCGGAGTTTCAAGAGGATGATATTATCTATGCAGTGTATCGAAAGAATGCTAGTACCTACCAAGAACTTCCTTATACAGGGAGTAAAGAATTAGCCTTGGCTGGTATAGGGTTGGCTACGGCTTCTTTGGCTGTTTTATTAATCTCTAAAAAACATCGTGGTAAGGTGCTTGGTGTCTTATTAATTAGTTCGATTGGTGCAAGCAACTTTGTTCCTTTCACCACATTTGCGTTTGAAAATAAAGAATTGCTTTCTTATAACCAAACTATTTCGGCTTCTACACATGAAGGTTTGGCTGAAGGGATTATCCACATTGATGGCTATGAATACATTGGATACTTCAAGGAAGCAGAACTCCATCCATCAAGGCCAGCTTCAGCTGAGAAGCCTCAGTTGCCAGTAGAAAAGCAAAGTGCAAATGAAATTGATAAGACAGAAGTAGTTCAAGAAAAACCAGTTTCTGAGAAACCTCAGTCAAGACTGGAAGAGAGCTTGGTAGATATTCCTTTTGAAACAGTCACAAGCCCAGATACCAATCTAGCAGAAGGACAGACTCGTATCGTCACAGCTGGAGTAAATGGTCAGCGTCGCATTGTAACCAAAGTATCGATGGTTAATGGTCAAGAAGTTAGAGAAGTCATCGAAGACCAAGTGGTTCAAAATCCTGTTTCGCAAGTCATTGCAGTCGGAACTAAGAAAGAAGAGCAACCTGCCCCAACTCCAGTACCACAAGCTGAACCAACGCATCAGGTAGCTAAAGGAACGCAAGAGGCAGGCAAAGAAGGTCAAGCCTTAACGCAACCAACCTTACCAGAGGCTCCAGTTGAAGCAAAAGGAACCCAAGAGGCAGGCAAAGAAGGTCAAGCTCTAACACAACCAGAACTACCAGAGGCTCCAGTTGAAGCAAAAGGAACCCAAGAGGCAGGCAAAGAAGGACAATCTCTAACACAACCCGAATTGCCAGAGGCTCCAGTTGAAACGAAGGGCACTCAAGAAGAAGGTAAAGCAGGTCAAGCTCTGACACAGCCAAAATTACCAGAAGCCCAAGTAGAAGTAAAAGGTACACAAGAGGAAGGTAAAGCAGGTCAAGCCCTTATACAAGAACAGTTACCTGAGTACAAAGTAACTGAGGGAGCGGTTACGAAAGAAACTACTACTGAGATTGACTATAAGACAGAAATTATCGAGGATCCAACCAAATATACGGATGAAGAAACTGTAGTTCAAGATGGAGAAAAGGGCAGTAAAATTACCAAAACGACTTATAAGACTCTCGAAGGTGTTGAGACTGACCAAGTTTTAAATACAACAACTACTGTTGTCAAAGAACCAGTCACTAAAAAAATAAGCCGTGGGACAAAACCAATTGAAGGAACTCTGGTGGAAGAAAGTCTTGAAAAGATTCCATTTAAGGAAGTTCTTAAAGAAGATGACCAACTGAAAAAGGGTGAAAGAGTTACTGTCCAAGAAGGAAAAGATGGGCAGAAAAAAGTTACCAAGACTTACAAAACTCTCAAAGGTTTAAAAACTGAAGAAGCACCTAAAATTGTGGAACAGGTTCTGGAGTTAGACCAAGATCGTATCGTCAAATTAGGAACTAAAAACTTTGAAAAACCAATCTTAAGTTTGTCACTTGTTGATGTTAATGATTTGAAACGATCATCTCAAATTCGTTATAATTTGGAAAATCCAAGTAAAGCAGCCATTAAATCTATCACTCTAACTCTGAAAAAGGGTGATGAAATTGTTAAAACTTTGAATGTTTCACCAGACGACTTGACAACGACCTTGACAGATTTGCAGTACTACAAGGATTATAAACTTGAAACTAAGATGGTTTATGACCGTGGTGAGGGTGATGAGGAAGAAGTTCTTAAAGAAGAACCGCTAAGAATTGACCTCAAAAAAGTTGAAATCAAAAACATCAAAGAAACAAGCTTGATGAGTGTGGATGCTGACGGTAATGAAACAGATACTAGTTTGCTGACAGAAAAACCAACTGATCTTGCTCCGCTTTATTTACGAGTGACCACTCATGACAATAAAATAACAAGACTGGCTGTTGACAAGATTGAAGAAGTAGAAAAAGACGGAAAAACTTTATACAAAGTCACTGCCAAAGCACCTGATTTGATTCAACGGAATTCTGACAACACACTTAGCGAAGAGTATGTCCATTACTTTGAAAAACAAAAAGCACACGATGGTGATGTATATTATAGCTTTAACGACCTAGTAACGGCTATGAAAGCTAATCCAAGTGGTACCTTTAAACTTGGTGCAGATTTGAATGCAGCAAATGTACCAACTCCGAATAAACAATATGTACCTGGTAAATTTAGCGGAACTTTAACAAGTGTTGACGGTAAACAATATACCATTCATAATATGGCTCGTCAGTTATTCGATAACGTTGAAGGCGGTACAGTTAAAAACATTAACTTAGGTAATGTTAATATTAATATGCCTTGGATTGAAAATATTTCCGCACTATCAAGAGTAATTAAAAATGCCACAGTTGAAAATGTTAAGGTAACTGGTAGTATCCTTGGTAAAGATGGTATTGCTGGTATCGTAAATAAAGGAGATACTGGTGGACTTCTTAAAAATGTTGCTTTCATCGGTAAACTAACAGGTGTCGGTAATAAAGGTTGGGATCTTGGTGGTATCGCCGGAGAACTTTGGCGTGGTAATATTAAACATGCATACGTAGATGCTGATATTGTTGCAGATAGAGCACGTGTTGGTGGTCTTGTTGCTAGAACAGATAATGGTTCTGATCCTAATGGTATTGATAAATACGCTTCTGTTCGTAACGCTGTTACTAAAGGAACTATTGATGTGAAGAACCCTGTTGAGGTAGGTGGTTTCATTAGTAAAAACTGGACATGGGGGCGTGTTGCTGACACAGTTTCAATGATGAAAGTCAAAAACGGTGAAGAATTCTACGGTTCTAGAGATTTAGAAGCAGAAGGTGGATATTACACAAAAAACTGGATTGAAAGAAACTACGTTGTTAAAGATGTGAGTGAAGGTTCTCACTCATTTAACGGTTCTCGTAGTAATCGAATCCAAGAAATCAGCCTAGAAGATGCAAATAAAAAAATAGAATCATTCGGAATTACAGCTGATAAGTTTGAAATTAAACCTCTTGTTGAAGATGCACTTAATAACGTAAAACCAAAAACAGATACTTATAAAGATACTCAAGATTATGACGTATCTCGCGAACTTGCTTATCGTAACATCGAAAAACTTCAACCATTCTACAATAAAGAATGGATTGTCAACCAAGGGAACAAGATTCCTGCAGATTCTAAATTACTAACTACTG
The DNA here is from genome assembly GCF_003390135.1 of Streptococcus sp. NM. Taxonomy (GTDB): domain Bacteria; phylum Bacillota; class Bacilli; order Lactobacillales; family Streptococcaceae; genus Streptococcus. Next base: position 321,507 of record NZ_QUOS01000001.1, read on the forward strand.
AAGTTTTATCTGTTACAGGTATGAAAGATGGACAATTTGTGACCGACTTATCAGATGCTGACCATATTATGATTCATTACGCTGATAAGACGAAAGAAATTAAAGCTATTACACAAAAAGAATCTAAGGTTCAACAAGTTCGTGAATATAGTATTGAAGGATTAGGTGATATTGTCTATACACCAAATATGGTTGTTAAAGATAGGACACAATTGATCAGCGATATCAAAGCTAAATTAGCTTCTGTTGAACTTGATTCAGATGAAGTTCGTAAGATTAATAACAATCCTAAGATGTTATACATGGAAGAAAGCTTCAAAGAAGTAAAAGATAATCTTGATGCTTTAGTTAAAGCTTTAGTTGAAAATGAAGACCATCAATTAAATACGGACGAAGCAGCTAAACGTGCATTGATTAAAAAAGTTGAAGATAACAAAGCTAAAATCATGTTAGCTCTGGCTTATTTAAACCAATACTATGGAATTAAATTTGACGGATTAAATATCAAAAATATGATGACCTTCAAACCGGATTTCTACGGTAAGAACGTTAACGTACTTGATAGATTAATCAGCTTCGCTTCAAATGGTAACAACCTAAAAGGTGATCAATCACATGATGCATTTAACAGAGCTCTTGCAAGTGCTACTGGTAAAGCTAACTTACACGAATTCCTGAAGTACAACATGGAATTATTCACTAGTGAAACAGATATGAATACTTGGTTCAAGAATAACATTGCAGATAACGCTTATGTTGTTGAGAAACAATCATCAAATCCAGATTTCGCTAATAAGAAACATAAATTATATGAAGTAATTAATAATGGGCATCACGGACGTTATATTTTACCACTTCTGAATTTGAAGAAAGCGCATATGATCTTAATTACGACCTATAATACCATTGCCTTTAGTTCATTTGAGAAATATGGTAAGAACACAGCAGAAGAACGTGAAGCGTTCAAGAAGCAGGTTGATTTACGTGCGCAAGAACAAATCAATTATTTAGACTTCTGGTCAAGACTTGCTGCTGATAATGTACGAAATAATCTTCTTAAGAGTGAAAATATGGTACCATCTGCAATTTGGGATAACCATGATGTACCAGGTTTGGGATGGGTTGACCGTATGGGACATACGAAGAAAGGCGATTTTGCTCCAATTCGTGAATTCTATGGTCCGACTGATAAGTGGCACGGATACAATGGAATGGGTGCATACGCTTATATCTTCCAAAATCCACAACCACAAGAGGCCGTATATTACATCATCTCTAGCATGATTAGTGATTTTGGTACATCTGCATTCACTCACGAAACAACTCACATCAATGACCGTATGGCCTACTTAGGAACATGGCGTCACCGTGAAGGAACAGACGTTGAAGCCTTTGCTCAAGGTATGTTGCAATCACCATCAGTTTCAAATCCAAATGGTGAATATGGTGCCTTAGGATTAAACATGGCTTACGAACGTCAAAATGATGGAAATCAAATTTACAACTATAATCCAAATGTGTTAAATAGTCGTGAGAAAATCGATCACTACATGAAGAATTACAATGAATCCATGATGATGCTTGATTACTTAGAAGCTGAGTCTGTCATCAAGAAAAATACTGGGACAAACGATAAGTGGTTCAAGAAGATCGATAAGAAATATCGCGAAAAAGCGGATCGCAATGGCTTAGTTGGTGAACCACACCAATGGGATTTAGTTCGTGATTTGAATGATGACGAAAAGAATACGAAGCTGACAAGTATTGATCAACTGGTTGATGGAAACTTTGCAACGAAACATGGATTACCAGGAAATGGTCATTACCGTACTGAAGGATTTGATTCTGCTTATACTGTAGTAAATATGATGACAGGTATTTATGGTGGTAATACAAGTAAGAGTGCGGTTGGTTCAATCTCATTCAAACATAATACCTTCCGTATGTGGGGTTACTTCGGTTACCTAGACGGGTTCTTAGGTTATGCATCAAACAAATACAAGCAAGAATCTAAAGCTGCTGGTAATGTAGGTCTTGGTGATGACTTTATTATTAATAAAGTTTCTAACGGCAAATTCCAAAGCTTAGAAGCATGGAAGAAAGCATGGTATCATGAAGTACACGAAAAAGCCCAAAGAGGTTTTGTTGAAATTGAAATCGATGGTCAAAAGATTTCAACTTACGCACAACTTCAGACCTTATTTGATGCAGCGGTCGAAAAAGACCTTCAAGGTAATGATTTCAAGAATACTGTAGATCTTAAATGGAAGGTTTACAAACAACTCTTGCAAAAATCAGATGGATTTGCTGGTGATTTATTCACTAAAGCATAATCAATAGTAAGAAAATAATAAAAAGGTAGATCAGCTTTGTCTGAATCTGCCTTTTTATGCTATACTTGAAATATGCATAGAAAAACAGTGATTGATTTTAGGGCTTTGGGGGAGAGATACACCTTTACCCAGCCTATTAAAGAGTTAAAAACGAGAGATTTAGCAGAAGTGGCAGATTTGCTGGCACAAGTGGAAAGCTACCAAGAGCAAGGCTATTATGTGGTGGGTTATGTCAGCTATGAGGCTGCACCTGCTTTTGAAGAGAAATTAGCAGTTCACAAGGCTCCCTTACTGGGAGAGTACCTACTATATTTTACAGTTCACGATAGGGTAGAAACATCCCCTATTCCTCTGACTTATGAAGAGGTTGATTTGCCTTCAAACTGGCAGGAAGTAACGTCTGCAGAGGATTATGAAAAGGCTATTGCCCAGATTCACCATCATTTGCGGCAGGGGGACACCTATCAGGTCAACTATACCGTCCAACTCAAGCAGGATTTAAGTGCCAATCCTTTTGCCATCTACAATCGTATGGTGGTAGAGCAGGAGGCAGGCTACAATGCCTATGTGGAACACGATGAGATGGCAGTGATTTCCATGAGTCCAGAACTCTTTTTTGAGCAAAATGGCCGTGAATTGACTACACGACCAATGAAGGGAACGACTCAGCGTGGAGTGACTGACCAAGAAGATCTTGAACAGGCTAGTTGGTTGGAGCAGGATCCTAAAAATCGCTCTGAAAATATGATGATTGTGGACCTCTTACGCAATGATATGAACCGTATTTCTGAGGTGGGGAGTGAGCATGTGGAGCGTCTCTGCCAAGTGGAACAGTATTCAACTGTTTGGCAGATGACTTCAACCATCAAGAGTCAGTTGCGAGAGGATGTTGACCTTGTTGAAATCTTCCGTTCTCTCTTTCCTTGCGGATCCATAACGGGTGCACCCAAAATTGCAACTATGGAAATCATTAAGGACTTGGAGCCACAACCGCGTGGAGTCTACTGTGGAACCGTTGGTCTCCTGCTTCCAAGTGGGCGCCGGATTTTTAATGTTGCTATCCGAACTATTCAACTGTATCAAGGGAAAGCCATCTATGGAGTTGGCGGAGGAATTACATGGGATAGCACCTGGGAGTCTGAATACCGTGAAGTTCATCAAAAGGCAGCTGTTCTCTATCGTAAAGAAGCTCGTTTCCAACTGATTACTACAGGGAAAATCAGCCAAAAACAACTGCTGTTTGAAGAGCAACATATAGAAAGACTGAGAAAGGTAAGTCGATATTTTGCTTTTCCTTTTGACCCAGAAATTTTGAGACAAAAGATTGAAGCAGAGTGTCAGGCTTGTGATGCTAATCAAGATTACCGCTTGCGTATTTCTCTCAGCAAGTCTGGAGAGATAGAAGTCGATCGCCAAGTATTAACACCCCTTAGTACAAGCTTTTGTCAGGCCCAACTCTGCCCTCAGGAAGCCAATTTGCAACAAGCTTTTACCTACTTCAAAACGACTCACCGACCGCATTTGAACCTAGGGGAGCAAGAGATCATTTACCACAATAAGTCTGGAGAACTTCTTGAAACCTCTATCGGAAATTTGGTTCTGAAAATCGATGGGAAACTCTATACACCGCCAGTCCGACTTGGAATCTTACCAGGCATTTACCGTCAGCATTTGCTGGAAACAGGACAGATAGAAGAGAAAGTCTTGACCTTGGCAGATTTTGCCCAAGCAGAAGCTATCTATGGCTGTAATGCAGTCAGGGGCTTGTATGAGCTGTCAGTAAGGGAGAACTAAATGAAATTAATATTTTTACATGGCCTAGGTCAGTCAGCAGATAGTTGGAAAGAAGTGCAAGAGTTGCTTGTAGATTATCCTTCTGAAGCCCTAGAGTTATTTCCTTCCGGAGTTGCTACCTATCAAGAAGCTAAGGAGCGCATTTATCAGCACTTGTCAGAGGAGACAGAACCTTTTGTCCTAATCGGTTTGTCCTTAGGAGCTGCACTTGCATTAGAGCTGTCAAGTTACGATTTGCCAAATCTTCAGGCCTTGGTTTTGTCAGGCTGTCCATTGAAACTAGCTGGCAATATCCCTTTTTACATTCAGTTGCTGATATTTAAACTACTCCCCAAAAGGACATTTGAGAAACAGGGAGCAGATAAATCGCTTTTGGTTGGAGTTTCTGAGGAATTAAAAACACTTGATTTAAGAGAGATTGCAAAGAATTGTCCCTATCCAACTTTGTTAATTTGTGGTAGTCAAGATAAGCCTAATCTCAGTTCAATGAAAGCTATTCAAGAACTGATGCCAAATTCCCAGTTCCAGATTATCCCTGACGGTCCTCATGTCTTGAATAGAGCCAAACCAAAAGAGTTTGCAGCAATAACTAGAAGTTTTCTTGAATTGCTGAAATAAGTTTGATAAAACAACATTAAAAACGATATTATAATTATGGGAGAAAGAAATGAACAAACGTCTATTTTTTAAAATGAGTCTGGCTACCTTGCCAGTTTTAGCCTTGTTTTCACAGCCTGTGTTAGCGGAAGAAAACATTCATTTTTCTAGCTGTAAGGAAGCTTGGGCGAATGGATATGCGGATATTCATGAGGGAGAACCTGGTTATTCTGCCAAGTTAGACCGTGATCATGATGGTGTGGCGTGTGAATTGAAAAATGCCCCAAAAGGTGCTTTCAAAGCAAAGCAATCAACTTCGGCTCAAAACAATACAAGTTCAGCAACAACAAGTGGCTGGGTTAAGCAGGATGGTGCATGGTATTACTTTGATGGAAATGGAAATCCAGTGAAAAATGCTTGGCAGGGAAGCTATTATCTGAAAGCGGATGGTAAAATGGCACAGAGCGAATGGATTTATGACTCTTCTTATCAAGCTTGGTATTATTTGAAATCAGATGGTTCTTATGCAAAAAATGCATGGCAAGGAGCTTACTACCTTAAATCAAATGGTAAGATGGCTAAAGGTGAGTGGGTCTACGATAGTAGCTACAAATCATACTACTACTTGACATCAGAAGGCAGTTACGCTCGTAATACTTGGTCAGGTAATTATTATCTCAAATCAGATGGTAAGATGGCTAAAGGTGAGTGGATATATGATAGTAACTACAAATCATATTACTACTTGACATCAGAAGGCAGTTACGCTCGTAACACTTGGGTAGGCAATTACTATCTTAAATCAAACGGTAAAATGGCTGTGAATGAACGTACACCGGATGGTTATCGTGTAGATGGTTCAGGTAAATGGGTTAAATAAGAAATTAAAAAATAGGATAATAGGTAATATCAGATGAACATGTCTTTTGTGTTGCACTTCATTTTAAAATAGGGCTTTCATAAATAGTTGTTATTTTAATATAAAAAAGATTAAGGATATGGTATACTATAAGTGTAAATCATAAGAAAAGGAGATTTTTATGAGAAGATCAAAAAAATTTTGGTTACAAGTTTAGCAGCAACTACACTTGCACTTGTTTCTCTTTCAGATACAATGGGGATGTTGCCTTTCTCATCTCAGAAAGTATCTGCTCAAGAAAAAGATGCGTCTAAAAATGGTAAAATTGTAAAAGAGAATACAAAACCCGCACCAAAACCTGCGCCGAAGCCGGCACCAAAACCCGCACCAAAACCTGCGCCGAAGCCAGCACCAAAACCCGCGCCGAAGCCAGTACAGAAACCCTCGCCGAAGCCAGCACCAAAACCCTCGCCGAAGCCAGTACAGAAACCCTCGCCGAAGCCGGCATCAAAACCCGTGCCTAAGCCGGCACCGAAACCAGCGCCGAAGCCGGCACCAAAACCAGCTGAGAAACCGAAAACGCCGGCTCAAAAACCAGCTGAGAAACCGAAAACACCAGCACAAAAATCTGCTGATAAACCAAAAACACCGGCACCAAAACCGACTGAAAAAGCTAAAGAAACAACTTCTAAACAGGATAAATCACAATCTAAAGTTCAGTCTGGCTGGGTAGGAAATTACTACCTCAAATCAGATGGGAAGAGAGCTAAAAATGAATGGGTAGATGGTGGTCGTTATTATGTTGATTCTGATGGAAAAAAGGTTAAAAGTGACTGGATTTATGATAAAAACTATGGTTCATATTATTATCTAACAGCAGAAGGAAGCTCTGCTCGCAATAAATGGGTAGGAAATTATTACCTCAAATCAGATGGAAAGATGGCCAAGAATGAATGGGTAGATGGTGGCCGTTACTATGTTGATTCTGAAGGCAAGATGGCCAAGAATGAATGGGTAGATGGTGGCCGTCACTATGTAGGGTACGATGGTGTGCGGCAACCAAAACTAGATGGGAAGCAGTACAATGCTGCTTTAAATAAAGCGAAAAGCTATAATTCGGTTTTACATATGTCAAAAAAAGATCTCTATGACCAATTAACGTGGACTGGTTTTTCAAGTTCAGCAGCGCAGTATGCCATCGATCACTTGAATGCAGATTACAAAGCAAATGCCTTAATTAAAGCAAGAGAATACCGAAAGAATAACCATTTATCAAAGACAGAGATTTATGAGAGGCTAACTTCTTCTTGGATTGGAAAATTTACAAAAGAAGAAGCAAACTATGCAATTCAAAAACTTAATCTACCATCAGAAGGAAGCCAAGCTCGCAATAAATGGGTAGGAAATTATTATTTCAAATCAGATGGAAAGATGGCCAAGAATGAATGGGTAGATGGTGGCCGTTACTATGTTGAATCAGACGGTAAAATGGCTAAGGACAAATGGGTAGATGGTGGTCGTCACTATGTAGGATACGATGGTGTGCGGCAACCAAAACTAGATGGGAAGCAGTACAATGCTGCTTTAAATAAAGCGAAAAGCTATAATTCGGTTTTACATATGTCAAAAAAAGATCTCTATGACCAATTAACGTGGACTGGTTTTTCAAGTTCAGCAGCGCAGTATGCCATCGATCACTTGAATGCAGATTACAAAGCAAATGCCTTAATTAAAGCAAGAGAATACCGAAAGAATAAACATTTATCAAAGACAGAGATTTATGAGTGGCTAACTTCTTCTTGGATTGGAAAATTTACAAAAGAAGAAGCAAACTATGCCATTCAACATCTAGGTGACTAATTTTTACAAATAGTGAAGCAAATGAGATGTTTTATATTGGCTTGTAGCCTGCAAACCTTTGCATAAGAAACTAAAATTTGTTATACTAGTACTGTAAGCATTTTCAATTAATTCATAATGAAAAAGGAGAATATGATGAGTCAAAAGATTATTGGGATTGACCTTGGTGGAACTTCTATCAAATTTGCAATCTTGACAACAGCAGGAGAAATCCAAGAAAAATGGTCTATCAAGACCAACATTTTGGATGAGGGAAGTCATATCGTAGATGATATGATTGAGTCTATTCAACATCGTTTGGACTTGCTTGGATTGGCAGCAGCAGACTTCCAAGGTATCGGAATGGGATCACCAGGTGTGGTTGACCGTGAAAAAGGGACTGTTATCGGTGCCTACAACCTCAACTGGAAAACCCTTCAGCCAATTAAAGAAAAAATTGAGAAATCCTTGGGCATTCCATTCTTCATCGATAATGATGCTAACGTAGCTGCTCTTGGTGAACGTTGGATGGGTGCTGGAGATAATCAACCAGATGTTGTCTTTATGACACTCGGTACAGGCGTTGGTGGAGGTATCGTTGCAGAAGGTAAATTGCTTCACGGTGTTGCTGGTGCAGCAGGTGAGCTTGGCCACATTACTGTTGACTTTGACCAACCAATCGCATGTACCTGTGGTAAGAAAGGCTGTCTTGAGACAGTCGCTTCTGCAACAGGGATTGTCAACTTGACTCGTCGTTATGCCGATGAATACGAAGGCGATGCAGCCTTGAAACGCTTGATTGATAATGGAGAAGAAGTAACCGCTAAGACTGTCTTTGATTTGGCAAAAGAAGGAGACGACCTTGCTTTGATCGTTTACCGTAACTTCTCACGTTATTTGGGAATCGCTTGTGCTAACATTGGTTCAATCCTAAACCCTTCAACAATCGTCATCGGTGGTGGTGTGTCAGCTGCGGGAGAATTCCTTCTACAAGGTGTTCAAAAAGTCTACGATGAAAATACTTTCCCACAAGTACGCACAACTACTAAACTAGCTCTTGCAACTCTAGGAAATGACGCTGGAGTTATCGGAGCAGCGTCACTTGTTTTACAATAAAATTGAAAAAGGAGAAAATTGCTTTCCAAAAGCGAGTGATTTTCCTCCTTTCTTTTTTTATGCTATACTAGTTAGGACAATAAATGAGGTGAGAGTAAATGACAAAAGCAGATACGATTTTTAAAGAAAATATTGAACGAATCCTCAAAGACGGTGTCTTTTCTGAGCAGGCTCGTCCCAAGTACAAGGATGGGACTGTTGCCAACTCCAAGTATGTAACGGGTGCCTTTGCCGAGTATGACTTGGCCAAGGGGGAATTCCCCATCACAACTTTGCGTCCTATTGCCATCAAATCCGCCATCAAAGAAGTGCTCTGGATTTACCAAGACCAGTCCAATAGCCTAGATGTGCTCAATGACAAGTACAATGTTCACTACTGGAATGACTGGGAAGTGGGAGATACGGGAACCATTGGTGAACGTTACGGGGCGGTCGTTAAGAAACACGACATCATCAATAAGCTTCTCAAACAGTTGGAAGCCAATCCTTGGAACCGTCGCAATATCATTTCGCTCTGGGATTACCAAGCTTTTGAGGAGACGGACGGCCTCCTCCCATGTGCCTTTCAGACCATGTTTGATGTCCGCCGTGTAGATGGAGAAATCTATCTGGATGCGACATTGACCCAGCGTTCGAATGACATGTTGGTGGCTCACCACATCAATGCTATGCAGTATGTGGCTCTTCAAATGATGATTGCTAAGCATTTTGGCTGGAAGGTAGGGAAGTTCTTCTACTTTATCAACAACCTCCATATCTATGACAATCAATTTGAACAAGCTCAGGAATTGCTCCGTCGTGAGCCATCAAACTGCCAACCACGTTTGGTTTTAAATGTGCCAGATAAGACCAATTTCTTTGATATTAAAGCAGAGGATTTTGAGTTGGTGGATTATGACCCTGTCAAGCCGCAGTTGAAGTTTGACCTAGCTATTTAAAAGAATAGAAAAAGAAGTTGAGATAATGAATCCCAACTTCTTTTGTTTCTTAACGTGATACGCGGCGGCGAGCTGCTTTTTTACGATTTTCTTCGATGAAAGCTGCTTTTTGCTCTTCTGGTTCAATCACTTTCTTTTTGAATGCGTATACTGCACCTGCAACTGCAGCGACAGTTCCTGCGACACCTGTTACAAGACCTTTAGCGAATCCTTTAGCCATGAGTCTTCCTCCTTTAAATTCTCAATCAGCCAGCCTCCTCAAGAGGTCACATTTTTCTGACTGACCTTTTTGTGTTATAATAATAGTAACGAAAAAATGGGAATTTTTCAAGGAAAAAAGATGAAAACAAAAATAATTGTGATTGTTGGACCGACTGCAGTTGGAAAGACAGCTCTAGCCATTGAAGTTGCAAAGCGTTTTAATGGCGAAGTTGTTAGTGGCGATAGCCAGCAGGTTTACCGAGGTCTAGATATTGGGACGGCTAAGGTTAGTCCAGAAGAGCAGGCAGCTGTTCCCCATCATTTAATCGATGTTAGAGAGGTAACCGAGTCTTACTCGGCTTTTGATTTTGTTTCAGAAGCTAAGATGGCTATTGAGGATATTCACAGTCGTAGCAAGCTAGCCATTATCGCTGGTGGGACTGGACTGTATATCCAGAGCTTGTTAGAAGGCTACCATTTAGGTGGGGAGACTCCCCATGAGGAAATTTTGGCCTATCGGGCTAGTTTAGAGCCCTATACAGATGAGGAACTAGCCTATCTTGTGGAGCAAGCTGGCCTTGAGATTCCCCAGTTTAATCGTCGTCGTGCTATGCGTGCCTTGGAAATTGCCCATTTTGGTCAGGATTTGGAAAATCAAGAGACCTTGTATGAACCGCTGATTATCTGCTTGGACGATGAGCGCAGTCAGCTTTATGAGCGTATCAATCGCCGAGTAGATCTAATGTTTGAGGCTGGGCTTTTGGATGAAGCTAAGTGGCTTTTTGACCATTACCCTGATGTGCAGGCTGCTAAAGGAATTGGCTACAAGGAACTCTTTCCTTATTTCCGTGGAGAGCAAACCTTGGAGGAAGCTAGTGAGAGTCTCAAACAGGCGACTCGTCGTTTTGCCAAGCGTCAGTTGACCTGGTTCCGTAATCGCATGCAGGTCACCTTTTATCAGATTGGAGAAACTGGTGTGCAAGACCGAATTTTAAGCCAGATAGAGGAGTTTTTAGATGATTGAAACGGAGAAAAAAGAGGAACGGGTCCTGCTCATTGGTGTAGAATTGCAGGGCATGGACAATTTTGATCTCTCTATGGAAGAATTGGCCAGTCTGGCTAAGACAGCTGGGGCAGTCGTTGTAGATAGTTACAGACAAAAACGTGAAAAATATGATTCCAAGACCTTCGTCGGCTCTGGTAAGTTAGAAGCAATTGCGCTCATGGTGGATGCAGAAGAAATTACCACTGTCATCGTCAACAACCGTTTGACACCAAGGCAAAATGTTAATCTAGAGGAAGTTCTGGGGGTTAAGGTCATTGACCGTATGCAGTTGATTTTGGATATCTTTGCCATGCGAGCTCGAAGCCATGAAGGGAAGCTCCAAGTCCACCTAGCACAACTCAAATATCTCTTGCCTCGCTTGGTTGGTCAGGGGATTATGCTCAGTCGTCAGGCAGGGGGAATTGGTTCCCGTGGACCTGGTGAAAGCCAGCTGGAGCTGAACCGTCGTAGTGTTCGCAACCAAATCACGGATATCGAGCGCCAGCTCAAGGTGGTTGAGAAAAATCGGGCGACTGTCAGAGAAAAACGTTTGGAGTCAAGCACCTTCAAGATTGGTTTGATTGGTTACACCAATGCTGGGAAGTCAACTATCATGAACACCTTAACCAGTAAGACCCAGTATGAGGCTGACGAGCTTTTTGCGACCCTGGATGCGACGACTAAGAGTATTCATCTAGGGGGGAATCTCCAAGTGACCTTGACCGATACCGTTGGATTTATCCAAGACTTGCCGACAGAGTTAGTGTCCAGTTTTAAGTCAACCTTGGAGGAAAGCAAGCATGTAGACCTTCTGGTTCATGTTATCGATGCCAGCAACCCTTACCACGAAGAGCATGAAAAAACGGTCCTGTCCATCATGAAGGACTTGGATATGGAAGACATTCCTCGCCTGACACTTTATAATAAAGCGGATTTGGTGGAGGATTTCATGCCGACCCAAACGCCATACGCTCTTATTTCTGCCAAATCTGAGGATAGTCGTGAGAAGTTGCAAGCTCTATTTTTAGAGAAAATCAAGGATATTTTTGAATCCTTTACCCTGCGTGTGCCCTTCTCTAAATCCTACAAGATTCATGATTTGGAAAGTGTTGCGATTCTGGAAGAACGTGACTATCAAGAGGATGGCGAAGTCATTACAGGCTACATTTCTGAGAAAAACAAATGGAGGTTAGAAGAATTTTATGACTGATATCAAAACCTTGGCTCTAAAATATGGGGGCTATACAAGTCTGGACAAGGTCTATCTGGATCAGCTTCTAGCTGGCAAGACAGAGCAGGAGCAGTTGGCACTTATCACACCTCCGCCCAGCGTGGTCAATGCTTACTTTGCAGAACTTTACCAAAAAAAGAGTCCTGAGGCAGCGACGGATTATTTTGCGGAACTCAGTCAGGAACTGAATCTTTACAATACTGAGCTGAGTTTCACACTCGAAAACAAGCCTTTTATTCGTCTTAATCTGTCTGGTAAATCCTTTGGTTTTTGCTATGAGAGTGAGGGTCTTGGTCGAATTTTCTCTGAGAATGAAGAGAAGATTTCGGATGACTTACTTTTTGAAATTGCACAAATTTTTCCCCATCAGCTAGTCTTTGAGGAGTCTGGCAAGATTTACATGAAGGCTGTCGAGGACGAGGAAGTTGTTAGCGTGGAAAATCTTACAGCTTTGACAGATTTGGAAAGCTTGGCTGACGGTCGTAAGCGTCTCAAAGGCTACAGCCAAGAGGAGTTATTACAAGAAGCCACAGCTTTTTCTGGCAAGCGCTATTTCCGATCGGAAAACCGCACAGCCATGTTATATATTGATTAATTAGAAAGTATCGAATGGATATTCAATTTTTAGGAACGGGGGCTGGTCAGCCCTCTAAAGCCCGCAACGTTTCAAGTCTCGCTCTGAAATTATTGGATGAGATTAACGAAGTCTGGCTATTTGACTGTGGAGAAGGAACGCAAAATCGCATTCTGGAAACCACAATTCGACCACGTAAGGTCAGCAAAATTTTTATCACCCACCTGCATGGAGACCACATTTTTGGCTTACCAGGTTTCCTTTCTAGTCGAGCCTTTCAGGCTAATGAAGAGCAGACGGATTTGGAAATCTATGGACCTCAAGGGATTAAGTCATTTATCTTAACCAGTCTTCGTGTGTCGGGTTCTCGCCTGCCTTACCGCATTCATTTTCATGAGTTTGACCAAGATTCTTTAGGAAAAATCCTTGAGACCGATAAATTCACAGTGTATGCAGAGGAGTTGGACCACACTATTTTCTGCGTTGGCTATCGTGTCATGCAAAAGGACCTAGAAGGTACCTTAAATGCTGAAAAGCTCAAGGCAGCTGGTGTCCCATTTGGCCCTCTTTTTGGAAAAATCAAAAACGGTCAGGACGTTGTGCTCGAAGATGGGACTGAAATCAAGGCAACTGACTATATCTCAGCTCCACGTCCAGGTAAGATTATTACCATTCTTGGTGATACTCGCAAAACCAATGCTAGTGTACGCTTAGGTATTAATGCGGATGTCCTTGTCCATGAGTCGACTTATGGTAAGGGAGATGAGAAAATTGCTCGTAATCATGGTCATTCAACCAATATGCAGGCTGCTCAAGTCGCTACAGAAGCAGGAGCGAAACGTCTCTTGCTCAACCATATCAGTGCCCGTTTCCTCTCAAAAGATATCAGCAAGCTTAAGAATGATGCAGCTACTATCTTTGAAAATGTCCACGTGGTCAAAGACTTAGAAGAAGTGGAAATCTAAAAGCTTGGGAAAGGATAAGTATGCCTACTATTCTCATTACAGGTGCTAGCGGTGGCCTAGCTCAAGAAATGGTCAAACTCTTGCCAAATGACCAACTCATCTTACTTGGTCGAAATAAGGAAAAATTAGTCCAACTCTACGGAAACCATCCCTATGCAGAATTGATTGAAATCGATATTACCGATGATTCAGCCTTAGAAACTCTGCTAGCAGACCTTCATCTCCGCTATGACGAGATTGATGTTTTGGTAAACAACGCTGGTTACGGGATTTTTGAGGAATTTGACCAGATTTCCGACCAAGATATTCATCAGATGTTCGAGGTCAATACCTTTGCCCTGATGAATCTATCTCGTCGCCTTGCGGCTCGAATGAAGGAAAGTCGAAAAGGCCATATCATCAATATTGTTAGCATGGCAGGTTTGATCGCTACTGGTAAGTCTAGTCTCTACTCTGCTACCAAGTTTGCGGCCATTGGTTTTTCAAATGCCTTACGCCTCGAACTGATGCCTTATGGTATTTACGTAACGACTGTCAATCCAGGACCAATCCGCACAGGATTTTTCGACCAAGCCGACCCAGATGGCACCTATCTCAAGTCGGTTGAACGCTTCCTATTGAAACCAGATGCAGTGGCTAAAAAGATTGTCAAGATTATAGGAAAAAACAAACGAGAACTTAATCTTCCTGTTTTGTTGAACCTAGCCCATAAGTTTTATACTCTCTTTCCAAAGCTAGCTGATAAGCTGGCAGGGGAAACTTTTAACTACAAATAGAAGAAGTTCCTTTTAAAGGGACTTTTTTACTTCTTTTAATTTAAAGGTTAATAAGTGTTTTTTCTTTTAAAACTACATTCAGTTTTTTAATTCTTCTACAAATTTTAGAAAAAACTATCAAAAATATTATTTTATATGCTAAAGTATTGAAAATACCTATATTATTTAATAAAATAAGGGTAAAAGACTATTAAAAGTTATGCGCTTACACAAAAATGAAAGCGATTACTAAAAGGAGGATTTTATGGAAAAAAGCCATTGGAATCGTAAAAGAGTCTATAGCATTCGTAAGTTTGCTGTAGGAGCTTGCTCAGTAATGATTGGAACTTGTGCAGTTCTATTCGCAGGAAATATAGCTGGAGAATCTGTAGTTAATGCGGATGAAACACCTATTACTCGTACTGCTGAGAAACCTAAAGAGGAAAATCCTATAGTAGAAGAAAAGGTTGATCAAGCTTTGGAAACTAAAAATGTAGTCGAAAGTACAGCACAAAAACAATCTAGTGCCACTGAGTCTATTTCATCTGAGAAGAAAGAAGATAAAGCAGTAACTCCAAAAGAGGAAAAAGCTCCAAAGATAGAATCACAAGCTTCAAGTCAAGAAAAACCGCTCAAGGAAGATGTTAAAGCTGTGACAAATGAAGAAGTCAATCAAATGATTGAAGACAGAAAAGTGAATTTTAACCAAAATTGGCACTTTAAACTCAATGCGAATTCTAAAGAAGCCATTAAACCGGATGCAGATGTATCTACGTGGAAAAAATTAGATTTACCGCATGACTGGAGTATCTTTAACGATTTTGATCATGAATCTCCTGCACAAAATGAAGGTGGACAGCTTAACGGTGGGGAAGCTTGGTATCGCAAGACTTTCAAACTAGATGAAAAAGATCTCAAGAAAAATGTTCGCCTCACTTTTGATGGCGTCTACATGGATTCTCAAGTTTATGTCAATGGTCAGTTAGTGGGTCATTACCCAAATGGTTATAACCAATTTTCATATGACATCACTAACTATTTGAACAAAGATGGACGTGAGAATGTAATTGCTGTTCATGCAGTCAACAAGCAGCCAAGCAGCCGTTGGTATTCAGGAAGTGGTATCTACCGTGATGTGACTTTACAAGTGACAGATAAGGTTCATGTTGAGAAAAATGGGACAACTATTTTAACACCAAAACTTGAAGAACAACAACATGGCAAGGTTGAAACTCATGTGACCAGCAAAATTGTCAATACAGACGATAAAGACCATCAACTTGTAGCAGAATATCAAATCGTTGAACGTGGTGGTCAGGCTGTGACAGGTCTAGTACGTACAGAGAGCCGTACCTTGAAAGCACATGAAGTAACTAGTCTTGATGCGATTTTAGAAGTTGAAAGACCAAAACTCTGGACGGTTTTAAATGACAAACCGGCCTTGTATGAATTAGTTACACGTGTTTACCGGGACGGTCAATTAGTTGATGCTAAGAAAGATCTGTTTGGTTACCGATATTATAACTGGACTCCAAATGAGGGCTTCTCTTTGAATGGTGAACGCATTAAATTCCATGGAGTTTCCTTGCACCATGACCACGGAGCGCTTGGAGCAGAAGAAAACTACAAGGCTGAGTACCGTAGACTGAAACAGATGAAGGAAATGGGAGTGAATTCGATTCGTACGACTCACAACCCAGCAAGTCCTCAGACTTTACAGATTGCAGCTGAACTTGGCTTACTTGTTCAAGAAGAGGCCTTTGATACTTGGTATGGCGGAAAGAAACCTTACGATTATGGTCGTTTCTTTGAAAAAGATGCTACCCATCCTGAGGCTAAAAAAGGTGAAAAATGGTCCGACTACGATCTACGTACTATGGTAGAGAGAGACAAAAATAATCCCGCTGTTTTTATGTGGTCAATCGGAAATGAAATCGGTGAAGCAAATGGGGATCCCCATTCTCTAGCTACTGTTAAACGTCTAGTCAAAGTTATCAAGGGTGTTGATAAGACTCGTTATGTTACCATGGGAGCAGATAAGTTCCGTTTCGGTAATGGTAGCGGTGGGCATGAAAAAATTGCTGATGAACTGGATGCTGTTGGATTTAACTACTCTGAAGATAATTACAAAGCCCTTAGAGCTAAGCATCCAAAATGGTTGATTTATGGGTCAGAAACATCTTCAGCAACGCGTACAAGAGGAAGTTACTTTCACCCAGAGCGTGAGTGGGTACAAAGTAATCAGTCATGGCGTAACTATGAACAGTCAGATTATGGAAATGACCGTGTTGGTTGGGGTAAAACGGCAACTGCTTCATGGACATTTGACCGTGACAATGCTGGCTATGCTGGTCAATTCATTTGGACAGGTACGGACTATATCGGTGAACCAACTCCATGGCACAACCAAAACAACACGCCGGTTAAAAGCTCTTATTTTGGTATCGTAGATACTGCAGGTATTCCAAAAAACGACTTTTATCTTTACCAAAGTCAATGGGTTTCTGCAAAGAAAAAACCAATGGTTCACCTTCTTCCTCACTGGAACTGGGAAAACAAAGAGTTGATAGACAATGTAGCAGACGCGGAAAATAAAATCCCTGTACGTGCTTATTCTAATGCTGCAAGTGTAGAATTGTTCTTGAATGGAAAATCTCTTGGTCTTAAGACTTTCAACAAAAAACAAACTAGCGATGGACGCACTTACCAAGAAGGTGCTAATGCTAATGAACTTTATCTTGAATGGAAAGTTGCTTATCAACCAGGTACCTTGGAAGCAATTGCTCGTGATGAAGCTGGTAAAGAAATTGCACGTGACAAGATTACGACTGCTGGTAAGCCAGCGGCTGTTCGTCTTATCAAGGAAGACCATGCAATTGCAGCAGATGGAAAAGACTTGACATATATCTACTATGAAATTGTTGACAGCCAAGGGAATGTAGTACCAACTGCCAATAATCTGGTTCGCTTCCAATTGCACGGACAAGGCCAACTTGTCGGTGTCGATAACGGGGAACAAGCCAGCCGTGAACGCTATAAGGCGCAAGCAGATGGTTCTTGGATTCGTAAAGCATTTAATGGTAAAGGTGTTGCCATTGTCAAATCAACTGAACAAGCAGGTAAATTCACACTGACAGCCCATTCAGATCTCTTGAAATCTAGTCAAGTAACTGTCTTTACTGGTAAAAAAGAAGGACAAGAGAAGACTGTTTTGGGGACAGAAGTAGCAAGAGTTCGTACATTAATCGGTAAAGATCCAAAAATGCCGAAAACAGTAGGTTTTGTATACAGCGATGGTAGTCGTGAAAAACTTCCAGTAACTTGGTCTCAAGTCGATGTTAGTCAAGCAGGAGTTGTGACTGCTAAAGGTACAGCAAATGGACGTGAGGTAGAGGCTCGTGTCGAGGTTCTAGCAATTGCGAAAGAATTACCAACAGTTAAACGTGTTGCTCCAGGAGCAAACTTGAATACTGTAGATAAATATGTGTCAATACTTGTAACAGATGGAAGTGTACAAGAGTACGAAGTAGATAGCTGGGAGATTGCGGAAGCAGATAAAGCCAAACTTTCAGTAGCTGGATCACGTATTCCAATGACTGGTCAGTTAGCTGGAGAAACTATTCATGCAACCCTTGTAGTAGAAGAAGGAAAAGCTGCAGCACCTGCAGTGCCAACTGTTACTGTTGGAGGTGAAGCAGTAACAGGCCTTACTAGTCAACAACCAATGCAATATCGTACTCTTGCTTATGGTGCCCAATTGCCAGAAGTCACAGCAAGTGCTGAAAATGCTGATGTTACAGTTCTTCAAGCAAGCGCAGCAAACGGCATGCGTGCGAGCATCTTTGTTCAGCCTAAAGATGGTGGCCCACTTCAAACCTATGCAATTCAATTCCTAGAAGAAGCACCAAAAATTGACCATTTGAACTTGCAAGTGGAACAAGCTGATGGTCTTAAAGAAGACCAAACAGTCAAATTGTCGGTTCGAGCTCACTATCAAGATGGAACGCAAGCTGTATTACCAGCTGATAAAGTAACCTTCTCTACAAGTGGTGAAGGGGAAGTTGCAGTCCGAAAAGGAATGCTTGAGTTGCATAAACCAGGAGCACTTACTCTGAAAGCTGAATATGAGGGTGCTACAGGTCAAATCAATCTCACTATACAAGCAAATACTGAGAAGAAGATTGCGCAATCCATCCGTCCTGTAAATGTAGTGACAGATTTACACCAAGAACCTACTCTTCCATCAACAGTAACGGTTGAGTATGACAAAGGTTTCCCTAAAGCTCACAAAGTCACTTGGCAGGCTATTCCGAAAGAAAAACTAGACCACTATCAAAGCTTTGAAGTGCTAGGTAAAGTTGAAGGAATTGACCTGGAAGCGCGTGCTAAAGTATCTGTAGAAGGCATCGTTTCAGTTGAAGAAGTTAGTGTGACAACTCCAATCGCAGAAGCACCACAATTACCAGAAAGCGTTCGTACATATGATTCAAATGGTCACGTTTCATCAGCTAAGGTTGCATGGGATGCGATTCGTCCAGAGCAATACGCTAAGGAAGGTGTCTTTACAGTTAATGGTCGCTTAGAAGGTACTCAATTAACAACTAAACTTCATGTTCGCGTATCTGCTCAAACTGAGCAAGGTGCAAACATTTCTGACCAATGGACCGGTTCAGAATTGCCACTTGCCTTTGCTTCAGACTCAAATCCAACCGACTCTGTTTCAAATGTCAACGATAAATTGATTTCCTTTAATGACCGACCAGCCAATCGTTGGACAAACTGGAATCGTAGTAATCCAGAAGCTTCGGTTGGTGTTCTGTTTGGAGATTCAGGTATCTTGAGTAAACGCTCCGTTGATAATCTAAGTGTCGGATTCCACGAAGACCATGGAGTCGGTGCACCGAAATCTTATGTGATAGAGTATTATGTTGGTAAGACTGTTCCAACAGCTCCTAAGAATCCTAGCTTTGTCGGTAATGAAAACCATGTCTTTAATGATCCTGCTAATTGGAAACAAGTGACTAATCTAAAAGCTCCAGAACAACTCAAGGCTGGAGAAATGAATCACTTTAGTTTTGATAAAGTTGAAACCTATGCTGTTCGCATTCGCATGGTCAAAGCAGATAACAAGCGTGGAACGTCTATCACAGAAGTACAAATCTTTGCGAAACAAGTTGCGGCAGCCAAACAAGGACAAACAAGAATCCAAGTTGACGGCAAAGACTTAGCAAACTTCAACCCTGATTTGACAGACTACTACCTTGAGTCTGTAGATGGAAAAGTTCCCGCAGTCACAGCAAGTGTTAGCAACAATGGTCTCGCTACCGTCGTTCCAAGTGTTCGTGAAGGTGAGCCAGTTCGTGTCATCGCGAAAGCTGAAAATGGCGACATCTTAGGAGAATACCGTTTGCACTTCACTAAGGATAAAGACTTACTTTCTCGTAAACCAGTTGCTGCAGTTAAACAAGCTCGCTTGTTGCAACTAGGCCAACCACTTGAATTGCCAACTAAGGTTCCGGTTTACTTCACAGGTAAAGACAGCTACGAAACAAAAGACCTGACAGTTGAATGGGAAGAAGTTCCAGCAGAAAATCTGACAAAAGCAGGTCAATTTACTGTTCGAGGTCGTGTCCTTGGTAGCAATCTTACTGCAGAGTTCACTGTACGAGTGACAGATAAACTTGGTGAGGCTCTTTCAGATAACCCTAACTATGATGAAAACAGTAACCAGGCCTTTGCTTCAGCAACTAATGATATTGACGACAGTTCTCATGACCGTGTAGACTATATCAATGATAGAGATCACTCTGAAAATCGTCGTTGGACAAACTGGTCTAAAACGCCATCTTCTAATCCAGAAGTATCAGCAGGTGTGATATTCCGTGAAAATGGTAAGATTGTAGAGCGGACTGTTGCGCAAGCCAAACTTCACTTCTTTGCAGATAGTGGTACAGATGCACCATCTAAACTTGTTTTGGAACGTTATGTCGGTCCAGACTTTGAAGTGCCTACCTACTATTCAAACTACCAAGCCTACGAATCAGGCCATCCATTCAACAACCCAGAAAATTGGGAAGCTGTTCCTTATCGTGCGGATAAAGACATTGAAGCTGGTGATGAAATAAACGTAACATTTAAAGCTGTCAAAGCCAAAGCCATGAGATGGCGTATGGAGCGTAAAGCAGATAAGAGCGGTGTTGCGATGATTGAGATGACCTTCCTTGCACCAAGCGAATTGCCTCAAGAAAGTACTCAATCGAAGATTCTTGTAGATGGAAAAGAACTCCCTGATTTCGCTGAAAATCGTCAAGATTATCAAATTACCTATAAAGGTCAACGTCCAAAAGTCTCAGTCGAAGAAAGTAATCAAGTAGCTTCAACAGTTGTAGATAGCGGAGACGATAGCCTTCCAGTACTCGTTCACCTTGTTTCAGAAAATGGAAAACAAGTCAAGGAATACCGTATCCACTTGACTAAGGAAAAACCAGTTTCTGAGAAAACAGTTGCTGCTGTACAAGAAGAACTTCCAAAACTTGAATTTGTTGAAAACGATTTGGCCTACAAGACAGTTGAGAAAAAGGATTCAACACTGTATCTTGGTGAAACTCGTTTAGAACAAGAAGGAAAAGTTGGTAAGGAACGTATCTTCACAAGCATTAATCCTGACGGCACTAAGGAAGAAAAACTTCGCGAAGTGGTAGAGGCACCAACAGACCGCATTGTCTTTGTTGGAACGAAACCAGGCACCGCCCTTCCAGAAGATGAAGTGAAGAATCTTGTGCTTAACAGACCAGAACTTGTGGTCGAAGAAGAAACCATTGATTTCAAGGTTCAGGAACGTAAGTCTGATAAGTTGTATCTAGGTGAAACCCGTGTTCTTCAAGAAGGAAAACAAGGCGTCCGTGTTCGCTTGATCGAAGTGGAAAACGGAAAACGCCAACTTAAAGAAACTTATGATAAAGTTGTTGCTCAAGATCGTATCCTAGAAGTTGGAACGAAACCAGGCACCTCTCTTCCAGAAGACGAAGTTAAGAATCTTGTGCTTAACAGACCAGAACTTGTAATTGAAGAAGAAACAATCGATTTCAAAGTTCAGGAACAAAAGAACGATAAACTTCCAGTAGGTCAAACTCGAGTCCTCCAAGAAGGAAGACAAGGTGTCCGTGTTCACTTAATCGAGGTTGAAAATGGTAAGCGAACTGAAAAGGATAGCTATGATAAAGTTATGGCTCAGGATCGCATCATAGAAGTCGGTACAGCTGGTGAAACAACGAAACCAGTACAGCCGGTAGATACAAAACCACAAGTGTCAGAAAAAGCAGAAACAAAACCAATTGCTCCAAGTGAAGCTAGTCAAACTAATAAAGCCCAGTTACCAAATACAGGTAGTGTGACAAGCCAAGAAACAGTAGCAGCAGGTTTAGCTCTACTCTGTTTGAGTGCAGGATTAGTAGCCACTAAAGGTAAAAAAGAAGACTAGAAATTTTGATACTTTCGTTATCATTAAAGAGTGGAGAGAAACTCTTGTCTTAGATAGAAGATAAATCCCTTGGAATATAAGTTTCTAAGGGATTTTCTTTGTATAAAATTGTATAGTGTTATTATCTACCTTATTTTGTAGAGAAAGCAAAAATCCCTAGAAAATGTTTAGGGATTCAATTATTTCATTAAGAACAATTCAACAATCATCTCGATATACATGACAAGGGTTAATAAGAATCCTGCACGCCAGAAAAATTTGATGAATTTAGGATAGTAAAAGCTACGTTTTTTCAAAAGGAAGAAAAAAACGAGAATAATGGCTAGGAGAGAGAGGGCTAGGCCTAGTCTAGGGAGGAAATTATGGGTAAAGGTTTTAGCTGTAATCAAGTAATACTCAAATACCAAGACTGGAAAAGCCAAATCCGCAAAGTTTCGTCCTAGTTTTTTTAATCTAAAAAGTTTGGTTATGATAATGCAGACGACTAAGGTCAGTATCAATAATAAAATAGATGCTAATTTCATTAAAATCATACCCATATTGTATCATAAAAAATCGCTAATGGAAACGAGAAACAGAGGAATTTATAGGAAAGTCAGGCTTTTGAGATTGTAGATGTTTTTTGTTATAATGAAAGTTATGAAATCTTATAATACCTTGAATGATTATTATCGAAAACTATTTGGAGAAAAGACCTTTAAAGTCCCTATTGATGCGGGGTTTGACTGTCCCAATCGTGATGGGACTGTGGCTCATGGAGGCTGTACTTTTTGTACGGTTTCAGGTTCTGGAGATGCTATCGTAGCACCGGACGCGCCTATCCGTGAGCAATTTTATAAGGAAATTGACTTTATGCACCGTAAGTGGCCAGAGGTCCGGAAGTATCTGGTTTATTTTCAAAATTTTACCAACACCCATGAAAAGGTGGAAGTGATTCGGGAGCGCTATGAGCAGGCTATCAATGAGCCAGGTGTAGTAGGAATCAATATCGGAACGCGCCCAGACTGTCTACCAGACGAAACCATTGAATATTTGGCTGAGTTATCGGAGCGCATGCATGTGACGGTTGAATTGGGCTTGCAGACCACTTATGAAACAACCTCTGACCTGATTAACCGCGCCCACTCCTATGAATTATATGTGGAAACGGTCAAGCGCTTGAGAAAGTATCCAAAAATTGAGATTGTTTCTCATTTGATCAATGGACTTCCTGGTGAAACCCATGAGATGATGATTGAAAATGTCCGCCGCTGTGTCACCGATAATGATATTCAAGGGATTAAACTGCATTTGCTCCATCTTATGACAAATACACGTATGCAACGAGATTATCACGAAGGACGTTTGCAGTTGATGAGCCAGGACGAATATGTTAAGGTCATCTGTGACCAACTGGAAATCATTCCCAAGCATATCGTCATCCATCGAATCACAGGAGATGCACCTAGAGATATGCTGATTGGGCCTATGTGGAGCCTCAATAAATGGGAAGTGCTAAATGCTATTGAAACTGAAATGCGACGTCGTGGAAGTGTTCAAGGATGCAAGGCTGTAAAACAGGAGTTTGAAAATGAAAAGACCACTTGAAATGGCACATGATTTTTTGGCTGAGGTTGTAACTCAGGACGATATTGTAGTAGATGCGACCATGGGAAATGGTCACGACACCCTTTTTCTAGCCAAACTAGCCAAGCAAGTCTATGCTTTTGATATTCAGGAGCAAGCCTTGGAAAAGACCCAAGAGCGTCTGGACCAGGCTGGTCTGACAAATGCTCAGTTAATCTTGCAAGGTCATGAGACACTGGACCAGTTTGTGACAGAAGCCAAGGCAGGGATTTTTAATCTGGGCTATCTGCCGTCAGCTGATAAGTCAGTCATTACCCAACCTCAGACAACGATTGAAGCATTAGAAAAGCTGTGTCATATACTTGTCAAAGGTGGGCGGATTGCCATTATGATCTATTATGGTCATGAAGGAGGCGACCTCGAGAGGGATGCTGTTTTGGATTTTGTTAGTCAGTTGAACCAACAAGAGTACACAGCTGCCATTTACCGAACTTTAAACCAAGTAAACAACCCGCCGTTTTTAGTTATGATTGAAAAATTAGAGAGATATAGACATGGATAAACAATACCTACGTGAAAAGCTGGATGCCATGCGCCAGAATTTTGTTGAGTCAACCCACCACGAACGAGCAGTAGGTGTGTTAGACCAAGCGCATATGAGCAAAAAAATGCTTAAAATCAAGAAAAAATTAGTAGCTCTTGAAATGGAACGGTGCCAGAGAAAAATTGAGCACAAAGACTGTTCCAAGATTGACCAAAAAATCAAAGAGCAGAAGGAGATATTTGAATCCTGTTGTAAAAAAGACTAAGGAGGAATTGCGTGGAATTACTGATTTACCTCATCCTATTTTTACTGGTCTTGATTGTCTCAAGTACAACCAATAAGCTCCTGCCCTTTTTACCTCTTCCTTTGGTGCAAATTCTTCTGGGAATTGTGATTGGTCTCTTTTTACCCAATACTGACTTTCATCTCAATACGGAGTTGTTTTTGGCTCTGGTTATCGGGCCCTTGCTTTTCCGAGAGTCGGAAGAAGCAGATATTACGGCTATTTTAAAACACTGGCGAATCATTGTTTATCTCATATTTCCAGTGATTTTCATTTCGACCCTGAGTTTGGGTGGCTTGGCCCATCTTCTTTGGCTCAGTCTTCCCTTGGCGGCTTGCTTGGCCGTTGGGGCAGCCCTTGGCCCTACGGATTTGGTGGCCTTTGCCTCTCTTTCAGAGCGGTTTAGCTTTCCTAAGCGCGTGTCTAATATCCTTAAGGGGGAGGGACTTTTGAATGATGCATCAGGTTTGGTTGCCTTTCAGGTAGCTTTGACAGCTTGGACAACTGGAGCCTTTTCCCTTGGACAAGCTAGTAGTTCGCTCATCTTTTCAATCCTAGGCGGTTTTTTAATTGGATTTTTAACAGCCATGACCAACCGTTTCCTCCATAGCTTCTTGCTAAGTGTGAGAGCAACGGATATTGCTAGTGAGCTTTTATTAGAATTGAGTTTACCTCTGGTGACCTTCTTCCTGGCAGAAGAAGTCCACGTTTCAGGGATTATTGCCGTTGTAGTTGCTGGGATTTTAAAGGCAAGTCGTTTTAAGAAAATTACGCTCCTCGAAGCCCAAGTGGACACGGTGACCGAGACGGTCTGGCACACAGTGAACTTTATGCTCAACGGTTCAGTCTTTGTGATTTTAGGGATGGAGTTGGAAATGATAGCAGAGCCTATCTTGACCAATCCAATCTATAATCCCTTACTTTTATTGGTATCTCTTTTAGCCCTTACCTTTGTCCTCTTTGCCATTCGTTTTGTCATGATTTATGGCTATTATGCCTATAGGACTAGACGTCTCAAGAAAAAGCTAAATAAGTATATGAAGGACATGCTCCTTTTGACCTTCTCAGGTGTTAAGGGAACGGTGTCTATTGCTACGATTCTTCTGATACCAAGTAATCTAGAGCAGGAATATCCAATCTTACTTTTCCTTGTCGCAGGTGTGACGCTTGTAAGCTTTTTAACAGGCCTCGTGGTCTTGCCTCATCTTTCTGATGAACAGGAAGAAAGCAAGGATTATCTCATGCATATCGCTATTTTGAATGAAGTAACGCTAGAGTTGGAAAAAGAGTTGGAAGATACCAGAAATAAGCTCCCTCTCTATGCAGCCATTGACAATTATCATGGACGTATTGAAAATCTGATCCTGAGTCAAGAAAATAAGGGGGCTCAAGAAGACTGGGAGGCCTTAAAACTTCTCATCCTCAGTATTGAAAGTGATGGTTTAGAACAGGCTTACGAAGAAGGCAAGATGAGTGAGCGTGCCTATCGAGTTTACCAACGATATTTGAAAAACATGGAACAAAGTATCAATCGCAAGTTTGCTTCACGTTTGACCTATTATTTCCTTGTTTCCTTGCGGATTTTACGTTTTCTCCTTCACGAAGTCTTTACCTTTGGCAAGACCTTCCGCAGTTGGAAAAATGAAGAATCACAGAAACTCAGAGCCCTTGACTATGACCAAATTGCAGAGCTCTATCTAGAAAATACAGAGATGATTATCGAAAGTTTGGAGAACCTAAAAGGGGTTTATAAGAGTTCTTTAATCAGTTTCATGCAGGATTCTCGTCTCCGAGAAACAGCTATTATTACCAGTGGTGCCTTTGTCGAACGGGTTATCAATCGCGTCAAGCCCAACAATATCGATGAAATGCTGAGAGGCTATTATCTGGAGCGCAAGTTGATTTTCGAATATGAAGAAAAACGATTGATTACGACCAAGTATGCCAAGAAGTTACGACAAAATGTGAATAACTTAGAGAACTATTCCTTGAAGGAAGCTGCCAATACCCTGCCTTATGATATGGTGGAATTGGTAAGAAGAAATTAGTTAATGCTCTTCGAAAATCTCTTCAAACTACGTCAGCGTCGCCTTACCGTAGGTATGGTTACTGACTTCGTCAGTTTCATCTACAACCTCAAAGCAGTGCTTTGAGCAACCTGCGGTTAGCTTCCTAGTTTGCTCTTTGATTTTCATTGAGTATAAGATTATAAGTGAAGGAGTGTGACATGAAAAAGTGCTGGAAAGAGCTGATAGACAAGCCTTTAGTAAAAGCTTTTTTGCATTATTATCAAGCATCAGATAGTGAGTTGACCAGTGTCGCAGTAGCCTACTATTGGTTGATTTCGATTTTTCCCCTGCTTTTGGTGGTGGTTAATATCCTCCCTTATTTTCAGATTCCAGTTTCAAATTTTTTAAAGGTTGTCAATGAATTCTTGCCCGATACCATGTATGATGTGGTCGCAAAAATTATTACAGAAGTACTGACCCAACCGTCAACAGGCTTATTGAGTTTTGCGGTTTTGTCAGCCCTCTGGACCTTTTCAAAATCCATGAATTTCCTACAGAAAGCCTTTAATAAAGCTTACGGAGTAGCTAAGAGTAGAGGTTTAATTTATCAGCAATTGATGAGTTTACTAGTCAGTTTTGGCTTGCAGATTCTCTTTGCCTTAGCTCTCTTTCTCAGTGTCTTTGGCCGTATGCTTCTCAACCTTATCAAAAGCTACTGGAAATCAGATAATCCTCTCTTTGATTATCTGCAAGACCTAACAGGCCCTTTGGTCTATGCCTTGATTTTTGCAATCTTGGTCATGCTTTATTATTTCCTGCCAAATGTTAAGGTGCGACGAATTCGACATGTATTGCCAGGAAGTGCCTTTGTCTTGTTGACTCTGGCCTTACTGCTCAATATCTTTTCAGTCTATATTAACAATTATGTCAATCACCTAGTGGACGTGCGTTTTTTCAGTTCCGTCGTCGTGGTGGTCATGATGTTCTGGTTTATTCTCATCGCTAAGATTTTAATTGTCGGAGCGGTGATCAATGCCAGTGTCCAGAGTTTGAAAGATCCGAGCTTTAGAATAAATTAACTCAATTTTTTATCCATAACAAAACGCATATTATCAGGCTTTATAAAACCTTGATAATATGCGCTTTTTTGATTGTGAAAATTAATAGATAAACATGGCATCGCCAAAACTAAAGAAACGATAGTGTTCTTGAATGGCATGGTGGTAGGCATCTAAGACTAATTCACGACCTGCAAAGGCAGAAACCAACATAACCAGAGTTGATTTTGGCAGGTGGAAGTTGGTTGAGAAGGCATCTACAACCTTCCATTCATAGCCAGGTTTGATAAAGATATTGGTCCAGCCAGAATCTGCTTGGATTTTCCCATCAAACTTGGAACCAATAGTTTCCAAGGTGCGGATAGAAGTGGTTCCGACAGCGATGACACGGCCTCCATTTTCCTTGACAGATCGAAGGGTGGCAGCAGCTTCCTCAGAAAGTTGGTAGAATTCTGAGTGCATTTCGTGTTCGTCCAGATTGTCAACTGAAACGGGTCTAAAGGTTCCGAGTCCGACATGAAGAGTCAGATAGACTAGATGAACACCCTTAGCTTGGATTTCTGCCAGCAGTTCTTTGGTGAAGTGTAGTCCAGCAGTTGGTGCTGCAGCAGAGCCACTTTCCTTGGCGTAAACGGTTTGATAGCGTTCACGGTCATCCAATTTTTCATGGATATAAGGTGGTAATGGCATTTCTCCTAGACTTTCCAAAACTTCTAGGAAAATTCCTTGGTATTCAAAGCGGACAATGCGGCCACCGTGGGTCAATTCTTCTGTCACGACAGCGCTGAGGCGACCATCACCAAAGCTGACACGAGTGCCAACCTTGAGGCGTTTGGCAGGTTTAGCCAGAACCTCCCACTCATCTCCAGCAGTATTTTTGAGCAGGAGAAGTTCCACATGACCTCCAGTTTCTTCCTTTTGACCATAGAGGCGGGCAGGGAGAACGCGGGTGTCGTTCATAACAAGAGCATCACCAGGTTCCAGCATATCAATAATAGAGTGGAAATGTTTATCCTGCATTTCTCCTGTCTCACGGTTGACAATGAGGAGTTTAGAGGCGTCCCGTTTTTCAAGGGGCGTTTGGGCAATCAATTCCTCAGGCAAGTGGAAATCAAAATCAGCTGTATTCATATATCTGTTCATTCTTTCTAAGTTCTAATCCTATCCATTATAACATGTTTCAAGTTTGGACGCTCTTTTTTTTAGAAATTAAATCGTTTTCACTTGACAAAAATTGGTCTATACCATATAATAAATATAGATTGAAACGGAGGATAAAAAGATGAAAGTTATTAAAGTTGAAAACCAAATCGAAGGTGGAAAAGTTGCTTTTGAGATTTTGAAGGAAAAATTGGCCAATGGAGCTCAAACCCTAGGACTTGCGACAGGAAGTAGCCCACTTGAATTTTACAAGGAAATCGTTGAGAGTGACCTCGATTTTTCAAACCTAACCAGTGTCAACCTTGATGAATATGTAGGGCTTGATGGGGACAACCCACAGTCTTACCGTTACTTTATGCAAGAAAATTTGTTTAACAAAAAACCATTTAAAGAAAGTTTCTTGCCTCGTGGGGTTAAGGACAATGCTGAAGAAGAAGTAGAACGCTACAATCAAATTTTGGCTGACCATCCAGTTGACCTTCAAATCTTGGGAATTGGTCGCAATGGACATATCGGATTTAATGAGCCAGGCACTCCATTTGACAGTCAAACACACCTAGTCGAACTTGACCAGTCTACTATTGAAGCTAATGCTCGCTTCTTTGACAAGATTGAAGATGTTCCAACCCAAGCCATTTCAATGGGGATTAAAAACATCTTGGATGCTAAGTCTATTATTCTTTTTGCTTACGGTGAGTCAAAAGCAGAAGCCATTGCCGGAACAGTGTCTGGTCCAGTGACTGAGAGTCTACCAGCAAGTAGCCTACAAAACCACCCAGATGTGACGATTATTGCAGATGCTGAAGCCCTCAGCTTGTTAGAAAAATAAAAAAGCAGCACCCTTCAGTTTTTCTATTTAATGCTTTCAAGACTTGTATAAATGGAAGAAAAAATTAAAATTAAACCGGATTTTTTCTTGACAATTATTACTTTTACGTGTAAAATAGAATAGATCTTGAACTTGAAGGGAGTGAAAAAAATGTCTAAAACAGTAGTACGTAAGAATGAATCTCTTGACGACGCACTTCGTCGTTTCAAACGTGCGGTTACTAAAGCTGGTACTCTTCAAGAAACACGCAAACGTGAATTCTATGAAAAACCTTCTGTAAAACGTAAACGTAAATCAGAAGCAGCTCGTAAACGTAAAAAATTCTAATTAGAAATGAAAGACTAGGGAAATCTAGTCTTTTTCTTTTAAATAAATACTTCAAAGCCTGCAAAAATCTCAAATATCCTCCTACAATTTGATATAATAGAGAGAAGAACTCATTTGAAGGAGGAAATGATGTCGGTTTTAGTAAAAGAAGTGATTGAAAAGCTCAGACTAGACATTGTCTATGGCGAACCAGAATTACTTGAAAAGGAAATTAATACCGCGGACATTACGCGACCTGGTCTTGAAATGACGGGCTATTTTGACTATTACACGCCAGAGCGGATCCAACTCTTGGGAATGAAGGAGTGGTCCTATCTCGTTTCGATGTCCTCTCACAACCGTTACCAAGTCTTGAAAAAAATGTTTCTACCTGAGACACCTGCGGTCATTGTTGCTCGTGGTTTGGTGGTTCCAGAGGAGATGCTAAAGGCAGCCAGAGAATGTAAGATTGCCATTTTAACCAGCCGTACGGCAACCAGTCGTTTATCTGGAGAGTTATCTAGTTATCTGGATTCACGTTTAGCAGAACGGACCAGTGTGCACGGTGTCTTGATGGATATCTATGGAATGGGTGTCTTGATTCAAGGTGATAGTGGCATCGGTAAGAGTGAGACAGGTCTAGAGCTTGTCAAACGTGGTCACCGCTTGGTAGCCGATGATCGTGTCGATATCTTTGCCAAGGATGAGATTACTCTTTGGGGTGAACCAGCTGAAATCTTGAGACACCTGATTGAAATTCGTGGGGTTGGGATTATCGATGTCATGAGCCTCTACGGTGCGAGTGCCGTCAAGGATTCTTCACAAGTCCAGCTGGCTGTTTATTTGGAAAATTACGATACACATAAAACTTTTGATCGTCTTGGAAACAATGCAGAGGAAATAGAAATTTCTGGCGTAGCCATTCCTCGTATCCGCATTCCAGTGAAAACAGGTCGTAATATCTCTGTCGTGATTGAGGCTGCTGCCATGAATTATCGTGCCAAGGAAATGGGCTTTGATGCGACGCGTTTGTTCGAAGAACGCTTGACCAATCTCATTGCTCAAAACGAGGAGGTGCCTAATGTTTGATCCAATTGCTATTCATCTAGGCCCTATAGCCATTCGTTGGTATGCCTTGTGTATTGTGACAGGCTTGATTCTTGCGGTTTATTTGACCATGAAAGAAGCGCCTAGAAAGAAGATCATACCAGACGATATTTTAGATTTCATCTTGATAGCCTTTCCCTTGGCTATTTTAGGAGCTCGTCTCTACTATGTTATTTTCCGTTTTGATTACTATAGTCAGAATTTAGGAGAGATTTTTGCCATTTGGAATGGTGGTTTGGCCATTTACGGTGGTTTGATAACTGGGGCTCTTGTCCTCTATATCTTTGCTGATCGTAAACTCATCAATACTTGGGATTTTCTAGATATTGCGGCACCTAGCGTCATGATTGCCCAAAGTCTAGGCCGCTGGGGTAATTTCTTTAACCAAGAAGCTTATGGTGCAGCAGTGGATAATCTGGATTATCTACCTGGCTTTATTCGTGACCAGATGTATATTGAGGGGAGCTACCGTCAACCGACCTTCCTTTATGAATCTCTATGGAATCTACTTGGCTTTGCCTTGATTCTGATTTTTAGACGAAAATGGAAGAGCCTCAGACGAGGTCATATTACTGCTTTCTACTTGATTTGGTATGGTTTCGGTCGCATGGTCATCGAAGGTATGCGGACAGATAGCCTCATGTTCTTTGGACTTCGAGTATCTCAATGGCTTTCAGTTGTTCTTATCGGATTGGGTATTTTTATCATTCTTTATCAAAATCGTAAGAAGGCCCCTTACTATGTTACAGAGGAGGAAAATTAAATGTTAGAAGTTGCATATATTCTTGTAGCCCTTGCTTTGATTGTATTTTTAGTGTATTTAATCATTACTGTACAAAAGCTTGGACGTGTTATCGATGAAACAGAGAAGACGATTAAAACCTTAACTTCAGATGTAGATGTGACCTTGCATCATACCAATGAATTGCTGGCTAAGGTCAATGTCTTGGCAGATGATATCAATGTCAAGGTGGCAACGATTGATCCACTCTTTAGCGCTGTTGCAGATTTATCTCTATCTGTTTCAGATCTCAATGACCATGCGCGTGTATTGAGTAAGAAAGCTTCATCAGCTGGTTCAAAAACATTTAAGACTGGTGCAAGTTTGTCAGCTCTTCGTCTTGCAAGTAAATTTTTCAAAAAATAAAAAAGGAGAATCCTTATGGGTAAACTATCCTCAATCCTTTTAGGAACCGTTTCAGGTGCAGCTCTTGCCTTGTTTTTAACAAGCGACAAGGGCAAACAAGTTTGCAGTCAGGCTCAAGATTTTCTAGATAATTTGAGAGAAGATCCTGAGTATGCCAAGGAGCAGGTCTGTGAAAAACTGACAGAAGTTAAGGAGCAGGCTACAGATTTTGTTCTTAAAACCAAAGAACAGGTTGAGTCAGGTGAAATCACTGTGGACAGTGTACTTGCTCAAGCCAAATCATGTGCTCGCCAAGCGACAGAAGCATCAAAAGATCGATTCAATAATCTCAAGGAGCAATGGCAAGAAAAGGCCGAAACTCTTGATGAATCAGAAGAGATTGTTATTGACATAACAGAAGAATAAACCATCACCATCTCTGGACGGACTATGTGTCTGGGGATGGTGATTTTTTTCTCGTAGCGTGTCTTTGTGGTATAATAAGTACTATGCAGAAAAAACCAACCTCAGCCTATGTGCACATCCCGTTTTGTACCCAGATATGTTATTATTGTGACTTTTCAAAGGTTTTTATCAAGAATCAGCCGGTAGATAGTTATTTAGAGTATCTGCTGGAAGAGTTTCGTTCTTATGATATTCAAAAGTTGCGAACCCTCTACATCGGTGGTGGGACACCAACAGCTTTGTCAGCTCCGCAACTGGAGGTGTTATTGAAGGGCTTGACTAAAAACTTGGACTTGTCTGTCTTAGAAGAGTTGACCATTGAAGCTAATCCAGGCGACTTGGATGCAGATAAGATAGCTGTTTTGAAAAACTCAGCTGTCAATCGTGTTTCGCTAGGTGTGCAGACCTTTGATGATAAGATGCTGAAAAAGATTGGGCGCAGTCATTTGGAGAAGGATATTTATGAAAATATCGACCGTCTGAAACTGGCTGGTTTTGACAATATCTCCATCGATTTGATCTATGCACTGCCAGGTCAGACCATGGAGCAGGTCAAGGAAAATGTGGCTAAAGCCATTGGGTTGGATATTCCCCATATGAGTCTGTATAGCTTGATTTTGGAAAATCACACGGTCTTTATGAACCGGATGCGACGTGGGAAATTGCCTCTGCCTAAGGAGGAACTAGAAGCGGAGATGTTTGAGTACATCATTGCAGAGCTGGAGCGAGCTGGTTTTGAGCATTATGAGATTTCCAATTTCTCAAAGCCTGGTTTTGAAAGTCGCCACAATCTCATGTACTGGGACAATGCTGAATACTATGGCATCGGTGCTGGGGCATCTGGCTATGTCAATGGTGTTCGCTATAAAAACCACGGCCCGATTCGTCATTATCTCAGTGCGGTTGAGGAAGGCAATGCGCGCATCACAGAAGAGCACCTGAGTCAAAAGGAGCAAATGGAAGAAGAAATGTTCCTGGGGCTTCGCAAGAAATCAGGAGTCTCCATGGCGCGATTTGAGGAAAAATTTGGACGGTCTTTTGATGGACTTTATGGAGAAATTGTCAAGGACTTGGTTCAACAAGGTCTCATGCAACTAGACGGTGACCGAGTTCGTATGACAAAAAGAGGTCTCTTTTTAGGAGACACTGTAGCAGAACGATTTATTTTGGAGTAGGATGATGGGCTTAACTTATCAAATGAAAATGAAGATTCCTTTTGATATGGCTGATATGAACGGTCATATCAAACTTCCAGATGTGATTTTATTGTCCCTACAAGTTTCAGGGATGCAGTCTATTGAGTTGGGAGTTAGTGATAAGACTATTTTGGAAGACTATAATCTGGTCTGGATTATCACAGACTATGATATTGAGGTGGTTCGTTTGCCTCGTTTTGCGGAAGAAATTACCATCGAAACGGAAGCTTTGAGCTATAATCGACTTTTTTGCTACCGTCGCTTTACCATTTATGATGAAACGGGGCAGGAGCTCATTCACATGATGGCGACCTTTGTTCTCATGGACCGAGACAGTCGAAGAGTTCATGTTGTCGAGCCTGAGATTGTGGCTCCTTACCAGTCTGATTTTGATAAAAAACTTATCCGCGGGCCAAAGTATGAGTCCTTGAACGAATCAATCAGCAAGGATTACCATGTCCGTTTTTACGATTTGGATATGAATGGTCATGTCAATAACAGTAAATACTTGGACTGGATTTTTGAGGTCATGGGAGCGGATTTTTTGACCCAATATATTCCCAAGAAAATCAATCTCAAGTATGTCAAGGAAGTTCGACCAGGTGGGGTGATTACATCGGCTGTTGAACGAACTGGACTGGAAACCAAGCATGAGATTACAAGTGATGGGGCTACCAATGCCCAAGCAATTATCACTTGGCAAGAAATGAAGAAGGATTAGAGAAAAATATGAAATATAAAGGCTATTTAATTGATTTAGACGGAACAATTTATAAGGGGAAAGATCGAATTCCAGCAGGAGAAGCTTTTGTCCATGAATTGCAAAAGCGGAATATCCCCTATCTTTTTGTAACAAACAATACAACCCGCACTCCAGAGAGTGTTCAAGAGATGTTGGCTCAGAATTTTAATATCGATACGCCCCTATCGACTGTCTACACAGCGACTTTGGCAACGATCGACTATATGAACGACTTGGGGCTTGAAAAGACCGTCTATGTCATCGGAGAAGCAGGGCTCAAGGAAGCCATCAAGGCAGCTGGTTATGTGGAAGACAAGGATAATCCTGCCTATGTGGTAGTAGGGCTGGACTGGCAGGTCGACTATGAAAAATTTGCGACAGCAACTCTGGCTATCCAAAAGGGTGCCCACTTTATCGGAACCAACCCTGACCTCAACATCCCGACAGAACGCGGTCTTTTGCCGGGTGCTGGTTCACTGATTACACTACTTGAAGTAGCGACACGAGTGAAGCCTGTTTATATTGGAAAACCAAATGCCATCATCATGGACAAGGCGGTTGAGCACTTAGGTTTGCAACGTGAAGAGTTGATTATGGTTGGAGATAACTATTTAACTGATATTCGAGCAGGGATTGACAATGGCATTCCAACGCTCTTGGTGACGACAGGTTTTACCAAGGCAGAAGAAGTAGCAACCCTACCAATCGCACCGACTCATGTGGTTTCTAGCCTTGCGGAGTGGAACTTTGATGAAAACTAAACTGACCTTTTGGGGCTCTATGCTCTTTCTCCTGTCCCTCTCAATCCTTCTGACTATTTATCTGGCTTGGATTTTCTATCCGCTGGAAATTCAGTGGCTGAACTTAACGGATCGAGTCTATCTAAAACCAGAAACTATTCAGTACAACTTTCATATCTTGATGAATTACCTGACCAATCCTTTTAGTCAGGTCTTGCAGATGCCAGATTTTCGTTCGTCAGCGGATGGTTTGCACCATTTTGCAGTGGTTAAGGACCTCTTTCACCTAGTTCAGCTGGTTGCTCTAGTGACTTTACCAAGTTTCTATGTCTTTGTCAAAGGGATTGTGAAAAAGGGATTTTTATCTTTATTTAGTAAGGAGCTTCTGACTTTAGTAGTTTTGCCTTTGGTGATTGGTCTTGGGGGAGTTTTGATTGGTTTTGACCAATTCTTTACCCTTTTCCATCAAATTCTCTTTGTGGGAGATGATACCTGGCTTTTTGACCCAGCCAAGGATCCTGTTATTCTGATTTTGCCAGAGACCTTTTTCCTACATGCCTTCCTCCTCTTTTTCGCCCTCTATGAAAGCTTCTTTGGCTATCTTTATCTGAAAAGTCGTAGGAAATAATACTAAAGATATTCTTATTTTGCATAAATCAATTAGGTATGTGATTCGAAACTATTGTCAAGAATGAATTAATCAAATCCAAAAAAAGTTAATCGTTCGCAAACAGTCTATTTTTCTTGAAAAAATAGGCTTTTTTTTCTAAAAATCTCTAGTCAAGCGCTTTATTTTTTTGTATAATAGAATTAGCAAAGTATAGATAAGAAGAGAAAAGCATGATTACACTATTTCTATCACCGAGCTGTACTTCATGTCGTAAGGCAAAGGCCTGGTTAGAAAAACATAAGGTGCCCTTTGAGGAGCATAATATTATGACCAGTCCCTTAACAAGAAAGGAATTGCAACACATCCTTTCCTTGACCGAAAATGGTACTGATGACATCATTTCAACTCGTTCAAAAATTTTTCAAAAATTGAATATTGATGTAGAGAGTATTTCGGTATCGGAATTGCTTCATTTGATTGAGCAGTATCCTAGTCTTTTGCGTCGTCCAATTATTATTGATGCCAAACGCATGCAAATCGGTTTTAATGAAGATGAGATTCGAGCTTTTCTCCCTCGTAGTTACCGTAAGCAAGAACTAAAAGAAGCAAGAATGAGAGCTGGTATTAGTTAATGAACAAACAATATAGTTACCCACTAGATTTGTCGTGGAGCACTGAAGAACTTGCTTCAGTGCTTTCTTTTTTTAATGATGTTGAAGCTGCCTATGAAAGCAAGGTAGAGGCTAAAAAGTTACTGGACTCCTATAAGGGATTCAAGGCGGTTGTGCCAAGCAAGAGTGAAGAGAAACGTTTGGGGCGAGAATTTGAAACAGTCAGTGGCTATTCGCTTTACCGAGCAGTTCAGACTGCTAAGGAAAAAGGGGAAGGGAAGATTTCTCTTGGAAAGTAAATTTGAATTTGCTAAAGAGCTTGTTAAGAAAGCGGGCCAGTACATCCTTGACCACATGCAGGAAGACTTGTGTGTTGAGACCAAGTCCTCTCCAACAGATTTGGTGACCAGACTGGACAAGGAAGTTCAGGAACTCTTGGTTGGTGAGATTTTGTCTCGTTATCCTGAGGATAAGATTTGTGCTGAAGAAGGTTGTCTGCGAGCCTCGGTTCAAGAGGGCAAGGTTTGGGTCATTGATCCCATTGATGGGACCAATAATTTTGTGGCCCAGCAGGAAGATTTTGCTGTCATGATGGCTTATTTTGAAAATGGTCAAGGTCAGTTTGGTCTCATTTATGATGTGATCAAAGGGAATTGTTATCACGGTGGTGGTAAGTTTCCAGTTTGTCTAAATGATAGGCCTCTAGCTCCCTTTAAACCAAAACCACTTGGAGATTTTCTCATTGCAGGGAATAGTGGCATGCTGGAAACCAATGAATGGGGACTGGCTGATTTGAGTCGAGCGGTCCTCGGTGTACGTGTCTATGGGAGTGCAGCCATTAGTTTTGCCAAGATTTTGTCAGGGCGTTTGTTGACCTATGTCACCTATCTGCAACCATGGGATTATGCCCCGGCTAGTATTTTAGGGGAAAGTCTGGGCTATCGGGTTGTGACTCTATCTGGTCAACCGCTTGATTTTCAAACCAGACAGCCGGTCATGATGCTACCTCTTGAGATGCAGGAGGAAATTCAGTCTTATATTTACGAAAGGAAAAGAACTTAAATGCAATTTCCAGAAGGATTTGTTGAAAAATATGAAGAGATACTAGGAGATGAGGCAAGAGATTTTCTTGCCTCTTTTAAGGAGGAAGCGGTTTCGGCCTTTCGGGTCAATCCTTTAAAAGAAACACCAATTTCCTTTCCTGATGCCATTCCTCAAACCCCTTGGGGCCATTATGGGAAGGTTTCAGGGAAATCGCCTGAGCATGCTACTGGTTTAGTTTATTCGCAAGAACCTGCTGCTCAGATGGTTGCTCAGGTAGCCCAGCCCAGTCCTGGTATGAAGGTTTTGGACTTGGCAGCTGCACCGGGTGGAAAATCAACGCAGCTGGCAGCCTATCTAGCAGGGGAGGGTCTCCTTGTTTCCAATGAAATTTCAAGCAAACGGGCTAAGATTTTAGTTGAAAACATGGAGCGCTTTGGAGCGACAAATGTTGTGGTGACCAATGAATCTGCTGACCGCTTGGCCAAGGTTTTTAAAGGCTATTTTGACCTCATTGTCCTTGATGCTCCTTGCTCTGGTGAAGGGATGTTTCGTAAGCAACCAGATGCTATGGACTATTGGAGCTTAGATTATCCGAGTCAATGTGCTAGTTTGCAAAGAGAAATTCTAGAGGATGCGGTGACCATGTTAGCTCAAGGTGGTCGTCTGGTTTATTCGACTTGTACCTGGTCACCTGAGGAAAACGAAGAGATCGTCAAGTGGTTGCTGGAAGAGTATAATTTTGATTTGTTGCCAGTAGAGCGTATCAATGGAATGGTAGCTGGAATTGACCTGACAGAAACGGCTCGTATGTACCCACATCATTTTAAGGGAGAGGGGCAATTTGTAGCCCATTTGCAATTTAAAGGTGAAAATCCAGTTCCTAAATTTAAGGCAAGTAAGAGCAATCTCAGCCGAGAACAAGTTGCCTTGTGGCAGGAATTTGCCCAAAAACATTTGAAGGTCAATCTAAGGGGTATCTTGCAGACTTTTGGAGACCAGCTTTATCTCTTGCCAGAATTTTTGCCAGATTTAGGGAAACTCAAGATTGCTCGCAATGGCCTGCATCTGGGTACCTTTAAGAAGAAACGCTTTGAGCCTAGTTTTGCTCTTGGTCTAGCCTTGAAACCGAGTCAGGTCAAGCAGTCAGTTGAAATTGACCAAGAAGCGTTTGTAAAGTATGTGGCTGGAGAAACTGTTCAATTGGCGGAAAGTCTGCCAAATGGTTGGTACCAAGTTTTGGTTAAAGGAAATGGCTTGGGCTTTGCTAAGGTGACGGGAAATGTTTTGAAAAATTATTTTCCAAAAGGCCTCAGATTCAAGTGAAAATGCTAGTCAAAGTAGCTTGTCTATGTTATAGTGGAAGTATGGATTTTTTTCAAATTGTCTTTCATTTTAAGTCAAAATTGGTGGAGATGGTAACTAAGCAAATTTCTAGTTAAACCAAGCTAATACTCTTCGAAAATCAAATTCAAACCGCGTCAACGTCGCCTTGCCGTACTCAAGTACAGCCTGCGGCTAGTTTCCTAGTTTGCTCTTTGATTTTCATTGAGTATAAGAACTTTAGTTGGCTCCCAATTTTAAAAAAGAAAAACATAAATAAATAGTTGAAAAAATTCACAGCATTCACCATTATTTTCAAGGAGAAAAACAGTGAAAAAAAGGAAAAAACTCGCTCTATCCCTCGCAGCTCTTTTGATCGCAGGTTCTTTGGCGGGATGTGCTAGCTGGATTGATCGTGGAGAATCCATGACAGCTGTTGGCTCAACGGCTCTTCAGCCCTTGGTCGAAGCAGCAGCAGATGAATTTGGCTCTATGCACGTTGGAAAAACAGTCAACGTTCAAGGTGGAGGATCTGGTACAGGTTTGTCTCAGGTTCAGTCTGGAGCCGTTGATGTAGGAAATTCAGACGTATTTGCCGAGGAAAAAGACGGTATCAACGCATCCGCTCTAGTGGATCATAAGGTAGCCGTAGCGGGCTTGGCGGTAATTGTAAACAAGGAAGTTGATGTTGAAAATCTGACAACAGAACAACTCCGTAGCATCTTCACAGGTCAAGTGACCAACTGGAAAGAAGTCGGTGGGAAAGACCTAGCCATTTCCATTATCAACCGTGCGGCAAGTTCAGGTTCACGTGCAACCTTTGATAGTGTTATCATGGATGGTCAATCTGCCGTGCAGAGTCAAGAACAGGATTCAAATGGGATGGTCAAAAACATTGTTTCCCAGACACCAGGAGCCATTTCTTACCTAGCCTTTGCCTATGTGGATGACTCGGTGAAACGCATGAAGTTAAATGGCTATGAGCCAATTGCAGAAAATGTTACGACCAATAACTGGCCTTTGTGGTCTTATGAACACATGTACACCCTAGGTCAGCCTAATGAATTGGTGGCAGAATTTCTCAACTTTGTCCTCTCAGATGAAGCGCAAAGCGGAATCGTTAAGGGAATGGGTTATATTTCTGTCAAGGAAATGAAGGTTGAAAAAGATGCTGTTGGAACAGTGACCGCACTAGAAGGGAGTCAATAATGAATCAAGAAGAATTAGCTAAAAAATTACTTTCTCCCTCAAAGAACTCTCGTTTAGAGAAACTAGGGAAAGGATTGACCTTTGCCTGCCTGTCTTTGATTGTCATCATTGTGGCTATGATTTTGATTTTTGTAGCCCAAAAAGGTTTGTCGACCTTCTTTGTCAATGGAGTCAATATCTTTGATTTCCTTTTTGGCCAAACTTGGAATCCTTCAGGTAAACAATTTGGTGCCCTTCCCATGATTTTGGGTTCCTTTATTGTCACAATCCTATCAGCCCTTATCGCAACCCCTTTTGCCATTGGTGCAGCTGTCTTTATGACTGAAGTTTCACCAAAAGGTGCTAGAATCTTGCAACCAGCCATTGAATTGCTGGTCGGGATTCCTTCAGTTGTGTATGGATTTATCGGTTTGCAGGTCGTAGTTCCTTTTGTCCGTAGTGTTTTTGGTGGAACTGGTTTTGGAATCTTGTCAGGGATTTTCGTTCTCTTTGTCATGATCTTACCGACGGTAACCTTTATGACAACCGATAGCTTGCGTGCGGTGCCTCGTCACTACCGCGAAGCTAGTTTGGCTATGGGAGCCACTCGTTGGCAAACCATCTGGCGCGTGACCTTGAAGGCAGCGCGTTCAGGGATTTTCACAGCAGTGGTCTTTGGGATGGCGCGTGCCTTTGGTGAGGCCTTGGCCATTCAGATGGTGGTCGGAAACTCAGCCGTTGTTCCAACTTCACTAACAACACCTGCTGCGACCTTGACCTCTGTCTTGACCATGGGTATCGGAAATACCGTTATGGGAACCGTTGACAATAACGTTCTCTGGTCACTGGCCTTAGTCTTGCTTTTGATGAGTTTGGCCTTCAACAGTGTGATTAAATTGATTACGAAAGAAAGAGGAAAGAAAAACTATGCACGCTAAGAAATTAGATAAAATTGCAACAGCTGTCCTCTACTCGATTGCAGGAATTATTGTTGCCATCTTGGCATCCTTGATTCTCTATATCTTGGTTCGTGGTTTGCCTCACATCTCTTGGTCTTTCTTGACTGGCAAATCATCTTCTTACCAAGCGGGCGGAGGGATTGGAATTCAGCTCTATAATTCCTTCTTCCTTTTGGTTATTACCTTGATTATCTCTGTTCCCTTATCTATGGGGGCTGGGATTTTCCTAGCTGAATACGCCAAAAAAGGTCCTGTGACCAATTTTGTCAGAACCTGTATTGAAATCTTGTCTTCACTGCCATCAGTGGTTGTAGGTCTCTTTGGTTACTTGATCTTTGTAGTTCAGTTTGAGTATGGATTTTCAATTATTTCAGGCGCCTTGGCCTTGACGGTCTTTAACCTTCCTCAGATGACTCGAAATGTTGAGGACAGCTTAAAACACGTTCACCATACGCAACGTGAGGCTGGTCTGGCTCTTGGGATTTCTCGTTGGGAGACAGTTGTCCATGTGGTCATTCCAGAAGCCCTTCCAGGCATCGTAACGGGGGTTGTCTTGGCCTCTGGTCGTATCTTTGGTGAGGCTGCGGCTCTTATCTATACAGCAGGACAATCCGCTCCAGCTCTAGACTGGTCTAACTGGAATATTCTCAGTGTAACCAGCCCAATCTCTATCTTCCGTCAAGCAGAAACCTTGGCTGTTCACATCTGGAAAGTCAATAGTGAAGGTACTATTCCAGATGGAACCATCGTATCAGCAGGTTCTGCGGCCGTGCTCCTCATCTTTATCCTCATCTTTAACTTTGGAGCCCGCAAACTTGGAAGCTACCTACATAAGAAATTAACCGCTGCCTAAAGGAGATGCCATGTCAAAATATAATTGGGATGAAAAGCATATCATCACCTTTCCTGAAGAGAAAGTGGCCCTCTCTACTAAGGATTTACATGTTTACTACGGTAAAAAAGAATCCATAAAGGGCATCGATATGCAATTTGAAAAAAATAAAATCACGGCCTTAATTGGCCCATCTGGTTCAGGAAAATCAACCTACCTCCGCAGTCTCAACCGTATGAATGATACCATTGATATTGCCAAGGTAACAGGTCAAATCCTCTACCAAGGGATTGATGTCAACCGTCCAGAAATTAACGTTTATGAGATGCGTAAGCACATCGGAATGGTCTTTCAACGACCAAATCCCTTTGCCAAGTCTATCTACCGCAATATCACTTTTGCTCATGAACGTGCAGGAGTCAAGGACAAGCAAGTCTTGGATGAAATTGTAGAAACTTCTCTTCGTCAAGCTGCCCTTTGGGACCAGGTCAAAGATGATTTGCACAAGTCAGCCTTGACCCTATCAGGTGGTCAGCAGCAACGCCTCTGTATCGCTCGTGCTATCTCTGTTAAACCAGATATCCTCTTGATGGATGAACCAGCGTCAGCCTTGGATCCGATTGCGACAGCCCAGCTGGAAGAAACTATGTTGGAATTGAAGAAGGACTTTACTATCATCATCGTGACCCACAGTATGCAGCAGGCTGCGCGTGCTAGTGACTACACAGGATTTTTCTACTTGGGCGACTTGATCGAGTACGATAAGACCTCTAATATTTTCCAAAATGCCAAACTACAGTCAACCAATGACTACGTAACAGGACACTTTGGATAGAAAGGAAACAGTATGACAGAAGCGATTTTACAGGTATCAGACCTGTCCGTTTACTACAATCAAAAAAAGGCCTTGAATAGTGTTTCCCTATCTTTCCAACCTAAGGAAATTACAGCCTTGATCGGTCCATCTGGATCAGGGAAATCAACCCTTCTCAAGGCTATCAACCGCATGGGGGATCTCAATCC
Organism: Streptococcus sp. NM; assembly: GCF_003390135.1. Taxonomy (GTDB): domain Bacteria; phylum Bacillota; class Bacilli; order Lactobacillales; family Streptococcaceae; genus Streptococcus. The sequence goes on from NZ_QUOS01000001.1 coordinate 363,953, forward strand.
AGAGGTAACCACAACAGGTTCGGTGGTTTACAACGGCCACAATATCTACAGTCCACGTACAGATACAGTTGAATTGCGGAAGGAAATTGGTATGGTTTTCCAACAACCAAACCCTTTCCCTATGTCTATCTACGAAAATGTTGTTTATGGGCTTCGTATCAATGGAGTTAAGGACAAGCAGGTTCTGGATGAAGCAGTAGAAAAAGCCTTGCAACGAGCTTCCATCTGGGATGAGGTCAAGGATCGCCTGCATGATTCAGCTATCGGGCTTTCAGGTGGACAACAACAACGTGTCTGTGTTGCCCGTGTCTTGGCAACCAGTCCTAAAATCATTCTTTTGGATGAACCGACTTCAGCCTTGGATCCTATCTCGGCTGGTAAGATTGAGGAAACCTTGTATGGTCTAAAAGATAAATACACCATGCTCTTGGTTACGCGTTCCATGCAACAAGCCTCTCGTATTTCTGACAAGACAGGATTTTTCCTAGATGGAGATCTGATCGAGTTTAACGATACCAAGAAGATGTTCCTCAACCCACAACACAAGGAAACAGAAGATTATATTTCAGGAAAATTTGGATAAGGAGATAAATGATGTTACGTTCTCAATTTGAGGAAGATTTAGAGAAATTGCACAACCAGTTCTATGCTATGGGACAAGAAGTGCTATCCCAGATCAATCGGACAGTGCGTGCCTTTGTTACGCATGACCGTGATTTGGCCAAGGAAGTCATCGAAGACGATGCAGAAGTAAACGAATACGAAGTGAAATTAGAGAAGAAATCATTTGAAATGATTGCCCTTCAACAACCAGTTTCTCAAGACTTGCGTACCGTTTTAACAGTCTTAAAAGCCGTATCTGACTTGGAACGTATGGGGGACCATGCCGTTTCCATTGCAAGAGCAGCCATTCGTATGAAGGGGGAGCAACGCATCCCAGCTGTTGAAGAAGAAATTAAGAGAATGGGGCGTGATGTCAAGAACTTCGTTGAAGCAGCCCTTGAACTCTATCTCAATGGTTCAGTAGATCAGGCCTATGAAGTAGCAGCAATGGACGAAAAAATCAACCATTACTTTGATAGCATTCGTGACTTGGCTACAGAAGAAATCAAGAAAAATCCAGATGCCATCGTTACAGGTCGTGATTATTTCCAAGTGATTGCCTTCTTGGAACGCATTGGAGACTATGCTAAAAATATCTGTGAATGGGTTGTTTACTTTGAAACAGGTAAGATTGTCGAACTATAAAATAGTTTCATTCTGTATAAAAAGGAGCTTGAAATCAATTGATAGCTCCTTTTTTGAATGAAAAAAATATTTTTAAGATAAAAATTCAAAAAACACTTGACAAGCAACTTGGATAGCGTTATAATTATACAAAATTAACAGAGAGGTTGTTTATTTATGAAATCAAAAAAATGGATATTTGTTTTATGTAGTTTTCTTGCAAGTTTCTTCTTAGTAGCTTGTCAGTCGGATTCTAATGGTTCTCAGTCAGCTGTTGAAGCCATTAAGCAAAAGGGGAAATTAGTTGTGGCGACTAGTCCTGACTATGCACCTTTTGAATTCCAATCCTTAGTTGACGGAAAAAATCAGGTAGTCGGTGCGGACATTGATATGGCCCAAGCTATCGCTGATGAACTTGGGGTGAAGTTGGAAATTTCAAGCATGAGTTTTGATAATGTCTTGACCAGTCTTCAAACTGGTAAGGCTGACCTAGCTATCGCAGGAATTAGCGCTACTGATGAGAGAAAAGAAGTCTTTGATTTTTCAATCCCTTACTATGAAAACAAGATTAGTTTCTTGGTTCGTAAGTCTGATGTAGAAAAATACAAGGATTTAATTAGCCTTGAAAGTGCTAATATTGCAGCCCAAAAAGGGACTGTTCCAGAATCGATGGTCAAGGAACAATTGCCAAAAGCTCAATTGACTTCCCTAGCTAATATGGGTGAAGCTGTTAATGAATTACAGGCTGGAAAAGTAGATGCTGTTCACATGGATGAGCCTGTTGCCCTTAGCTATGCTGCTAAAAATGCAGACTTAGCTGTCGCAACTGTCAGCTTGAAGATGAAGGACGGCGAAGCTAATGCAGTTGCCCTTAGAAAAAATAGTGCTGATTTGAAAGAAGTGGTGGACAAGGTCATCCAAAAACTCAAGGATGACGGTACCTACCAAAAATATCTTGAAAAGGCGGCAACCTTAACAGAAGTTGAAGAATAATACTCAATGAAAATCAAAGAGCAAACTAGGAAGCTAGCCGCAAGCTGTACTTGAGTACGGTAAGGCGACGCTGACGTGGTTTGAAGAGATTTTCGAAGAGTATAAGAAAAAAGCAGAGTTGGAAGTCAATCCAATTCTGCTTTTAAATAGTTTAAAACCTTTTCCAGATTTTCTAAGGATACCTTGGCAAATTGATAAGGGCAGGCATCCAAGTAAGCCTCCTCAAAGAAGTCCAATTTCAGCTGACTGTGTTTTAGGCTGGCGATTTTAGGATACTGTCTGAGGTCTAGCAATAAACCATCATGAAGCGGAAAGTGAGGAAGGGGACAAGGTGTTTTAGTTAAGATTTCCTCGATTTGTTTTTGGTAAGTTTCCTGATTGGACAAGCGAGCCAGACGATTTTTCTCAAATAATTGACTGTCAATATAGAGTGATAAGGCCTTTTGCATGATGAGGTTGCTGTCGTAGTCTAGGATATTTTTGTAGGCCACAAAGGCTTCTTTGATAGCATTTGGCAGAATGAGTGCCGTAATCCGCAGGGCTGGAAAGAGGCTGGTTGAGAAGGACTTGATATAAATGACGCGCTCCTCTGTATCTAGATAGTGGAAGGTCTGGCCCTTCTTGGAGTCCAAATCCCCCAAATAGTCGTCCTCTACGATATAGACACCATACTTGGCAGCTAAGTCAAGAATAGCTCGTTTGTCCTGCTCAGAATAGGAATGCCCCAGAGGATAGTGGAAGCGAGGAATGGTATAGAAAAACTTAATTTTTCCTGTTTTGAAGTGGCCTTCCAGTTCCTCCAAGTCAATCCCATCAATGCCTCGTTCAATCGTTTGATAGTCCAGACCTTGAGCAATCAAGAGACGATTCATCCGATGGTAGGTCGGCTGTTCCACCAAGATTGCCTTGGCTTGGCTAGGAAAGGATATTTGAGAAAGGATAAACAAGGCTTGCTGGGTTCCAGAAGTCAGTACAAGTTGATCAGCCTTGCAGTAGAGGGCTTGGTCAAAGAGCAGTTTATGAATGGATTGTCTTAAGTCTTCTAAACCTTCTTGGTTGTCATAGTAGTTGAAGAGGTAGTTTTCTCGGCCAATTAAGGTTTCATTGACACAGAGTCGGAAATCGTCATAGGCGCTGGCATGTTCGTCCGTAACCTCGATTTCTAGATCTTGATGTTGCCCTTGTTCTAGGACATAGTAGCCACTCTGGGGCTTGGCATAGAGGTATTGTTCGTGTCGTAATTCCAGTAGGGCTCGTTGAATGGTATCCTTGCTACAGTGAAAGTCAAGGCTCAGTTGACGGATAGAAGGCAGGCGACTTCCCGTTGGAAAGCGTCCAGACTCGATACTATTTTTCAGATAAGCTATGACCTCTTGGTACTTGCTTTGTTTCTTCATTCCAGACCTCCCTTGATTTTGTTACATTGTACCCTTTTTTTTCCTTCTTGGCAATGTCTAGGGTGTTTCTCTCTTTCACATCTAGGGGCAAATGTGGTATACTTAGGAGTAACATTTATAGAATAACAGATAAGAAAGAGAATGGATAAGAACGTGCAGGAACCAGTGAAATTATTTCAATACAATACCCTTGGAGCCTTGATGGCCGGCCTTTATGGTGGTACTATGACAGTAGGAGAATTACTAGAGCATGGAGACCTTGGTTTGGGAACCTTGGATTCCATTGATGGGGAATTGATTGTCTTAGATGGCAAGGCTTATCAAGCCAAAGGTTCAGGAGAGCAACCGGAAATTGTAGAAGTGTCACCAGATGCCCTTATTCCTTATGCAGCAGTAGTACCGCACCAGGCAGAGGTCATTTTCCGCCAGCGCTTTGAGATGACAGACAAGGAATTGGAAGAGCGAATCGAGTCTTATTATGATGGGGAAAATCTTTTCCGCTCTATCAAGATTCGGGGGGAATTTTCACATATGCATGTGCGCATGATTCCCAAGTCGACACCAGATACCAAGTTTGCTGATGTCGCAACCCATCAACCGGAATATAGTCGTGACAATGTGGCGGGCACCATCGTTGGTTTCTGGACTCCTGAGATTTTCCATGGGGTCAGTGTGGCAGGCTACCATCTGCACTTCATTTCAGATGATTTGACCTTCGGTGGGCATGTCATGGACTTTGTCATCAAGGAAGGTATTATCGAGGTGGGAGCAGTTGATCAGTTGGATCAACGTTTCCCGGTCCAAGATCGTCAATACTTGTTTGCTAAGTTCAATGTTGACGAGATGAAAAAAGATATTGAAAAGGCGGAATAGGAGAAGAAAATGACCATTCATATTATCATTACCATGGTGCTGTTGCTGGCTTTCTTGATAGGGAGCATTTGGTATGCCAAAAAGAAATACCAGATCAATCTAGCTGTCTTGGGCTTGGGGGCTGTTGTCTTCTTTGTTTCTTCGCAGATTTTAGAAAAACTGGTGCATATCTTGGTTTTACATCCTCAAAAAGACGGTAGTATTGCCCTCTTGCAAGACCATCCACTTGTCTATATCATCTATGGCTTAGCCATGGCAGCATTTTTTGAGGAAACTGCTCGTCTTATTTTCTTCAAATGGTTGGAGAAAAAGAGAAGTTTGGAAAAGGCAGATGCCTTGGCTTATGGCTTGGGGCATGGTGGCTTGGAGTTGATTTTCCTAGGTCTTACTAGTTTGATTAATCTCTACATCGTTCTCTCAGCAGTTCAAACTCAGAATCCACAGGTCATGCAATTGCTGTCTGAAAATATGTTGAAAACTATTCAGTCGCTATCAGCCTGGCAGATTTATTTGCTTGGTTTTGAGAGAATCTTGGCGCTAGGTTTCCAATTACTCTTGACTGTTTGGGTTTACCAAGCTGTTCGCCAGAAGAAATGGATTTATCTCCTAGCAGCCTATGGACTACATGCCTTCTTTGACTTGGCACCATCTCTTGCCCAAGTTGGCTGGTTAACCAATCCAGTCTTGGTTGAAGTTGTCCTAGCACTTGAACTTGTTCTGCTTGCCTATGGAACAAAGGCAGTCTTTTGCAAAAAATCATAAGAAAAAGGGGGAAACCTCTTTTTTGTTTAAAATAAGCCCAAGATTTTTTTAGGGTCGTCAAATGGTCTTAAAAATGGTATAATGGAATGAATTTTGTAAAAGGAAGAGTGTCATGTCAGTAAAAGAAAAAATGCTTGAAATCTTAGAAGGGATTGATATCCGTTTCAAGGAACCCTTGCATAGCTATAGTTATACAAAAGTAGGTGGAGAGGCCGATTATTTGGTCTTTCCACGAAATCGTTTTGAGTTGGCGCGCGTTGTTAAATTTGCCAATCAAGAAGACATCCCTTGGATGGTTCTTGGAAATGCCAGCAATATCATCGTTCGTGATGGTGGAATTCGTGGATTTGTCATCTTGTGTGACAAGCTCAATAATGTTTCTGTTGATGGCTATACTATTGAAGCAGAAGCTGGTGCTAACTTGATTGAGACAACTCGCATTGCCCTTCGTCATAGTTTGACTGGCTTTGAGTTTGCTTGTGGCATTCCAGGGAGCGTCGGTGGTGCTGTCTTTATGAATGCGGGTGCCTATGGTGGCGAGATTGCCCACATCTTGCAGTCTTGTAAGGTTTTGACCAAGGATGGAGAAATCGAGACCCTGTCTGTCAAGGATTTGGCTTTTGGTTACCGCCATTCAGCCATTCAAGAGTCTGGTGCAGTTGTCTTGTCAGCTAAATTTGCCCTTGCTCCAGGAAGCCATCAGGTTATCAAGCAAGAAATGGATCGCTTGACGCATCTACGTGAACTCAAGCAACCTTTAGAATACCCATCTTGTGGTTCGGTCTTTAAGCGTCCAGTAGGTCATTTTGCAGGTCAGTTAATTTCTGAAGCTGGCTTGAAAGGCTATCGTATTGGTGGAGTAGAAGTCTCAGAAAAACACGCAGGTTTTATGATCAATGTCGCAGACGGAACGGCTAAAGACTACGAGGACTTGATCGAGTCTGTGATCGAAAAAGTCAAGGAGCACTCTGGCGTTACTCTTGAGAGAGAAGTCCGTATTTTAGGTGAAAGCAAGTAGGAAGCTGTAGTTGAAAAGCTGCTACTATATCATGGAAAGGGGGTGAAAGCCTATCGTTAGTGCAGAAGAATGTAGGCAGTTCAATCTCCTACACGAGGTAGTAGCGGCCTGACAGAGCCCTGATCTGTTAATCTATGAAAAAGAAGGAATAAATGACAATTGAAAAAACCAATTATTGAATTCAAAAACGTCTCAAAGGTTTTTGAAGACAGCAACACCAAGGTTCTCAAAGATATCAACTTTGAGTTGGAAGAAGGGAAATTCTACACTCTTTTAGGCGCATCTGGATCAGGGAAATCAACTATCCTTAACATCATTGCAGGTTTACTGGATGCGACGACAGGAGATATTTTGCTGGACGGTGTCCGCATCAACGACATCCCAACCAACAAGCGAGACGTCCATACGGTCTTCCAATCCTATGCCTTGTTTCCACATATGAATGTGTTTGAAAATGTTGCCTTTCCGCTTCGCTTGCGTAAAATTGACAAGAAAGAAATCGAGAAACGCGTAGCGGAAGTTCTCAAGATGGTTCAGTTGGAAGGTTACGAAAAACGTTCCATTCGTAAACTCTCTGGAGGACAACGTCAGCGTGTGGCTATTGCCCGTGCCATTATCAACCAACCCCGTGTGGTTTTGTTGGACGAGCCTTTGTCAGCGTTGGACTTAAAATTACGAACAGATATGCAGTACGAACTGCGTGAACTGCAACAACGATTGGGCATTACCTTTGTCTTTGTCACTCACGATCAGGAAGAAGCCCTGGCTATGAGTGACTGGATTTTCGTTATGAATGATGGCGAGATTGTCCAGTCTGGAACACCTGTGGATATCTACGATGAGCCGATCAATCACTTTGTTGCCACCTTTATCGGTGAGTCAAATATCTTGCCAGGAATCATGATTGAGGACTACTTGGTTGAGTTCAACGGCAAACGCTTTGAAGCGGTCGATGGTGGGATGAAGCCAAATGAACCTGTTGAGGTCGTGATTCGTCCAGAGGACTTGCGGATTACCCTTCCTGAAGAAGGCAAGCTCCAAGTTAAGGTGGATACCCAGCTCTTCCGTGGGGTTCACTATGAAATTATCGCCTATGACGAACTTGGGAATGAATGGATGATCCACTCGACTCGTAAGGCCATCGTGGGTGAGGAAATCGGTCTGGACTTTGAACCGGAAGACATCCACATCATGCGTCTCAACGAAACCGAAGAAGAGTTCGATGCCCGTATCGAAGAATACGTGGAAATCGAAGAGCAAGAAGCAGGTCTGATCAATGCAATCGAGGAGGAAAGAGATGAAGAAAACAAGCTCTAAACTCTTTGTAGTGCCCTACATGCTCTGGATTGCCCTCTTTGTTCTGGCACCCTTGGTCTTGATTTTCGGTCAATCCTTTTTCAACATTGAAGGCCAATTCAGTTTAGAAAATTATAAGTCCTACTTTACGTCACAAAACTTGACCTACCTAAAAATGAGTTTCAACTCAGTACTCTATGCAGGGATTGTGACACTGGTGACGCTTCTTATCAGCTATCCGACAGCCCTCTTTTTGACTCGTCTCAAGCACCGTCAACTCTGGCTTATGCTGATTATCCTGCCAACCTGGATCAATTTGCTCCTCAAGGCCTATGCCTTTATCGGAATTTTTGGTCAAAATGGCTCTATTAACCAATTCTTGGAATTCATCGGAATTGGTTCACAACAGTTGCTCTTTACCGATTTCTCCTTTATCTTTGTCGCAAGCTACATCGAGCTTCCCTTTATGATTTTGCCGATTTTCAATGTCTTGGACGATATGGATAACAATCTTATTAATGCCAGCTATGACCTAGGTGCGACCAAGTGGGAGACCTTCCGTCATGTCATCTTCCCTCTATCGATGAATGGAGTGAGAAGTGGGGTGCAGTCTGTCTTTATCCCAAGCTTGAGTCTCTTCATGCTGACACGTTTGATCGGTGGGAACCGCGTTATCACCTTGGGGACAGCTATTGAGCAGAACTTCCTAACCAATGATAACTACGGTATGGGTTCAACCATCGGTGTGATTCTTATCCTGACTATGTTCATCACCATGTGGGTGACCAAGGAAAGGAGAGAACGATGAAAAAATTTGCCAACCTTTATCTGGGACTGGTCTTTCTTGTCCTCTACCTGCCGATTTTTTACTTGATTGGCTATGCCTTCAATGCAGGTAACGACATGAATAGCTTTACAGGCTTTAGTTTGAGTCATTTTAAAACCATGTTTGGCGATGGTCGCCTTATGTTAATTGTGACCCAGACCTTTTTCTTGGCCTTTCTGTCAGCCTTGATTGCGACCATTATTGGGACTTTCGGTGCTATTTACATTTATCAGTCTCGTAAGAAATACCAAGAAGCCTTTCTTTCACTTAATAATATCCTCATGGTTGCGCCTGATGTTATGATTGGTGCCAGCTTCTTGATTCTCTTTACCCAACTCAAGTTTTCACTTGGCTTTTTGACCGTTTTATCTAGTCACGTAGCCTTTTCCATTCCTATCGTGGTCTTGATGGTCTTGCCTCGACTCAAGGAAATGAACGGTGACATGATTCATGCGGCCTATGACCTTGGTGCCAGTCAATTTCAGATGTTTAAGGAAATCATGCTTCCTTACCTGACACCGTCTATTATTGCAGGTTACTTCATGGCCTTCACCTATTCGCTGGATGACTTTGCCGTGACCTTCTTCGTAACGGGAAATGGCTTTTCAACCCTGTCAGTCGAAATTTACTCTCGTGCTCGTAAAGGGATTTCGCTTGAAATCAATGCCCTGTCTGCCCTTGTCTTTCTCTTTAGTATTATCCTAGTTGTTGGATATTACTTTATCTCACGTGAGAAGGAGGAGCAAGCATGAAAAAACTCTATTCATTTTTAGCAGGAATTGCAGCCATCATCCTGGTCTTGTGGGGAATTGCGACGCATTTAGATAGTAAAATCAATAGCCGAGATAGTCAAAAACTGGTTATCTACAACTGGGGTGACTATATCGATCCAGAACTCTTGGAGAAATTCACAGAAGAAACAGGAATCCAAGTACAGTACGAGACCTTTGACTCCAACGAAGCCATGTATACCAAGATCAAGCAGGGTGGAACGACTTATGATATTGCTATCCCAAGTGAATATATGATCAACAAGATGAAGGACGAAAACCTCTTGGTACCGCTTGACTATTCAAAACTTGAAGGTCTTGAAAATATCGGACCAGAGTTCCTCAACCAGTCCTTTGACCCAGGCAATAAATTCTCCATCCCTTACTTCTGGGGAACCTTGGGAATTGTCTACAATGAAACAATGGTAGATGAGGCGCCTGAGCATTGGGATGACCTTTGGAAACCAGAGTATAAGAACTCTATCATGCTCTTTGATGGGGCGCGTGAGGTATTGGGACTCGGGCTTAACTCGCTTGGTTACAGCCTCAACTCCAAGGATTCACAGCAGTTGGAAGAGACAGTAGACAAACTCTACAAATTGACTCCAAATATTAAGGCCATCGTGGCGGACGAGATGAAGGGTTACATGATTCAGAACAATGCTGCTATCGGCGTGACCTTCTCTGGTGAAGCCAGCCAAATGCTAGAAAAAAATGAAAATCTACGCTATGTGGTACCGACAGAGGCCAGCAACCTTTGGTTTGACAATATGGTCATTCCCAAAACAGTCAAAAACCAAGACGCAGCCTATGCATTTATCAACTTTATGTTGAAACCCGAAAATGCTCTCAAAAATGCAGAGTATGTCGGCTATTCAACACCAAACCTACCAGCTAAGGAACTGCTCCCAGAGGAGAAAAAAGAAGACAAAGCATTCTATCCAGATGCTGAAACCATGAAACACCTAGAAGTTTATGAGAAATTTGACCATAAATGGACAGGAAAATATAGCGACCTCTTCCTACAGTTTAAAATGTATAGGAAGTAGGAGCTAAACGGATGAAAACGAATCAGTCAGCTGGTTCGTTTTTTTATGTAAAAGGAAATTTTTATAACGGTATCTTTTTCTATGATAGTTGCTTATTTGCCTGTCTAGTAGTATACTAAGTTTAACCTTACAGAAAGCGGTAACAAATAATGAAAATGTCTACTTTTTTCAAAAAAAGTTATTGGCCAACATTAATGATTTTTAACCAAACATATATACTATTCTATCTAAAGGATGGTTTGGATCGACAATACCTAACAACTGATTCCATATATTTGGTGATAGGAAACTTTATATTTTGGAATATTTTCGTAGCTATTTTTAGCAATTCGAAAATGTGGGATAAAAGTTGGGATAAAAAGAGTGATAGCAGTAAGAAAAAATATATCCTGAAAAAGTAAGAAGAGATGTAGGGAATGGGTTATTTAAATGGGGATCATTTCCAGTTGACGCAAGCTTAAAAAAACGATATAATAAGAAAGTTGAGAATTGATTTTCAGTTGTCTTAGTCCAGAGAAATGGCGGTGCTGCGAGCCATCTAAGCTAGGAAGTCATGCTACTCAATCATACAATTGCATAAGAATAAGAGAATGACAAGTTCATTGAATGAAGGTGGTACCGCGGTTTTTCGCCCTTCGTGATATGAACTTGTCTTTTGATTTTTTGGATGTGTTGATGAAAACATTTCTTGTCAAACAAAAGTTTCGTCTTGGAGGCGAGCGCTTTGCTATCAAGGATGACAGGGGAGAAATCGCCTATCAGGTAGAGGGATCATTTTTTAAAATTCCCAAAACCTTTACTATCTATGATGCATTTGGTAACCAAGTCAGTGAGATTAGTAAAGAGATTTGGACTCTACTTCCTCGTTTTGAGATTCAGCTTCAGGATGGATCGAGTTTTGTAATTCGTAAGAAGTTGACCTTCTGGCGAGATAAGTATGAGTTTGATAATCTGGGGCTTCGTATCGAGGGCAATATCTGGGATTTGAATTTCAAACTACTGGATGATCGTGATCAGTTGATTGCGGAAATCAGGAAAGAACTCTTTCATCTGACCTCTACCTATACCGTAACGGTTCTGGAGGACGCTTATGCAGATCTAGTCATTTCCCTCTGTGTCGCTATTGACTATGTGGAAATGCTGGAAAGTCAATCAAATTAAACAAGCAATAAGGAGACAATATGAAACAACTATCTAGTGCACAAGTACGCCAAATGTGGCTTGACTTCTGGGCGACTAAAGGTCACTCAGTAGAACCATCAGTGAGTTTGGTTCCTGTAAATGATCCAACTCTTTTGTGGATCAACTCTGGGGTAGCAACCCTTAAGAAATACTTTGATGGAACCATTATCCCTGAAAATCCACGTATTACTAATGCCCAAAAAGCGATTCGTACTAACGACATCGAAAACGTAGGGAAGACAGCACGTCACCATACCATGTTTGAAATGTTGGGGAATTTCTCTATTGGGGATTACTTCCGTGATGAGGCTATCACTTGGGCTTATGAGCTTTTGACAAGCCCTGAGTGGTTTGACTTCCCAGCTGAAAAACTGTACATGACCTACTATCCAGACGATAAAGATTCTTACAACCGTTGGATTGAAGTGGGAGTGGATCCAAGTCACTTGATTCCTATTGAGGACAACTTCTGGGAAATCGGTGCTGGGCCTTCTGGACCTGATACAGAGATTTTCTTTGACCGTGGAGAAGCTTTTGACCCAGAAAATATCGGTCTTCGCCTTCTTGCAGAAGATATTGAAAACGACCGTTATATCGAAATCTGGAACATCGTTTTGTCACAATTTAACGCGGATCCTGCTGTTCCTCGTAGCGAGTACAAGGAATTGCCACACAAGAACATTGATACGGGCGCTGGTTTGGAGCGTTTGGTGGCAGTTATTCAAGGGGCTAAGACAAACTTTGAAACTGACCTCTTCATGCCAATCATTCGTGAAGTTGAGAAATTGTCTGGTAAGGTTTACGACCAAGATGGCGACAACATGAGCTTCAAAGTCATCGCTGACCACATCCGTTCTCTTTCATTTGCCATTGGTGATGGTGCCCTTCCAGGAAATGAAGGTCGTGGTTATGTTCTTCGTCGTTTGCTCCGTCGTGCTTCTATGCACGGTCAAAAATTGGGTATCAACGAGCCTTTCCTTTACAAACTGGTTCCAACTGTTGGGAAAATCATGGAAAGCTACTATCCAGAAGTGCTTGAAAAACGTGACTTTATCGAAAAAATCGTTAAGAGCGAAGAAGAGTCATTTGCTCGTACTCTTCACTCAGGTCAACATTTTGCCCAAGGCATCGTAGCTGACTTGAAAGAAAAAGGTCAATCTGTTATCGCTGGTTCAGATGTATTTAAACTTTATGACACTTATGGATTCCCAGTTGAATTGACTGAAGAAATCGCTGAAGAAGCTGGTATGACTGTCGACCGTGAAGGTTTTGAAGCAGCCATGAAAGAACAGCAAGAACGTGCGCGTGCATCTGCTGTCAAGGGTGGTTCAATGGGGATGCAAAATGAAACCCTTCAAAACATCACTGTGGAAAGTCGCTTTAACTATGAAGCATCACAATTATCTTCTAAATTAGTAGCGATCGTGGCTGACAATGCAGAAGTAGAAGCTGTTTCAGAAGGAACTGCCTCACTTATCTTTGCGGAAACTCCATTCTACGCTGAAATGGGTGGACAGGTAGCTGACCATGGACAAATCTTGGATGGGTCAGGTAAGGTCGTAGCCACTGTGACCAATGTTCAAAAAGCTCCAAACGGACAAGCTCTTCATACGGTTGAAGTCCTTGCACCGCTTGCCTTGAACCAAGAATATACCTTGGCAATTGATAGCAATCGTCGTCACCGTGTTATGAAAAACCACACTGCGACTCACTTGCTTCACGCTGCCCTTCATAACATCCTTGGAAACCACGCAACACAAGCAGGATCTCTTAATGAAGTAGAATTCCTACGCTTTGACTTTACGCATTTCCAAGCTGTGACTGCTGAAGATTTGCGTGCGATTGAACAGCAAGTCAACGAGAAAATCTGGGAAGCCCTTGACGTTAAGACAGTTGAAACGGATATTGACACTGCTAAGGAAATGGGAGCCATGGCCCTCTTTGGTGAGAAATACGGCAAGGAAGTTCGTGTCGTGACAATTGGTGACTACTCTATCGAGCTTTGTGGTGGTACCCACGTTGGCAACACTTCTGAGATTGGTCTCTTCAAGATTGTCAAAGAAGAAGGTATTGGTTCAGGAACTCGCCGTATCTTGGCAGTAACTGGTAAGGAAGCCTTTGAAGCCTACCGTGAACAAGAAGATGCTCTTAAAGCTGTCGCAGCAACCTTGAAAGCACCGCAAGTCAAGGAAGTCCCTCACAAGGTAGAAGGTCTTCAAGAACAACTTCGTCAACTTCAAAAAGAAAATGCTGAATTGAAAGAAAAAGCCGCAGCTGCAGCCGCAGGCGATATCTTCAAGGACGTTAAGGAAGCAAACGGTCATCGTTATATCGCTAGCCAAGTATCTGTATCGGATGCTGGTGCCCTTCGTACTTTTGCAGATAACTGGAAACAAAAAGACTACTCTGATCTTCTTGTCCTTGTTGCTGCTATCGGTGACAAAGTCAATGTCCTTGTAGCAAGCAAGACAAAAGACCTTCATGCAGGAAACCTTGTCAAAGAATTAGCACCAATCGTTGATGGACGTGGTGGTGGAAAACCAGACATGGCCATGGCAGGAGGAAGCAACCAAGCTAAAATCCAAGAATTGTTGGATGCAGTAGCAGGTAAATTGTAATTAATACTCAATGAAAATCAAAGAGCAAACTAGGAAACTAGCCGCAGGCTGTACTTGAGTACGGCAAGGCGACGTTGACGTGGTTTGAAGAGATTTTCGAAGAGTATAAGTAAAGATCTATCCATTTGGGTAGATCTTTTTGCATACACAAAAAAGCCAAATCCGATTGGATCTGGCTTGATGCTTATAAGCTATTAGATAGTATTGGATGCCCAGACACTTACGGATCTAGCTGAAACTGGGAATTGTCCATAACCTTCCTCATCGATTGTAACTTGACCTTGGTGGTTTTCAAGTAGATCTACAAAGGTTTGGTTAGCCCACTCTTGGCCGACAAACATTGACTTGCTCTTTTCTTGGTCATTTGAAATCAAGACTGCGATTGGGGATTGGTTTTCAGCACCTGAACGTACCCAACCGATACAGTTAGCATGGTCAAAGTAGTCTTTTTGTTCTCCATAGGCCAAGTCTTTTCGGATGGCTAGGAGGCGGTCAAGGACTTCTTTGAAATCTTCTTGAGCATACTGCCCTGAAATCCCATAGTAATCTCCATAAAAGACACATGGAAGGCCATCTTGGCGTAACAGAATGAGGGCATAGGCTGCTGGTTTGAACCACTCTTCAACAGTCGATTCAAGAGCCTGACCTCGTTGGGTATCATGATTGTCGACAAAAGTCACCGCCTTGTCAGGTTTGAGTTCAACCAAGCTATCTGTGAAAATGCCACGAAGGTCATAGTCTGCGCCAGCTTGACTGGCTTCAAAGAGATTCTGGTGGAGACGAACATCGACAAGGTCGAATCGTTCTTCCGTTTTTTCAAGGTAGTCTAGATTGGCTTCCTTGTCAGGATTCCAAAATTCACCAAAAACATAGAAATCCTCACCGTATTTTTCCTTCATATCGCGGATGAAATTGCCCATAAAGAAAGAATCGATATGTTTGACAGCATCCAAACGAAAACCAGCTACACCAGTGGTTTCCATGAACCAGTCAGCCCAGTCATAGATATTTTGGATGACTTCAGGATGTTTAAAGTCTAGGTCAGCATACATGAGATAGTCGTAATTACCATTTTCGTTATCGACCAATTCCTCATTTGCCCAACCCTTGTTGTCCCCTTGGATGAGATAAATCCCAGACTTTCGGCGTTTGGCATCATAGTCTGTACCGGTGAAGTGGTACCAGTGCCAGTGGAAGTCATTGTAGGTATCTTGGCGACCATCGAAGGTAAAGCTAGTCCAGCCATTGATGGTGAAGGGTTCCCCAAGTTCAACTGTACGGTCTACAGGATCCACTTCAATAACCTGAAAGGCTTCCATATGATCAGCAGCAGCCTTGTGATTGAGCACCACATCGGCCATAGGTTGAATTCCCTGTGCTTTTAGGGCTTGAATGGCTTGAAGATAGTCTTCTTTAAAACCATACTTGGTGCGGACAGTTCCTTTTTGATTAAACTCGCCTAGGTCGAATAAGTCATAGACCCCATAACCTACATCTTTTTCATTGGTTGCCTTGAAAGCTGGTGGCATCCAGACGTGGCTGATACCGAGATCAGCTAGGTGTGGAGCATCTTCAGCTAGACGCGTCCAGTGCTGGCCGTCGTGGGGCAGATACCATTCAAAGTATTGCATGAGTGTTTGATTTTGCATGATGTTTCCTCTTACTTGTCAATCTTGTTCTTTATTCTATCATAAAGTATCGGTTAGCTCAAACGTTTGCGTAAAACTGAATAATAAGTTTTTGACTATTTTATATAAAATGTTGATTTTTAAAATGAAAGCGCTATAATTATAGTAAATTACATAGATAAAGAGAGGAGATTTCTCATGATTGAATTTCAAAATGTTAGTAAGTTGTATGGTGATAAAGAGGCCTTGAGCAATCTCAATCTGCAGATTGAAAATGGAGAGATTATGGGCTTGATTGGCCATAATGGGGCTGGAAAATCGACCACTATAAAATCCTTAGTCAGTATCATTTCACCCAGCAGTGGTCGTATTTTGGTAGACGGTCAGGAGTTATCGGAAAATCGTTTAGCTATTAAACGAAAGATTGGCTATGTAGCAGACTCGCCTGACTTATTTTTACGCTTAACGGCCAATGAATTTTGGGAATTGATTGCTTCATCCTATGATCTGACTAGCTCTGACTTGGAGACTAGTCTAGCTAGGCTATTGAACGTTTTTGATTTTGCTGAAAATCGCTATCAGGTTATTGAAACTCTTTCTCACGGAATGCGTCAGAAAGTCTTTGTCATCGGAGCACTCTTGTCCGATCCTGATATTTGGGTCTTGGACGAACCCTTGACAGGTTTGGATCCCCAGGCTGCCTTTGATTTGAAGCAAATGATGAAGGAACATGCACAAAAAGGGAAGACGGTCTTGTTTTCAACTCATGTCCTAGAGGTAGCTGAGCAAGTCTGTGATCGGATTGCTATTTTGAAAAAGGGGCATTTGATTTATTGTGGTAGCGTGGAGGATTTGAGAAAAGACCACCCAGACCAGTCTTTGGAAAGTATCTACCTTAGCCTTGCTGGTAGAAAAGAGGAGGTTTCAGATGCGTCTCAAGGTCATTAAAAAATTAGTTGATATCAATATCCTCTATTCATCTCAAGAAGCTAATCTGTCTAACCTACGAAAGAAGCAAGCTAAAACTCCTGATAAAAAGGTTGATGTGTCAGGGAAATTATTGCGTTCTTATCTTGTTTCTAGTCTGTTGCTACTCCTCTTATTTTCGAATCTAGTTTTTCGTTATCCTTTTGAGGAGGTTCCCAGTCTATTTAGTAATATGGTTGCTATTTTTCTAGTTATTGTCTTTTCTAATAGTTTAACAGCCTTTTACAATGTTTTTTATGAGAGTAAGGATCTGTCCTCTTATAGTCCTTATGCCTTTAAGGAATCAGAAATTATGCTTGCCAAAGGAATATCTGTTCTTTTGCCATCTCTAGTTGGACTTGTCCCTATCTTAGCTTATTTTCTGGTTCTTTATCTTCGATTAGCTCCTTCTCTTTGGTTGGGCTTACCTTTAATGTTGCTGTCCTTAGCTTTATTATTTGCCTCAGTTGGTCTAGGGATAGTCTTGGCAGTCCATTTTTTGGCTCAGACAGCATTTTTCAGAAAGCACCAGTCTCTTTTATCTAATGTCATGATTGGTCTAGGGCTATTATTCCCTATGATACTGGTTTTCTATTCAAATTCAGGAGCTAGTATAGAGACAGTTAGAGAAGTCCCAACCCTCTTTTATCCTCTTCATATCTTTTATAAAATAGCAGTAGAGCCTTTTTCTCTTGAATCCATCTTTGGATTACTTGCTTGGATAGTAGCAACTGTTTTGCTACTTTATCTAACAAAAAAGAAGGTTGTTCCTCAATTTTATCAAGTTGTTATGACCAACAGTGAAGAAAAAATCAGAAAAGAGCGTCGTAGCAAACAAAGCATTTCCATAACTAAAAAAGGTTTTTTCCGTATGGTGTTACGCTACAACCTCTCCCTCTTGGGACAGGGGACTAGCTTGGTAACAGTGCTTTTTACAAGTACTTTCCTGCCTTATTTCTTTATGATAGGCTTAATATTTAAGATTAGGGACTCACAGCTTGTTCCAGAAATAACTGCCGAATACTGGTTGCCCTTGTTTTTTGTGGGAGTGTTTATAGCAGTTTTAAATAACAATATCACAAGTCTATCTTCAATCGGGTTATCTCTGGAGAGGGAAAATTTTGATTTTCTTAAGAGTTTGCCTTTTGATTTTGCTCGTTATGTGAAAGTGAAATTTTGGATTATATTTGCAGTTCAGTCCCTCTTACCTATCTTGACTTTACTTGGTCTTTCCCTTTATTTAGGATTGCCCATTCTTTCGATGATTTACCTTCTTGTGGCATGGGTCCTTGCCAGTGTCATCCTTTCTTGCCACCATTACTTTAAGGACGTTAAAAATCTGTCAACCAATTGGAGTAGCATTACGGACTTGGTGAACCGTTCAAATGGTATAGTCGCAATAGTTTTATTGTTTATATATAGTGCAATCCTAATGGCCCTTGTAATTGGGAGCTTATTCTTGGTTCAGTCTCTCTCCCCTATCCTTGCCATTAGCTTGGGAGTAGGAGCTCTTATCCTCTTGCTTGCTCTTGCTATTTTTGGCTATCATTACTACCTGTCACGCATATTGACAGAAATAGAAAAAAGATGAGATAGTTGGTCGCTTGATTGATAAATTCAATTCGACAAACGCTTTTATAGTTTGTTAGAATGTAGTTGTAAATTATTAAGATTGGTAATCAAAAATATATAGGGAGGAATGTTTTGAATAAGAAATACAACATAGTTCTATTTTTGTTGTTTATAGTTTATTTATTTGGATATTTTTCAATTTCAAAAACGTTAATTCCTATAATGTGTGTGATCCAAGTATTTTTGATAGAACATATATTTAGAGTTCGAAATAGGATTATGCAGATAGGTGAAATTATAATTATTGTTGCTTCTATAATATTATTTATTGATAGTATATTGAGTTTGTAACAAAGCCTTCTCTATAAAATCAAATTTTCCAGATACCTGCTGAAGCTGATTTATCTTCTCTCTATGCCTTCTCATCTTTATTATACTATCTACGTCACTAAACTTGACAGACATATATTGCAGGTACAACCTCTCTACCTACAATCTCACAGTTAACCTGAGGCTAGTTTCCTAGTTTGCTATTTGATTTTTGTTGATAAAAGAAATGCTCCTCCACGATGGAAGAGCATCTTTTATTGTTATTCTCACACAATTACTTCCTAAGTTTTTATTAGTATTAGTATACCATTTTTTAAAACTAGAGTAAAAAAGCAAGGGTAGTTTCTTTTTTGAGAATTGTCACAAAATTTGCTATAATAGGGACTATGAATAGAATAAGAGTCAGCAAACGGGTTGAAAAAAAGCTTTCAAAGGGGCTAGTTTTACTAGAAGCGAGTGATCTTGAGAATATCAATCTCAAGGATCAGGAAGTAGAAGTCCATAGTCAAGATGGAAACTTTCTTGGTACTGCCTACCTTTCTCAGCAAAACAAGGGCTTGGGCTGGTTTGTCAGCAAAGACAAGGTGACCTTCAATCAAGCTTTCTTTGAAGCACTGTTTAGACAAGCTAAAGAAAAGAGAAGTGCCTACTATCAAGATGATTTGACAACTGCCTTTCGTCTCTTCAACCAAGAGGGAGATGGTTTTGGTGGTCTGACAGTGGACCTTTATGGCGACTATGCTGTCTGTTCTTGGTATAACTCTTATGTTTATCAGATTCGCAAGGTTATCTCAGAAGCTTTTAGACAGGTTTTTCCTGAGGTTTTAGGGGCTTATGAGAAGATCCGCTTTAAGGGTTTGGACTATGAATCTGCCCATGTTTATGGTCAAGAAGCACCTGACTTCTTCACTGTTTTGGAAAATGGTGTCCTCTATCAAGTCTTTATGAATGATGGCTTGATGACAGGGATTTTCCTAGACCAGCATGAAGTTCGCGGTAGTTTAGTGGATGGATTGGCTATGGGTAAATCCTTGCTCAATATGTTTTCCTACACAGCAGCCTTTTCAGTGGCTGCGGCCATGGGAGGAGCAAGCCAGACTACTTCGGTTGACCTAGCTAAACGTTCACGAGAATTGTCTCAAGCGCATTTTCAGGCAAATGGAATCAGTACAGACGACCATCGTTTTATAGTCATGGATGTTTTTGAGTATTTCAAGTATGCCAAACGAAAAGACTTGACCTATGATGTGATTGTCCTAGATCCGCCTAGCTTTGCTCGGAACAAAAAACAAACGTTCTCTGTGGCCAAGGATTATCACAAGTTGATTTCCCAGAGTCTTGAGATTTTAAATCCGGGAGGGATTATCATTGCTAGTACCAATGCTGCCAATGTTTCCCGCCAGAAATTTACAGAACAAATTGATAAAGGCTTTGCAGGAAGAAGTTACCATATTTTAAACAAATACAGTCTTCCAGCAGATTTCGCCTATAATAAAAAAGATGAAAGTAGTAATTACCTCAAGGTGATTAGTATGAAGGTTAGTAAATGAAATTAATCGTTTCAGTAATGCCAAGAAGTTTAGAGGAGGCTCAGGCTCTGGATGCCACGAGGTACCTGGATGCCGACATCATTGAATGGCGTGCCGACTATCTACCTAAAGAAGCGATTTTGCAGGTAGCTCCAGCGATTTTTGAAAAATTCGCAGGCCGTGAGTTGGTTTTCACATTGCGAACTCGCGCTGAAGGGGGACAAATCGACCTTTCTCCAGAAGAATATATCTATCTAATCAAGGAAGTGGCGCAACTCTATCAACCAGACTATATTGATTTTGAGTACTATAGCTATAAGGATGTTTTTGAGGAAATGCTGGACTTCCCAAATCTCGTTTTGAGTTACCACAATTTCCAAGAAACACCTGAAAATATGATGGAAATCTTGTCAGAGTTGACGAGCTTAAATCCAAAACTTGTTAAGGTCGCGGTGATGGCTCACACGGAGCAGGATGTGCTAGACCTGATGAACTATACACGAGGATTTAAAACCCTCAATCCTGAACAGGAATATGTGACCATTTCTATGGGCAAGGTTGGTAAGGTCTCTCGTATCACTGCGGATGTGACGGGTTCTAGCTGGTCCTTTGCTAGCCTGGATGAGGCCAGTGCCCCTGGTCAGATTTCCCTAGCTAACATGAAAAAAATCAGGGAGATTTTGGATGAAGCTTGATGGCTATACACGTTTAGCTGCAGTTGTTGCCAATCCTATTAAGCATTCTATTTCGCCCTTTATCCACAATAGGGCCTTTGAGGCGACAGCTACCAATGGTGCTTACGTAGCTTGGGAGATTGAAGCGGCTGACTTGGAAGAAACAGTGGCTAATATTCGTCGCTACCAGATGTTTGGCATCAACCTGTCCATGCCCTATAAGGAGCAGGTGATTCCTTATTTGGATGAGCTGAGTGACGAAGCGCGCTTGATCGGTGCGGTCAATACGGTTGTCAATGAGAATGGCAATTTAATTGGATATAATACAGATGGCAAGGGATTTTTTAAGAGCTTGCCTTCTTTTACAATTTCAGGTAAGAAGATGACCCTGCTGGGTGCAGGTGGTGCGGCTAAATCAATCTTGGCACAGGCTATTTTGGATGGTGTCAGTCAGATTTCTGTCTTTGTTCGTTCAGTTTCTATGGAAAAAACAAGACCTTACCTGACCAAGTTACAGGAGCAGACAGGCTTTAAAGTGAACTTGTATGCTTTAGAAGATGTTCCTGAACTGCAAGCAAGGATTGCCGAGTCGGATTTGCTGGTCAATGCGACAAGTGTAGGGATGGATGGTCAATCCTCTCCAGTTCCAGAAAGCATATTCTTACCAGAAACTCTCTTAGTAGCAGATATCATTTACAAACCTTTTGAAACCCCATTTTTGAAATGGGCCAGAAGTCAGGGCAATCCAGCGGTCAATGGTCTGGGAATGTTGCTCTATCAAGCTGCAGAAGCTTTTCAACTGTGGACAGGAAAGGAAATGCCAACAGAAGAGATTTGGCAGTCCTTAACAGAAAAATACCAATAAAGAAAGGGAGATTCTCCTATGAAAATCAGAATCGATATTCCTCATCATCCTTATGATATTCAGATTGAAAAAGGCTGTCTGGCTCAGGCTGGTCAATGGTTGCGAGAACTCTGGCAACCACAAAAGGTAGTCATTGTGACAGATAACCATGTAGCTTCTCTTTATGCAGAGAAGGTCAAGCTCAGCCTAGAAGATGCTGGTTTTCAGGTAGCAGTTTTTGACTTTTTAGAAGGGGAAGAAAGAAAGAATTTAACCACTGTCCAGAAAGTCTATGAATTTCTAGTTAAGCAGGGGTTGACTCGTAGCGATGGAATCGTGGCTCTCGGAGGTGGTGTCGTTGGAGATCTGGCTAGTTTCGTAGCCTCTACCTATATGCGGGGTATTCATTTTGTTCAGATTCCGACCAGTTTGACTGCCCAGGTGGATTCTTCTATCGGCGGAAAGACGGGTGTTAACACTCCATTTGCCAAGAATATGGTGGGTACCTTTGCCCAACCAGATGGGGTTCTGATTGATCCACTTGTCCTTGAAACGCTTGGAAAAAGAGAGTTGATTGAAGGAATGGGTGAAGTTATCAAGTATGGCTTGATTGAGGATCCAGAACTTTGGGCTCTTTTGACGGAGCTGGATGGTTCTGTTGAGAGCATTCTGGAACATGCAGAGATCTTGATTGAACATTCTTGTCAGGTCAAGCGCAAGATGGTAGTTGAGGATGAGTTGGACAACGGTGTTCGCCTTTACCTCAATTTTGGCCACACTATTGGTCATGCCATTGAAGCAACGGCCGGTTATGGCAAGGTCATGCATGGAGAAGCTGTGGCCATGGGCATGGTGCAGATTTCCAAGGTTGCTGAGGAAAAAGGCCTCATGCCAGCTGGCATAACTCAGTCCATTACAGATATGTGTCAGAAATTTGGCTTGCCTATTGACTATGAAAACTGGGATGTTGACAAGCTTTATCAGGCTTTGACTCATGATAAGAAAGCGCGTGGCAACACCTTGAAATTGGTCTTGGTACCAGAGATCGGTTCTGCAACCATCCACCCAGTTTCTATGGAAGAGATGAAAGACTACTTGGTAAAATAAGGAGAGCCTATGAGATATTTAACTGCAGGAGAATCACACGGTCCCCGTCTGACGGCTATCATTGAAGGAATTCCAGCTGGACTTCCTTTGACAGCAGAGGACATTAATGAGGATTTGAAACGTCGTCAGGGTGGCTACGGCCGCGGTGGTCGTATGAAGATTGAGAGTGACCAAGTTATCTTTACTTCGGGTGTTCGCCACGGGAAGACGACAGGGGCTCCCATCACCATGGATGTCGTCAATAAGGACCATCAGAAATGGCTGGATATCATGTCTGCGGAGGACATTGAAGAGCGACTTAAAAGCAAACGAAAAATCACCCATCCTCGCCCCGGTCACGCCGACTTGGTTGGGGGGATCAAGTACCGTTTTGATGATTTGCGTAATTCCTTGGAGCGTTCATCTGCACGTGAAACCACCATGCGGGTGGCAGTTGGGGCAGTAGCCAAACGCCTCTTGGCTGAGCTGGATATGGAGATTGCCAACCATGTCGTAGTCTTTGGTGGCAAGGAAATCGATGTTCCTGAAAATCTAACAGTCGCTGAGATTAAGGAAAGAGCTGCCCAGTCTGAAGTTTCTATTGTCAACCAAGAAAGAGAACAGGAAATCAAGGATTATATTGACCAAATCAAACGTGACGGTGATACCATCGGTGGGGTTGTGGAGACAGTCGTTGGAGGTGTTCCAGTTGGTCTTGGTTCCTATGTCCAATGGGACAGAAAATTGGATGCCAGACTTGCCCAAGCAGTTGTCTCTATCAATGCCTTTAAAGGGGTTGAATTTGGTCTTGGCTTTGAAGCTGGTTACCGCAAAGGTAGCCAAGTTATGGATGAGATTCTCTGGTCTAAAGAAGACGGCTATACTCGCCGTACTAACAATCTTGGCGGCTTTGAAGGTGGTATGACCAACGGGCAACCGATCGTTGTTCGTGGCGTCATGAAACCCATTCCTACTCTTTATAAACCTCTTATGAGTGTGGATATCGAAACCCATGAACCCTACAAGGCAACTGTGGAGAGAAGTGATCCGACCGCTCTTCCAGCTGCAGGTGTGGTCATGGAAGCCGTTGTGGCAACGGTTTTGGCGCAAGAAATCCTTGAAAAATTCTCATCAGATAATCTAGAGGAATTAAAAGAAGCGGTAGCTAAACACCGAGACTATACAAAGAACTATTAAGGAGTTCCTATGGCAAAAACAGTCTATATCGCAGGTCTTGGATTGATTGGAGCCTCTATGGCCCTAGGTATCAAACGCGATCATCCAGATTATGAAATTTTAGGTTATAATCGTAGTCAAGCTTCGAGAGATATCGCCTTGAAAGACGGCATGATTGACCGTGCAACGGATGATTTTGCTAGTTTTGCTCCTTTGGCAGATGTCATCATCCTCAGCTTGCCAATCAAACAAACCATTGCTTTCATTAAGGAGTTGGCGAACTTGGACTTGAAAGAAGGTGTCATTATTTCAGATGCTGGTTCGACCAAGTCAGCCATTGTGGATGCAGCGGAAAAGTATTTGGCTGGTAAGTCTGTTCGCTTTGTCGGGGCCCATCCCATGGCTGGTAGTCACAAGACAGGGGCTGCCTCTGCGGATGTCAATCTTTTTGAAAATGCTTATTATATCTTCACGCCTTCGAGCCTGACAAGTCCTGACACGCTTGAGGAAATGAAGGATCTGCTTTCAGGTCTTCACGCTCGCTTTATCGAGATTGATGCCAAGGAGCATGACCGAGTCACTTCTCAGATCAGCCATTTTCCTCATATTCTGGCTTCCAGTCTCATGGAACAGACCGCGGTTTATGCTCAAGAACATGAAATGGCAAGGCGCTTTGCGGCCGGTGGTTTCCGAGATATGACTCGAATTGCAGAAAGCGAGCCAGGTATGTGGACCTCCATTCTCTTGTCCAATCGCGAGACAATCCTAGAGCGGATTGAGGATTTTAAGGAACGTTTGGATGAGGTTGGCCGGGCCATCAGCAAGGGAAATGAGGAGCAAATCTGGAACTTTTTCAACCAAGCGCGTGAGCAACGTCAGGCCATGGAAATCCATAAGCGTGGTGGAGTAGACAGTTCTTACGACCTCTATGTTGACGTTCCCGATGAAGAAGATGTCATCTTACGGATTTTGGAACTGCTACGTGGAACTTCCTTGGTCAATATTCATATTAACGAGGAAAACCGGGAAGATATTCACGGGATCCTACAAATTTCATTTAAAAATGCTCAAGATTTAGAACGAGCCGAGCACCTCATAACAGAAAACACCGACTACACAGTCGTGATCAAATAAGGAGAAAATCATGTCAAATATTTACGATAGTGCAAACGAACTCAGTCGCGGTCTACGCGAATTACCAGAATACAAGGCTGTTAAAGTAGCTAAAGATGCTATTTCAGCAGATGCTGAGGCAAGCAAAATCTTTACAGAATATGTTGCCTTCCAAGAGGAAATTCAAAGACTAGCGCAGACAGGTCAAATGCCAGATGCTTCCTTTCAAGCGAAAATGGAAGGTTTTGGTAAACAGATTCAAGGAAATAGCCTTTTGTCAGAATTCTTTACTAAGCAACAGCAATTGGCAATTTACCTTTCTGACATTGAAAAAATCGTTTTCGAACCAATTTCAGAATTGCTAAAATAAGAAAATAACTATCATAAAGTCAGAAATTTTTAAGGAATTTCTGGCTTTTTATGATAAAATAAGTAAAAGTATTGCAAGTATGAGGTCCAGTATGAAACTAAAAACAAACATTAGCCACTTACACGGCAGTATCCGAGTTCCAGGTGACAAGTCTATTAGCCATCGTTCCATAATCTTTGGAAGTTTGGCTGAGGGTGAGACCAAGGTTTATGATATTCTGCGAGGTGAAGACGTTCTTTCGACCATGCAGGTTTTTCGTGACCTTGGTGTTGAAATTGAGGACAAAGATGGGGTTATTACCATTCAAGGTGTAGGCATGGATGGCTTAAAAGCGCCGCAAAATGCCCTTGATATGGGAAATTCTGGCACCTCGATTCGTCTGATTTCAGGTGTCCTTGCTGGTGCAGATTTTGAAGTAGAGATGTTCGGAGACGACAGTCTTTCCAAACGTCCTATGGACCGTGTGACGATTCCACTGAAAAAAATGGGCGTTAGTATTTCAGGGCAAACTGAGCGAGATCTTCCTCCCCTTCATTTAAAAGGGACGAAAAACCTAAGCCCTATTCATTATGAGTTGCCAATTGCCTCTGCCCAAGTCAAGTCAGCCTTGATGTTTGCGGCCTTGCAGGCCCAGGGGGAGTCTGTAATTATCGAAAAAGAGTGCACCCGTAATCATACTGAAGATATGCTGCAACAATTTGGTGGTCATTTAAGTGTGGATGGCAAGAAAATCACAGTCCAAGGACCGCAAAAATTGACAGGACAAAAGGTGGTTGTTCCAGGAGATATTTCCAGTGCAGCCTTTTGGTTGGTCGCAGGTTTGATTGTTCCAAACTCTCGTGTAGTGTTGCAGAATGTGGGCATCAACGAAACGCGTACTGGTATCATTGATGTCATTCGCGCCATGGGTGGAAAATTAGAAGTTACTGAAATTGACCCAGTCGCTAAATCTGCTACTTTGACTGTTGAGTCTTCTGACTTGAAAGGAACAGAGATTGGTGGCGCTTTGATTCCACGCTTGATTGATGAATTGCCAGTTATCGCTCTACTTGTGACCCAAGCTCAAGGTGTAACAGTTATTAAGGATGCTGAGGAACTTAAAGTCAAAGAAACAGACCGCATTCAGGTTGTGGCAGACGCTTTAAATAGCATGGGTGCGGATATCACACCTACAGCAGATGGAATGATTATCAAAGGAAAATCAGCCCTTCACGGTGCTAGAGTCAATACTTTTGGAGACCATCGTATCGGCATGATGACGGCTATCGCGGCCCTCTTGGTTGCTGATGGAGAAGTGGAGCTTGACCGTGCAGAAGCCATCAATACCAGCTATCCTAGCTTCTTTGATGATTTGGAGAGCTTGATTCATGACTAAGGTATTACTAGGATTTATGGGAGCTGGCAAATCGACTATTGCAAGAGGATTGGACCCTAATTACCTTGATATGGATGCTCTGATAGAGAAGCGCTTAGGTATGTCCATTGCGGAATTTTTCGCGGAAAAGGGAGAAGAAGCCTTTCGTCAGATAGAATCAGAAATCCTAGCTGATTTACTACAAAGAGATCAAGTCGTGTCAACTGGTGGAGGAGTGGTCGTTTCTCAGCGAAATCGTGACTTACTAAAGACAAATTCTGATAATATCTACCTGAAAGCTGATTTTGAAACCCTCTACCAACGCATAGCAGCTGATAAGGACAATCAGCGCCCGCTTTTTCTAAATAATAGCAAGGAAGAACTTGCAGCTATTTTTCAAGAAAGACAGGCTTGGTATGAGGAAGTGGCTAGTCGGATTTTGGATGTGACCAAGTTAAGCCCAGAGGAAATTATAGAGGAACTGAGATGAAAATTGCTTACCTAGGTCCCAAGGGATCATTTTCACACCACGTTGTGCAGACAGCTTTTCCTCAGGAGGAATTGCAGGCCTTTGCCAATATTACAGATGTCATCAAGGCCTATGAGCAAGGATTGGTGGACTATTCTGTGGTGCCAGTTGAAAATTCTATAGAGGGTAGTGTTCATGAAACCTTGGACTACCTTTTTCATCAGGCTCGCATCCAAGCAGTGGCAGAAATCGTTCAGCCTATTCATCAGCAGTTGATGGTGGTTCCAGGTCATAATAAGATTGAAAAGATTTTTTCACATCCACAGGCCTTGGCTCAAGGAAAGAAATTCATCGATGAACAATATCCAGAGGCCCAAATCGAGGTAACAGCTAGTACAGCTTATGCGGCCCGTTTTATTTCCGAACATCCAGACCAGCCTTATGCAGCCATTGCACCTAGAAGTTCTGCCGAAGAATATGGCTTAGCACTGATTGCCGAGGATATTCAGGAAATGGAAGCCAATTTCACACGTTTCTGGGTTTTAGGAGCTGAAAAGCCTTCTATTCCATTGAAAGCACAAACTGAGAAAATGAGTTTGGCCTTGACCTTACCGGACAACCTTCCAGGTGCACTTTATAAGGCCCTGTCGACCTTTGCTTGGAGAGGAATTGACCTGACAAAAATTGAAAGTCGTCCACTCAAGACAGCACTGGGTGAATACTTTTTCATTATCGATGTGGACTATGCCGATAAGAATCTGGTCCACTTTGCCCAAAAAGAATTAGAAGCGATTGGAATCCAGTATAAAGTTCTGGGTGCCTATCCCATTTATCCAATATCAGACCATGGAAAGGAGAGAAGATGAGTAAAGAAAATCCTTTAAACCATCACGAGCAGTTACGTTATGACTATCTCTTTAAAAATATTCATTACCTCAATGAGCGAGAGAAAAAAGAGTTTGCATACCTGCAAGGTAAGTTAAATATGGCTAGTAGTAGTGAAGCTTCTCCAGAAATTCATAATGAAAATCACGATATGGAAGATTCTTTCATGGAACCAATCAATCAGTCTCCTCTTCCAACCTACGGTAACCGTAGTCGTGCAAAAAAATATCAGAAAAGTCATCCTCTTCCAAAGGTTAAGTCCAAAAAACGTAAGATTCGTTGGGGGCGCATTTTTGCAGGATTGCTTGCCCTTCTAGCCTGTGTCGGTTTTGGCATGATTTTTATGTTCCTAAAAGGCTATTCAAATGCGGATCCAAACAAACCTGCCAATGCTAAGGCAGCTCAAGTAGAAGTTTTTCATGGTCAAGATACCAAGGATGGGGTCAATATTTTGATTATGGGAACGGATGGACGGATTGGCCAAAATAGTGCTGAAACAAGAACGGACTCTATTATGGTCTTAAACGTTGGTGGCTCAGATAAGAAAATTAAGTTGGTCAGCTTCATGCGTGATAACTTAGTTTATATTGATGGATATAGTAAGATTATCAATGGAAAGAAACAAACAGATAACAAGTTAAATGTAGCCTATGAACTAGGGGAACAGGAAGGCCAAAAAGGAGCAGAAATGGTTCGCCAAGTATTGAAAGATAATTTTGACTTGGACATTAAGTACTATGCCTTGGTTGATTTTCAGGCCTTTGCAACCGCTATTGACACTCTCTTCCCTGATGGGGTGACGATTGATGCCAAATTCTCAACCTTAGAAGGTCAACCTTTAACCGAAGCTACGGTGGGAGATGACTTGCATGCTACAGAAACAGAGTCTCCAACCCAGACTATCAAAGTTGGGAAACAGCAGATGAACGGTTCAACCTTGCTCAATTATGCTCGCTTCCGTGATGATGATGAAGGTGATTACGGTCGTACCAAGAGACAACAGCAAGTGCTGACAGCTGTTCTGCAGCAACTCAAGGATCCAACTAAACTTTTTACTGGATCAGAAGCACTTGGTAAGGTCTTTGGGATGACCTCTACGAATGTTCCCTATAGTTTCTTATTGACAAATGGTTTATCCTTCCTAGATGGAGCGCAAAATGGCATTGAGAGATTAACGGTTCCAGAACTAGGTGATTGGGTAGATGATTATGATGTTTATGGAGGACAGGCACTCTTAGTAGACCAAAATAAATATCAAACTAAACTTTCTCAAATGGGAATGAGATAAGATAAGACAAAATTCCAAATAAAAAACTATACTTTAAATATAAAATAACGATCCTTGGACAATAGTCCCTTATCTCCAAAAAAAGCAACGGATTTGCCGTTGCTTTTTTACATGGTTGCGATAGTCTTTGTAAAATAGAATTGCTTAATAAACCATTTAGAAAGTCTATCCCATGCCTATTCACTATAACACAAATCAAACAACTATACCACTAGAAATCAGTTCTTTCTTACCACAAGATCATCTTGTCTTTACTATTGAAAAAGTGGTGAATACCTTGGAAGATTGTCACTTCGACGCCTTCTATCATGCCTTTGGTCAGCCATCTTATCACCCTAAAATGCTTGTATCTACTCTTTTATTTTCCTATTTACAAGAGATTTTCTCTGGTCAAGAAATTGCTAATGAAGAGTATACAAGTTATTCTGAAACAGATCCCGTGAAAATCAAAAACGATAAAGGAGAGATAGAAGATATCGGCACAGTCCGTCAGGTAATAGAAAACGAGACAGGATTGAAGGTTTACGTAGTTGTGAGTCCAGACAAATCTTTATGGTATACTATAAGTAAATCAGTACTTGATATATTTGTAAAATAACATAAAGGAGATGTCATGAGGTTATTAAAAATTATAGGAATCGTTTTAGCTAGTTTATTAGTTATTGTTGGATTAAGTGTAGGAGGATATAAAGTGATGAAAAAAGTAGAACACGATGAGATGGTGAGAATTGTAGAGAGTGAGGAAACGAAAGAGATTTTTAAAGTGCGCTTAAAACAAATAGATCCGAATGCTCTAACAGAAAAAGGAATTATTAAATCATATAAAGTTGATTCTTTTGAACATAATCCAATGGGAGGAATAATTGTTTATTTGTATATAAATGATTCTTCAAGTTATAAAGTTAGTGTTTTCTTACATAAAGATAGTGATGGTAAATTAAGAAATGGCGGTGGGAGTAATCCACCTCTGGAAAAATTAAAGGGAGACTCAAACTGATGAATTCTATGTATAGCGACTATGAACGAAAGTTAATTGCTGAAAAAGAATATGATAATACATTACAAGTTGATAATGATATTTATATAGAAACTCGAAAAAGTTCCATCAGCACAGTCCGTCAGGTGATCGAAAACGAGACAGGATTGAAGGTTTACGTAGTTGAGAGTCCAGACAAATCTTTACGGTATACTATAAGTAAATCAGTACATGATATATTTGTAAAATAACATAAAGGAGACGTCATGAAACCATTAAAAATTGTAGGAATTGTTTTAGCTAGTTTATTAGTTATCGTTGGATTAAGCGTAGGAGGATTTAAAGTGATGAAACAAGCAGAACATGATGAGATGGTGAGAATTGTAGAGAGTGAGGAAGTCAAAAAGATTATAGAAGATGATTTGAAAGAAATGGATCAATTTTATTTAACAAATAAAGGGAAAATAAAGTCTTATCAAATTGATGATAAATCCATCAATCATAGTCCAATGGGAGGGATCAAATTAAAAATTTATATAAATAATGACGAAGAATTATATGTATTTTTCACTATTAATAAAGATAAAAAAAGTGGAAAGTTAGTTAATGATGGCGGAGGAAACTCTGCTAAATTTGAAAAAATGATAACGGAGAGAAAAAGTGAGTAGACAGTATAGTGATCATGAACGTCAAAAAATTGCTAATAAAGAGTATACAAAGTATTCTGAAACAGATCCCTTGAAAATCATAAATGATAAAGGAGAGATAGAAGATATCGGTACAGTTCGTCAAGTAATAGAAAACGAGACAGGATTGAAGGTTTACGTAGTTGTGAGTCCAGACAAATCTTTATGGTATACTATAAGTAAATCAGTACTTGATATATTTGTAAAATAACATAAAGGAGATGTCATGAAGTCATTAAAAATTATAGGAATCGTTTTAGCTAGTTTATTAGTTATTGTTGGATTAAGTATAGGAGGATACAAGGTGATGAAAAAAGTAGAACAAGACGAGATGGTGAGAATTGTAGAGAGTGAGGAAGTTAAAGAAATAATAGAGCATTATTTAAATTACATAGATGGGAAAGCTTTTACAAATGAAGGAGTAATCCAGTCTTATGAAATAGATACAGAATCTATTCAACATAACCCTATGGGAGGAATAAATTTTTCTGTTTATGTAAATGAAGATAATGAACTATATGTAAGGTATACCCTAGAGAAAAACTCGCAAAAAAATAAGGTGGATTTTTCCAGTGGGGGATACTCAGGGAAATTGCACAATCTGATAAAGGAGAAATAATGAGTAGAGATTACAGTGATCAAGAGCGACAAAGAATAGCAAACGAGGAGTATTCAGTCTATGAACCCAGTGACCCTATGACTATTAAAAACGATAAAGGAGAACTAGAAGATATCGGTACAGTCCGTCAGGTGATAGAAAACGAGACAGGAATAAAGGTTTACGTAGTTGAGAGTCCAGACCAATCTGAAGTGTCCGTTCTTTACGAAGGTTCTAAAGCGCCATTTGATGAAGGATGGGAAGTGGATTGGCTTGCAAATGATATTCCCATGGCTCAAAATATTTTGAAAGGTGAAGAAGGGGTGACTTCTCAGTTGAAGGCGGCGGCATCTATCTTAGATGATATAATGTTGGAATATCCAAACGCTAAAATCTCAGTTTATGGTCACTCTCTTGGTTCTATGAATGCTCAATACGCCCTAGCTAATGTTAGGGACATTTCACGTATTTCAGGAGCTTATATCTACCAAGGCCCGAATATCTATCCGGTCTTGACCAAAGAACAGCGGCAGCGTGTGGATGCGATAAAGTACCGTATTCATAATTACGTTGATGATAAAGATTTGGTTCCTATAGGTTACCCTAAAAATAGAATGGATAGTGTCGGTGTTGTAGGGATGATGCATCATGTGGACTCTGTACAACAGGTAGATTTTGTATATTCTCAACACTTGTGGGGCGGTTATGTTTTTAATGAAGATGGTAGTCTTAAAATTAAGAATGATCGTTCATCGTTTGAAAAACGGTATTCATCTGGTTTGGATAAGGTTTCCAGCGGCTTGTATTCCTATGCAAAGGCTAAAGAGGCATTGGCTTCAGGCGGTTATACGAGTGGTGAGAAACTCTTTTTAGACTCCGAACAGGCCTTAACGATTTCATCGGGATTGCATGAAGTCGCAAATGCTGGTCATGAAGAGATTTGCTCCATAGTTCATAAAGCTCACCAAGAAGCAGAGAAAATAGTAGCGAGCACTTATCACGTTCCCTTTGGTTTTATTTTATCACCTACAGAGGTGGCGACAGCCTATTCTGATGGAGGAGTATCTCGTACGACAATCGTAGATGATCTTGATCATTATTTCTATCCAAAAATCAAAAAATCAGAAAAACTAGCCGAAGATTTTCAAAGTTTAGAAAAGCAAATAGCAGATGGTGTCCAAAAGAAATTGGAAGATGATAAAGAGTTAGCAGGGAATTTTAAAGAATGGATGAAAGTCAAGTAATCTGGCAGAAATTAAGAACAAAGCAAAACCATTTAGATTTATTAGATGAACGCAATCGTTCTATTCGCCAACAAAGAGAAGAACAATTTGAAAACCTTCAGCAAAAACGGAACCAATTGTTGCATATGATGGAAAGAAAGTATCAGATGATGCAGCATTACCTAGGACAAGTGGACGTGGATACTACTGAGGAAAGAGCACGATTAAACAGAATAGCTTCGGACTTTAGCCAAGCAGTATCTATAGGATTTATAAGAAATCAGCGCGCTTTGGAACAAAGTATTGAAAAAGAAGAGATTGAGTATAGACGAGAACGACGAAAATTAGAAGAGGATATAGATACATTACATCGTCTAAAGACGACACTCGAACAAGAAAAAAGGAAGGGATAGCTTATGTTTGATGAAATGATTAATGATTTCTTCTCAGGAGTGAACAATAATATGATTGAGATTCAGAAGGGACTAGAACGTTTACTAATCAGTCATATCTATTCACCGATCAAATTGAATGAGCGTAATAATTTGATGTCAGATGGTGACTTTAAGATCAAAACAGAAGCTCTAGCAACAAAGACAGCACTAGGGATGATTTCTAGTCAACTCGATACAACTATGAAAGGAGCTTATTCGACAAAGGTTGTTGAGACTTTGAAGACGAAAGAAAAAGATTATGATACGATTGTGTAGAGATGAATATTCTACAATTGGAATTGGATAGGAGATTAATACAGGAAAAATCAAGGTTCGAATCACCAGTAAAATAGTGGTTTGAACTTTGATTTTTCTTAGTGTCTGATGGATTTTTAAGGCTTTTTTATGGTATAATAAAACGATATAACTCGTTATTGAACAGAAGAGGAGAGACATGAGTGATTTGAAAGCGATTCAGGCTCGTAGTCTGGAAATGGCTGAATATTTCGTCGCATTTTGTAAAGAACATGATTTGCTTTGTTATCTTTGTGGTGGAGGTGCTATTGGTGCCCTTCGAAACAAGGGTTTCATTCCTTGGGATGATGATCTAGATTTTTTTATGCCCCGTAAGGATTATGAAAAATTGGCAGAATTATGGCCTCGTTATGCAGATGAGCGTTATTTCTTGTCAAAGAGTAACAAGGATTTTGTCGACCGCAATCTTTTTATTACTATTCGTGACAAGGAAACTACCTGCATTAAACCTTACCAGCAAGATTTGGATTTGCCACATGGTTTGGCTTTGGATGTTTTGCCTTTGGATTATTATCCTAAAAATCCAGCTGAGCGGAAAAAACAGGTTCGTTGGGCCCTGATCTATTCTCTGTTTTGTGCCCAAACTATTCCAGAAAAACATGGCGCACTTATGAAGTGGGGAAGCCGTATTTTACTCGGTTTGACTCCAAAATCTCTCCGTTATCGCATTTGGAAAAAAGCTGAAAAAGAAATGACCAAGTATGGTCTAGCTGAGAGTGATGGAATCACGGAATTATGCTCAGGGCCTGGCTACATGAGAAACAAGTACCCAATCGCATCCTTTGAAGATAATCTCTTCTTGCCATTTGAAGAGACAGAGATGCCCATTCCAGTTGGCTACGATGCCTATCTCAGCACTGCTTTTGGTGATTATATGACACCTCCACCAGCAGATAAGCAGGTGCCGCATCATGATGCGATTATAGCAGACATGGATAAGAGTTATAGAGAGTACAAGGGAGAATACGGAGTATGATGGGAGAAAAAATAAGCGTTATCGTTCCAGTCTACAATGTAGAAACCTATTTGGAACGATGTGTGGAGTCAATTCTTCATCAGACTTATACCAATTTTGAACTAATCCTAATAAATGATGGGTCTACTGATTCTAGTGGAAAGATCTGTGATGATTTAGCAAATCAGTATGAGAATATCAAGGTTTACCATATCGAAAATGCTGGTGTTTCTAATGCAAGAAATCTTGGAATTCAGCTAGCGACAGGTGCTTGGATAACTTTTATTGATAGCGATGATTTCGTCACCAATGATTATCTAGCTACTTTAGCTAGTGCAGTTGAGGGAGAACATGTAGGTTTTGTGATTGCTCCTCTACACCATATCAAAAATGGCATTGTAACAGACCTTCCTCCACATTCTGGAAAAACAGAACTCTGGTCGACAGAAGAAACCATGAAGGAACTACTGATGACTACCAGAACGTCATTTTTTCCAGTCGCAAAACTGTTTAAGAGAGACCTGCTTGCGGATGAAAAGTTTAATACAAATTATCACCTGGCTGAAGATGCCCTATTTTTAACTGAATTGTTACTAAAGACAAGATGTAGTAGCGTATTTATTGACAAACCGATTTATTATTATGATCATCGTGAGGGAAGTGCGACAACATCTGTTAATCGGTATGTATTTGATACGATAGAAGTTTATAAGCAAATAATCGCTCAAGTTTCACAAATTTTTCCTAATTTAAAACACGAATTAAAAAATAGAGAATGTTGGTCGTACATCACAGTTTACGATAAAATTATCTTTACTTCACGTGGAGAGTATCAAAAGGAGAAAGCCGAGCTGAGGACTTGGATTGTTCAGCATCGACGTGAAATATGGAAGGATGCTTATTTCACTACTTTTCGCAAGGTAGCGATCCTCTCACTTGTCATTTCTCCATGGCTATATAAGAAAATTGTTGGATTAAAAAACTAATATCATGAGAAGGAGTTGAAAATGAATTTTTCAAAATTGGATGAATACTTTGAAAAATCAAAACTATGGATTGCGTATCTATTTGTTTTTATTTCGATTTTAAGTATGAGTTCACTGGTTTATAAGATAGCAAATCCCCTCTACAAGGGATTATCAGCGATTGTAGTACTTTATATTTGCTGTACCTTATTGTTTAAGTGGAAAGAAATCACAGTAGATCGCAAATTTCTGTCCTTATTTGGTCTATTGGCTGGAAGTCATCTGTTATCAGCTATTTTTAATCGCTCTGGACATTTGATTGGAAATGTGATAGAGATCCTCTTTATGGTGACCTATATTTTATTATTTACCATGTTAGAATCAGGGCAACTTAAAAAATTATTTGACTGGATTGCCTATACGGTTCAAATTGTATCTTTTTCTTCAGCAATTTTTGCGTTTGGTTTATTGGTAAGTAGAGTCCTTATCCTATTTAAGATTGGCGAACAATCTTATTACTATGGTGTTATGAATGGACGTCTGTGGGGGATTGTTAATCCAAATGCTAGTGCGATATTTTCATACATTAGCATTATTTTGGCTATGTATTTGATTCATAAAGGAAGTAAATATTCTGTCTATCTTAAACTGAATAATGTAATTCAATTAGTTTACTTCGCAACCATGCAAAGTAGAGGAGCTTTATTATCTTTAGTGTTAATGATTGGGTTTTATAGTTTCTTTATTAACGGGGGCAAGTTAGCTAAGCGATTTCTAATCTTTATTATTTCTGCTTTACTTGTTTCTGCTGCTAACATCGGATTGAGTTATGTAACCTCTATTTACATATCCTCGGGGAAAGCGACTGTATTAGACTTAAATAAAGGACAATCTTATGCAGAAACGGATTCTTCAGTTATAAAAAAAACAGGTGAACTTCATCTAATAGAAACAACACCTAGTGGCAGAACTTATATTTGGAAAAATGCTATAAAAATGGGAAGTGAGAAACCAATTTTTGGTTATGGTGTAAGAAATGTTCCAGATTATTACACAAAATATTTCAGTAAATTTGAGATTCAAAATTCTCTTATTGGTGGAAATTTCCATAACATTTTGGTAACGATATTTGTTAGTTCTGGAATTTTAGGTTTAGTATCTTTTCTACTTCTACTAGGATATATAATTAAGCGCTTTTTGACTTATTTGATTGTTTCTAAAAAGAACTCTGAAAAGTTGATTATGATTCTTTTCTTTGGCATCTTGTTCGGTCAATTATTTGAAAGTCAGATTATGTACTCAACTAACTTTATTAATATTATCTTTTGGTTGATTATTGGTTATGGATTAGTTGTTTGCAAACGTGATGAAGGTATTCGTTATCAGGAAGTAACTGATATTAGAGAGATCCAACAGATGGAACTAGGAATCATGGAATACATTCATGAAACTTGCCAGAAAATTGGTGTCAAATATTTCCTAGCTTATGGCAGTCTTATCGGTGCGGTTCGTCATAAAGGTTTTATTCCTTGGGATGATGACATGGATATCTGTATGTTACGAGAAGATTATGAAAAGTTGCAAGACTATCTTATTGTTAACCCTGATGAACGTTACGAAGTGATGTCTTATAAAAATAATCTCAACTATGTCTATCCCTTCATGAAAGTGCAGGATAACCATACCTACTTGCTAGAAGAAGATGTTCGTATTGATTCAAATATGGGGATTTATGTAGATATTTTCCCTGTAGATGGCTACGAGAATGATGCCAATTTCAAGAACAAGATGACAAAGCTGATAAAGAAACGTCAATTGAGTTGCTATACATTTAAAGGTATCACCAATACGAAAAGTGTTCTGAATTCACTGATACGCTATATTTCAGTTATTATTTTTTATTTCACAAATACAAATAAATACGTTGCACAAATTGAAGAACTTGCTAAATCACGTAAAGTGTCAGATTATGAGGAAGTGGATTATCTTATCTACAAGGATATGAACAAACCAGTGTGGAGACGCGAATGGCTAGAACAAGTTACTACTGGAACATTTGAAGGTAAGAAATTTACTATTCCGAAAAAATATCATGAAATTTTGACCTCAGACTACGGAGATTATATGCAATTGCCGCCAGTTGAACAAAGAGTATCTCATCATGATTTTAAATTGTGGAAGATTGTTAAAAAGTCTAAATAACTGGATTGGGATTAAGAAACGTTTAAAAATATAGTCAAAATTAGGAGAATAAAACCTATGTCTGAAAGAACTTTAACTCTTGAAGAAATCAAACAAGTAGAATTAGATATTTTGAAGTATCTTCATGATCTTTGTGAACAACATCATATCAAATATTTTATTGATTTTGGAACATTACTAGGAGCTGTACGCCATAAAGGATTTATACCTTGGGATGATGATACAGATATTTCCTTAGCGCGTGATGAGTTTGAAAAACTGTATAAGGTTTTAAAAAATGAAAATCATCCCTACTACAAATTAATTTCATTCAGAGAAACAAAGGGGTATCCTTACAGTTATATGCGAGTCTATGATGTGAGGACACGTCGAGATGCTAATCTTATAGATAAAACGGTCGTATTGGGAACCTGCGTTGACATCTTTCCATATGATGGTGTCGTAACGCAAGAAAGTGACCAGAAGAAAATGAAGCTCTACAAATATTTCATTCGTCTTTCTTCTTTGAATTTTAAAGGGATTAAGTCTGAGAATGGTGGACTTAAAAATCTCCCTCGTTATATGGGGTCAGCTATTTTTCGTTTAACTTCCCCACAGATATGGAACCAAAAATTAGAGAGTCTTGCTTTGAAGTATAGTGTGGATCAAGCAACAGATCTCACTTGTACTATCTATGATTCCTATTATCCAGATGGTATAAAAAAAGAATGGCTCTATGATTTGATTGATATGCCGTATGAAAACATTGTGGTCAAGGTTCCTAGAAAATACCATGAATTACTTGTCTACGAATTTGGAGAAAACTATATGAGTCCGCCACCCATTGAGCAACAAGTGCCAGGAGGAGATAAAAATTATTGGATTGATTAGTATAAGTTTCTTATCTTTTAAAATAAAGGGGTTTTCAAGATGAAAAATAAACAGTTAATAAAATTAGTTGGGTATAGTTTTCTTGTATTCTTTCTAGCGCTGATTCAGTTATCGCAAGGAGTAGATGCAAATACTATCTCTGCAGGTTCGGGCAATCGTATCCATTTCATAAATACTAAAGCAAAATCTGGGAGTGACGCCATCCTTCTGGAAAGCAATGGTCACTATGCTTTGATTGATATGGGAGAAGACTATGATTTTCCTGATGGGAGTGACCCACGCTATCCAAGTCGTTGGGGAATTTCTATGAGAAATTATCAAGTATTAGAGGATAGATTGATTCGCCACCTAGATGAAATAGGTGTTAAAAAATTAGATTTTATCATAGGAACTCATGTTCATAGTGATCATATTGGTGGAGCAGACGAAATACTCAATCGTTATCAGGTTGGTAAGTTTTATTTGAAAAAATATTCAGATGATCGAATCACAGCAAAGTGGGGTCTATGGGATAATCTTTTCAATTATGATAATGCTTTGAGAGCAGCTCAAAAACGAGGAGTTACGCTTATCCAGAATATTTCAGATGAGTATAGCCATATAAAATTAGGTGATATGGATATCCAGCTCTACAACTATAAGAATGAATATGATGCTGATGGGAATCTGAAAAAAGTTCGAGATGATAACTCCAACTCCATTGTTTCAGTAGTGACTGTGGCAGGAAAGAGAATCTATCTTGGTGGAGATTTGGATAATGCCGAAGGAGCAGAAGATAAGTTAGGTCCAGTTATCGGCAAGGTTGATATGATGAAATGGAACCACCATTATGATGCGACAATTTCAAATACGATTAATTTCCTTGAAAACTTATCACCAAAAATGATTATTCAGACAACTGGTGGAGATATTAATGTTGCTTCAACTAGAGAATACCTTCAGAAGAAAAATATTCAGGTTCTTCGTGCTGCTAGCCAAACTCAAGACGCTACTGTTTTTGATATTAGCGATAAAGGATTTGCTAATGTTTCAAATACCTTCCCTGATATCCCAGTAGTTGACGAAAAATGGTATCAAGAAGATGGCTATTGGAAATATCGTTTGTCTGACGGGGAAATGGCTATCGGCTGGAAAGAGATTGGCGGAGCCACTTACTTCTTTAATGGAAAAGGACAAATGCAAGCAGGCCGCTGGCTTCACCTTAATGACGACTGGGGAGAAAATGCCAAGGGGAATGATTACTATCTGAACAAAAATGGTAAAATGCAAACTGGTGGATGGTTCAAGCTAGATAACTCTTGGTATTATATCCAGTCGAATGGTGCTAGACGATTTAGCGAGCTCTCTGAAATTGGAGGGAAAAAATACCTTTTTGCGGCAGATGGTAAGATGCTGACAGGACACCAAGTTTTTAATGGTAAGAAGATGTTCTTTAGCGAAAGTGGCGTACTACAAATTTCAGGTAAGCCTTCAACTTGGCAAAAGATTGATTCAGCTTGGTATTTCTATGATGAGGATGGTCTAAAGACTGTCGGTAAAAAGAATATCAATGGAAGCACATACTACTTTAATCAAGAAGGTGTCATGCAAACTGGCTGGGCCTTTGTTGATGGTCACTGGAACTATTTTGCAAGTTCTGGAGCTATGAAAACTGGCTGGGTCAAGGATCAGGAAACATGGTATTATCTGGATAAAGATGGCATCATGTTAACTGGCAGACAAGATATAAAGGGTATTCGTTACTATTTGAATGCTAGTGGTGCCATGCAGACTGGCTGGAAGTGGCAAGACAATAGCTGGTACTTCTATACGAACTCAGGTGCTATGAAAACTGGTTGGTTGAAAGATAAAGAATCATGGTATTATTTGGATCCAGAAACAGGTATCATGGCCGTAGGATCTAAAGCGATTGATGGAAAAACCTATTTCTTTAAATCCTCAGGTAACATGCAAGTTGGCTGGCAGTGGTCAAATGATGTCTGGCATTATTACGCCTCATCTGGTGCACTCCAAACTGGTTGGCTAAAAGATCATGATATGTGGTATTATCTTGAATCTAAGGAAGGCGCTATGTTGGTTGGACTCAATCAAGTAGATGGCAAGCAATATTACTTTAGTGCATCTGGTGCCATGCAGACTGGCTGGAAATGGTTTGATAATCATTACCGTTACTTTGAATCAAATGGAGCCATGAAAACTGGTTGGATAAAAGACAAAGGCGTCTGGTATTATCTAAATCCTGAAGATGGTATTATGTTGGTTGGCCTTCAAAAAGTCAATGGTGATCAATATTACTTTGATTCAACAGGAGCGATGCAAACTGGCTGGAAACAGGTTGATGGTCATTGGTACTATTTCCAAGCAGATGGTTCCTTATTGAAAAATTCTACCACACCTGATGGTTATAAAGTTAATGAAGAAGGTGTATGGAGACAAGTAGTTACTGTTGATAAGCAGCAAAATCATTCTACAAACAAACAGGAAACATCTACTCTAACTGATAAATCAGACAAGATTAATAAGGCAGAAAAGCAAGAAAATCATAAAGAAATTAACTCTTCTAATTCAGAAAAACAAAAAGAGGACTCAATTATAGAGTCAAGTAGTTCCGACAAGAAAGAAAAGGAATAATGAGAAAATCCCCTGCTAGTAGAATAGTCTATTAGCAGGGGATTCTTTTAATTTCTTTTAATCTTAGCAAGTGCAAGATTGAGTGCATAGTGGAGTGTTTTATCTTTGGTAAGAAATAGCGTCAAGAGATAATAGATACCGCAAGTCGCAACAGTCAAGAGTACCATGAGTATCATATTGAGGTTGACTGTATAAGAGTTGATTTGGAAAAGAAATTTAAAAGTGAAATAAATTGGAATGAATCCGAGCGATACAATAGTATAGCGTGTTAAAGTAGTAAATATTTCTTTTAAGTCAAGCAGATGATGCTTCTTGATAAAGTAAATTTCCAGTAGAACAACTACAGTTTCTGCAATAATAGTAGTAGCAATGTAGTACTCTGGTGCAAAAATATTATTGAAATACAAGAGACTGTTGAGTAGGATATTAGCTCCGCCACCAATAAAGTAAAAGGCTGTTAAACGATTTTCGTGGTCGTTGATGAAGATAATTTGTTTACCGAGAATCAACTCAATAGCCCAAATGATAGTTCGAAAGGCGAAGACACTAGTCACAATACCAGCTTCAAGGTATTTTTCAGAAGAGTAGATGACTGCAGCGTAGTTTCCTAATACCATCATCCCAATACTGGTTGGAATGATAAGAAAATAAAAGAGGGCGGCTCCTTGGTTTAGAAGATTTTTATAAGATTCGTAGTCTTTCTTACCGAGATAGTAGCCG
The DNA here is from genome assembly GCF_003390135.1 of Streptococcus sp. NM. Taxonomy (GTDB): domain Bacteria; phylum Bacillota; class Bacilli; order Lactobacillales; family Streptococcaceae; genus Streptococcus. Next base: position 405,823 of record NZ_QUOS01000001.1, read on the forward strand.
AGACGTGGAATACTGACGTTGATAGCTCCACTCAGGACACTGGCAATCAACATGACGATGCTAGAAGCAATGGTATAATAAGAAATGTAGTTTTCATCAGGTCCTTTGGTGATAAACATTCTATCAAGTAAGGTGTAGAGCATATTGGCATTAGCTAGAAGCAACATGGTCAAGAGTGGCTTAGATGCTTTGATTAATTCCATGAGACCAATTTTGACAAAGGAAACTTCTCTCTTGATCCAAAGAAAACTGAGCAGGTAGTTGAGGATAGTTGTCGCACTCATGACGATGGCATAAGGAACGATATCATCTGCAGTTTTAACAAAGGTAAAGATAGCAACCAGCATGGCAATCCGAATAATCAATGTCTTGTAAAGGATGAAGGCATAGTTTTCATAAGCCTCGTTCATCCACTCGATATAAAGGAATTGGAAGAGAGCCTGGACACCAAGTATATAGTAGAGTTCTTTCAAATTTTCAATACTATTATCTAGGTAAATAAACAAAAAATAGATACTTGTTGTAAGGACAGAAGTAATTACAGATATATAGAATAACTTGGAGAAGACATAATTAATCTTATCTTTGTCGTCCTTGACCTTACTGATAGCTCGAATTCCGTAGTTATAGATTCCAAATGCGGCTAAAGGAATGACAAAGCTAGCCCAGGTATTGGCGGTATTGAAATAACCGTAGTTGGATTTGCTGAGAATCCGCGTCAGATAAGGATTGGTTATCAGAGGAAAAACGATATTGAGAACATTGACTAGTAAGCTAGCCAGTGCATTAACTTTTATATTTTTCATTGTACTTTCTTTCTTTCTTGTATTGTAAAATGGTCTCTAGTATTATATCACATTCTCGCTTCATTCTTTTGATAAAATCGTAAAAATCTAGTATAATAGATAGAACTGAAAGTATGAGGTTACTAGCAATGAAAATGAAACAAATCAGTGATACAACTTTAAAAATCACGATGTCTTTAGAAGATTTGATGGATCGAGGGATGGAGATTGCTGACTTTCTCGTTCCTCAAGAAAAAACAGAAGAGTTCTTTTATGCCATCTTGGATGAGTTAGAGATGCCTGATAGCTTTTTGGATACAGGTATGTTGAGCTTCCGTGTGACTCCAAAACCTGATAAGGTAGATGTCTTTGTAACTAAATCAAAGATTGACCAAAATCTAGATTTTGAAGATTTATCGGATTTGCCAGACATGGAAGAATTGGCTCAAATGTCGCCAGATGAATTTATCAAAACTTTGGAAAAAAGTATCGCAGACAAAACAAAGGATGATATCGAAGCCATTCAATCTCTAGAGCAAGTCGAAGCCAAGGAAGAAGAGCAGGAGCAGGCTGAACAAGAAGCTGAGAGCAAGAAAGAACCTTATATCTACTATATCCTTTCTTTTGCTAAGTTGGCTGACTTGGTGTCTTTTGCTAAGACAGTGACTTTTGAGATGGAAACTTCTGAACTCTACAAGATGAATGAGCGCTATTATTTGACCATTTTAGTGGATATTGAAAATCATCCAAGTCCATATCCAGCTTGGCTTTTGGCCCGTATGCGCGAGTTTGCGGAAGATAGTGACATCAGTCGCTCAGTCTTGCAGGAGTACGGTCAAGTCTTGATCAATCACGATGCAGTGCTCAATCTGCAAAAGATTGGATAATCATTTCTGGAAAGCTATTTCTAGATTTTAAGAAGAGCGAATCATCGGATTCGTTTTTTTCTAGACTGAAATAGTGATTTACTATAATAGGAATTTTCACAAAATTCTGTTATAATGGCTATATTAGAAAATTTCGAGGAGACAAACATGACAGTTAAAATTGCTTTACTAGGATTTGGTACCGTTGCAAGTGGTGTGCCTTTCCTCCTAAAGGAAAATGGAGAAAAAATCAATCAATCAGCACATTCAGAGATTGAAGTTGCTAAGGTGTTGGTCAAGGATGAAGATGAAAAGAATCGCTTGCTTGCAGCAGGGAATGACTTTAACTTTGTAACCAATGTGGATGATATTTTGTCAGATCAAGACATTACGATCGTAGTGGAATTGATGGGGCGTATCGAACCAGCTAAAACCTTTATCACTCGTGCCTTGGAGGCTGGAAAACACGTTGTGACTGCTAACAAGGACCTTTTGGCTGTCCATGGTGCAGAATTGTTAGAAATCGCTCAAGCTAATAAGGTAGCACTTTACTACGAAGCAGCAGTAGCTGGTGGGATTCCAATTCTTCGTACTTTAGCAAATTCCTTGGCTTCTGATAAAATCACGCGCGTGCTTGGAGTAGTCAACGGAACTTCCAACTTTATGATGACCAAGATGGTGGAAGAAGGCTGGTCTTACGATGATGCTCTTGCGGAAGCACAAAGACTAGGTTTTGCAGAAAGTGACCCGACAAATGATGTAGATGGGATTGATGCAGCCTACAAGATGGTTATTTTGAGCCAATTTGCTTTTGGTATGAAGGTTGCATTTGACGATGTAGCCCACAAGGGAATCCGCAACATCACACCAGAAGACGTAGCTGTAGCTCAAGATCTTGGCTATGTAGTGAAATTGGTTGGTTCTATCGAGGAAACTCCTTCAGGTATTGCTGCAGAAGTAACGCCGACCTTCCTTCCTAAAGCACACCCACTTGCCAGTGTAAATGGGGTAATGAACGCTGTCTTTGTAGAATCTATCGGTATTGGTGAGTCTATGTACTACGGACCAGGTGCTGGTCAAAAACCAACTGCAACAAGTGTTGTGGCGGATATTGTCCGTATCGTTCGTCGCCTGAATGATGGTACCATTGGCAAAGACTTCAACGAATACAGCCGTGACTTGGTCTTGGCAAATCCTGAAGATGTCAAAGCAAACTACTACTTCTCAATCTTGGCTCCAGACTCAAAAGGTCAGGTCTTGAAGTTGGCTGAAATCTTTAATGCCCAAGATATTTCCTTCAAGCAAATCCTTCAAGATGGAAAAGAAGGTGACAAGGCGCGTGTCGTGATCATCACACACAAGATTAATAAAGCCCAGCTTGAAAATGTCTCAGCTGAATTGAAGAAGGTTTCAGAATTCGACCTCTTGAATACCTTCAAGGTGCTAGGAGAATAAGATGAAGATTATTGTACCTGCAACCAGTGCCAATATCGGGCCAGGTTTTGACTCGGTCGGTGTAGCTGTAACCAAGTATCTTCAAATTGAGGTCTGCGAAGAACGAGAAGAGTGGTTGATTGAACACCAGATTGGCAAATGGATTCCTCATGACGAGCGTAATCTCTTACTAAAAATTGCTTTACAAATTGTACCAGACTTGCAACCAAGACGCTTGAAAATGACCAGTGATGTTCCCTTGGCGCGTGGTTTGGGTTCTTCCAGCTCGGTTATTGTAGCTGGGATTGAATTAGCTAACCAACTTGCAAATCTTAATTTAACTGATCACGAAAAACTGCAGTTAGCAACTAAGATTGAGGGACATCCTGACAATGTGGCACCCGCCATCTATGGTAATCTCGTTATTGCAAGTTCCGTTGAAGGGCAAGTTTCAGCTATTGTAGCAGACTTCCCAGAGTGTGATTTCCTAGCCTACATTCCAAACTATGAATTGCGTACTCGAGACAGCCGTGGCGTCTTACCTAAGAAATTGTCTTACAAGGAAGCTGTTGCAGCTAGTTCTATCGCCAATGTAGCGGTTGCGGCCTTGTTGGCAGGAGACATGGTGACCGCTGGGCAAGCAATCGAGGGAGACCTCTTCCACGAGCGCTATCGTCAGGACTTGGTGAGAGAATTTGCGACGATTAAGCAAGTAGCCAAAGAAAATGGTGCCTATGCAACCTACCTCTCTGGTGCTGGGCCGACAGTTATGGTTTTGGCTTCTCATGACACGATGCCAACGATTAAGGCAGAATTGGAAAAGCAACCTTTCAAAGGAAAACTTCATGACTTGAAAGTTGATAACCAAGGTGTCCGTGTCGAAGCAAAATAAAGAATAGAAGATAGGATGGGGAAACTCTCGACCAGAGGGCTTCCTGTCCTTTTTTTGAAAAGAAGTTTATACTCAATGAAAATCAAAGAGCAAACTAGGAAGCTAGCCGCAGGCTGCTCAAAACAGTGTTTTGAGGTTGTGGATAGAACTGACGAAGTTAGCTCAAAATACTGTTTTGAGGTTGCAGATGTAAGCTGACGTGGTTTGAAGAGATTTTCGAAGAGTATTAGTTAAAAACTTGATAAAGGAGAAATAAAGATGGCAGAAATTTATCTAGCAGGTGGTTGTTTTTGGGGTATAGAGGAATATTTTTCACGCATTTCTGGAGTATCAGCAACCAGTGTTGGCTACGCTAATGGTCAAGTCGAAACGACCAATTACCAGTTGCTCAAAGAAACAGACCATGCAGAAACGGTTCAAGTAATTTACGATGAGAAGGCAGTGTCACTCAGAGAGATTTTGCTTTATTATTTCCGTGTTATCGATCCTTTATCTATCAATCAACAAGGGAATGACCGTGGTCGCCAATATAGAACTGGGATTTATTACCAAGATGAAGCAGACTTGCCAGCTATCTACACAGTGGTGCAGGAGCAGGAGCGCATGCTTGGTCGAAAGATTGCAGTAGAGGTGGAGAAACTTCGCCACTATATTTTAGCTGAAGATTACCACCAAGACTATCTTAAGAAGAATCCTTCAGGTTACTGTCATATCGATGTGACCGATGCTGAGAAGCCATTGATTGATGCCTCTAACTATGAAAAGCCTAGTCAAGAATTAAAGGAAAGCTTAACTGAAGAGTCCTATCGTGTCACCCAAGAAGCTGCTACAGAGGCTCCATTTACCAATGCCTATGACCAAACCTTTGAAGAAGGTATTTATGTAGACATCACGACAGGTGAGCCACTCTTTTTTGCCAAGGATAAGTTTGCCTCAGGTTGTGGTTGGCCAAGTTTTAGCCGTCCGATTTCCAAGGAATTGATTCATTATTACAAGGATCTCAGCCATGGGATGGAGCGAATCGAGGTTCGTTCTCGGTCGGGGAATGCTCACTTGGGTCATGTTTTCACAGATGGGCCTCGTGAGTTAGGTGGCCTCCGTTACTGTATCAATTCTGCTTCCCTGCGCTTTGTGGCCAAGGATGAGATGGAAGAAGCAGGATATAGCTATCTACTGCCTTACTTAAACAAATAAAACAGAGAGGGTGGGTGCTTCCCACTCTCTTCATTTCCAGAATACGAATAGAAGGGATTTATGAAACACCTATTATCTTACTTTAAACCCTACATCAAGGAATCAATTTTAGCACCCTTGTTCAAGTTACTAGAAGCTGTGTTTGAGCTCTTGGTTCCCATGGTGATTGCTGGGATTGTTGACCAATCCTTGCCCCAGAAAAATCAAGGTCATCTCTGGATGCAGATTGGTTTGCTCCTTATCTTTGCAGTAATTGGTGTTGTAGTGGCCTTAATAGCCCAGTTCTACTCAGCTAAGGCTGCGGTGGGTTTTGCCAAGGAATTGACAAACGACCTCTATCGTCATATTCTATCTTTACCTAAGGACAGTAGAGACCGTTTGACAACTTCTAGCTTGGTCACTCGCTTGACTTCGGATACCTACCAGATTCAGACTGGTATCAATCAATTCCTGCGTCTCTTTTTACGAGCGCCTATTATCGTTTTTGGTGCCATTTTTATGGCTTATCGAATCTCAGCTGAGCTGACTCTCTGGTTTTTGGTCATGGTTGTGATTCTGACAATCGTTATTGTAGGCCTTTCTCGGTTAGTCAATCCTCTCTACAGCAGCCTGAGAAAGAAAACGGATCAACTAGTTCAGGAAACACGCCAGCAAATACAAGGGATGCGGGTTATTCGTGCTTTTGGTCAAGAAAAACGAGAGTTACAAATTTTTCAAACCCTTAACCAAGTCTATGCTAGATTACAAGAAAAGACAGGTTTCTGGTCTAGTTTATTAACACCTCTAACCTATCTGATTGTTAATGGAACCCTCCTAGTCATTATCTGGCAGGGATATGTTTCTATTCAAGGAGGATTGCTCAGTCAAGGGGCCCTCATTGCCCTTATCAACTATCTCCTACAGATTTTGGTGGAATTGGTCAAATTAGCTATGCTAATCAATTCTCTCAACCAGTCCTATATCTCTGCTAAGCGAATCGAGGAAGTCTTTGCTGAGGCTCCAGAGGATATCCATTCAAAATTAGAACAAAAGCAAGCTACCAGTGATCAGGTTTTACAAGTTCAAGAACTGACCTTTACCTATCCTGATGCGGCCCAGCCTTCTTTGAGAGACATTTCCTTTGATATGACTCAAGGGCAAATCCTTGGTATCATTGGGGGAACAGGTTCTGGTAAATCAAGCTTGGTGCAAGTCTTACTTGGAATTTACCCAGCAGACAAGGGGAGCATTTACCCTTATCGAGATGGATCTAGTCCTCGTAATCTTGAGCAGTGGCGGTCTTGGATTGCCTATGTGCCCCAAAAAGTCGAACTCTTTAAGGGAAGCATTCGTTCCAACTTGACTCTGGGTTTCAATCACGAAGTAACGGACCAAGAACTTTGGCAGGCCTTGGAAATTGCACAAGCCAAGGATTTTGTCAGTGAAAAGGAAGGACTTTTAGATGCTCTAGTTGAGACAGGAGGTCGAAATTTCTCAGGTGGACAAAAACAAAGGCTGTCTATTGCTCGCGCAGTCTTGCGTCAGGCTCCATTTCTCATCCTAGATGATGCAACCTCGGCACTGGACACCATTACCGAGTCCAAGCTCTTGAAAGCTATCCGAGAAAATCTGCCAAATACCAGTTTAATCTTGATCTCTCAACGAACCTCGACTTTACAGATGGCTGACCAGATTCTCCTCTTAGAAAAAGGAGAGCTCCTAGCTATCGGCAAGCACGAGGACTTGATGAAATCCAGTCAAGTTTATCGCGAAATCAATGCATCCCAACATGGTAAGGAGGACTAGTATGAGACGACAAACTGCAAACCAGACGCTCAAACGTTTGGCAAAAGATTTAGCAAGTCATCCCTTCCTCCTTTTCCTAGCCTTTCTAGGAACTATTGCCCAGGTTGCCTTATCAATTTATCTTCCTATCTTGATTGGGCAGGTCATTGACCAAGCCATGGTGGCTGGTTCTTCATCAGTTTTTTGGCAGATTTTTCTCCAAATGATCTTGGTGGTCATAGGAAATACCCTTGTGCAGTGGGTCAATCCTCTCCTCTATAATCGCCTAATCTTTTCTTATACCAGAGACTTGCGAGAGCGAATCATCCATAAGCTCCATCGTTTACCGATTGCCTTTGTGGATCGTCAAGGAAGTGGAGAAATGGTCAGTCGTGTAACCACGGACATCGAACAGTTGGCAGCTGGCTTGACCATGATTTTTAACCAATTTTTCATTGGTGTCTTGATGATTTTTGTTAGTATTCTAGCCATGCTTCAGATTCATCTCCTCATGACTCTCTTAGTCTTGCTGTTGACGCCACTGTCTATGGTGATTTCACGCTTTATTGCCAAACGCTCCTATCATCTCTTCCAGAAGCAAACAGAGACGAGGGGGATTCAGACTCAGTTGATTGAAGAATCGCTTAGCCAGCAGACTATTATCCAGTCTTTCAATGCTCAGACAGAGTTTATCCAAAGACTGCATGAGGCGAATGCCAACTACGCAGGCTATTCTCAGTCAGCCATCTTTTATTCCTCAACGGTTAATCCTTCAACTCGCTTTGTCAATGCGCTGATTTATGCGCTTTTGGCTGGAGTGGGAGCTTATCGTATCATGATGGGATCCACCTTGACTATCGGACGTTTAGTGACTTTTTTGAATTACGTCCAACAGTACACCAAGCCCTTTAACGATATTTCTTCAGTTCTAGCTGAGTTACAAAGTGCTTTAGCTTGTGCAGAGCGTGTCTATGCTGTCTTAGAAAGTCCTGAAGTAGCTGAAACAGGTAAGGAAGTCTTGGCCAGTGACCAAGTCAAGGGAGCTATTTCCTTTAAACAGGTTTCTTTTGGCTACCATCCTGAAAAGATTTTGATTAAGGATTTATCTATTGATATTCCAGCTGGTAGCAAGGTGGCCATCGTTGGTCCGACAGGTGCCGGAAAATCAACTCTTATCAATCTCCTTATGCGTTTTTACCCTATTAACTCGGGAGATATCTTGCTAGACGGTCGTTCCATTTACGAATATACCCGAGCATCATTGAGACAACAGTTTGGCATGGTACTCCAAGAAACCTGGCTCAAGCAAGGGACCATTCATGACAATATTGCCTTTGGAAATCCTGAAGCCAGTCGGGAACAGGTGATTGCTGCTGCCAAAGCAGCCAATGCAGATTTTTTCATCCAGCAGTTGCCACAGGGATACGATACCAAGTTGGAAAATGCAGGAGAATCACTATCTGTCGGTCAAGCCCAGCTCTTGACCATCGCCCGAGTCTTTCTAGCTATCCCTAAGATTCTTATCTTAGACGAGGCGACTTCCTCAATCGATACACGGACAGAGGTGCTAGTACAGGATGCCTTTTCCAAACTCATGAAGGGGCGCACTAGCTTTATCATTGCCCACCGTTTGTCAACCATTCAGGATGCGGATTTGATTCTAGTCTTGGTGGATGGAGATATTGTTGAGTATGGCAATCATCAAGAACTCATGGTTCGAAAGGGCAAGTATTACCAAATGCAGCAAGCTGCAGCTTTTAGCTCTGAATAATCCTTTCTACTTTGAAATCTTATGGACAAAAAAAGTTGTCTTCGGGTGACTTTTTTGTTACAATAGCTAGAAAAATTATTTACTGTAAATTGTCTTTTAGAAAAGGAGCCTAGAATGAAAGTCTTTCAGCATGTAAATATCGTGACTTGTGACAAAGATTTCCATGTTTATCTGGATGGAATTTTAGCAGTTAAGGATTCTCAAATCGTCTATGTTGGTCAAGAGAAGTCAGAGATTTTAGAGCAAGCTGTGCAGATTATAGACTATCAGGGGGCCTGGATTATGCCTGGTTTGGTCAATTGTCACACCCATTCTGCTATGACAGGATTGAGAGGAATCAGAGATGATAGCAATCTCCATGAATGGCTCAATGATTATATCTGGCCTGCAGAAGCAGGATTTACTCCAGACATGACTACAAGAGCGGTCAAAGAAGCTCTGACAGAGATGCTCCAGTCAGGAACAACTACCTTTAACGACATGTATAATCCCAATGGAGTGGAGATTGAACGGATTTATCAGGCAGTGAAAACTTCCAAGATGCGGTGTTATTTCTCACCGACTCTTTTTTCTTCAGAGGCAGAGACAACTGCTGAAACTATAAGCAGAACTCGAGCAATCATTGAGGAAATTATTGGATATAAAAATCCAAATTTCAAGGTGATGGTAGCCCCACATTCTCCCTATAGCTGTAGTAGAGACTTGCTGGCAGAAAGCTTAGATATGGCAAAAGAACTGAATATTCCAATCCATATCCATGTGGCGGAGACCAAGGAGGAATCTGGCATTATCCTGAAACGCTACGGAAAACGCCCCCTCACCTTTTTAGAAGAACTGGGTTACTTAGATCATCCGTCTGTCTTTGCTCACGGGGTCGAACTAAACGAGAGAGAAATTGAACGCTTGGCAACTTCTCAAGTGTCTATTGCCCACAATCCTATCAGCAATCTCAAACTGGCCTCAGGGATTGCTCCCATCATTCAACTGCAAAAAGCAGGAGTGGCAGTAGGAATTGCGACAGATTCGGTTGCTTCCAATAACAATCTAGATATGTTTGAGGAAGGACGGACTGCAGCCCTTCTTCAGAAGATGAAAAGTGGGGATGCCAGCCAATTTCCTATCGAAACAGCTCTCAAGGCACTGACAATCGAAGGGGCTAAGGTTCTAGGAATGGAAAATCAGATAGGAAGTCTAGAAGTCGGCAAGCAAGCAGATTTTCTCGTTATTCAACCACAAGGAAAAATTCATCTCCAACCTCAGGAAAATATGCTTTCTCATCTCATCTATGCTGTTAAATCCAGTGATGTTGATGATGTTTATATCGCTGGAGAACAGGTTGTTAAGCAAGGCCAAGTACTAACAGTAGAACTTTAAAAGAAAAATCACGAAAAATTTTAAAAAAAGTTTGCAAAAATCTTGCATTCTTTTTTTTACTATGCTATACTTATATACGGTTTGAAAAAACTGCCTAAGACAGTAGGGGAGCTCGACTCATAAATATCCTACCGAGGACAAAACGTATCATGTAAAAAGAAGCGTATTGTACTTTCGTGTCTAGGTTTGGGCGCGTTTTTCTTTTGAAAAATTTCCCCAAGCAAAATAATAACGGAGGTGAACACACTAATGAGTGAAGCAATTATTGCTAAAAAAGCGGAACTAGTTGACGTAGTAGCTGAAAAAATGAAAGCTGCTGCATCTATCGTCGTTGTAGACGCTCGTGGTTTGACAGTTGAGCAAGATACAGTTCTTCGTCGTGAGCTTCGTGGAAGCGAAGTTGAGTATAAAGTTATTAAAAACTCAATCTTGCGTCGTGCAGCTGAAAAAGCTGGTCTTGAAGATCTTGCATCTGTATTTGTTGGACCATCTGCAGTAGCATTTTCTAACGAAGATGTTATCGCACCAGCGAAAATCTTGAACGACTTTTCTAAAAACGCTGAAGCACTTGAAATCAAAGGTGGTGCAATCGAAGGCGCTGTCGCATCTAAAGAAGAGATTCTTGCTCTTGCAACTCTTCCAAACCGCGAAGGACTTCTTTCTATGCTCCTTTCTGTACTTCAAGCGCCAGTGCGCAACGTTGCTCTTGCAGTCAAAGCGGTTGCAGACAACAAAGAAGACGCAGCTTAATCTTAAGCTACGCAGCGTAGCCTAGCTACGAAAATATATTATAAATTTAAAACATATTTGGAGGAAATAACAATGGCATTGAACATTGAAAACATTATTGCTGAAATTAAAGAAGCTTCAATCCTTGAATTGAACGACCTTGTAAAAGCTATCGAAGAAGAATTTGGTGTAACTGCAGCTGCTCCTGTAGCTGTTGCTGCAGCTGGTGCTGCTGACGCTGGTGCTGCTAAAGATTCATTCGACGTTGAATTGACATCTGCAGGCGACAAAAAAGTTGGCGTTATCAAAGTTGTACGTGAAATCACAGGTCTTGGTCTTAAAGAAGCTAAAGAACTTGTTGACGGTGCACCAGCACTTGTTAAAGAAGGCGTTGCAACTGCAGAAGCTGAAGAAATCAAAGCTAAATTGGAAGAAGCTGGAGCTTCAGTTACTCTTAAATAATAGAGCAACTACATTAGTAGCTTAAAAACATGATTAAACCGCTATTCTTAGGACTAGCGGTTTTTCTTTTTATCTGTCATGGGGCACAAATGGGGCAAAACTATTTATAAATTTTGTCTAGCACGTTTACAACCTTTGATTTTATATTTTTGGTAACGTGCGTGTAAATCTCCATCGTAGTCTTACCATTGTCTTTGTGGCCAACTCTTTGAGTGATTGCTTTTAAAGGAATGTTGTTTTCAGCAAGTGTACTGATCAGTGTATGTCTTAAGATATGCGGGTGCAGTGGTTTGTTGATTGGATTCTTTAAAGTAGCATTGGCATTTTTCATAAGCTTACCAATACTTGATTTATGAATTGGAATGCCATTGGCTGATACAAATATAAATCCCATGTCTTTATAATTCGGATTAGTACTCTTTCTGATTTCATGTAGTTCAATAAATTCTTCAATGATTTCTATCTCTTTTTTGGTCAAGTCTACAACTCTTATAGATGATAAAGTTTTAGGTGTAGTCTTGATACCTTCAGAACCTTTGCGGGTTGGGTCTAAAGTACCATTGATTGTGATAGTCTTGTTTTCTCTATCGTAGTTCTCAAACTTTAAGGCACCAGCTTCCCCGACACGGCAACCGTTCAGTGCCATAAATTCAGCCATACGTGCGACATGGTAGCCCCGATTGTACTTTTTCATGGCCTTAAGAAGCCTTTTTAATTCACTTTGCTCAAGGAACTTATCCTCAATCCGTTCCATATTTTCGTATGTAACAACCTTTTTAGGAAGTCTTACACGCTGAACAGGATTGCTATCAATCAATTCCATATCAAGTGCATAATTAAAGACCATACTTAGCACCGACTTTTGCTTTTTGAGTTTGATATGATTTTCTTCTGAATCCGTGAAAAATTGTTGAGTGAACTTGGCAGTGATATTTTTTATTTTTACGTCAGGCGCAAAAGTCTCTTTGATTTCATCTACAGCATATACCATAGTCTTTATGGTAGAAGGTTTGATTGACTTTTTATGAAGTTCCCACCAGTCGTTTAGAACGTCTGTAAAGAGCATATCAGTAGTAGTCAAGCTTTGTAGCTTTTCTGCTATCTTTTCATCTAGTATCTTTTGTGCTTCTTTTTTTGCACGGGGTGACTTGCTATCAAGCACGATAGATATTTTTTTCATTTTTTCAGTATACGGATCTTTATATCTCTCCGCAAAACGGTATCTACCATTTGGTAGTTCTTCCATCCACATTGATTTTACCTCACTTTTTTGATAAAATGGGTATAGTAAAGAGGGCTTTTTAATGCCTTTTACTATCCTGATTGCCTCACGCTCAGAAGTTTGCCGACCGAGAGCGTGGTTTTTTTTGTTTGTGTAATCAAAAAAGCTGCACAATTATTGTACAGTTGTGACCGAGACAGGAGCTACCTGCCGTATTTTGCACTAGATGAGTTCATCTAGGTAATCCAACTGTATTTTATCAAAATTTCTATTTAATTGTCAAATAAGATAGCGTGCTTTGATTTCATCGCTTAAAATTTTCAGGGGATTTTTTTAAGACTTTCAATTTAATTCGTATCTTGAATGAATCCTTAACTGTACGAAGTCGACCGCTATCCGGATTAATATCTTTATATTCACCACCATAAATTTCAGCATTTTTGATAACTTCATTATTTGAATCTGTTGTTAATCTTAATACTTTTCTATTTTTTGACTTGGTGACATAACCTAAGTGATGACCGCGAACGACAATTTTAACTGCATTAGGGTCAAATTTATTATCAAATTCAGGAATAAACTCTACATCTGGAATTTCAAAAGGCACGTATTTATAAAACCTTTCTTCAAAAATTAATTCCTCTTTAATTTCTTTTGAAGTGTATCCTAAATAAGGGATATCATCTGATTCACTTATGAGTTCTTGACATAAATCTGAGAAAGCTTCTTGACGATAGGATATTCCTTTTACTTTCAGAATAACATCATAAATAGTTTTCTTATCAATTTCTTCTTGTTTTAATCTATTTTCTACTCGAATAGACAATAGTTTATTCAGTTCTTCAATTTCATCCTCTAGATAATCGGTACTAGATTGTCCAGGATAGCTAGCAATCAAGGAGAGTAATACTAAGAAACAAATAATAAATGAGAAGATTGTTAATAATAAATTCCCAATGAGATTGATTAAAAAGATAGAAATAGTCGTCAGAAGTGCTAGAGAGATTATCAAAGTCCTTTGATTTTCCAGTTTACTAATTGTTTTTTTGTGTTGTTCTATTAATTCTTTGATTTCCTCTTCAGTAAGATTAGTAGGAAAATATGACATGTGATCACCTTGACTTTAATTTTCTATTGGCATGAAGTTTCCGACTATTTTTCCAATGATTCTTGGATCTTCTTCAAATGGTGCGAATTTATCTTTATATTTGTTATTGATAGAGACGAGTCTGAGACCATCTTTTTCTTTATAGACTTTCTTGATATAAGTTTGGCCATCCCACTCAACTGCATAAATGGCACCATCGTAGTCAAAACCTGTTTCTTTGATAAGAACAACCTCTCCATTCATATACTTAGGTTCCATGGAATCTCCGAAAACCCAAGAAGCAAAATCGTGGTCTAGGTCTTTGTCATAAAAAACAGTGTCATAGTTCCCATCGTTGAAGTATGAAAATCCAGTACCAGCTGAAAGTTTTTCAAAAACACGGTATTCAAAAAGCTTTTCCTCAATCATAATCACTTTATTATTCTGCTCTTTTAATTGTTCATTAGCATAGTTCAGAACTTTTTGTTTTCTTGGAGTTGACAACTTTACAACTTTTTCAGTAATTTTTTGGACAAGAGGGGAAGTAGGGATTTTTACTTCTTTTACTTTTTGAGTTTTATCTTCTATCAAGTCCGATTTATTAACACCGAAATAGTCCGCAAGTAATTCTATTTTTCCTATTCGAGGATAAGTTATACCCTTTAACCAATCTCTTACAGTAGTGTATTTTAATCCTAAATCAGAACAAAGTTTATTTCTATCAACGTCTCTGCTGGCCATTAACTTTTCCAAGTTCGCAGAGAAAATTTCTTTACTTTTATTATTGCTCATTTGTATCACTCCTTTATATAGTATATATTACGGCAAAAACGCAAAAAAGTAAAGAAAAAAATAAAAAAATACGATAAAAACGCAAAAAACACTTGACATTGCGGTTTAACCGCATTATAATAGAGTCATAGTTGAGTCACTCAATTATAAAAAAGATAGAAAGGACTGTAAAATGCAGAAAATGACTCTTAAAACATTGAGAACTCTAAAAAATTGGAGACAAGCGGATGCAGCCGAGGCTATTGATGTCTCTGTTGATACTTGGGGAAATTGGGAGCGAGGAAAAACAGAACCTACTGTAACCCAAGCTTATCAAATCGCTACTACTTTTGGTGTGTCTATTGATGACATTATTTTTTTACACGACATTGCGGTTTAACCGCAACAAAGAAGGAGCTTTATGAACGAAATTTTTAATTTTCACGGACAGGAAGTTCGTACAGTGATATTTGATAACGAACCGTGGTTCGTTGCTAAGGATGTTGCGGATATTCTGGGGTACCAAAACGGTAGTCGAGATATTAACCGACATGTTGATGAAGATGATAAGCTAACGTCGCAAGTCGCCACGGCAGGTCAGATGAGAAATCAGACAGTCATCAACGAATCTGGTCTCTACTCTCTTATCTTATCCAGCAAATTACCTCAAGCAAAAGAGTTCAAGCGTTGGGTGACATCAGAGGTCTTGCCAGCTATTCGCAAGCAGGGTGGATTTATCCGCGAGGACTTGGACGAGGATGCTTTCATTGCTCTATTTACTGGCCAAAAGAAATTGCGTGAGCAACAGGCGACCATGCTGGAAGATATTGACTATCTCAAGAGTGAACAACCGATTCATCCAAGCTATGCTCAGTCGTTACTGAAGAAGCGCAAGGCTCGTGTAGTAGCTTGCTTGGGTGGTATTGATAGTCCAGCTTATGCGGATAAGATTTTTGCTCAGTCAGTATTTAGACAAGCTGAGATTGATTTCAAGGACCACTTCAACATCAGTCGCTATGACTTGCTACCGAAGAAGTTTGCGGAAGCTGCTCTTGCTTACTGGATGACGTGGGAGCCAAGCACTAATACCAAGATGAAGATTATGGAACTTAACGCATTTAGTCAAGCGTAGGGAGGGAAAAATGAGACCGAGACGATATCCGTATAGTGGAAAAAAAGAGTCCACCTTTGTGAAGGTAGACCCTGAATTAGTAGAAAATACTCTAAGAAACACTAGTTTTTTTGAGAGATTGCAAGCAATCAGATTGTAAGGAGAAGAAATGGAAACATTTATTATATCAGTTCTGACATCTTTTATTGTAACATCTACTATGATGCATTACCACATTTATAAAGTAAATGAACTATACAAAAAATATATGGATTTTGAAAAATCAAGTGTAGAAGAATTTGCTAAATCAATTACAAGCAAACTTCCAAAAAATTCTTCCCGAGGGGAGTGATGGAAAAACACATTTTTTTAATACTAATTTCTGGATAGTTTTGAAGAATATGTTGAACAAGAGGGGTGTTTCTAATAAAATCATAGATTGAATCGTTCGTTGAATACGTATCACTCTTAATCTTTAAAAGGCCTAGTCGTTCTAAGTTCGTTAAAGAAGGAGCGAGTTCATCAATCCCTTCGGTTCCATCTATAAAGTAAATGATTGGAAATATTATTTTAGTACCATCGTCGTATTTTATTACAGCTTTCATGCAAGGAATCGGGGATTCTATTGCGTAATTATTTGCTTTCAAGTTCTGGAGAATACGTGCATCTGTGATATCTAGTTGCTTGATAATTTCAACGAAAGACGGATGTATAATCGAGTTTTTCCGATCGTCAAATGAACTTGCTAATATTTTCGCGAACATAGAGCGTAACTCTTCTTCTTCAATATAATACTTAGATGCTTCCAAAGCAGGACCTAATATTTTTAGGGGTGGTTCTTGAACATTCTCTGGTGGGATAGTAGCCACTTCTTGAAGCGTTTTATTTCTGAGATTCTCAACATCAATTTCGTTTTTTGCACGCAATAATGCTGCTTGATTAGAAACATCGTGGCCATAATTGATATACCACCAATCTTGTAAGGTTTGAATAGGTCCGGCAAATACACCGGCTGAAGTAGCTCCTCCTAAAAATCCTGTAACAAGAGGAAGAAAGTCTTTGAATTGGTTAGGATCCATGATTATGATTTCTTTCTGTTTAGATTTTGACTAAAACGGTGAGAGGTCCTAGTCAAGATATATTATATGATAAAAGACAATGTTTGTCAATATATAGTGTAAATTAGGAGTAGAAACCTACAACAGGCACAATATATAGTGTAACAGCATATATAAGTGTAGAAATTATAAAAATAAAGCTAGAAAAGGAGAAAAACAGATATGCTCTGGGATAAAATCTCTGAAAAGCTTTCAGAGAAAAATTGGACAGTTTATAAACTTTGTTTAAAAGCAGGAATCGGAACTGCTAGTATCTATCGTTTAAGAGATGGAGAAGTAAAAGATTTATACTTTGATACTGTTAAAAAAATAGCTGACGCGTTAGGCATCAGCATAGATGAACTAAGATAAAACAAAAAAGCACCTAACAGAAGTCAGGCGCTAATCAAAATAACTAACTAAATTATAACACGAAAGAGAGGGAACCCCATGCCAAAAGCAGAAATTACTTATAAAGCGGTTGGTGTTGATGAAAAAGCAACACATGGAGATTATAGTCATCTTTGCCAAAGGTGGGAAGGATTAACTACAGGAACAGCTAAAGTATGGGCAACAGAAATGAGGGAGCATCCTGATTTTAAGCAGTTCATCGATAATCCAACACATAAGATTGTATTTATCGACTACGAGGGATTTCGTTTGTTTGTTAAATGGAAAAGTCGTAATCGATATCGTACGAAGAAAGAAACTCTGGCAGAAATGCTTGAGAATATGAAAAAAGAAAAAATGTTAGGAGTTTAAACATGACAGAACCAACTTTATCAAGCCAATTGCTTGGCTTAGTAACGATTTTTATTATGGTCTTTATCCTGCTGCTACTGACTGATAAGAATGAAGAGGAAACTGAACAAAAAACGGTGATACTCATTGAAGAAGTAGAAGACTTCAGAAAAGTTGCACGAAGAAACTTGAAAAAGTGTGACAGAAAGTCAACTTATGACACACAACCACCTGACGGACTTTCTTCAACGATTGAGGATGTACCTCAATATTTTAGAGTATGCATCGAAGATTATGACAAGCTAGCTCAGGACTACCAGGAAGAAGCAAGAAATAATGATCTTCTAAGTAAACAAAACGCGAATCTCTTAGAAGAAAATGGACGTTTACTCTATAAAGAAATGACCATGGATTTTCGGCAAAATCCAAGGAAATGGAGGGCAAAGACATGACTGTTAGCCGTGACATGAGCGAGATGGAAATACGTGTGTTAAACATGATCATGAATTGCGCTACTTTCGATTTGCCTATTCAAGCGAGTGAAATCCGCTTAGAAACCGGACTGTCGAAGCGTAAGCTGGAAGAGACTATCGAAAGCTTGCGTGTCAATTTTGACCACCCTATCGTAGCTAAGAAGATGAAGCCAAATGGATATTACTTACCACGAAGCGAGGAGGAGCGACAAGCTGGGCTTGCTCCTTACCGTAGACAAATACTAACCGAGCAGAAGAACCTCGCTGCAGTGATGAATGTGGATTTGGAAAAGTATTGGGAGGATAGTGCATGAGTGAAATTAAATGGATAAAAATCACAACGGATATTTTTGACGATGAAAAGATTTGTCTGATTGATGCCTTGCCTGATCATGATGCTATTTTAGTTATTTGGTTTAAAATCCTCGCTTTAGCTGGAAAACATAATCGTAATGGTCTTTTGATGATGTCGGATAAGGTCCACTATACTGATGAAATGCTAGCTACAATATTTCGTAGGCCATTAAATACAGTCAGAATGGCTTTGGGAGTCTTTGAGCAGTTTGGGATGGTCGAGATTATCGACGGGGTCATTACCTTGCCAAACTGGGAAAAGCACCAAAACATCGATGGTATGGAAAAAATCAAGGAACAAACACGTAATCGTGTGGCTAGACATCGTGAAAAACAGAAAAATCTTGCTCTTGGTAACGTTACAGGTAACGTTACAGGTAACGTTACAGTAACGGACGGTAACGCACTAGAAGAAGATGAGAATGAGAATAAGAATAGATTAGATAAAGATAAGAAAAGAATAACTACTACTACTAATAGTAGTGGTGGTCAAGAAAATATCTTAGAACTTTTTCAATCTGAATTTCGTAGACTCTTATCTGGATTTGAGATTGAAGAAATAAATCATCTACTAAATGAGAATGATGTGGATCTGGTAAAAGAAGCACTGAAGATTGCTATCAACTCTGGAAAACCCAACATCAAATATATAGGTGGGATTTTAAGAAATTGGCAAATGAACAATGTCACCACTGTTGAACAGGTTCGTCAATCAGAAAAGAAGAACAAGGATAAGAAAGAAGAACAGGAGGCCAAGGACGAATGGGGGTACTAGAACTAATTGAACAATTCGAGATTGACTATTATCCGTTAAGCTACGAGAAGAAAACTCTTTTAGCAAACCAGCCAATTCATCAAGTGGTTTCCTGCTTGTCTGAAATGGCCAGCTGGCAGGAATGTGGAGGTCGTCTTTCATGGTAGACAATGTATTTGAGGAGATTGCCTTATCTTATCACAGGAATACAGAACAACAGAAAGATCTTTGCGAAAAGCACAAAATTCCTTTGATAAAGATATTGCGGACTGATAGTGTTGTATGTCGCATGTGTGAATCTGAGCGGATCCATGAAGAAAATCAGGAAAGAGTGAATGAACTGGCTAACGCTGAGAATGAGCGAGAAAGGAAGTACTATCTAGAAAAGTTCTCTCTTTATGATGAGGTTTTAAAAAATGCGACTTTGGACAATTTTGAGACACCAACCGAAAAAGAAGCTGAAAAGCTAGCTTTTGCAAAGCGGATTTGTCGTGAGTGGTCTGAGGGTGCTAGGAACAATATTGTACTTCAGGGTGAACCTGGGACTGGCAAGAGCCATTTGGCCTTTGCTATGGTCAAAGCCTTATCTGAGTACACGAAAGATATTGCTATTTTCATCAACGTGACGGACTTGCTGATGAAGATTAAAGCTGATTTTAGTCAGGAAGAGTTTCTGGTCAATAAAATTGCGAGTGCTAAGTTTTTGGTTTTGGATGATTTAGGAATGGAGAAGGATAGCGAATGGTCGTTTACTATTCTCTACAATATCCTGAATAAGCGTTCAAATACAATCATTACTACGAATTTAATTTCTGCTGATATTCAGAAAAGATATGGCAGACCCTTTATGTCCAGACTGATGAAGGGTGTGGATAAAGACCATTTGATGATTTTTAATGATTTGACAAACAAGCGGAAGCAATATTTCTAGAATGGAGGTGGCTGATGTTTATTTTAAAGCATGGAACAAGAGAGGATAAGCCGTTTCTGAGGTCCGCAGTTATCGGTGTGACAGGCTTGGACATTTCATGTTCAGAGGAGAAGAAAGCCTTGCGGTTCGTCTCTCGGGCGGCAGCCTTACAAGTTGGCAAGGCATTGAGGGGTTCCTTTGGGAACTTTTATCCAATTGAGGTGGAGTGATGAAAGATATCAGAATACTAGATGCGTGTTGTGGCTCTCGAATGTTTTGGTTTGATAAAAATGAACCACACACAACATACATGGATAGACGTGAAGAGGAATTTGAGATTCACAAAAAGAAAATCAATGTTAAGCCAGACATTGTTGCAGATTTTCGAGATATGCCATTTGATGATGAAACATTCAACCTTGTTGTATTTGATCCACCACACCTGCTATGGGCTGGTCAGAAATCATTCATGCGTGCGCAATATGGACAACTAGACTTGTTGACTTGGAGATTAGATTTACAACAAGGTTTTGAAGAATGTTTTAGGGTTTTGAAAACAGGAGGAACACTTATTTTCAAGTGGTCTGATGCTCAAGTAAATGTTAAAGAAATTTTGGAATTGGTTCCGCATCAACCGCTTTTCGGTCAGCAACGTGGGACAACTCACTGGATGGCTTTTATGAAATTTTAGGAGGTATTGATGTTAAATCTTTACTTCGTCTACAACGGGCACTGCAAGTTTTACCTTGGCACGTTTGACAATGTCGATGAACTCATTGAGCATATGAAAGAACATCAATGGGCTTTCTCTGGCATTACTAGACCAAGATTTAAAAAATATATCGGAAAAGACGAAGTACGTTTTGATTATGGCGCTGTAGATTGCTATTACTTAGCAACAAAATCAACGTGCCGCGAACCACGTTAAAAGCGAGCTAGAATATGCGTCAGACTTGGACGAATGACGTATAAAGAATTTGCTAGCTCTTGTGTCTTTGAGCCATGAGGGGCAAGAGCTGGATTTTTACAGGTTAGATAAACCATGGAATATAGCAAACAGACAGTAATTGAAGGATTGAAACGCACAATCGAGCAGACGGAGGCAAGGATAGCAGAACTATCTAAGCCGTGCGTTAAATCGCTTGCTTTTAGCAGGTCTGAGGAACGTGACTTGCTTAAAAAGAAAGTGAAAAACTGGAAGAAGAAAATAAAGGAGTTGGAAGATGAAACTTAATGAATTGGTTGAGAAGTATAAAAAACTTGAGGGTGTATGGAATACTGAAGGAGCAGAGCTAGCGCGCCAAATCTTTTTACAAGACTTAGAACAGCTAGACGAACCAGAAACAGGCCATGCAGACGAAGCACCTCGTTATGTCAAGAACATACTAGCTCGATTGCGAGAATTGCCAGTGCATGATCGTGAAGTTTGGCTAAAGGCCATCATGGGTGAATTTGAGAAAGATTTCAGTCATGCAAAATGGCGCGAGGGTTACGAGCAAGGCAAACTTGAGGGAGAATGGGTTGGCAATCAATTGAAAGATGCTGATAAGATTCGACGTGAGTTGAATCAAGTCAAAGTACCGCAGTTTGTGGCGGATGTGATTGAAGGAGCAAGAGAACAAAGCCCAGAACTAGAAGATGCGCTTCATTATACTTGGGGTAACGGAACTAAGGAATTCACAGAATGGTATAACAAGAAATCTAACAGAGACCTCTTCGCTCGCGCTTGGCTTGACGGCTACATAGTAGAAAAGGAGAAAAAATACGAAATTAAACTTCTAAACCAAAACGACGGGGACTTATATCTTGTCAATCAAAATGCAAATTTAGCAGATAAATACGGACATTTTTCTCCCGTAGTACTCCTTTTTACAAAAAGTACTTTTTTTTCAGAAAAGTGCTATAAACTCACGAAAAAGGAAGTAGTTTCGAATGGCTTCGGCTGGATTTTCGATTGTGAGGGGGTAGAAGTGCAGGAGGTGGAGTGATGTTTGGAAGTGTAGTTGTAGATGTAATCACGAATGATGGTTTGGTTGAAGAATTTATAGATGTTGATGAAGTGGCCTATGTGGATTTTGAAAAGGAGTTAATATGTTTTAAAGCGCATGATGCTCTAATTCCACGTATGCTACAAGTAACTAGAAGTTCGTTACTTCGAGTTAAAAGGGCTTTGTTTTATAAAAGTATATGAAAAATTTTTATGAGGAAGTAACGAAATGAAAAGAAAGAACTATATTATTTTTATCAGGCATTTTAAAAAAATAAAAGATTTAGTAGATTTTTATGAATACATTGCAGACTCAAGAATCTGTGCAAGTGCTATTTATTTATTTATTTTTGATTATATGTTCACCTTTTATTGCTTTGCTATTCCCGATCGCATACATAGAGCATTGTTTTTATAAAAAAAGATTTATTAGACAATGCGTTGAATACGACTGGTGTTCAAAGGAATATCTTGAAGAGGTCATTGATATCGGAAAAGATGATATCAAGGAGGTGGAGTGATGTCATGTAGTGAAAATTTTAAAAAAGAAAAAGAATTGTCTGCTGCTATTTTAAATCTCAAGATAGAAGTCTTACAAAATGATGATAAATTGAGCAGTCAATCATTAAGCAACATCAAAAGGCAAGCAAGGGATCTATACGAGTGCCTAGTATGGTTGCAGTATGCTTCGGAGGAGGCAGGTAGATGAGTTATGATTTGGAAATCTTAGGAAAAATAGAAAGTGGAGATTATATTTGCATAGATGAACCTGAAAATAGTTCTCCAACTTACAATCTTGGAAAAATGTTTAGGGTTGCTATGGATTGGGATTTCAAACAAGGTACTATCTACAATGTTGATCAGATTTTTGAAAACATTCAACGTGGTATCTCAGAACTGGAACAGTATCCTGAAAAGTATGTGCAGTATGAACCTGAGAACAAATGGGGTACCGTAAGTAGTGCGTTAGAAGATTTGAGGTCATTGAGAGATTGTATTTTAAGACAAGATATCGATACGAAATATCTATATATGAGGTGGTAACATGAAGCGACCAAACAGATACCCTTACACACGAAGTCAGTGGGTTGAAGAAACCGCTGATTACTATACATATGCAGACGGTATTTATTTTACAAGTCATGTTTTAAAAAATAGACTCACTAGAGAAATTAAGAGTAGGGAGATGGAGTGATGAAACGACCAGAACAATATCCATCTAAATGCTTCATTCCTGAACTGATTGAAAATGAAGATATTGTCTTTAATAAAGACAGTGAATATCACAAGCAGAAGAAAAAAGAAAAGAAGAATCCTATTTCAAAAGAAATAAGTCCAAAAATAGATGGGCGCTTTGAGGAGGTAACAGAATGAGCCTTACGCTAAATAGCACAATTGGAGACTTAGTTTTGGCAATCGGAGAAATTATCGTTGAGTCTGACGGTAAAACCAATACAGCGATGTTAGAGATACCCGATCAAGACTTTTACTTAGAGATTGCCCTTAAATTGAAGAAGGAGGCAAACGAATGAAAAGATTTATCGCAATATGGATTTTATTATCTGCTGGATTGAACATCTGGCAGATGGGCAGGATTGCAGAACTAGAACAAAAGCGTCCGATTGTCGTCTATAAGGCGGACAATCAAGGCGCAGAGATATTTGGTAAGGTCGTCGAGAAAGGATGGCATGGCAAGCTGTACACAATCACAATTCGTGATTACGGGGTGTTCGTAGTTACGAAGGAGAAGTATGAGAAAGTAAAAGTCGGGGATGAGGTGTTGTTGTGAAATTCTTGGATTTATTCGCTGGCATCGGCGGATTTCGTCTGGGAATGGAGTCTGCCGGCCATAAATGTATTGGCTTTTGCGAGATTGACAAGTTTGCTAGAGAAAGCTATAAAGCTATACATAATACAGAAGGAGAAATAGAGCTGCATGATGCAACAGGAATCACAAAGAAAGAAATCAAAGCAATCGGACAAGTCGATGTTATCTGCGCAGGATTTCCGTGCCAGCCTTTCAGCGTTGCTGGGACAAGACGAGGTTTTGAAGATACAAACGGAACTCTCTTCTTTGAAATCGCAAGGTTCGCTTCCGTTCTCAAACCTAAGTATCTATTCCTCGAGAACGTCAAGGGGCTTATTAGCCATGATAAAGGGTACACCTTCGAGACAATCATCGAATCGTTGGATGAGTTGGGGTATGATGTCGAATGGCAAGTGCTTAACAGCAAAGATTTTGGAGTCCCCCAAAACAGAGAACGAGTGTTCATTATCGGACATCTTAGAGGAACAAGTGGAAGACAAGTATTTCCTATTTTTGAAACAAGATCAGATAAATCAATTATCCAACTAGGGAATATCAAGAAAGCTGAAAGTTTTGGTGGAAACCCTCAATGTGGGAGAGTTTATAGTCCAGCTGGATTAGCACCTTGTTTAAATACGATGCAAGGTGGACAAAGAGAACCAAAAATCTTTATTGACGGTAAGGTACGCAAACTAACCCCTCGTGAGTGCTGGAGATTGCAAGGATTCCCAGACTGGGCTTTTGACAAAGCGCAAGAGGTCAACTCTAACAGTCAATTATATAAACAAGCAGGAAATAGCGTGACAGTCAATGTCATAGCAGCGATAGCAAAGGAGTTATCATGAACACACTAGAAAATGTAAAACAATGGTTTATTGACCGTGATCTTGAAAACGGTGGGCGGTTAGACAAGCAGTCACTCAAGCTGAGTGAAGAGTTCGGAGAGTTATGTGCAGGCTATCTCAAGAAGAATGAGAAGCTAACCAAGGATAGTATCGGAGATTGTGCAGTCGTGATTGTTGGTCTGGCCTTGCTCATCAAGGAAGATGTGAATCAGATTTTCAAAGAATCTGATAATATCAAGAGAAAAGATGTGATGGAAAGCTTCATCTCGATCAATGCAAATATTAGTGAGTTTCAACTATCACAAGGATTTGCTAGCAAGGTATTGTGCAGACATAATCTAGTACGCTCGATCGGCTATCTGAAATCAATCAGCAATGCGCTTGGATATGATTTTGATGAATGTTTTGAACTAGCATACCAGGAAATTAAAGACCGTAAGGGTCGTTGGATTGACGGAACTTTCGTGAAAGAGGAGGATTTATAAAATGAAAAAACCAGGAATCATTATTGGGGTGGTATTTGTAATCGTTGTATCGCCGTTTGTAGTTCAGTATGGTTGGAATGAGATTATCACAACGATTGTTCCAGTCAGTAAAATTACAGTTTGGCAAGCATTAGGGATGGATGCACTACTATCTTTCATCTGGCCTGTATTATCCAGCAAAAAAGAATCTGAAGAGGATTATTCGTATGCTGTGAAGAGCAGTATTTCAAAAATCATTACATGTGCATTTTTAATTTGGTTGGCTAGTTTGTTTATCTAAGGAGGATTTACCTGATGCTTGAAATAGATGGCAAAAGCTACGAAGTCCATAAAGTGAAACTCACAAAAAAGGATTTAAAAAACTTGAAAAAAGGCGAAACACTTATTTTTATCTGTAAAGAAGATAAAAAGGCTATAACTGTTAGTTTGGAGGAGAAGGAATGAAACCAAAAAAAATTGATAACGTAAACAAACCAAGACACTATCAAGGCTCAAAAGGTCTTGAAAGTATTGAAGTGATTGACAACTTCATTGGCAATCTGCCAGGTAAGGCAGCGTGGTGCTGGGGCAATGCTATTAAGTATATGTTAAGATTCCAGAAGAAGAATGGTCTTGAAGACCTGAAGAAAGCTAGAAAAAATTTAGACTGGCTTATAGAGGAGATGGAGCATGAGAATAAAAACATCAAATGATTCTATCATCAACGTTGATAGCGTGAAGCGCAGTGTCACAATTGAGGGAGTTGAGTTTGGTTCAGATTGTAGTGCTTTGGTATCTAAGAATAAAGACGGTACAGGAACGATCACTCTGATATTTGAAGGAAGAATTATTTGAAAGGGCAGGCAATGAAACCTAAAAAACATCCATATTCAGGCTTTCGAAAGACAGACAACAAACAAGATAGAGTCAAATTCGCTGAGGTTTTAAATTACGAACAAATTAATGTGTCAATTGTTGTTAGAGAAGGGGAAAATAGTGAGATATTAGCAAAATGTGTAATTCGTGCTTATGGCGAAGCATTATCGTTTATAGCAACATTGCCAGTAAAAGGAATTAGGTTTTCGAAACAAAATCAAGCGTTGTTTAAAATCAGGCTTTATCAAAGAATTGAAAAAATGGGGAGCGAGAAGCTTTTAGAAAGTAATCGTTTCATTTGGTCGAACATGTGCCTGGAAGAATTTAACAAAATAGTGATTTAGAAGGAGTTTCATATCATGCAGCTAAGGTTGAAAGAACTTAGAGAGGATCTATGTCTATCTGTAGGACAGATGGCGAAAGAGACAGGTGTTTCACAAAATACAATCCATTTGTATGAGCGAGGTGGATATCCGTCGATTAAGCAAATTGAAATGATTGCTAAAACATATGACGTGAATCCTGCTTGGTTAGTTGGATGGATAGATGATGAAATGATGCCTGGAGTCCAGGTCGTTGAAAAAGTGGTCTATAAAGAAAGCCAAACGGCAAGATTGCCGGATTATTTCAACAACAATAATGATGGTAAGATTATCAAGTGGGTTAAATCCAAAAGATACATGGGAGGTAAGGTTTGGTCAAAAAGAACTTAACAAAAGCACGAAGGGATTATCTTGAGTTTGAACTCGATGATAAGTACTTGAAGATTGACAAACTTATCGGTCAACGAAGGCATGAACTAGAACGATTGTACGAGGTTAAGCACCTTACTGTTCCTGGTATTGATGATACTGGAGCAAGTGGCAGTGGGACATTCGTCAACAGGTCGGAGAATCTAGCGGTTGCTTATGCAAGTGATCCTATGATTTTAAGATTAGAAAATCTCCAAAACGCTATTTCCCAATTACTAGAGAATCTAGAACCAGATGACAAAAAAATCTTTTATCTTCGCTGGGGAGAACATACTGGATACGACTGGATTCAAGTTTGGCACATTATGGAGAATGGAGAAACTGGGTACTTGTATAGACACAGCAAACAGATTTACAGAAGACGTGAAGTGATTCTCGATACACTTTCAAATTTGCTCTTTATGTAAAGTTGTCAAAAAAACATATAGAATTGACAAAAAGAATGTGGTAAATTAGTATCATGAACAAAAGCAGAGAGGAAACCTCTGCTTTTTTTGTGCACTAAAAAGGAGGTGAGGATATGTGGTAGTTGTTGAACCAATCAGAAATAGAGATGATGTTCAGCTTATGATTGAATGGCTGACGTTGCATAGCGCAGTCAAAGAGTCAGATAGACAACGTAACCTCATGCTCTTCTTGTCTGGTGTTAATCTGGGTTTTCGTATTGGTGACATTGTTAAACTGAAAGTAAAGCACGTTAAAGGCTGGCATGTCCAGATTGTTGATGAAAAGACAGACAAGCCAACCAAACGAAAGATGCCAAAGAAATTCAAGAACGCTATGCGACAGTACATCAAAGACAAGAAAGATGAAGACTTCCTCTTTCCTAGTCGAAACGGAAAGCATCAGCATATAAAACCTAACACAGCTTACAAGATTATTAAAAGAGCTGCGGAAGAAGTCGGTCTAGAAAACATAGCTACTCATTCGATGAGAAAAACATTTGGCTTATTCATGTACGAGCAAACCAAAGATGTCGCTCTGATAATGGACCTACTGAATCACTCAAGCCAAAGTATTTCATTACGATACATAGGAAAAAATCAAGATTCACAAGACAGAGCCATGACTAAGTTTCAAGGCTTTTAATTTTTTTATTTTACTATCAATTCATTGTTTTGAGGTTATGATGATTTCATTTCAAGCACGTAAGATAAACGCTTGATAAGTCTGAGTTAAAACTCATGCAGCGAATTCATTAGAATATGTAAAACAAGGAATTGAGAGAACAAAAACAAAGGAGTTTACATAGTTATGAAAGGTGAGTTGCAGATGAGGTTTCTAGGAATAGCAGATGTTGAGGAAGGACTAGGAATATTCACAATCGAAGAAGATTGTTTTAAAAAGAAATTTGCTTCTAAAAGTATTTTCTTCTCTCCTTCCGAATGGAAAAATATTAGAAATCAACTTTAAACATTTATGATTGATGTAAGTACTAGAGCTGCACGATCATTATTTTATACATCACAAGCTTGGAGGATTTTGAGAGAGCAAGCACTTGAACGTGATCACTACGAATGTGTTTGGTGCAGAGAAGAAGGCAAAGTTACAACAGAGAACCTAGAGGTTGACCACATCAAGGAGCTAGAGTTCTATCCAGAGTTCGCTCTTGACTTAGATAATCTTAGAACTCTATGCAAAGAATGTCACAATAAACGTCACGGTCGTTTCCAATTCCGAAAATCTAAAAAAATGATTGAGAAAAATTTCAGAACAGACGAATTTTGGGGATGATAACACCCCCCCGGTCAAAAAAATCCAGTATTTTTAAGGTTTTGGGAACCGGTGGGAGGGGTCAACTGTCCAAATTTTTAACAAAAAATTAAAGGGGGTGGGGGGTAATGGAAGAATACTCGGAAAAAAATATAAAAGAATTAGAAAATCAGCTACTTTCTAAAATCGGCTATTTTAGTCCTAGAAAAAAGGATGCGGTTCAGTATGAAAAAGTCAATCGCTATATCTATCTTGTCAAACTTCTCTATGAGCTGAAAGCTAAGCTTCATGAAGACGGATTGGTCATCACTGTTCATAATGGTCAACAAATATTCCAAAAAGCGAATTCTCTCATCAAGGAAATCAACACAACAAGCAATCAGCTTTTGGCTATTGAGCGGTCGTTTGATTTTGAGGTGGAAAACTCGCCTGTTGAGAAACCTACGTCTGGAAGTGATCTCTTATGATTTCTCATCCGTTGGTAGATGATTATATCAAAATGGCTGAATGTGGGGAAATTGTCGTCAACAAGGAAAGAAAGTTGCTGTTTAAAATCATTAAGGAGAAAATCTATCCTCGTGATGATCTATATTTTGATAATGAATTAATTGACAAGTTCATTCGTTTTGCGGAAAAGAATTTTTTCCCTTTGGCGAAGTACCAACTTTTCTTGACTCCGTTTATTTTTCTTTTTAGGAAAGAGGACGGGGAGCCACACTTTGACGAGTATCTATATACTCTTGCTCGTGGTGGCGGTAAGAATGGTTTCATGTCTGCTAGATCTTCATTTTTTATAAGTCCTATCTACCCTATCAGAGATTATGATGTGACCATCACTGCTAACTCTGAGAAACAAGGTAAGGTTTCGTTTGAGGAGGTCTATGAGACTATTCAAAGGCGAGGTCTTGAGGACCATTTCTATCTAACTAAAATGTCTATTACAGGTCGAGCGAACAACTCGGTCTTTTCTTTTCGGACGAACAATCCAAAAACTATGGACTCTGCTCGTGATGGCTGTCTAGAGTTTGATGAGATTCACCAGTTTGAAGATGATAAGGCTGTGAAGATTCAAAGGTCTGGTCTTGGTAAGATTGCTCATGCTCGGACTTTCTACAATGGTACGAATGGATATGTGCGTGAGGGATTTTACGACAAGCTGATAGAGAAGTCTATGCAAATCTTGAATGGAGATGTTGATGATTTCAGGCTATTCCCCTTTATCTGCAAGCTTGATAGTGCAGATGAGGCGGATGACATGAAGAACTGGCCAAAGGCAAATCCGATGTTGGATGAAAGCACTCCTTACGCTAAAAGGTTGCTTGCTAGAACCAAGGCTGACTATGATGACCTTGAGTTGGAGCCATCTGGCCGTCAGGAGTTCATGACAAAACGGATGAATCTTCCTGAAGCTGACCTTGAGAAAGATGTCACCTCTCGGGATAAGTTACTAGCTTGTCTACGGTCTCCTGGTATCGACTTAAAGGGGCGCTCATGTGTTGCAGGTTTTGACTATGCCAGTATTCGAGACTTTGCGAGTGTGGGATTGCTATTTAAGAATGGGGATGAATTTATCTGGAAGCAACATTCATTTGCTCGTAAAGCGTTTTTGAAAGCTTTCAAACTAAAAGCCCCTATTGAAGAATGGGCAGACAAAGGCTTGTTTACAATCGTTGATGGTCCGAGTATTGATCCTAGACTTTTGATAGCCAAGCTGGAAGAATGGAGAAATTTTTATCAGATTGAGCTTGTATGTGCCGATGGTTTTAGAATGGATTTGTTAAAACCGCTTTTGGAAGAGGTTGGGTTTGAATATGAGTTTTTGAGAAATCCAGGGGCGATTCAATCCAAGGTTGCGCCAATTATCGAAGATGGATTTGCAAATGAGAGGTTTATCTTTGAGGGTGACAACTCTATGATTTGGTATACGGATAATACCTACGTCAAAGAGGATAAGGATGGCAATAAGCGTTTCTTGAAGAAAGAACCTGTTAGAAGAAAGACGGATGGGTTCCATGCTTTGATAGCTGCTCTCTACAAGCGGGAGCTGGTTCAAGAGTCGAATGTTGGGGAGTTCCTTGACATGCTCGATAGCTGGGATTTTTAATTTAAGCATAAATTTTGGGTGGGTGGTCGGCAGAAAATGAAAGAAAGGAGGAAGTGCATTGGGGTTACTGAATTTATTTAAGCGTGAAGTACCAGAGGTTGGTTTTGAGTTTGAGGATCTTGAGCGGATGTTTGGAAATCTGCAACTCAAAAGCTTAGCGATTGATAAGTCAGCCGAGTTCATCGCTCGGATTTTTGCTAAGTCAGCATTTAAGTATCAAGAAAATGGCAAGGTTAAGTCTTCTGATTGGGACTACTTGCTAAATGTAAGGCCTAACAAGAACGAATCTGCATCAGATTTTTGGCAAAAGGTCGTCTATCGGTTGATCACTAATAATGAGGTCCTAATCTTTCTTACAACTGATGACCAGTTGCTTGTTGCTGACTCTTATACACGGACTAAATATGCTGTTTATGATGATGTGTTTGAGTATGTGACTTGTAGAGGTTTCACCTTTGAGAAGCGGTTTCGGATGAGTGAAGTCATTTTCTTACAGTACAACAATAATCGACTGCAAGATTATATCTCTGACTTATTTGCTGATTACGAGAAGTTGCATACTCGTTTGGTCGAGGCCTTGGCTAGGAATAATCAAATCAGAGGAACTCTGAAAACCAAAAACAATGGGAGTTTTGATAAGCAGATGCGTGATAAACTCCAATCATATGCTGATGGTCTTTTTAAATCATTTAGCACCAAGACGATTGCCATTGTTCCAGCTCAGGATGGAATGGAATATTCCGAGCATACGAATACAACAGGAACTTCAAATATTTCTGTTGATGAGTTGAAGAAACTTCGTCGGCAATTTGATGATGAGGTCGCTGACGTCTTAGGGATTCCAACAGCTTTAAGTCATGGCGACATGGCCAATCTGGAAAATAGCCAAAAAATGTTTAATAGTTATTGCTATCAATCACTCGTTAAGAAAATGAGTGATGGGCTTAATTTCGCTTTAGTGTCAAGACGGCAATACGAGCGTAATAATCTATTTTTAATCATCGGCGAAGGTCAGAAAGATAAGTTTGCACTTGCTGAAAACATTGATAAGCTTATTTCTTCTGGGGCGATGACTCGAAACGAGGTGCGCTCTGAACTTGGCTTAGAATCTGTCCCTGGTGGCGATAAATTCCTCATCACCAAAAACTATCAACTTGGTGAACAGTTAGAGAAAGGAGGTAAGAAAGAAGATGAAAGTAATTCCGATTAAGGGTACGATTATTTCTAACGATGATCGCTGGATTTATGACTGGCTTGAGTGGGAAGCTACCGCTCCAAAAGATGTCGTCCTCCCTGAAAGTGGTGAACCGATTGAGGTTCATATCAATTCGGGCGGTGGAGATGTTTATGCTGGTAGTGAAATCTATACTGCTCTACGATCGTATCCAGGTGATGTGACCGTGAAAATTGTCGGTATTGCAGCAAGCGCAGCAAGCGTGATTGCAATGGCAGGAGATACGGTTGAAATCAGTCCGACTGCCCAAATCATGATCCACAATGTTTCAACGCAAGTAAATGGAGACCATAATACTTTGCTTCATGAAGCTGGGGTACTAGAAGGGTTTAACAAATCTATTGCTAGTGCCTATGTTCATAAGACTGGTAAGGCTCTTGATGACTTGCTTGGATTGATGAATAAGACTACTTGGTTTGATGCTGAATCAGCTTTGAACCATGGATTTGTAGACAAGATTATGTTTACAAACGAAGTTGCTCCGACTCTAGTAGCGAGTGAAACTCCTATGATTCCAAGTGATTTTATCGAGAAAATGAGGTCAGCAATGACACCGGATATTGATAAAATCGCAGAACTGGTGGCTAATAAGCTAGAAGCTAGACAAATTGAAAAAGAGGCTTTCGAAAATAGCGAATTTCTACAGAAGAAATTCAATTTTCCAGAAAGTCCAGAAAATAACACAGACACGGCTGTTCCTAAAGGGTTCGGTCTTTTTATGTTTTAAGAAAGGAAAAACAGAATGACAATGCAATTATCTAACCAATTTGAAAAACAACGTCAGGCATTTTTGGATGCTGTTGCAAATGGTGCACCTCAAGAAGAACAAGCGAAACTATACAACGAAATGCTTGAGTCTATGAGCAATGAAATGATGGCTCAAGCTCGTAACGCTGCTCGTGAAGAAGTTTCTGCCTTGAATCCATACGATGCCAAGTTGACTGCTGAAGCTCGTGAGTTCTTCAATAACATTGAAAAAACTGCTCCTAAAGGAGTTGAAAAGCTCATCCCACAAGAAATCATTGATCGTATCTTTGAAGATCTGGTACAAGCTCGCCCACTCCTTCAACATATCGGCCTTAAAAATGCTGGTATTCGCTTGAAATTCCTCAAATCAGAGCAAACTGGACAAGCTGTTTGGGGAAAAATCAATGGAGAAATCCAAGGACAACTTAAACAACAATTCAACGAAGAAGAAGCAATCCAACACAAATTGACTGCTTTTGTTGTAATTCCAAAAGATGCCGAAAAATTTGGACCAGCTTGGTTGGCAAAATTCATCTCTGTTCAAATCACAGAAGCATTTGCAGTTGCCCTTGAAGCGGCTTTCTTGAATGGCGATGGGGATAATAAACCTATCGGGCTTTCTCGTACTCTTACAGGAACTGTTTCTGGAGATCAGACAACTTATGCTGAAAAAGAAGCGCAAGCTACTAAGTTGACTTTTGCTGACTCAGCTACCGTAGTCAAAGAATTGACAAAGGTTTACAAACATCACTCTGTTAAAGCAGACGGAAAAACTCCAGTTGCAGTAGAAGGTAACCTTGTAATGGTTGTTAATACAGCCGACGCTTGGGATGTGAAGAAACAATACACTTCATTGAACGCTCAAGCTGTTTATATCACAGCTATGCCATTCAACCTTATCTTGGTTGAATCTGTGGCGCAGACTGCTGGTAAAGTCACTACATTTGTCAAAGGTCGTTATGATGCCTTTGTCGGTGGCGGTATTTCATTCGGTCGCTACACAGAAACCTATGCTTTGGAAGATTTGAACCTCTACACTGCTAAGCAATTTGCTTATGGTAAGGCTCACGATGAAAAGACTGCAGCAGTCTGGACTCTACAACTTCCTCAAGCCTAATCTAGGAGTTGAACCATGACTCCAGAAGAACAACTTCATCCACTCCTTAAATCTTTCAAGGAGCGGATGAGGATTTTTCATACTGGAGAGGATAACAACCTCTCTAAAATGTTGGAAAGTTCTGAGTCAGCCATCCTCAGTCTGGTCGGTAGTAAGGACTCTGCTGATCCACGAGTGAGAGAGCTTATTTTAGAACGTGCTCGATATGTCTACAATGACCAAGTTGAATTTTTCTACGGAAACTTTCAAGGAGATTTGATGGCATTATCACTAGAAAATTACAAACTGGAGGAAAAACATGATTAAGGTTTTAAAAGGCTTTTACGACCTCAAAGAAGGAGTCTTTCGTTCTGTTGGTCAAGAATTTGAAGCGTCAAAAGAGCGATTCAATGAAATCAACGAAGCATTGCCTGGCTTTGTTGAATGGTCAGAAAAACAACCAGAAGTAACAATGTCTGATGTTTCATCATACTAATCGCCCTAGCTATCGTTACAAAAAGCCAGAGGCTCAAAACGGAGACCTGAGAACCCCCTTGACTTTCTATACTTCTAAAGTCGAGGAGGGGCTTCATGGTCGTGATGTGAGTCATGAGAAGGCTTTTTACACAATGGGGCAAGTTTACTCTCCTAGTTTCAAAGACATTGAAATCGCAACTGGCAAGTCAATGAAAGCTAAGATGACTCTGAAAATTCGTGATCCTTTGTCTGATTATCAGCCGAAGAATGAGCATTTTGTAAAAGTTGGCGACAACCGTCTCAGTGGTGAAAAATGGCAAATTATCGATGTTCGTCCTGATTTTGATAATCGGGATTTTTTGATAGTCGTTATTGGTGGTGGTCAAGATGTCTAGTGGTGCAGAATTGAAAGGCTTTGACGATGTTTTGAGAAATATCGAGGTACACCTTGGTAATAACAAGGTCAAACGTGCTACGAGTCGAGCTTTAAAAGCAGTCGCAAACGAGACTCTAGAAGAGTTCAAAGGTGCTCTGCAGGTCTATAAAGATACTGGAGAAACCATTGAAAGTGCTACCGCTGGACGTGTGACGGGTCTTGCTAGTGGTGTTCCTGTTGTGAAAATCGGTTTTGGTGAGGGTTCTCGCTGGCGTTTGGTTCACTTGAATGAGTTTGGATATGGTAAGAATCCGCATCCAAAGGGGTTCGGTGTCATCAGACAATTTTCAGAGGCTCATGCTAAAACATACAAATACAGAATCGCTAGTCATTTGAAGACGGAGGGGTTTTAGATGGTTAAAGATAAGTTTGATGAACTCTATGAGGCTTTGAAAAAAGATGAGACTTTAGCTGGAATCAGTATCAAATCTTTTAATCGTCCGGACTCGCTACCAAGCAATGAGACAAGCATCGTCATTAGACCTGTTGGTCCGCCGATGCAGGCGGTTCATGGTAGTAATACGAGTCTGGCTAAGACATTTCTCTATCAGGTCAATGTAGAGTCTATTGACTATACGGAGTGCAAAGTACTCCAAAGAAAAATTGAAAAGATTATGGAAGACCAAGGATTTTATCAAACTGTTGGTGGTTTGGATGAATGGATTCCAGAAATCAAACGCTATGTGGATGCTCGAACCTATAAAGGCCAGAGTGCTCTATATGAAGAATACTAAATTAAAGAAAGAGGTGCTATAAATGGCATTGGTTGGTTTTAAACGTATGACAATTCGTGTGTTGGATGGAAATGCTAATCCGACACTTGGAGAAAACCTTTTTGTAATTGAAGGTCAAACCGGTAAAGGTGCGACTCGTACCGCTAAAATTTCAGGTCTTGCAAGTGATCCAGTAAAAACATATGGTAGTGATGTCGCTTATCACGTATCAAACCGTGGTGTTGGCGATGTGAAGATGGAACTAACTGCGGTTGATATTCCTTCAACAGTACTCGCTAAAATCCTAGGACATCAAGTCAAAGATGAAATTATTGGTATTGGCGCTGATACAGTTGCTCCATACTGCGCTGTTATGCTTGAGTCTCAGACTGCAAATGGGACTCAGGCACAAGTCGGATTCTTCAAAGGACAATTCTCAATGGACGCTGAAGAACTTGAAACGCTTAAAGATAAGCAAGAAGAACTTCCAGATGACAGCTTGAGTTTCGCTGCTATTGCAAGTGATGACACTGAAACAAATGGTCTTTACTATGTGAAATACATTGGTAAAGATGATGCTAAGCTCAAAAAATTCAAAGGGCAACTTAAAATGGTTGCTGCAGGGTAGGAAGAGGGCGCAAGCTCTCTTTTTATCTTTTTTCTAGAAAGGAAAGTATATGGCTAAGGTTAAATTTTTAATTAAAAATGAGAAAGGTCAAGATGTTCAAAAGACAAGTAAGGAAATTACTACTAAGGACTATCGTGACTACCTGATTCTCAATGAAGCACTATCTTCTGACTTGTCCGAAGTTGAAAAGCTAGACAAGCAATTGGAATTTATCGCCTCATTGTTTGAAGATTTGGAAGTGGAAGAACTTTTGAAATTCACGGATATGGCAGATATTTTTGCGGTATTTGCAGATATCTACTCTCATCTGGTGGGTGATGTTGACCCAAAGGAGAAAAAATAAAGCCAAGTGAAGCACTGAAACGGTTTTATGGATTTGTTAAGCAAGCTACTGAGGGTCCATATGGCATGAGTATCCGTGATGTCATGGATACTAGCTGGGAGGACCTGATGGGCGTTCTCGGTGAAACCGAATCCGCTAAAGCTGAGGAAGTCATGGATCTTGCTGACTTTCTAGAAATGATTTAAAAAGGAGGATTTGAATGGCAGGTGGAACGCCGTTAGGTCAAATGTATATCGAGCTAGGGCTGGACGTGTCGAAGTTCAATCCTACTCTAAATGGTGCTAAGAATGCGGTTAAATACTTTCAAAGCAATGTAAAGGCGCTAGACAGCTCCCTTAAAAACAATGGGAAAAACACAGACTTGCTTCAAGCTAAGTACAAGACACTTGGTCAAGCGATTGAAGCGCAAAAAAGTGTTTTGGACCAGATGAAGAAAAGCTTTGACGCTCTCGAACCTGGTACGGCTAAATTTGACAAGGCCGCTGCTGAGATTGAGCGTGAGAATGCTAAGTTAGCAGCAATGGAAGATCAACTTCATCGTGTTAAAGAAGCTTTGATTGCAGTTGGTAAAGAAAATAGCTTTGCTAACCGCATTAATAAATACGGGGACGACCTTATCAAAAGTGGTAAAAAAATAAAAACTTTTGGTGAAGAAGTTTCAAAAACCGGGAGAGAATTAACTACAGGGCTAACTGCCCCCTTAGTTGCAAGTGTAGGTTTTATCACAAAAGCAGCTGTTGACTATGAATCTGCTTTTGCAGGTGTGAAGAAGACAGTTGATGAAACTGCAACGGTCTCCTATAAAAACTTATCTGATGGTATTCGTCAGATGGCCAAAGAATTGCCAGCTAGTGCAGTTGAAATTGCAAATGTCGCTGAAGTTGCTGGTCAGTTAGGTATCAAGGCAGAGGATATCCTTACATTCTCTCGAACGATGATTGACATGGGAGAATCAACGAACTTAAGTGCGGAAGATGCTGCAAGCTCTATCGCTAAGATTGCGAACATCCTCGGATTGACATCAGACGAATACAAACGATTTGGGTCGTCTGTTGTTGACTTGGGTAACAACTTTGCTACTACCGAGCGTGACATCGTTGAGATGACCAACCGTTTGGCGGCTGGTGGTAAGCTGGCTGGTCTAACTGCTCCAGATATCCTTGGTCTTGCTACTGCGATGAGTTCGGTTGGTATTGAGGCTGAGGCTGGTGGTACCGCAATGACTCAAACTTTGACGGCTATTGGTAATGCTGTTTCATTGACAGGTAAGGGCGCAGCAGATGACTTGAACCTCATTGCCAAAACTGCTGGAATGACCTCAGAGGAATTTCAACAGGCTTGGAAAGAGAAACCGGTCGTTGCTTTGCAATCATTTATCAAAGGGCTCAAGGACGCACAAGAAAAAGGCGTAAACATGAACGCTATCTTGGCACAGCTTGGAATGACGGGTATCCGACAGAGTAATATGTTGAAATCCTTAGCTCTAGCATCTGATAAAATGGGCGATGCTGTTGATCGTTCAAATAAGGCCTGGAAAGAGAATACTGCTCTGACCAATGAAGCCAATAAACGATACGAAACCACAGAATCACAATTGAAGATGTTTAAGAACCAGGTAACTGATTTGGCGATTGAGTTTGGAGGGCCGCTTTTAAAGGCTCTACGAGACGGTCTAAAGGCTGGTAAACCTTGGATTGACACGCTGGCTACAATGGCTAAACACTTCAGTTCTATGTCTGAAGAAGAACAAAGAAACGTTCTCATGTGGGTGGCATTGACTGCTAGCGCTGGACCGGCTTTAACACTTTTTGGCAAAGGCATTGGAATTATTGGAAGTTTGACAAAAGGGATTGGGTGGCTTACTAAAGGAACTAGTAAAGCAGTAGGTGGCATCTCCTTAATGCACAAAACTTTTCAGGCCTTTAGAACGACTAGAAACCTGTCCTCTGCCTTTAAATTGGCATCTGGTGGAGCTGTAGCGCTTGGTAATGCGACTGCATCTGCTTCGACATCTACTGGGCTCTTGACAACTGCAATGGGTGGTCTCGCAAATCCATTAGGC
Organism: Streptococcus sp. NM; assembly: GCF_003390135.1. Taxonomy (GTDB): domain Bacteria; phylum Bacillota; class Bacilli; order Lactobacillales; family Streptococcaceae; genus Streptococcus. The sequence continues at coordinate 443,898 of NZ_QUOS01000001.1, forward strand.
TTAATAGTTGGTAGTCTTGCTATTGCGACTGCTGCTGCTGTTTATTTTGGCAACGAGAAAGACAAGGCTCGCATCAAGACTGAAGAGTTTGGTTCTCAGTTGAGCGATACTGCTCGTGGAGAATTGCGAAGTTTTCAAAAAACGATTGATGAAACCAGTACAGCTATTGCAAATTTCGGTACTCATGCCGGAGATGCTGAAAAGGTCTCTGGAGCCTTTAAAAAACTCTATGAAGAAATCGCTACTGCTGCCGATAAGACCAACAAACGAATGGAAGAGTTGGGGGCTAAGTGGGGTCTTAGTGAGGACGATATTGCAAAAGCCAAGGAAAGAAATGGCCAAGTAGTATCTAACACTGAGGCTATGATGAATCAAATTAATGAGATTTATCAGCGACACAATGGTGATGCGAGCAAGTTCTCTCAAGAGGAGAAAGAAATCATCCTGAACAATCAGAATGAGATGATTAAGGCCAAACTCTCGATGATGAGTTTGTCGGAAGAACAACAGACGGCAGCACAACAAGCTTTAAATGGTAAAATCAGCTCACTCAACGAAACACAGTTAAAACATACTAGAGATGTTTTGAAACAAGCGCTTGATGAGGAAAAGAAACTCTACGAGAACTCAAAGAGCGAGTGGAAAGAGTTGCTTGATGGTAAAGCTATTGATCAAGAAACCTACAATAAAAAAATTCAGGAACTTGAAACGAAACACCAACAAACGATGGAAGCTTTAGGAAGTAAGTATTACCAAGTCATGCAAAATCTTGATGCTAAGGTAAAAGCTCGAACTGGCCAAAGTTGGAACTACTGGGAAGAAGCCAAGAAAGCTCTGGAAGAATACGGTCTGCCCTATGAAGAAATAGGGAAGAAAGCTGCTGAAGCTTCTCAAAAGGTAGGTAATTCACACAGTATCCTTGCTAACTATACTAGTGAGATGAGCAAGGAAGTGAAAGAGGCTAATGATGCTTGGTCGTTGCTTGTCGGTAACATTGATAAGAACGGAAATTTCCAAGTCAAGTCTAATGTAAAAGAAGTCATCGGAGAGGCTGCCAAATCTGCTGAAGGTTGGGAACAATTGCAGTTTATCGCTAAAACTGCGGATATCAACTCAAATGCTCGTGTGACTATTGCTGAGGCTCTTGTCGAATCTGGTAAATGGAAAGACATGACTCTCGAAGAGAAACAAGTGATTGTCAAGAACCAAGCTGGGCTACAAGCTATCTTTGATAGTGAAACTCATCTTAAAACATGGAACAGCATGCCAGCGGAAGTCAAAGAGCTTCTCATGAAGAATACAGACATCATGAACAAGGCGGAGGAAGCCTCAAAGGCTCTGTCTAACTATGAAGCTCTGAAACCAAAACAGAAGGAGTTGCTGGCCAATGATGAAAGTGTCCGAAAAGCAGTCGCTCGCTCAACTGATACTTTGACAACCTGGAATGCAACGACTCCATTTACAAAAGATTTGAAGGCCGATCCTACGAATGTTTTGAACAATGGCCAGTTATCTATCGATAAGATTACAGCTTGGAATTTTGCATCTGCCGAGACTAAATCTTTAAATGCAGTAGATAATACAAGTGCTGCTGTCGGAAGTGCTCAAGCAAGTGTAAACTCTCCGAAACAAATAGCACCTATCAATTTGTTTGCGACTGATCAGACTTCTGGTGTACGAAACGAGACAAGCAGTGCTATCAATGCTATTAAGCAATATAATCCAGTGGATATTCTTGCTAAGAATAGCACTTCTGGTACTGTTAGCGAGGTACAAAGTGGTGTTAATAGTATTCAGGACAAAACGGTTACAATCAGTGCACGAGATAATGCGTCAGGCGTTCTTTCAGGTATTAAGGGGTGGATTGATAGTGTTACTGGTAATTTCTTTACCAATATCTTTGCGAGCAAGCATGCCCGCGGTACCAACTATCACCCTGGTGGTCTTGCTATCGTCAACGACCAAAGAAATAGCAACTACAAGGAAATGGTTACTCTTCCAAATGGTCAGAGTTTCATCCCACAAGGTCGGGATGTCCTACTCCCTCTTCCAAAAGGTTCTAAGGTCTTGCGAGCGGATAAGACAAGAAGATTGATGCGTGAGATGGGTGTTCCAAAATATGCTTCTGGTATCGGGATCCCGAGCGACGCGAAATTCCTCCGTGAAATGGAAGAAGCGCAACGTAATATCACAATTCAGACTACTAGCGTCCAAAATGGGCAAAATATAGAAAAAATCGTGTCTGAGATGACGATTCTGAGAGCAAGTTTAGAAAAATTGCTTACTGCTATCCTTAATAAGGACACAAACGCTTATCTGGATAGCTCAAAAGTTACGGATATTGTTACTAAAACTCAGAAAGAGCGTGAGAAAATGCTACTAAGAATGAAAGGGGTAATTGAATGAGCGAAGTGACTATGCGTTTTAATAAAACAGAGTTACGAGATTTTATTGAAATCCATGACATCCAACGAGATATCGGTAATAATCGCTCTATCTCTATCGACCATGCTCCAAGAATTGGCGTGAATATCCAGCAACAAACGATTGATGCAAAATATATCAAGGTAGACTTCTCCATCTGGTCCAAAGACAGAAATACCCTCAAGCACAAGCTTGCGGGTATTTTTAATGTTGATAGTCCTAAAGAGTTGACCTTTTCAGATGAGCCAGACAAGTATTATCTGGCCATGGTAATTGATGATATCTCTATGCAAGAGGCAAGTGGGAGACGTTCAAACGGGTCTATTAAGTTCATCATCCCTGATGGCGTGGCTCATAGTTCAGCCTATAAGCGATTCGATAGTGATAAAAACGCAACTAGGGAAGCAGGAAAAATGGTGTTTGATCTCATAAATAATGGCACAGAGAGTGCATTTCCAATCGTTAAAGTCAAACACAATGCTGAGAATGGATATATCGGTCTAGTTAATCAAAATGGCACCTTAGAAATTGGGAACCGTGAAGAAGCCGATACAGAACCATCGCAAAAATCAGAAATCTTACTTGATTTTAGAGGTGAAAAAATCACAAATGGACTGGCTATCGCAGCAAAGAACCAAGCCATCACAAATGACCGGACAGAGTATATTGTCGGGACAGCTGAGATGATTAATCTTTGGGAACGTCCACACGTTAGATTGAAAGATTTACGAGGTGAGACTAAATTACACAACTATGCTACTAGCTTGACCTGGTCAATTCCCAATGATAGCACAGGTAGTACTGGCTCCCTGCATGATTATTTTTGGTGGAGACAAGTTTTTTGGTCCGAAGCTAATAATCAATATGGTTTCATCAAAGTAACAGTATCAGATGAAACAGGTCAATTTTTGTATGGTGTTGAGACCTTTAAACGGTCGCTAGGTTCTGAATGTGAGTTCAATTTTTTAGCTGGCGATGGTCAAGGTGGATATAGGATTCTAAAGCGATGGAATTTTGATGGAACAACAACTGGAGATATCAATCCTTTTAATGTAGCAAAAGGGTGGTCAGATTTAAAACGGAATGATGGCAAGATACAAGTTTTTTATCAGGGGTCATACTCTACTTTTATTATTCCAGAAATTGAGGGTAAAAAGTCCGCAAAAATTCACATTACAATTGGAGCGTACAGAGACAATCCAATTGTCTCTCACATGTATCTTGATGAATTGTACTACCGAAAAGATTTTGTCCCAACAACGAATGACATCCCCAATCGTTTTCCAATCGGCTCGAATGTTCTAATCAATAGCGAGGATGACACGGTCTATATCGATGACATAGCAAAAGCTAATGAGATTGTCGATGGGTCACAATGGTTGTCTATTCCTCCAGGAAAATCAAAATTAGAGCTGTACTTTTCTAGCTTCATTAAAAAACATCCGACTGTAACAATTGAATTCGAAGAAAGGTGGCTATAATGCTTTTAACGATTCACGATGCAAACTTGCAAAAGGTTGCTTTTGTTGATAATAGTAAGCAGAATACGCTTAATTATTATAACGATACATGGTCAAGAGACATGCCAACAGGGGCCTCAACTTTTGAGTTTACAGTCTTTAAAAAAGCAATTCAATCAGACACAGCTTCATCAAAGGCCTACCAGCATCTAAACGAACGTGCTTGGGTGTCGTTCCGACACAATGGACGTACCTATCTCTTTAATGTGATGTCGGTGGAAGAGAACGAGCAGACAATCAAATGCTATTGTGAGAATCTCAATCTTGAATTGATTAATGAGTTAGTAAACCCGTACAAAGCCACGAGAGCGATGACTTTTGCAGAATATTGCACAGAGATGGATTTACTAAATTATGCTCATCTCACTATTGGAATTAACGAGATTTCAGACCAGCAACGCATCATTGAGTGGACGACGCAAGAAACAAAACTTGCTCGCTTGCTTAATCTTGCAAAACAATTCAATGCTGAGATTGAATTTGATACACAATTAAAAGCAGATAGCACGATTAAGAAATTTACTGTAAACATATATCACGAAAACGATGATACACACCAAGGAGTTGGTCGCATCAGGAATGATGTGGTTTTAAAATACGGTAAAAATATTAGTTCTATCACCCGAAAAGTGGATAAAACGGGTATTTTCAATACAATTCGACCAACCGGTAAAATGCCGACCGTGGAAGTAGAAGAAAGTGGAGAACGTCATCTATCTAGTCAGAGAGTTAAAAATGCGGATGGTTCGACAACTGAAACGATCATTCGCACAGCATCCGACGGGACAAAGAGTAAGACTATTGTCCACACGAAAGTCACAAAATTGGCTGATAAAACACGCATTACAACGACCACAACAACTCGTTCAGATGGATCTATCGAACAAACTGTGACGACCAGTAAGAAAGGCGGACCATCTAATACTGAGAAACGAATCATAAAACCTCCTAAGAAAAAAGAGAAAGAAACCGAACCTGAAAAAGAGGTTCTGACTATTGAAAACTTGGGCGATTGGTCTATCAAAAACGAGAGGGGAGAATTAGAGTTTTACCAAAGAGGGCAACAACTGTACGCACCTTTATCTATGCAACTCTATCCCTCAACTTTTACTTCAGCAACAGCTGAGGATCAGTGGACAAGACGAGACTTCGACTTTGACACGGATGAGCCAAATGAATTGAGACGGCTTGCTTACCTAAAATTAAAGCAACATTGCTACCCAGCCATCACCTATGAAGTAGATGGCTTTGTGGATGTAGAAATCGGGGACACAATCCAGATTTATGATGATGGATTTAGTCCAGCTTTAATAATAAAAGCACGGGTCTCTGAGCAGAAAATTAGCTTTACGAATCCATCAAGCAACAAAACTACCTTTTCTAATTTCAAGGCACTTGAAAACAAGTTATCGGATGGCATTCAAGCAGCTTTCGAGCGACTTTTTGAGGCGTCAAAACCCTACACAATCAAACTTTCTACTGATAACGGTATAGCCTTTAAAAATGGCCAAGGCCAGACCATTGTGACCCCTACCTTAATGCGAGGGAACAAGGTCATCCACAGCGGATGGCGTTGGGTGGTGGATGGTGTAATCAAAGCTACAAGCTCTAGTTACATTGTCCGAGCCTCTGACATCAATCAAAAGATGGTTTTGACGGTGTCAGCATGGGTGGATAACAAAGAGGTAGCCACTGAGCAGTTGACTCTCATTAATACATCGGATGGGCTACAAGGTCCGAAAGGAGACACTGGACCACAGGGAGCAATAGGTCCGAAAGGAGACCGAGGGGAGAAAGGTGAGCGTGGAGAACGTGGCTTACAAGGACTCCAAGGCTTGCAAGGTGCCAAAGGTGACCAAGGTATTCCAGGAACTAAAGGAGCTGATGGACGTACACAGTACACTCATATAGCTTATGCTGATACTATCTCAGGTAGTGGATTTAGCCAGACTAACGCTGACAAGACCTATATAGGAGTCTATGTTGATTTCAACTCAACAGACAGCGTCAATCCTGCCGACTATCGCTGGACGAGATGGAGAGGTTCAGATGGCTTAAATGGTAAGGACGGCCCTCAAGGTATTCCAGGTAAGCCTGGAGCAGATGGACGGACTCCATACTTTCACCGAGCCTGGGCTAACTCCGCTGATGGTCGTACTGATTTTAGCACCTCTGATAGTACTAACAAGCGCTATTTAGGTACGCTAACGGATTTCACTGAGGCAGATAGTCAGGATCCTGGAAGTTATAAGTGGACAGCTTTATTTGGGACGACAGAGCAATCAGGTAACATTTTACTTGACTCAAATACTGGATGGAGAAATAAACATCAGCAAGACTTCGTCTTGGCTGAACCCTTAAAATCTGGTAAGCAGTACACTTTAAGCGCTAAATGGTGGAGGAGTGATAACAGTACACTTATTTTTGGAATTCGTGAAAATTCTAGCGATAATTGGCAGTGGATAAAGCTATCATATAGCTTTGAGTTGGATGTTTGGAGCGCTACTTTTACATCCAAGAAAAACCTTAACGCTGGAGACGTTGTATCATTCTTCACTGCAGAACTCGAAGGGATTGGTAATGCTGATTGGGCCGTTTTAACAGTTGGAGCTATACCAATGACGAGCTGGCAACCTCACTGGTCAGAGACTCAAAAACAACTAGACTCTAAAGCCGACCAAGGTCTAACTCAAGAACAGCTGAATGCCCTCAATGAAAAGACTGGAGTTATTCAAGCTGAGTTAGAGGCCAAGGCTAGCGCTGATACGCTTGATAACTGGATAAAGGCTTATCAGGATTTTGTCAAGACAAACGAGGAGGCAAGAGCTCAAGCTGAAACAGATTTAATTTCAGCTAGTCAGCGTGTGTCTGAAATCGCCAAAGACTTGGGAGAATTGTCTGACCGCTGGAATTTCATTGATAGCTATATGAGCTCATCAAATGAGGGGTTGGTTATTGGTAAGAATGACGGCTCATCCAGTATGTTATTCAGTCCGAGTGGACGGATTTCAATGTTTTCAGCAGGGATTGAGGTTATGTATATTTCTCAAGGTGTTATACACATTGAAAATGGTATCTTTTCTAAAACCGTTCAAATTGGACGGTATCGAGAGGAACAGTATCATCTTAATCCAGATATGAATGTGATTAGATATGTAGGAGGTGCATGATGGCTGAATTTTGGTCAAATAATGATAGGAGCTATTATCTCAGACTGTGGGTAGACCAGGTTTCTCAAAATATATCTGACAATAGCAGTCAAGTGAGGGTAAGACTTGCTCTGACAAACGGTGCTCATACATTCTCAGATTATGACTGTACTGCCTCTGTAACTATCGATGGTCAGACTTTGAGCTGGTCAGGTCGCCCATCAATGCTGAGTCAAAATAGCTCAATTATGCTGATTGATAGAACAGTAACAATCAGACATGAGAATGATGGTAAAAAAACGTTTAGCTTATCCGCTACATTCAGTGGAGGTGGTGGATGGTCGCCTGGAACATTAACGCTCAGCAGTAACTCATTCACTTTGACTACTATCCCACGCTCAAGCTCTGTTAGGGTAGGTGCTGGTGTCATTGGTAGTACAATCACTATCAACATCAACCGTCAAAATCCGAGCTTCAAGCACACGGTTCGCTATTCCTGGGCTGGCAAGTCAGGAACGATTGCAAGCAATGTAGACACATCCACTAGCTGGACAATCCCTATTGACTTTGCCAACGATATCCCAAACTCTGCTAGTGGTACAGGTACTATCTTTGTCGATACCTATTCAGGCTCTACCAAGACAGGCACACAGTCAACCACATTCACGGCAAGCGTGCCAGCTAATGTCAAGCCTAATTTTACAGGGATATCATTGTCAGACTTGAATGGTTCTGCTCAGAACCTTATCCCTAAAGCTGATACGTTCATTCAGGTCATCTCTAACATCAAGGTAGGGTTTAATGGTGCAGTTGGTTCCTACGGCTCATCCATCACTGGATACTATGCTGAAATTGTTGGTAAAAACCAGTCTACGAGTTCAAATGGTGGTAGTCTTGGTATTATGAACTACCACGGCACAATCAAAATCAGAGCAAGAGTATCTGATAGCCGTGGGCGTTGGTCTGATACTAGAGAGGTATCTGTCACAGTGCTTGAGTATTTTGCTCCTGCTCTTAGCTTTAGCATAGCCAGAACAGGCTCAACCTCTAGCACATTGACGGTCACTAGAAACGCCAAAGTAGCCCCTCTGACTGTATCAGGAAGTCAAAAGAACACAATGACTTTGACTTTCAAGGTTGCAAGACTAGGAACTAATGCTTTTACAGTTGACAATGGTCAAGCGACTGGTACCTGGTCAAGTATTTCAAGTCTAGTCAATTCACGGGCTAATCTTTCAGGGAATTATCTAGCTAATCAGTCATGGGTTGTCATTGGTATCCTTGAGGACAAATTCACTCGTACTGAGTTCATGGTCAATGTAGCAACAGAAAGCGTGGTTTTCTCTTATGACCGCTCAGGGGTTGGTATCAACAAAATCAGGGAGCAAGGCGCTCTTGATGTCAAGGGCAACATCTACGCAGACAACAAACCCATACAGCAATATCAGCTGACTGATAACAATGGAGGTCTAGGTAGAGGTAGTGCTCAATGGAATGATGTTTGGAATAAGCAAGGCACGGAGTTCGGGTGGAGGTCTGGTAAATACGATGACAATCCAACAGGTAGAAATGGCGACTGGGGTCTGTATCAAAATTTTTGGCTTGATAGTTGGAAAGGCGTCCAATTTTTCACAGGGTTAAGCTCAAATAGGTTTTTCTTTAGGACTTACAACAATAATAGTAGATGGAGTCCATCTCAATGGAAAGAGATTGCTACTGTTCAAGAAACAGTCAAGAGGAAAATTGAGCTAGGTTGGTTTATCAACGGTAACGTAACAAGAAATGGCAATCTTGTCACGATTTCAACCGAAAGAAAAATCGCAGACATTGCCACAATTTCAGACTATCGAGAAGTCAAAGAAACAATACCAGCTGGATTTAGACCAGCTCAAGAGGTTAACTTGGTTTTACAAGGATTGTCTGACTCAACAGTAACAGGTACGGCTATTTTGCACCTTGCATCAGATGGGAAAATCCGTCTGACAAGTAAAGCGCCAGGAAACAAATATTGGACAGGTACAATAACTTATATTACAAATGACCCTTACCCATAACTTAAAAAACGAAAGGAAAATATATGAAACTAGAATACGGTTCAAAATCTTTAGAATATGATGGAAGTGGTGCAGCATCAGCTACCAAGGTCACACTTGTCAACTCAAGTGGTGCTATCGTACCTATTTTGTTACCGGCTGATAAAATCAGCTTGTCTAATACTGAACTCTTTGAGTTGGCACTCGAGGCTCTTTATCAGGAGAATTTTCCACAGCGTGCTGAAAATGAGAAATTCAATCAAGTAGATGAGCAACTCAAGCAAAATAAAGAAATGACTGCTAAATTAGAACAAGCTGGAACCGAGAACAAGGAAAACTTGGACACGGTATCAGCTATCACTGAGGTCTTGATTGCCTTGGCAGTATCTCAAAATGGAGGTATGCCTACCCACGCCTATGGCAAGGTAGCAGCATTCATCAAGCCACTTGTAACGAGTACACGCTACTCAAACGGAGACATCATTGCCATGCCTTATCCATTTGAAAATAATGCCAAATGGCCAAGTGGAACCAAGACTATCTTTAAGTTCCAGATGCAGGCTAATGAGGGCTATACATACAAGGACCAGGCTCTTGCTGAGATGCTACAACAAGGCGTATTGACTGTGGCCATGCCACGTATTGAGTAAGGGGGATTTTATGTCATGGTCTGAAATAATCGAGAAAATAATACATGCGATCACTCAACTTGCTCCTACTATCGGTGTCATCGCTACTGGTTGGTTTGGGATGCGAGCAAGTAAAGCAGGGAATCTCAATCAAGAACAGTTCAAGGAGTTGAAAGGGGAATTGAGAACTATCCATGCAATCGGTGAGGAGAACAAGCAAAATATAACTGAAATCAACAACAAGCTGGCTGTGCATGATGAAGCACATCTAGCTACTATGTATCTACGGCTGGAGCGTGATATTACTGTAGCTCTCAAGCGAGGTTATACAAGTGTTCACGAGTCGGATATTATCCACAAAATGCACTCAAGTTACAAAAAACTAGGTGGGAATGGGCGCATAGATGCCCTGTTTAATAAATTTGTAAATTTAGAAATTGCGGAGGAAAATACAAATGCAACAGATTAATGAAATTATCACAAATGGAGCAATCAGCATCCTTGTTATTTTAGCAGGGGTAACAGTTAAGGCAGTCAAGGACTACCTGGTTCAAAAAGGTGGAGAGAGAACCATCAAAATCGTTGAAATCTTGGCCAAAAATGCGGTCAACGCTGTTGAGCAGGTCGCTTCTGAAACCGGATATAAAGGTGAGGAGAAGCTGGAACAGGCTCGTGATAAAATCCGTGCAGAGCTTACCAAATATAACATTAGCATGACTGACAAGGACCTCGATACATTTGTCGAGTCAGCGGTCAAGCTGATGAATGATACCTGGAAAGGAGAGTAATGATGGTAGAAATCATTAATCATACAATTTTTAATGGAATTTCAGGCTCCCGGCCAACTGAGCGACCAAAATATTATGTTTTACATAATGATGCTGGTTCAAAAAGTGCAAAGGCCTATATCGAATGGCTCCAAGAACGATATGACAATGGCCAGTCTGAACTTGGTTTTGCTCATTACTACATCACAAGAGATGCAATTGTGCGAGTCGAAGACACATACAATGGTTCGTGGTCTGCTGCTAACTACGATGCTAACATGAACTCTCTTAGCTACGAAGTATGCCAGCAGTTAAGCGCATCAGATGCCGAGTTTATCGAAAATGAAAACATGGTATTGCGCCAAATGGCCGAAGACATGACCTACTACGGTGATACTCCAAATTATAGCAACATCAAGTTTCATAACGAGTTTTCAAGCACCTCATGCCCTGCTCGTTCCCTTGAATTGCACGGCGGATACAATGACAGCTTGCGTGACTATGTGATTGCTAAAATCAAGCATTATCAATCCCTTGGCTCGACTGTCCAAGAAATGCTTGATAATGAGGGTAATCAGGAAGGTTGGAAGAAAAATTCAACTGGTTGGTGGTATGTCAATGCAGATGGTTCTTATCCAACGAATAAATGGCAGAAAATTAATAATGCCTGGTATTACTTTGACAGCAATGGCTACATGAAGGCTAACTCATGGCACAAGCATTCAGATGGGTACTGGTATTACTTGCTACCAAATGGCGCAATGGCCACTGGTTGGGTACTTATCAGTAACAAGTGGTATTACTTCAAAGAAGATGGCAAGATGGCCACTGGTTGGGTCAAGTATAAGGAGCACTGGTACTATCTCGATTACCAAAAAGGAGAGATGGTATCAAATGCTTTTATCCAGTCAGCTGATAAAAAAGGCTGGTACTACCTCAAACCAGACGGCAGCATGGCAGATAAGCCAGAGTTTACTGTTGAGCCTAACGGGCTCATTACTACAAAATAAAACGAAAGGAAACTTTCTAAAATGTTCTTTCACCGCAGGCTCAGGCTTGCGGTTTTTTGTTTGCAATAATAAAAGCAGTGACCGAAATCACTGCTTATCAGCTGTAGCAAATTCATAGAGCTTTTCTGCCGTTAGAAGCGCCATTTTGTCCATGCTTGTTTTTCCTTTTCTGAGGTCAGAAACAGTAGTCCAAGGAATTCCAGCGCCTTGCGAAATAGCAGATGTAGACATCGGGCTGTCTAATAATTCTTGAATAATTTTTCTCATACTTATTTGTCCTTTTTATTCTTTAGATAAATATATACATTGACTGCAATTATAAAAATAGCTATTGCACTAACCATTGCTTTTCCTCTTTTCATTTGATAAAATAGAGGTGTGAGGGGCTTTCGCCCCCACCTCTTAGCGTTTACCTTTTCTTTTGCGGGATTCGGGTTTACGCTTTTTGTTTTGCCTTGCGACCGTTATTGCGGTCACTAGACTTGCGATAGCAGTTACTGTTTCAGGAATATTGTCTATTACCTTTTCAAGTAATCTGAGCCAATCTTCTTTGTTCAATTTCATCACCCCCTTTCCTTATCTTGATTATATTATATCACGGTATACCGAGGAAGTCAATAGTTTTGATGAAGTTTTTTTAAAAAAACATGGGGCACAAATGGGGCATAAGGTGCAAACTTTTGTATTTTTATGGTAAAAAATAAGTGTAAGTCACCTCTTATAAACGCTTATTTCAAGCCTTTTCTGGCTTATGTATTCTTATTTATGTAGTGTCTTTCAGTTACTCTTAAATAAGAGGCATATACCAATTAGAATTCGGAATACTATAGTATCAGCCTTTTAGAATCGTGAACACATTTTAGAAACTGATAAATTTATTTAGTTTCCTACCAAAAACCCTACCAAAAATTAATTTGGCAGGGTTTTTCTTTTTAATAAAATTATTTTGGAGAACAGGACTCGTTTTGTAGAACTTTTTAAGAACCCTGACTATCGTTGTCACTATTTTGCAAAACATAAAAAATCAGAGTCAGATTTAGATTTTGCGGAATTTGTCTTTCAAAATCGGGAAAATTCAGATGAATTACAACACCATTTTGATTTTATCTATAGTGTTCAGACTGATGCCAATCCAATCCAACCCAAGCTTTAGCTCGTTTTCGTCAGAATGAAATTACAAAAGAAGAAATGCTTGCTGAGTTTAGAAACCTCTATTCTTTTAAACAATTATCCATTCACAACCAATCTTAAAATAAAGAAGGTTTATCAATCAAAGACAGGAGAGGAGTTACAAAAATGGCAGTAGTATCATTGGAAAATAATATTAAACTATATAGTTCAGAATTATTTCAAGCACTATTAAAAGCCTCTAATTATAAATTGGATGAGCGTATTGCTCAGACTGTTGCAGAAGACTATGCTCGTAATCTAGATTATTATGATCCTGAACTGATGCATGTTGGTGTAACTTCTGTTGCTAACAATTTGCTTACAAAAATTAAACAAGAGTATTTTAATGTATAGTATTTTGAAAAGCCACCGAAAAAGGAATTACTCTTTAAGGTTGCTTTTTTAGAAGTAAAGTTTAGGCTAGAAAAACAAGAAATAACGCACCAATTTTGGTGCGTTATGATTTTTATGCTATAATTGAATTATAAAAATAAAGGAGTTTGCCATGATTGGAAAGAACATAAAATACTTACGTAAAACACATGACTTAACACAACCCGAATTTGCCCGAATTATAGGAATTTCTCGGAACAGCTTAAGTCGGTATGAAAATGGAACTAGTTCAGTCTCTACGGAATTAATTGACATCATTTGTCAGAAGTTTAATGTATCTTATGTCGATATTGTAGGAGAAGATAAAATGCTGAATCCTGTTGAAGATTATGAATTGACTTTAAAAATTGAAATTGTGAAAGAAAGAGGTGCTAATCTATTATCTCGACTCTATCGTTATCAAGATAGTCAGGGAATTAGCATTGATGATGAATCTAATCCTTGGATTTTAATGAGTGATGATCTTTCTGATTTGATTCATACGAATATCTATCTAGTTGAAACTTTTGATGAAATAGAGAGATATAGCGGCTATTTGGATGGAATTGAACGTATGTTAGAGATATCTGAAAAACGGATGGTAGCCTAATGGAAATCCAAGATTATACTGATAGTGAATTCAAACATGCTTTAGCACGGAATCTTCGTTCTCTGACAAGAGGAAAAAAGTCCAGTAAGCAACCTATAGCGATTTTGCTTGGAGGGCAAAGTGGTGCCGGTAAGACTACAATTCATCGTATTAAACAGAAAGAATTTCAAGGAAATATTGTTATCATAGATGGTGATAGTTTTCGTTCTCAGCATCCACACTATTTAGAACTGCAGCAAGAATATGGCAAAGATAGCGTTGAATACACCAAAGATTTTGCGGGAAAAATGGTAGAGTCTTTAGTAAGAGAATTGAGTCATTTGGGATACAATCTTTTGATAGAGGGAACTTTACGAACAATTGATGTTCCAAAGAAAACAGCACAACTATTGAAAAATAAGAGATATGAAGTACAATTAGACTTAATTGCGACAAAGCCTAAGCTATCCTATCTGAGCACCCTTATCCGATACGAAGAACTGTATGCAATCAATCCAAATCAAGCACGCGCAACTCCAAAAGAACACCATGATTTCATTGTAAATCATCTAGTCGATAATACACGGCAATTGGAAGAACTAGCTATCTTTGAAAGAATTCAAATTTATCAACGAGATAGAAGTTGTGTATATGATTCAAAAGAAAATGAAACTTCAGCAGCAGATGTTCTTCAAGAGTTACTATTTGGAGAATGGAATCAAGTAGAGAAAGAGATGCTTAAATCTGGAGAAGAAAGGTTAAAAGATTTAACTAATAGAAATGGTTGTTAGAACACAAATTTTAAAATATAATCTACTTATAACTTTTGTTAGTTATTTGAGGTGGGCAGAAAGTCTTTAGAATAGAAAAAACGCATAGTATAAATAAGTTTTTATTATTCAATTAATAATTCAACAATTGTCGTTTAACATGATATAATGAAGATAAGTAAAGACGATAATTTAAGGAGAGACTCATGCCAACTTTACAGTCACAGTTTATTAAATTTCACGAAACGATTAAGCTAGACGATGACGATAAAAAAGTATTAATTGACAAACGTAAAGAAGTTGAAGAAGCAATAAACAAAGGTGTTTCAGGATTTGGAAAAAGCTTTTTCAACCAAGGAAGTTACTCAACTTACACGGGTATTTTGCCAATTGATGAAGGAGATTATGATTTAGATAGAGGTTTAAAAATAGATGTTGATAGACAATCGAATTCTCCTAAAGAGGTAAAGAAGCTTATTTTTGATGCATTAGCTTCCGAATTTGGGGAAAAGAGTGTCAAAGTAAAAAATCCATGTGTGACAGTATCATTCCCTGAAGATAATGTTCACATTGATATAGCGGTGTATTGTACTGAAAATGATAACTATTTTTTAGCCAGAGGAAAACTTAATAGTACTGACGAAAACATTAAATGGGAGGAAGCAGACCCTATAGAATTAACTAAAGAAATTAATAATGCTATGGAGAACTCCGAAGACAGAAACCAATTTAGGAGAGTAATTCGTTACTTAAAAAGATGGAAAGATCTCAAATTTAAAAATCAAGATAATAGACCGACAGGTATTGGGATTTCAGTTTTTGCTATTAATAATTTTTCTGTAACCAAAAAAGTAGACTATTTATCTGGGAAAACTACTTATGATGATATTTCAGCTTTAAGAAACTTAATAAATACTATGATTAATTCATTTTCGGATAGATATGATGTTGAAAGAAAATTATTTTATCCGAGATTAGAAGTTATCTTACCTGTTAAGCCATATACTGATGTATATGAAAGGGTATCAAATATACAAATGGAAGCCTTTAAGAATAAATTAGAAAAATTAAGAGACTCACTAGATGAGGCAATAAGTTCTACTGATTTAAGTGAGTCTACAAAAGTATTGAGTAAACAGTTTGGTGATGATTTTCCTATTATTGAACAAAAAGAGACTGCAGAAAACTTTGGGACTCGGGCTATAATCAGTGATTATCCAAGTGCTTAGAGGCGTATATGTTAGAAAAAAAAGAAATATTCCAGATATACTTTGACGAAATACCTTTAAAGAGCCTGGAATTAGAAGATAAGGAATGCTATTTTTATCAATATAAAAAATTTACCTTAAAAATTATCATTTCTAATGATTTTCCCCATTCACTTCCTGAAATCTATCTTTCAAATTATATGGATTTTAATAAATGGTACAGCCATGTCGGTTCCGAAGGGAAATTGTGTTACATTTCAGAAGATAATTTAATTTGGGAGTTTAATAATCCAAGTGGATTATTAAAAGATTGCTGTGAAAAAGTAAAGGCATTACTGGATAGTTGGGATACACCAAAAATGACCGAAGAGCTCAGGAAAGAGTTTCTGTCATATTGGTATATCAGTTGTTTGAAGTCAAAAACAAAATATATAGAGATTCGAAGTTACTTATCCAGGGTCAGTACATTTGAGAAATATGAATTAGTCCTGTCGAATCAGAAATTCCATCTTTTTAATTATGGTTCACAACTCAAAGGGAGTGTTGCGCCACATTCTGAAAAAAGGAGAGATGTTTACATACTTCCACTTAAAGATTCGAATCCTGTGATTCCTCCTAACCCCCTGAATGAACTAACAGAAGCAACGTTTAAGAAAATGATCACAGGAAATCTATCTTCGGGTGTTAGACGCCGCTTCCAAAAGTGGTGTAAAACGAAACGAAAGTCATTCATATTAATTTTATCACTTCCTATATCTGATAATGATTATGTTTTGTTTGGTGCGCTTTTTGAGTCTAGAACTTCCAAATATCCATTTAAAATTGATAATAAGGTACCACAAAAAAATAAAGATAGAAAAAAAATTGGTTCTAAGGCAAAAAAATCAAAAAATGGGAGTTTCAATATTACTCCAGTATATATTACAAGATTCGACAAGGAGTATAGAGTGAGTAGGACATCCCAAGAATATGATTTTCTCAATAAAAAAGTTGTAATTGTTGGACTTGGATCTGTAGGATCATTTGTTGCAAACAATTTATCTAAAATGGGTATAGAGAAACTTCTTTTAATAGATCCTGATATTTTAACGGTCGATAACATTTCAAGACACTACTTAGGTATGGATAGTATAATAGATAATATTCAAAAAGTAGACGCTTTAGAAGATAGATTAAAAAAAGAAAATCCTGATTTGGAAATTGAATGTGAGGGTATCCGATTTCAAGAAATAGTTCGGAAGAATCCAAATTTATTTTATGAATATGATTTTGTTTTTTCTTGTGTCGGAGATACTAAAACTAATTTTGAAATTAATCATTTTTTCAGAAAGATTGGAAAAACGGTATTGTATTGCTGGTTAGATCCATATGGAGTTGGGTATCATAACCTACTAGTTTCTCCGCAAAATAATGGATGCTATATGTGTATGAACTATGAAGATGGGCGTCTTGTTAATAATAGAGCCTCTTTTGCGGAGAAAAATCAAATATTTGAAAAGCGTCTAGCTAGCTGTTATTCTTCATTTATTCCTTATAATGTTATTGCGCCTAGTTCTTTGGCAAATAAAGCTATAGAAGTATATTTACAGTACTTGGATGGGGAATTTTCTTCTGAAAACAGACTAGTATCAGAAATTGGTTCAGATAAACAGTTTGGAAAAGAAGGATTTACATATAGTGTTCGATACTACAATTGTTTAAAAAATAGTGATTTATTAAATGTTTCTTTAAGAACAAATATATCTTGTCCAGAGTGTAACGGAGATTATAAAGTTGATATATGTAAATCTGAATAATAAATATCAAATTGTAATACCATCTGATATTTTTAATTCATTACTAGCGTTTAGGCAATTGGGTTTGGAGCCTGAAGCAGGTGGTATTTTTGTTGGTAAGAGACTTTTAAATAATTCGATACTTATTATAAATTTTTCAGAACCACAGGATAATGATGTAAGAAGTAGATTTAAATTCTCAAAAACTTCTCCATATCACCAGAAGTTTGCAGATGATTATTTTAGTAAAAGTTCAGGTTTTATAAGTTTAATTGGAGAATGGCATACCCATCCTGAAGATATACCTACTGCATCTTGTGTTGACATTAACTCATGGGAAAAAATTATCTCAGATAATGATGACAGGTTATTCTTTTTGATAGTTGGACTTCGGGCTGGTAGATTATACTTTAGGGAATCAAATAAGTGGCAATCCACTCTAATCTATTTTAAGGATGTATAGATACGTATGAATCGAAAAAATAAATTATTTAAGAAATTCTTTTTTTGGTCTCAAAAATTTTATTTACCATTAGTATTAATTTTTATATTTCCAATTCTGATTTGTTATTTGATTGGGAAGAGTTTGACCCTGGTTGAAGTTGAAAAAATATCAAATACCAATTTTTTTACAAGAGCTATTTTTGAACTAATTCCTGATAATTCTACCGCTACTTATATAGTTCTTTATTTATTAATCTCTACTTCATTATTGATGATTTTTAGAAAAAACAATGCTGAACGAACATTTAATGATGGTCATTCTGTATATCTTCATAACTGTTATAAAAGACTGTGGATTGCAGCAAATTTATTAGGTTATCGAAAGTTACAACTTATAGGTGTCTCAATACCAATGCAGTTTGAACTTATTAATAATGGAGTTTTTTCAGAGTTTATCTCTGAATCATCAGTTGTTCAATATGATGAATTTCAAGGAGAAATTATTGTTGAGTATCTAATTGAAAACAAAAAGAATAAAGTTGTAAATTTATTAGTATGTGATACATATGATATTCCTATAGAAAAATTAGCACCTGACTATTTGGAAAATACAACAGTAAAAATTTCATCGCAAAGAAATTATAGTGGTAACAGATATAACAATCCTCTATTAGTTAGTACAGTTCGAGAAGAGGTACAGAAAATAGTTAACACCTATAATGAGGTTAATCTATTCATGACAACAAATCCATTAAATACACAAGGAATTGTAGGAAAAGCATTTTTAACATTAGATAGATCAGGTTTTGATAAAGTCTCAGTTATACAGATGGATGAAACAAAAATTTACAAAGTTCCATTTGTAATATACGAAAATTAATAGGAAATCAATGGTTGAGAATTGTAAAACTCTTCTTAATGTTTTATTGCAATTATTTTTTAGAGAGCCACCTGGCTCTTTTTCTTATTTTTTTTGATGTTGTGATACCTTTTCCAAATCTTCCTTGTTATCCTAATATCATCCTAAGAAAATCGATACTCAAATTTAAACTGGGGGTTTGGGGGCGAAGCCACCAAGTTATCTTATCGTTGGCTATCAAAACTAGAAGGTTTTGGTCGGCTGGCGATATGATTTTTGGGATATTGTGGACACAATATCTGAGCTCGCAAAGACCGAACAAGAAGCGAGTGAGGTCTTTAGGAAGCGTACTGACAATGTGAGGTAGACTTACACTGTCAGACAAGTAGAATGTTGAAGGGATATCAGAATGGGACAAGAAATTAAGTCAATCCGAAAGCAATTTAGAATCACGAGACAAGAAGAAAAACAGATAAAAGAAATGATGAGGGAACAAAAAATGGATAGTTTCTCAGAATTTCTTCGTCAGAATTTATTGAAAAAGAATTATCAGGATAGAATTTTTGAAAGTTGGTTCTCTCTTTGGAACTCTCAAAAGTTAGAACAGATTAGTCGAGATGTGCATGAGGTTTTGATTATTGCAAAAGAGAATCATCAAGTGACTCAAGAGCACGTCTCAATCTTATTGACTTGTGTTCAAGAATTAATTGTAGAAGTGAATCAAGTGCAGCCACTCAGTCGTGAGTTCCGTGAAAAATATATGGGTTAGGAGGATGTAATGGTTTATCGCTATCGTACCAATCTCAAAAAAGTATTTCTAACTGATCCAGAATTACACCAATTGAATGAACGGATTGCTAAGAGCAATTGTCAAAATTTCTCAGTCTATGCCAGAAAAGTTTTGCTTAATCCCAATATGTCATTTGTCACGATTAACACTGATACTTATGACCAGTTAGTTTTTGAATTGAGAAGGATTGGAAATAACATCAATCAAATTGCGCGTGCGATTAATCAAAGCCACCTGATTTCTCAGGACCAATTACAAGAATTGAGTAAAGGAGTCGGAGAGTTAATTAAGGAAGTGGACAAAGAATTTCAAGTGGAGGTGAAAAGACTGAAGGAGTTTCATGGTAGTTACTAAACACTTTGCGACGCACGGAAAAAAATATCGTAGGCGTTTAATTAAGTATATCCTCAATCCCGATAAAACGGACAATTTGAAATTGGTATCTGATTTTGGTATGAGCAATTACTTGGACTTCCCTAGTCATGCAGAAATGGTAGAAATGTACAATGTCAACTTCACCAATAATGACAAGTTGTACGAATCCAGAAACGACCGACAAGAAAAATACCAACAAACTATTCATGCCCATCATCTCATCCAATCATTTTCTCCTGAAGATAACCTGACACCTGAAGAAATTAATCGAATTGCTTATGAGACCATGATGGAATTGACAGGAGGTCGTTTTAAGTTTATCGTAGCAACTCACACAGACAAAGATCATGTTCATAATCACATCCTAATCAACTCTATTGACCGCAATTCAGATAAAAAATTGATATGGAACTATGCCTTAGAACGAAATCTCCGTATGATTTCAGACCGTATTTCTAAAGTGGCTGGGGCGAAAATTATTGAGAAGAGTTTTTCTTACCGTGACTATCAAAAATATAGGCAGTCTAGTCATAAATTTGAATTGAAACAACGTCTTTATTTTTTGTTGCAGCAATCTAAATCGTTTGATGATTTTTTAGAGAAAGCAAAGCAGTTGCATGTTCAGATTGATTTTAGTCAAAAGCATAGTCGATTCATGATGACGGATCGAGCAATGACAAAACCAATTCGAGGACGCCAACTCAGCAAACGAGATCTATATGATGAAGAATTATTTAGAATGCATTTTGCTAAGCAAGAGATTGAAAGTCGTTTAGAATTTTTGTTGAACCGTGTCAATTCTTTAGAAGATTTAATAACAAAAGCCAAAGAATTGAATCTAACCATTGACTTAAAACAAAAAAATGTAACTTTTATCCTGGAAGAAGAGAATCAAAAGATAAGTTTGGGTCATCAAAAAATAAGTGATAAGAAATTATATGACGTCAAATTTTTTCAAGATTATTTTAAAAATAAGGAAGTCGTTGCTTCAGAAGGATTAGAGAATTTAAAGGAACAGTACCATGCTTTCCAAGAAGAACGAGATAAGGATAAAGTATCCACTGAAGAGATTGAGGAAGCCTTTGAGACATTTACGGAAAAACGAGATACCGTTCGTGAATTTGAAGTGGAACTTGCAGAGAAGCAAATAGAGAAGCTAGTTGATGAGGGCATTTATATCAAAGTGTCTTTTGGTATTAAGCAGAGTGGTCTCATTTTCATTCCCAATTATCAATTAGATATTCTGGAAGAAGAGAATCAAACAAAATATAAAATCTTTATACGTGAGACAACTTCATACTTTGTATATAACAAAGAACATTCGGATAAGAATCAGTATGTCAAAGGACGAACCTTGATAAGACAGCTAACCAACGATAGTCGAGTAATACCATACAGAAGACCTACAGTTAAGAGTCTACAGGAAAAGATTACTGAGATTAACCTCTTCATTGAATTAACTGAAGCAGATAAGAAATACCAAGACATTAAAGACGAGTTAGTAAAAGAAATAGCAGAGATAGATATAAAACTAAATCAAATTAATGAAAAAATCGCCAACTTAAATAAGATGGCGGAAGTGCTTATCAATTTGAAGAGCGAGGATGTGAGCAGTCGAAAGCTTGCAAGACATGACTTTTCAAAACTGAACTTGACAGAATCAACTTCATTAGAACAAGTGACTGAAGAAATAAGAGCATTGCAAGAGGAACTAGGTCACCATATTGGTGAGTATGAGAGACTCATAAAAAGATTAGAAACATTTGTAAAAATGTTGAATACTGGTAAAGGCTTTAATCAAAAGTTTGATACGGAGATTTCATTACAGTAATAGAAATGCTGGCAATGTAACTATCTCGACATTTTAAATTTATTTTATAGATATTTAAGGACAAATAATATATTTATTATCGTCAATTTATAATGATAATGCTGAATTAATTCAGGCTACCAGAGAGAAAGGACAGCGAGTGAGTTGTCCATGCAGGACTTAACTTGTTCTGCCCATGAGGTCATTATCTTTGAGGTTGCCAATAATCTATTGTTTAGAGATGTCAAAAACGGTAAGAATATGCAAGACCTCATCGCAGCATTATTATTCTGTGGCGATTTTAAAATAAAAATAGAACTTATAAAATCTGTATAGAAAACAGTTGCCTTTTCAAGTTAATTAACAGTGTCTAAAGTTATAGTTGTTTGGAAGTATTCACCCAGTTGACTGGTGATAACCATATCACCATGATGCAAATCAACGATTTGCTTAGTAATTTTCAATCCTATACCACTTCTACGAACACCAGAAATATCAAAGCTAAATTCTTCAATTTTATTAATGTTGTTAAGTCTGTTGGGAGAGGCCCCTATTCCGTTATCGCGTACGGTAATTGAAAATGTATTATTTGATAGATGCTTAAGAATGATTTGAATATCGCATCCAGAAGGATTATGAAGCACAGAATTATAAATCAGATTATGAATAATTCTCGATATCAAAGATTTTTCGACGTACGTTTTTTGATTAAACAAACCGTCGTCAGAAGTGAATTCAAAATTGAAGTCATGCCAAATCTCTTGATTAATAATTTGGATAATAATCTCCTTAAAAAATGGAACGATGTATACAATTTCTCGATTTAATATCAGATTACCATTTGTTAATCGGGCAAATATATTTAAATCATTAAGAAGGTTTTGGATATAATGACTTTCAACTAGGGTAGGCTTTAGATACTTAAGTAATAGATCATTATCAGTTTTTTCAATCGCTAGGGATGTGTTTGATACAATTACTGAAAGTGGTGTTTTGATATCATGTGCAATTCCAGAAATCCAATTTTCCTTAAATTCTTCATTTTCACGAAGTTTTTGATTGGCTGAGTTAATAGCAAGTGTTAATTTATCTAGTTCCTGTACAGATTTAACTTGTGTGTTTCCTCCATTTGGTAGTTTTACAATTGCGTTAATAATCGGTTTAATATTTCGATTTAGGAAGGTAACACTGTAGATATATAAAAATAAACAGAACAATATGTTAGCAAAAATCATTGATACAATAATGATTGGAAAAATTTGAATTCGATTCAAATCAAAATAATTATTACCATAGCGAATAATACTATCTTTTGGAAATGCAATAATATAGATATCGTTATCATTGTCTTTTATTTGAGTAAATACAGGATAGTCTTTTAAGTAGAACCTAGAGAAACGAACAACATCTGCAAAATTAAATTGATTAGCTATATCTTTGGGTTTGTCAATATTGAATTTTTCTTTGCCACTGTTCTTATCAATAATCATCATCCATAAATTATTTTCATCAATTAATTGTTTGGCTATCGGACTGACAACATAATTTCCATTAGTTAAAACAATTTCAGACGACACTGTTTCGATGATGTTTGATGCAGATTGTTGGCTACGAATATAATTTGCTGCAGTAACTAAAAGTATTACATCAACTATGATGATAAAAATAAACGATAGAATAAACTTTAGTATATTTTTTTTGAAAACATTCATGGGTTATACCTTAAATTATCTAAATAACAAGTTTATATCCAAGTCCTTTGACAGTAATTAGGTGATTAGGCTTAGAGGGGGTAAGTTCTATCTTTTCTCGGATATTTCGAATATGTACCATTAGAGATTTCTCATATCCAAAGCTCTCAAGTCCCCAAATTGTATCACAAATTGTTTCAGTAGAGACTATGTAATTTTTATTAGCATATAATTTTCGAAGAACTTGAATTTCTGTAGGTGTTAGCGATAGATTTTGACCACTTTTCTTAACACTGGCATTGTTCAAGTCAATGATACAGTCAGTTAGTTCAATGAGTTCAGATTCATCTTTATAAGCTCTTCTTAACAGTGCAATAATACGATACGTTAAAGATTTAGGTAAGAAGGGCTTTGTAACGTAGTCGTCTCCTCCCGAATCAAGTCCTCTAATTTCATCGTCAGGATTATTTTTAGCAGTCAAAAATAGAATTGGAATATCTGAGATTTTTCTCACATATTGAGAGAGTAAATAGCCTTCTCCGTCTGGGAGCATGACATCTAAAATAATTAGATCAATATGGGATACCGAAAAAACATCAATTCCTTCACTAATACTATAAGCGCGACTAATATTTTTAAAACCACGACTCACAAGTACCTCTTTAATTGATTCACTTAACGCTGTATCATCATCCACAATCAATATGTGTTTATTTAATAATTGTGCTTCAAAACTCATGTTTTCACCTCCAAAAGTTTACTTAATTATACCATAAATAAAGCTATTAGATAAAAGGTGAACATTTCATATTCGATAATCTTAAAGATAAATTTATGTTTTCTTTATCCAAGCTTTAAGATGCCATTGTAAGATAAACTTGTAACAAAGAAGATATCTAGATTGCCGATATTTAAAATAGAAAGAGGTAAATACTATGAAAAAAGAATATGAACTAATGAACACAATTCAGGAAATAAGTCTTGAAGAGTTAGACCAAATTATTGGTGCGGGTAAGAACGGGGTATTTAAAACCATTTCACATGAATGTCACATGAATTCGTTCCAATTCTTCTTTACATGTTGTTCATAAAGATTTTATAGAAAAGAGGTAGCTGTCATGAAAAAAGAATTGAAGAAAGCTTGGTAGGTTCCTCATCGGAGATACGTTATGATTATTTTAATAATGTCCTATGTAAGAAAGGAATAATATTAGATGAAATTGAGCAACGTTTCTCGGATATAAATCATCGTGTTATACTCAGCATCCAGAAATACTTAGACTTAATGGAATATGTGAAAAATAGATTTATTGAAGATTTTTCAGAATTAGTAGATCAAGATTACATTAGTAGTAACTCCCTAATTCCTAATATAGATGCTATTAAGCTTAAAGTGACAGGAGATATTCATAACGGTAACGGGGTGTGTATTGTAACTTATCAGGAGCAAAAAGTTGTTTTTAAAAAGAAATCATCTAAACCAAATCTTCTTTTGAATCTTTTAGATGCTAGAGTTAGTGCTTATTTGGGCAAAAAAATCCATTTTATTCCTCAATTTTTGGATAAAGAAGAATATTTTTGGGAAAAATTTATAATTAGCAGACCATTAAATTCAAAAAAAGAAGCCGAAGAGTTTTATCGTAGAGTAGGTTACCTATTAGCATATTCCTATATTCTAAATATCTCAGACTTACACTTTGAAAATTTGATATCTGCAAATATTACTCCAACTCTTGTAGATGTTGAAACAATCTTCTCTATAACACCTTTTGACACGATAGCGAACAACGAAGCGACCTTCCAAATTATAGAGAACAGTAGAAATTCAGTACTTTCAACAGGTCTTCTTCCCATTGCTGAAGCAGATAAGATTTTCGGTGGAGATACTAGTGGAGTTCTTGGTGGAACTCTTATTGGCGAAGCTAAGATTGTTGTGAATTATAATCGAGATGATGTGCATGTTGAGAAGAAAAAATATCAGATTAAAAATCAAGATCATTTGCCTTATTTTCTTAATTCTATGGGAGAGAAAAATTATCTTAATGCGGCAGAATATATTGATTTCATTAAAGAAGGATTCAGAGAATTAGGTTATTTTTTTGTGAAGGAAAAGAAATATCTTGAAAAACTTTACTTGACTCATAGTGATATTCAAACTCGAATTTTGTTTCGGAATACTAGAGACTATAGTCTAATTCGACAACTACTTATTTCGCCTGTATACTGTAATCAATCACAGATACTATTTGAAAAAATGGCTAATAAATTACATGAGTATGATAGTCATACATTAGTCCAATCAGAGGAGAAGCAGTTATTAAATATGGATATTCCTTATTTTTATGTGAATATTAATAGTTGTAACATTAGAGATGGAGAGACAATTATTTGGAAACTAGGGACTTCTGCGTTAAGTGTAGTGATTAAAAAGCTAGAGAATCTAAATGAGGAGTTAATTGAAGAACAAATTAATTTAATAGAATTCTCAATAAAAACTACACAAGCATTGTATAGTACAGAACTTCAAGAGGAGTATCGAAAATATGAACGCCCCAGTAATGATGAAGAGGTATTATACACAGGAATTAATACGTTGGTTGATATTATTTTGAATGATGAGAGATATTCCTTCGGAGATAATAGTACAAACTGGCTCACTTTGAAAGTTACAGATTATGATGCCTTTGAATTAGTTCCAATGGATGATTCAGTGTACGAAGGGTTGGCTGGCATAGGTATTGCTTTATCTGAAGCTTATGACTTAGTTGATTCTTTGAGACAAAAAAAAATTATTGCTTGCTTGAAACGAATTTTTTCTACTTTATTAAATTCTTATTCTAAAATACAAAACACATCCTATTTCGTTGGGAAATTAGGCATTATCTCGGCTATTTTTAGAATTGGTTTAATTACAGACCAGAAACTCCCAAGCTATATGTCAGATATTATAGATAGTTATTGTTTAAACATAGATGTATCTCAAGCAGACTTTTTATCAAGTTTCCCAAATGAAATTACTGCGTTTAGAAATACAGATACTACGATAGAAAATCTATCTCAATCGCTTAATAAACTTAAAGAGCTAGGTATTTATGATGAAAATTACATTTGTTGGAACCGATTAGAAGTGAATAATGTTAGTCTTGCACATGGGAATTTAGGTGTTGAGATAGCATTGCTTTTGTTGGCTGGTCAATTGAGAAGCACTGATGCCTTAGATTTATTTAACAAGGCTAGAAATTTTGATAATCGCCAGAAGATTGATAAGGGGTGGGTTGATAAAAGGAATAACGAGACAAGTGCAAATTGGTGCCACGGTTCGACGGGAGTATTAGTTGCAAGGTTAGCACAGCTACAATTAGATGATAGATATAAGATTTTATCCGATTCTGAGCGTGAAGAATTGAAGAAGGATGTGGAACATGCGGCAGAACAAATTGTTGAAATTGGTTTTGATATGACTAATTTTTCCCTTTGTCACGGAACTAGTGGAAATTTACTGGCTCTTAGTTATTATATGAATTATTTGGGAAATGACGAGTCCAAAAAATTCAAAAGCATTTTAGATAGAGAATATAAAAAATTGCATGCATTTGGTTTAGAAAAAGGTTGGATGTGTAGTTTTAATACAAAGTATAATGTCTATGGTCTAATGACAGGAATTCCAGGTGTTCTATTTTCTACAGCAAAATATTTAAAAGAAGACAGTTCGCTTGACATTCTTATTCCTAATTTATAAGGGATAGAGAGGAAGAAGTACGATGAAGATTATTTTACAAAACAATGAAGAAGATTGTCTTTTGGCCTGTTATACTATGTTGTTGAACGACTTAGGGCACAGAGTTCCACTATATGAAGTTTATGATAGAGATTCATTGCCAGCAGATGGGCTAAGTGTATCTTATCTGTTGACTCTAAATGATAGATTTGGAGTAACCATAAATGCCTATCATGCCTCAATTGACGAGTTACTAAAAGTCTATCAAAAAACTAAGCAAAGAATGATTATCCATTGGAATAATGATCATTTTGTGGTTCTTGAAAAAATTACATCTGAGCAAGTTTTAATTGTAGATCCAGCTATTGGACAAGTAAGATACCGTAAAAGTGAGTTTATGGAGCATTATTCCGAAACAATGATTATGGTAAACAAAGGTAGTGATTTTAAATCACAAAAATACAACTCAATCTTTTGGAAGTATTTCAAGAAAACTCTTCAAATGAAACCAATTGCGTTATTTATGCTATCTTTGCTATTTATCCAAACAAGTGTATTATTGTTTTCAATAATTTTGCGACAAATGCTAGCAGATGATTTCAAGTTTAGTGTTAGTTTACTTTTATTAGGTATCGTTCTTATTTTTCAATTGTTAGGATATTTCATCAAAAATGGTGCTTTAGATAGATATAATAAAGATTTTGATGATTATTATAGTAGGGAATTATTTGGAAGGCTGTTACAAAAGCCATTGTTATATTTTCGAAATCATCTAAGTGGGGGAATTTCTGAAAAAATTAATTTTAAATCGACATTAAGAGATAATGTTACATTAAAAATTATTCCGTCATTTATAAGTCTTATTTCTGTTATTGTAATTTTTATCTATTTAATAACTATTTCAGTAAAATTAACCTTGATTTTAGTCGTAATGATTGCTATATATAGTGTGTTTTCTATAGTGCTATATTATAAGCAAAATGAATATAATCAGACCTATCTACAATATCTAATTGATTTCAATTCTGAACTACAGACTGATTTGGAGGATATAGACTATATTAAGATAATGAGAAAAGAAGATAATGTCTTCAATTCTTGGATGACAGTTAACAATCAAGTTACAACTAAATATTCGCAAATATTGAAAATTGAAAATTTGTCTCAACTGCTTGGAACTATATTTAACTACATTAGTTTATCATCAATAATAGTTATAGCAGTTTATTATAATGATTACATTAAGGTCTCGCTCCCGGATTTACTTGTATATCAGACTAGTATTTCAATATTGATTTCTGCAATTGAACAGGTAAAAGGAGCTGTTTTTGAAATACTTCGATTAGGGGTTTATGCTGAAAAACAAAGTGATTTGTTAAAAGATACGTTACCAATTACTGTACCGAGTGAAGACTCAAAGGATTATCTAATTCAAACTAATAAATTGAATTTTTCGTATGGTAGCAAACCAATCTATGATGATGTGAATCTGACAATTAAAAAAGGAGAAAAAATCGCTATTGTCGGGAAGTCGGGTAGTGGAAAATCTACACTATTGTTATTATTAGCGGGAATGCTACGCTATAGTGGTTCTCTAAAATACGGAATTAAGGAGTTTGAGAATTACCTGAGTGTAGTATTGCAAAACATGACGTTAAGAAAAGGAAGTATTTTAGAAAATTTGGAATGGATATCTGATGACTTATCTCCACTTTATCAGATATTGAATGATACGACAGCTGATGAGGTTATTTCTCAGTTGCCAAATAAAATACATTCTAAGCTATTGAAGCAGGGGAAGAATCTATCAGGTGGGCAGATTCAAAAATTACTTATTGCTAAATCTTTGATAAAAAAAGATGGAATTATTTTTTGGGATGAAGCTTTTAGTAATTTGGATGAACATAGTAAAAATAGAATCTATGAGAATGTACTACGAAGTACTAGATATTCAGATAAAACAATGTTGATGGTTAGTCATCATTTAGACATTGTTAATTTTGTTGATTACATCATTTTCATTGATAGTGAAACGGGGGAAGTAATCAAAGATAGCCATGAGAACCTTATGAAAAGGAATTCAAACTACGAGAACTTTATTCGTTCGAAAGTTTAAGGGAAAATTTCCTCTTTCTTAATGTTACCTTTAACTGGCAGAGATATAATTTATAGTATAAACAAGAGAAGGGAAAGTCTTTAAGACCAAGACTTACGAGAGGTAATATAGGAATGAAAAATATTATTGAATTACGTAAATTGTCAAAAGTTTACAAAGATGTTACTACGGTAGACTTAGAAAAAATCACAGTCCGAGAGGGAGAAATCTACGGTTTTCTTGGACCAAACGGTGCAGGAAAGACAACAACTATGAAAATGGTACTGTCTTTAGTAACGCCTACTTCTGGAGAGATTTTAGTTCATGGTCAGAACATCAAAAAAGATAAGACTTATTTAAACCAAATCGGTTCAATGATTGAAGAGCCCTCCTACTATCCTAATTTGACAGGTTATGAAAATCTACTTGTTTTTCAAAAAATGGTAGGATTTAAGGAAAGTAATATTTATCCGACTTTGGAGTTGGTAGGTTTGGCCGAAGAAAAGAATAGAAAAAAACTTGTTAAAGATTATTCTCTCGGTATGAAGCAAAGACTGGCACTTGCTTTCGCATTGGTGAAGAAACCGCGAATTCTATTGCTTGACGAACCAACCAATGGTCTTGATCCAGCTGGTATTCATGAAATTCGTGAATTGATTGTGAAGTTGGCGAAAGAAGAAGGGCTAACAGTATTTATTTCTAGTCATATCCTTCCGGAGATTGAGCATATTGCAGACAGAGTAGGGATTATTAATCACGGGCGCCTTGTTTATGAAGGAGAAATTGAAGCAATTAAATCTAACACATGGATTGAGATTGGTGGAGATTTTTCACAGAACAACATTGTTCAAAGTTTGATTGAGTTCGGTTCGGTAGAAGTATTGGACGCATCCGCAAGTCATATCAAATTAAGCAATATTAATAATGATAAACTAGCTGATATGATCAGTTATTTAACGGAAAATGGATATCGAATTTTTCGGGTAGTTAGAGAAAGTGAGACACTAGAGGACATTTTCTTAGATTTAACAAAGGAGGTATAAAATGTCAGGTATTTACATTGAATGGTTAAAAAGCAGGCGAACAAAATCTTTTTCCATAGTTGCTATCTTAATAGTCGTTGCTACGCTTTGGAATATCGCTACATTCTCATCTGCATTTTCACATCCAGAGTTAAAAACTGTAGGAACACTTTTTAGCAATCAAAATGTCAATCTTCTTATGTTTCCCATTGCAGTCTGTGTATTTGCAGCTCGCATTGTTGGAAATGAGCGTGAGGGGCAAACATTTAGGTTACAAGCTGCAAACGGTCAACATTTTCTAACTATTTTTAATCACAAACTCCTATTTATGATGATTTTCTTTAGCATCATGTCGGTAGTAGAAGTTACTGCTATTTATTTTTTTGGAAAACAGGTAGGTATCTCAATTCCCTTCTCAATTATTGGACTTCAGTTTGTTGGACAACTACTTGCAATATTTTCTCTGATTTGTATCTATTTAACCCTAGCAATGCTCTTGGAAAGGCAAGGTATATTATTAGCGTTAGGTCTGTTAGGTGGTTTTTTGGGAATTGTTTTAAACCCAAGAAGCAATGGTTTTGGTAGTTTACTCAATCCTATAACAGGTTTCGGTAGTTTAGCACCTTATAAGTACCAGTTCCTTGGAAATGGAGTATTTACATATATTTTTGACGAACAACTACTATGGAAACTAGTAGTTTATGTATTCTATTGTGCATTATTATATGGTTTGGCTAATATCATTTTGAAAAAGAGAGGAAACTAAGATGGGGAGTTATTTTTTAGCAGAATGGAAAAAAACGCGAAAGACTCAACTTTTATTGATCGGAATTGCCTTTCTGATTTTTTCTAGTTTTATTGGACTGGGAATCTATTTTGCTAGTCGAGAGGTATTAGTTGATGGGACGCAATCCCTTGTTTTATGGGGGCAGTTGACTTTTTATAACAGCACCTTGCTCTATCCCCCTATGCTAGCTATCATTACAGGACTGTTGATTATGCCTGAGTTTGAAAGGAAAACTCTTGATATGTTGAAGGTGAATCAAGTATCAATGGGGAAATTGTATTTTGGGAAATTGCTATGTAGTTTCATCATAATTTTGCCAGTTCAATTAATTCTGTTCCTTATTTTTATTATAGCAACTAAGGTTGATGGAATTACGTTAGATCTGAGTTTGCAAACTTATTTCAAATGGTTGTTCTTAGCAGTTCTAGCATCTTTTCCAATAATTACTCTTCAATCCTATGTAACTGTAAAAACTAGAAATTTCAGTAAAAGTGTGGGATTAGCAACTATTGGGAGCATGTTTAATTTTGTCCTCATCTTTATTAATGAAGACTTAACAAAATTTTTTCCATATTCTCAACCGATGATTGCGCTTCGTAGTCGGTCACTAGCGGATATGTCATTAAACGATATGATTATCTTTCTAGCAGTGAATATATTTTATAGTTTTGTTTTTTATAAATTTACTGTAGGGGCTTTGGAAAAAAGATAAACAATATTGATATATAGTGCACTATTTAAAATTGAGTATCATCAGTCAGAAAAATTGAATTAAAGCTATATAGGTTATTCTGTGTAAAATGTAGATGTAGATGTAGATGTAGATCTATATTTATATTCTAATTAATAATCTTCTTATGCCAATTTGGTATAAAATCTAAGATTCGTTCAAAACTTAACTATAATTTTCTTAGAAGTAAACGAATGTATAGGCGTGTCAGGGATCTTAGAGAAGATTATGATTATACGCAAGAGTATCTTGCTAAATATTTATCATGTAGTCAGTCGGCATATTCTAAAATCGAATCTGGTCAACGCCAGATTTCGATTGATTACTTGATTAAACTCTCAAGTGAGGAACTCCTAACAGCCTACAAGGAGGTCAAAGAGAAACATGACCAGATTCAGGAGTTTGAAGTTGTCCTAGCCGAGTATCAGATTGATAAGGTGGTTAAGGAAGGTCTTTTCATCAAGATGAATTACGGCGTCAAAAAAGACGGCTTGGAGCTATTCAAATCTTCAGTCTGGTGTTTACGAACACTCAGCATCTGCTAACGGGGCATTCTCAGGCTGGCAATCCCCTGGAGTAGAAGCACGTGTTTCTAAATTCATCGGAACTGGTACAGCTGAATGTTACTGGAATTGTAGGTAAGTACCTATGACATACAAAAACATATTATTAGGTAAAATGAGATACTTAATCCTGTTTTTGATTACCATCCAGAGTGTCTTACTTGCTCTGGTGGCAATTTTTTTAGCAGGTTTACAGTATCAACAGTCATGGCAGAGTTATAATCATCATTCCGGGACCGTAACAGTTTATCTTCAGAAGTTAACAGAAGAGCAATCACAAGATGTATTTAATTATTTTTTAGAACAGAGTGACTTATCCATATGGACAAAACGTTCTGAAAGTAGTGATACAGGGGAAGGTCCAAATAGGATTTATATAGACATCCTTGGTAGCTCTGCTGGTTTTTCAGATTTTGAAAGTACGGGTAAAATAGTTGTCTCACAACAACAATTTGCAAATTTATTATCTCATAGTGATAATAGTATGACTATTGGACTTGACAAAGGCTCAAATAATATGCTTTACGAGCTTCCAGATTTATTATTTAGCACGCCTGTAGTCATTGAACGATTAGATTATACTTTCCAAAACACTAATACGATTAATGGGATATACCATATCAATGGTCTCCACGATGCTGTCTCAAGAGATAACTTTCTGTTACATCTTTCAAAGATGTCAGGTATTTCTGTTGAGGATTTGACAAAAGAAAGTTTTGGAAGTAGTACTGATCAGGGAATTTGGGGAATAATACTTGCTATCAGCATCATAGTAAATGCCCTCATTTTACTGATTCTATTCTTAATCTGTGTTCTTCAATCCTTTAAACATTTCGGAACATTGATTCTTTTAGGATGGGATAGAAAAGAATTATGGTCTGCTTTTTTCAAAAATTCTCTACTATTTTCAATCTACATTATTCCAATTATCTCTTTATGTAGTTGGTTGTTGTCAGGCTGGTCTAGTTTTGGTTTATCATCGTTTATTCTAGTTTTTGCTGGAGTCAGCCTCTCAGTCTTGTTGCTACTATTGATATTCATTATTCCAACGATTATTGTTTATTCGGTTTCTCCATTAGCCGCAATTCATAAACGATTACCAATGAAGCCTTTAATGGTAACCTGCTTGTTATTCTATACCTTGGTAGCTGGTTTGTTAATCGCAGTCAGTTACTCTTTAGATGCTCCAATGAATCAGTTTATTGATAATATGAAAGTATCTAGGGAGTGGAAGAATGTTGAAGATATGTACGTTATATCCAGCTTTGTTGAGGGAGATGATGTAGGTACATATGCAGGAACTACAAATTCCCTTGAGCGCAGTATGTATAACTTTTACCAGCGTATATCTGAGCTTCCAGGTGTCTATATTGCCCAAGGAAAATTTCTTAATCAGGAGTACCTTGATGCAGTCTATGGGACATACCAGCATGTCCCTAAAAAACCATTTTGGTATTTGAAATTCTCCTATAATTACCTGCAAGACCTAGGTATTCCCCTAAGTGATGAAGAGTTGCTAGAGATGAGGAATGGTACTCGACTTTATCTTCTACCTAACACGCTCAATACAGAAGAACTTGAGGTGATGAAGGCGTATTTACAGGAAAGTGTCACTGTAAAACCGGGAGATTTACAAACTAATTTCACAGAAAATCAGAAATTTATGTTCAAGATTTACCAACCGTCTCGACCAATATTTACTTGGTCAGATTCCATTTCTTATGGTACAACTAGTGAGAATCCAGTTATTTTTGTCTCAACACCAGAGAATTTATATTTCATGGAGTCGGCAAACTTAGTTGTCAGTGGCTATAATGGTCTTTTGAAGATTCGTGATAGGGAAACGATGGAACAGGTAGTGTCCGTTTTAGAAACAGAGTTTCCAGATTTAACGGATAATCGGTTGAGTTTTACAACTGTCAAGAACTTTATCAATGGTCTTCAAAAAGATCTGAGTTATACATTTTATCTTTTCGGCACGATCATAGCGATTATCATCATTACGATGATGGCTATTTTCTGGAGTTTTGTCTTAATGTACCGCTTGTTATTTGAAGAAAAATTGTATGTCCAATACTTTATGGGATTCTCACCATGGAAAAGATATATTGGTGTGCTTTCTCTCATTATTAGTTTTTCTGTGATGGAACTAATCGTTTCTATCTTGGTGGGGTCTAAGTTGGGAATAGTCATGACACTAGCTACATTTGCTTTTCAGATAATACTTCTTTACTTCAGTTTGTTCCGTAAAGAAGGAGAGAGTATCATACAATCATTTAAGGAGTAATCTCATGTCTAGAATTTCAGTACAAAATGTATCAAAACAATTTGGTTCAAGAGAAATTTTCAAAGACTTAAGCTTTGATATTGAGGAAAATGAATTTGTAGCTTTAGTAGGACCTTCTGGTTCTGGAAAATCGACTATCCTCAATATGATTGGACTATTGGATACTGTTGACAGTGGTAAAATCCTAATCAACGGAAAAGTTTTGCCTAAGGTAAATTCGCAATCAGCAGTTCATTATCGAAGGAATGTCATCAACTATCTTTTTCAATCCAATGCACTCATTTCTACATCTAGTGTGAAAGATAACCTGATGCTTGCCATGACTTTTTCGAATTTCTCTAGACAGGAGAAAGAGCAGAGAATCAAGGAAACGCTAGAATTTGTTGGTCTACAAAATCGGTTAAATAGTAAAATCAATGAATTATCGGGAGGTGAACAGCAGAGAATTGCGATTGTGAGAGCTATTTTAAAGCCCGGAGATATTGTCCTAGCAGATGAACCAACCGGATCGTTAGATCCTGAAATGTCTCAAAAAGCATTTGATTTGATTCGAACTTTGAGAGATCAATTTGGTAAAACAATTTTGGTTGTTACGCATAACATGGAGCAAGCACGACAATGTGATAGGATCATTTCACTGGAGTCGGTTCTTGTAAATTAACTCAACCATTATTAGAACTTGATACGGTTACTTTTGATTATGGAATATCGAAGGTGGAGAGTTTAAACATGAAAAAATTTACATACGATGTTATAAAACAGTCAAGTTTGTCTAATCGTTTGGAGTTAAAAATACATGTACTGGTTGAAAATCATATTGATGATGTCATTTGTCTGCATATCATTGCTAGTAATAAATTATTAGATATGGTTATTTTGAGGAAGATATTGTGAAAGTCAAAGATGATTATGAAGTTGAGTGGGATTTGTTAGAATTTCAAAAATTTAGAGCATTTTTGGCTTAGTAATATGTGTTGAAGACTCAAAATCTATGGTAAAAAGTAGCTTTGAAAACGTATTACCTCCAAAGACTTAGTTAAATAATGATTTAACACAAAAAGAAATTATTGAAGTTCTGGAAAGATGTTGTTTCAGTATAGAAATAAGTCTTGAAAAACTGGATTTGAAGAATTATTTTGATTATATTGTTTCGGATGACAATTGCTATTGAAGATTCGTACTCAGGGATACAGGGATCAACTAGTGCTGGTATTGCTACTATTGGATATTACGATAACCAATTGCCCTTATTTAATGCTAAGGCTGGAAGTATGCAAGAAGTATTGAACGTAATTCAATCACAACATGAGTTTTAAAACGTCTAGACGTACTTAGAAAAATAAAAAAGCGATATAGCAATTTCTCTATCGCTTTTTTATTTTTCTAAAAACAGCGGTAAAAATACATGATTTTTCACTCTTAATAGTTAAGTCTAAAAATTGAGAGAGTTTTATGAAAAATCGTTCACCGCCATTTCCTACCTTATCAAATTTATATAAGGAGGAATAAAATAGTGTATTTTATCTATGTGAATGGGTTAAAAGTCCCTGTTTCCAGAGAAGTTCTTGTATGATTAATTTGTGAACATTTTCCTATAATTTTGTAATATTTTTGAGACTATAATATATTAGATAAACATGTCTTTTGTGTTTCACTTTATTTTACAATAAGACTAATTTTTGAAAGTCAGTAATTTTAAATAGTTGATAAAATATTTGCTCTCAGACGGTTAATAGATATGCTTATGAGAAGTGTTTAATAAATTAATTTTAGTTCAAAATGTCCAGTTTGGACACTTTGAAAGATTTCTTAGTTTTATATATTATACTTTTCTCAGGAGAAAGCTAGATGTACAGACGTTTGAGAGATTTGAGGGAAGATCACGATTTGACCCAAAAACAAATAGCTAAAATACTTTCGTTTACAAACTCAGCTTATGCTAAAATTGAACGGGGTGAGCATGCCTTGACGGCAGATGTATTGGTAACTCTCTCAAACTTTTACGATGTCAGTACAGACTATCTATTGGGATTGATAGATTTTCCTGATAAAATTCGCTTTAGAAAATAATCTCCTCAATTGCATAGAGTGTGAAAATGAGGAGATTTTTTATTTGTTCTTTGACAATTGAATAGTCCAAAATGGTACTTTCCTCATTTGTGGAGCAGATTTGAATGGCTCGCCATGATAAGAGCGATTTTAAAACCATCAATAAAATAGAGCGATACTTTATATGCCATGATACAAATGATATACAATGATACTTCTGACCGTTCAGGCTGCCACCGTAAAAGAGCAGCAAGTGAAATTCTTATGATGACTTCATCAGTCATGCCATGGAGGTGAAAAAATCTAAGAAAGGAAGTAGTAAAATCATGGAAACAGTAAACTATAAAGATTTAGTTGCGATTGGTTTTCCAGAGCACACATCAAGAAATATTATTAGACAAGCAAAAAAGATTGCTGTAAAAAAGTTTGAAGAAGCTAGAAAAAATGATAAGAATGCGGTACAATTAGGATGTTCACCTTTCGATAATAAAAGGTTAGGCATTGCTCCTAAAAATATTGTAGAAAATTTAATTGGTATTTCTTTTTCAGATATAGAAGGTGAGAAAAATGGTTATATCAAAGACAAAGAAATATAAAGGTGTATACAAAGATTCAAAAGGAAAAATTTATTTTCAAATTGAATTAGGAGTTGATCCAATAACTGGGAAAAGAATTCAAAAGAAAGGAAGGAAAAATCAACAGGGACTACCGTTTAATTCTTTTAAGGAAGCATATGAAGAGATACTTCGTTTAAAACATGAATTTGTGAACTCTACTATTAATAATAGTTTTCTAACTTTTAGAGAGTTTATGGAAGAGATTTATTTAAAATATTATCAACAAAAAGTTCAATTTGTAACTTATCAGACCGCTTTACCACATCATCAGTTATTTATTAAGCAATTTGGTAGTAAAAAATTATCAGATATTAGTACTATTGACTGTGAAAGATTTCGCTTAGCTATTATAGACAAGTATTCTAGTAACTATGCTAAAAATATGTGGTCTAGATTTAAAGCATGTCTGGGCTATGCAGAAAGATTGGGTTATATTGATAGAGTTCCTTTTAAAGGATTAGATAATCCTAGAGGAAAGCACCCTGATACAAAATTTTGGACATTTGATGAATTTAAGAAGGTAATAAACTCTTTTGATATTAGTGAGTATGAGGGACTCCATAATTACACGACGATCTGGTTATATTTTATGACTGGTTTAAGAGTTAGTGAGGGTATTGCTCTTAAATGGGAAGATATTGATTTTGAACGTAAATGGATTCATGTTCATTCGACGATTGAGAAAGATAAAAACGGTGTATGGTATGCTAAACAACAAACAAAGACAGTAGCAGGGAATCGTAAAATTGATTTAGATGATTTTACGATTACAACACTTAAAAAATGGCGAGAAGTTCAAATCAAGAATGATGATAAAGATTATGTAATATCACGTTTTGGTGCCCCCTTGTGTAAGTCTACAATTTCTAGGATAATAAAAAGGCATGCTAAGATTACTGGTGTACCAGAAATTACGGGGAAAGGATTAAGACATAGTCATGCATCTTATCTTATAAATGTGTTACATAAGGATACTTTATATGTTTCATATCGATTAGGACACGCTGATAAGTCAACCACGTTGAATACATATAGTCACTGGTATTATTCAGGTGATTCAACAATTTCAGAAGAGATTACAAACAGTTTAGATAATCTTGGATTATCAATTTACCTACCAAATTCCTGCCAAAGTTGAAAATGGAGGAATTAACCCACTAATACTGGGCGGAAATAAGATTAGCAAATTGTTACTCTTAAATAATAGAGTAACTACATTAGTAGCTTAAAAACATGATTAAACCGCTATTCTTAGGAGTAGCGGTTTTTATTTTTTTATTACATGGGGCAAAAAAGGGAAAGGAATCTTTAAAAGTGAGGAGAGTTAGATTGAAAGAATCATATTGGTAAATCGAAATGATAGATATTTGTATCATGTCATAAATCGTTATCAAACGATAATATTGATTTTCTTACAAATTAAGAGTATAATTTATAAAAATGAGTGTTCACTCAATTTTTGTGAAATTAAGGAGTAAAGAAAATGGTTGTTGAAGCAATAGAGTACAGTCGTTTCGGTAACGAAGAGGTCTTGGATTTGCTGAAGATAGACTCTACAGCCTTGGAGGTAAATCAGGTGAGAGTAGAAGTTCATGCTGTTGGTTTAAATCCTATTGATTATAAAACTTTTGAGGGAGCGAAACCCCTTCGATTTCTATCTTTTATAACGAAATTAAGGAAACCAAGTCGTTGGTTTGAATCTAAATCATCTTTATTTCCAAGAGGTGTGGGGAGAGATTTTTCTGGAGATATTACAGAAGTTGGAAATGAAGTAACTAGGTTTTCAGTAGGAGATAAGGTGTTTGGAACAATGATTAGCGATCCTGGTTTGGGAACTAATAGGGGAGCTTTAGCAACAGAAATTTGTGTCAATGAATCAGAAATTGTATTGAAACCAGAGATGATCGACATGACTCACGCAGCTACTATGGGAGTAGCTGCTCTAACTGTGGGTGGGGCTTTTAGAAGAATCGGTTTAAATTCAAGAGATACTGTTGTTATTTCAGCTGCAGCAGGAGGTATTGGAAGTATTGCAGTACAGTATGCAGTTGCTAAGGGGGCGACAGTGATTGGAATAGCAAGTAAGAAAAATGCAGAGTATCTGAAGTCTTTAGGTGCTATACCAGTAAGTTACGAAGAGAATATCAAGAAGGCTCTTCTATCAGCTAGTCCAACGCCTATTACAAAATTTTTGGATTGTTATGGATCTGATTATGTTAGATTGGCTTTTAGTTTAGGCTTGAAGGGGACAGCTATTGGGACATTAGTACCTTCACCCTATGTTATGATAAAAGGTGCTCAGTTTACTGGTCCGAGACATTCCACATATGATGATTTTAGCACTTTAGCTGAAATGGTCTCAGACGGGAAGATTCAGCTGAAAATTGATCAAGTGTATGACTTTTCTCTAAAGTCAGTTAGAGAAGCCTATCGTAGTCTGAAAATGGGACACAGTCGAGGCAAAAAAGTCGTAAAAGTAAGAGAGTAGAAGAGAGGTGCTAGCGATGGAAAGTTTAGAACAAAAGTATGCTCAGACGTTAGAAGTTAGCAACTTGAGCTTGAAACAACGTCGAGTATTATTATCAAGCTTAAAATTATTCTCAGAAATTGGATTTGAGAATACAACGTCCAGCCTTATTGCCGAACGCGCTGGAGTGTCAGAAGGAACTGTTTTTAGTTACTTTAAAACAAAGGAAGGTATTTTAGAAGTCATTTTATCTACTTTTCTAGAACAGGTTATTCCAGAAGTAATTGCGGATTTCTCAGAAAAAAAATTCACAGTAGATCAAGAAACTTTTCCCTTCTTTTTAAAAAGTATTGTTCGAGATAGGCTCTTTTTCATTCAGAAGAATCAAATGCATGTTAAAATTCTCTTGGGGCGTTCTTTTATTGATAAAAATCTTTCTATCCAGTTAGGAAATATTATTGTTCAATCTATAATAGAACCAATTAGCCCTGTTTTAAATCAATTTAAAGAAAAAGGACTTATTCTAAATTGGTCAAATGAAAGAATTGTTCGATACATTTTAGCATTGAGTTTTTCTTATCTTATTCCCATGATGTTGAATGATGAAGGAACTATAAACATAGATGAAGCAGTTGATGAGATTGTTGAATGTTTGTCATCTGCCCTAATGAAAGTAAAATAAATTCTGATGTTAAAACTCACTGTTAATGGTGAGTTTTTTGGATTCAACATAAAAATCCCCAATCGAAGCGATTGAGGATTAAGCAAATGAATCTTAAACAATACCTTGGGCAATCATAGCGTTTGCTACATTTTCAAAGGCAGCAATGTTAGCTCCTGCAAGGTAGTCTTTATCAAGACCATATGTTTCTGAAGTTGTTTTAGCTGTATTGAAGATGTTTGTCATGATGTCTTTGAGACGTCCATCAACTTCTTCACGAGTCCATGAAAGGCGAAGACTGTTTTGGCTCATTTCAAGGGCTGAAACGGCTACACCACCGGCATTGGCAGCTTTGGCAGGTCCGTAGAAAATACCATTTTCTTTGTAAACTTTGATGGCATCAAGGTCGCTTGGCATGTTGGCACCTTCAGATACACAGATAATGCCTTGAGCAACTAAGCGTTTAGCTGCTTCACCGTTGATTTCGTTTTGAGTCGCACATGGAAGCGCAATGTCATAGTTTCCAGCGTAAGTCCATACAGAACCTTCGTGATATGTTGCAGTTGCTTTTTCAGCAGCATACTCAGTCAAACGAGCGCGACGTTTTTCTTTAACATCAACCAATAGATCGAAGTCGATACCATTTTCATCGATGACATAACCATTTGAGTCAGATACAGAGATAACAGTTGCACCAAGTTCAGTTGCTTTTTGAAGCGCGTATTGAGCAACGTTACCAGAACCTGAAATGACCACTTTCTTACCAGCAAAGCTATTACCGTTAGCTTTGAGCATTTCTTCAGTGTAGTAAACCAAACCGTAACCAGTTGCTTCTGAACGAATCAAGCTACCACCAAACCCAAGAGGTTTACCAGTCAAGACACCAGCATCAAATTGGTTAAGACGTTTGTATTGACCGTAAAGGTAACCAATTTCGCGTCCACCTACACCGATATCACCAGCAGGTACGTCAAGTGATGGTCCGATGTGTTTTTGCAATTCAGTCATGAAGCTTTGGCAGAAGCGCATCACTTCAGCATCTGTTTTACCTTTAGGATCGAA
Organism: Streptococcus sp. NM; assembly: GCF_003390135.1. GTDB lineage: Bacteria > Bacillota > Bacilli > Lactobacillales > Streptococcaceae > Streptococcus. Next base: position 485,341 of record NZ_QUOS01000001.1, read on the forward strand.
GTCTGATCCACCTTTACCTCCACCGATTGGAAGTCCAGTCAAAACGTTTTTAAAGATTTGTTCAAATCCGAGGAATTTCAAAATCCCTTGGTTTACAGTTGGGTGGAAACGAAGTCCGCCTTTGTATGGTCCAACAGCTGAGTTGAATTGAACACGGTAACCGCGGTTTACTTGAACTTTTCCATCACGGTCAACCCAAGGAACACGGAAAGAAATCACGCGCTCTGGCTCAGTAATACGTGCCAAGATATTTTCTTCGATATACTCAGGGTGTTTTTCAAATACAGGTTCTAAAGTGTTGAAAAATTCTTCAACAGCTTGAAGGAACTCAGCCTCGTGCCCGTTACGAGCTTTTACAGTTTCAAACACGCTTTGGATATATTCTTTAGCAGATGTCATATCGTTCTCCTTAAATTCTAATTTAATTATGTGTGTCATTATAGCAGAATTTTTTTTAACTGTAAAGAGAAAAAACAAAAATTTTCTAAAAATTCTATCAATTTAGTTTTGAGACTTTTTAAAAATAGATAAAAACGAACCTTTTTCTTGTAAATATCTTTCTCAAAGAGAAAATCTGAAAATATGGTATAATATTAGCAATAAAAGGAATCTGGAGGATCAGAATCATGGTATCAACGAAAACGCAAATTGCTGGTTTTGAGTTTGACAATTGTTTGATGAATGCAGCAGGTGTGGCTTGTATGACGGTAGAGGAGCTGGAAGGGGTTAAAAACTCAGTGGCAGGAACTTTTGTGACTAAGACAGCGACCTTGGACTTTCGTCAGGGAAACCCTGAGCCACGCTATCAAGATGTTCCACTTGGTTCTATCAACTCTATGGGATTACCGAATAATGGCTTAGACTATTATTTGGACTATCTTTTGGACTTGCAGGAAAAAGAGCCAAATAGAACTTTCTTCTTATCTCTAGTCGGCATGTCTCCAGAGGAAACCCATACTATATTGAAAAAAGTCCAAGAGAGTGAGTTTCGTGGTCTGACTGAGCTAAACCTCTCCTGTCCAAATGTTCCAGGTAAACCTCAGATTGCCTATGATTTTGAGACAACAGACCGGATTTTGGCAGAGGTATTTGCCTACTTCACCAAACCTCTGGGAATTAAATTGCCACCATATTTTGACATTGTTCACTTTGACCAAGCGGCAGCTATTTTCAACAAATATCCTCTTAAGTTTGTTAACTGTGTTAATTCTATCGGAAACGGCCTATATATAGAAGACGAGTCGGTCGTGATTCGTCCTAAAAATGGTTTTGGTGGCATTGGTGGAGAGTATATCAAACCAACTGCTCTAGCCAATGTTCACGCCTTTTATCAACGCTTAAACCCTCAAATCCAAATCATCGGAACAGGAGGAGTTCTGACTGGTCGTGATGCCTTTGAACATATCCTCTGTGGAGCGAGTATGGTGCAGGTGGGAACCACACTTCACAAAGAAGGCGTCAGTGCTTTTGACCGCATTACCAATGAACTAAAAGCAATCATGGCGGAAAAAGGTTACGAAAGCCTAGAAGATTTCCGTGGGAAATTGCGCTATATTGATTAAATTCATTAAAAAATCAGAAGAAAGGAGAGAAGATGCTAGCCATTGAAGAGAGTCAGAAGTTGACTTTAGCAAATTTACCGAACCTGAGCCTTTTTACAGGGACAGATCAGGGTCAGTTTGAAGTGATGAAGAGTCAAGTATTGAAACAGATTGGTTATGATTCTGCAGACCTCAACTTTGCCTACTTTGATATGAAAGAAGTAGTTTACAAAGATGTAGAACTGGAGTTGGTCAGCCTTCCTTTCTTTGCGGATGAGAAAATCGTGATATTGGATCATTTTGTCGATATCACGACTGCTAAAAAGCGCTTTTTAACAGATGATGAGCTCAAGTCATTTGAGGAATACTTTGACAATCCTTCACCAACAACCAAGTTGATAATCTTTGCAGAAGGAAAGCTGGATAGCAAAAGACGGTTGGTTAAATTACTTAAGCGTGATGCCAAGGTCTTTGATGCAGTAGAAGCCAAAGAACAGGAATTGCGCCAGTATTTCCAAAAGTGGAGCCAGAAACAAGGTCTGCAGTTTGCCAATCATTCTTTTGAAAATCTCCTCGTCAAGTCAGGTTTTCAATTTAGCGAAATCCAGAAAAATCTCCTCTTTTTACAGTCCTATAAGGAAGACTCTGTTATCGAGGAAGAGGATATTGTTAACGCAATTCCCAAGACCTTACAGGACAATATTTTTGATTTAACTCAGTTTATTCTGACTAAAAAGATGGATCAGGCGCGCTATTTGGTTAGAGACTTGACCTTGCAAGGGGAAGATGAAATCAAACTGATTGCAGTCATGCTAGGACAATTTCGAACTTTTACTCAGGTGAAAATTTTGGCGGAGTCTGGGCAAGCAGAATCTCAGATTGCAAGTAGTCTAGGAAGTTTTCTCGGACGCAATCCAAATCCCTATCAAATCAAGTTTGCGCTGAGGGATTCACGAGGACTTTCCTTGAGCTTTTTGAATCAAGCTATTTCTTATTTGATTGAGACAGACTATCAGATTAAGACAGGTCTCTATGAAAAGAGTTTCCTTTTTGAAAAGGCACTCTTACAGATTGCTAGTCAGGTAAATTGATACTATTTTTGAAACTACAACCCATGTCAAGATTATTATTTTGTCATGGGTTTCTTGCTGATTTTCCTTGAGTATTATTAGAAAGTATTTCAGTGATTTTTTCATCTATAAGCAAAAAACTTGAAAAAAGTGAATGTTTGCGTTATCATTTTCATATAGAAAGAAAAAGAGGTATTACAGATGGCTATTATCTTACCAGATCTTCCATATGCATACGACGCTTTGGAACCATACATCGATGCGGAAACAATGCACTTGCACCATGACAAACACCATCAAACTTATGTCAACAATGCTAATGCAGCTCTTGAAAAACACCCTGAAATCGGTGAAGATCTTGAAGCCTTGCTTGCTGATGTAGAATCTATCCCAGCTGATATCCGTCAAGCACTTATCAACAACGGTGGTGGACACTTGAACCACGCTCTTTTCTGGGAATTGATGACTCCTGAGAAAACAGCTCCTTCAGCAGAACTTGCAGCAGCAATCGATGCAACATTTGGTTCATTTGAAGAATTCCAAGCAGCCTTTACTGCAGCAGCAACAACTCGTTTCGGTTCTGGCTGGGCATGGTTGGTTGTCAACAAAGAAGGTAAACTTGAAGTGACTTCAACAGCAAACCAAGACACACCAATCTCAGAAGGTAAAAAACCAATCTTGGGCTTGGACGTTTGGGAACATGCTTACTACGTGAAATACCGCAACGTGCGTCCTGACTACATCAAAGCTTTCTTCTCAGTGATCAACTGGAACAAAGTAGATGAATTGTACGCAGCTGCTAAATAATGATATGATATATGGAGGGAAGAATTGTTCTTCTCTTTTTAAGGTTATATTATTTTGGTCTGACAAAATCGTCAGACTTTTTTCATTTTTATGAGAAACGTGCTAACTGCTAGAAATTATGGTAGAATAAAGTATTAAGTAATCGTGGAAAAAGGATATCTATGCGAAAAGAAATTGCACCTGAATTATACAACTATAACAAGTTTCCTGGTCCTGAGTTCCATTTACATGGGGACAAGGTTGAAACGGAAGGGATAGCTTTTTCCTTGGTGGAAAATATCAAGGATGCCTTTGATGTGACGGCTTTTAATCAGCGTTTTTCAGAAGTCTTAACCAAGTTTGATTATATCGTGGGAGACTGGAGCAACGAACAGCTTCGCCTACGAGGTTTTTACAAGGATGATCGAACAGAAGAAAAACTTGAAAAAATCAGTCGTTTACAAGACTACCTTTTAGAGTATTGTAGTTATGGTTGTGCCTATTTTGTCTTATCAAATGAAGCCCCTAAGCGAGCATCATTTGACAAGAAAATGCGTAAGAAGGAAGAAGAACAGCCTTCTAGAAAAGGAAAGAAACCGACTCAAACCAAACGAAAACCGAATGCAGATAAGAAAAATAGACGTCGTCAGAAAGACCAGCATTCTCAGAAAGAGGACAAGGGGCAACGTCATTTTGTCATTCGTCAGAAGTGAGTAGAGAATAAGGAGAAGAAATGAAACCGTCAATTTATAGTTTAACACGTCAAACCATGCAGGAATGGGTTTTGGAGCAGGGAGAAAAGAAATTCCGTGCAGACCAAATTTGGGAATGGCTTTACCGTAAACGTGTCCAGTCATTTGAAGAGATGACCAACCTTTCTAAGGATTTGATTGCTAAACTTAATGACCAGTTTGTGGTCAATCCCTTGAAACAACGTATCGTTCAAGAGTCTGCTGATGGGACAGTTAAATATCTTTTTGAATTGCCAGATGGCATGTTGATTGAGACAGTACTCATGCGTCAACATTACGGTTTATCTGTCTGTGTGACCACTCAGGTCGGATGTAATATCGGCTGTACCTTCTGTGCCTCTGGTTTAATTAAGAAGCAACGTGACCTCAATAACGGTGAAATCGTAGCGCAAATCATGCTGGTTCAGAAATACTTTGATGAGCGTGGTCAGGACGAACGCGTCAGCCATATTGTTGTCATGGGAATTGGTGAACCATTTGATAATTACAATAATGTCTTGAATTTCGTTCGTACTATCAATGATGATAAAGGAATGGCCATCGGTGCTCGTCACATCACGGTTTCAACCTCAGGTTTGGCCCATAAAATTCGTGACTTTGCTAATGAAGGAGTTCAGGTCAATCTTGCAGTTTCCCTTCACGCACCTAACAATGAATTGCGCTCAAGCATCATGAAGATTAACCGTGCCTTTCCGATTGAAAAACTCTTTGCGGCTATTGAGTACTACATTGAGACAACTAATCGTCGTGTGACCTTTGAGTATATCATGCTCAATGAAGTCAATGACGGTGTAGAACAAGCCTTGGAATTGGCTGAATTGCTCAAGAACATCAAGAAATTGTCTTATGTAAACTTGATTCCTTATAACCCAGTTAGTGAGCATGACCAATATAGCCGTAGTCCTAAAGAGCGCGTCCTGGCCTTTTATGATACGCTTAAGAAAAAAGGGGTTAACTGTGTTGTTCGTCAAGAGCATGGTACTGATATTGATGCAGCTTGTGGACAATTGCGTTCCAATACAATGAAACGTGACCGCCAGAAAGCAGTCGCAGCAGTCAATCCTTAATGATGAAGAAGAGTTATAATCATGTTTTGGTCTGGGGAGTCATTTTCTATAGCATTTGTATCGTCTATTTTTGCTTTACTCCTCAAGAACAATCTCCCGTGGGAGTGGAAACTCCAGGTATTCAGCATCTTGGACGCCTGGTTTTTCTTTTGACTCCTTTCAATTCTCTCTGGAAACTAGGTGAAGTGAGTGACATTGGACAATTATATTGGATTTTTCTACAAAATATCCTCAATGTCTTCTTACTTTTTCCTCTGATTTTCCAACTCCTTTATCTCCTTCCAAACTTGCGGAAAACAAAAAAGGTCCTTCTTTTCAGTTTTCTAGTGAGTCTTGGAATCGAGTGTACGCAGTTGGTCTTGGACTTTTTCTTTGATTTTAATCGAGTCTTTGAGATTGATGATTTGTGGACCAATACCTTGGGTGGCTATCTGGCTTGGCTCCTCTATAAACAATTACATAAAACAAGATAAGGAATTAAAATGAGTATTTTAGAAGTTAAAAATTTGAGTCACGGTTTTGGTGACCGTGCAATTTTTGAAGATGTGTCCTTCCGTCTCCTCAAGGGAGAACATATTGGCCTGGTCGGTGCCAATGGTGAAGGAAAATCAACCTTTATGAGTATCGTGACTGGTAAAATGCTGCCAGATGAAGGGAAGGTTGAGTGGTCCAAATATGTGACTGCCGGTTACTTGGATCAGCACTCCGTTCTTGCTGAAGGGCAGTCGGTACGCGATGTTCTCCGTACGGCCTTTGATGAGCTATTCAAAGCTGAAGCCCGTATCAATGACCTCTATATGGAAATGGCTGAAGATGGAGCTGATGTTGATGCTCTCATGGAAGAAGTTGGCGAACTTCAAGACCGTTTAGAGAGTCGTGATTTCTATACCTTGGATGCTAAGATTGACGAAGTAGCGCGTGCCCTTGGTGTCATGGACTTTGGCATGGATACGGATGTAACCTCTTTGTCAGGTGGGCAAAGAACCAAGGTACTTTTGGCTAAACTCCTCCTTGAAAAGCCCGATATCTTGCTTTTGGACGAGCCAACCAACTACTTGGATGCTGAGCATATTGATTGGCTCAAGCGCTATCTCCAAAACTATGAGAATGCCTTTGTCCTTATTTCGCACGATATTCCATTCCTGAACGATGTGATCAATATTGTCTATCATGTGGAAAATCAACAGCTGACGCGTTACTCTGGTGACTACTACCAGTTCCAAGAAGTCTATGCTATGAAGAAATCTCAGCTAGAGGCAGCCTACGAACGTCAGCAGAAAGAGATTGCCGACCTTAAGGACTTTGTTGCCCGAAACAAAGCGCGTGTTGCAACACGAAACATGGCCATGTCCCGTCAGAAGAAATTGGATAAGATGGATATTATCGAACTGCAAAGTGAGAAACCAAAACCATCATTTGATTTCAAACCGGCTCGTACACCAGGGCGCTTTATCTTTCAAGCCAAGGATTTGCAAATTGGTTACGACCGTCCTCTGACCAAGCCCTTAAACCTAACCTTTGAGCGCAATCAAAAGGTTGCTATTATCGGGGCAAATGGTATCGGGAAAACAACTCTCTTGAAGTCTCTCTTAGGAATTATCCCACCTATTGCTGGGGAAGTGGAGCGTGGAGATTATTTAGAACTTGGTTACTTTGAGCAGGAAGTAGAAGGTGGCAATCGTCAAACACCACTAGAGGCTGTCTGGAATGCCTTTCCAGCTCTCAACCAAGCAGAAGTTCGTGCAGCCCTTGCCCGTTGTGGTTTGACAACCAAGCATATTGAAAGCCAAATTCAGGTTTTGTCAGGTGGGGAACAAGCCAAGGTTCGTTTCTGTCTCTTGATGAATCGTGAAAACAATGTTTTAGTACTGGACGAGCCGACCAACCATTTGGATGTGGATGCCAAGGATGAACTCAAACGTGCTCTCAAAGAATATAAGGGATCTATCCTTATGGTCTGCCACGAACCAGACTTCTATGAAGGCTGGATGGACCAAATCTGGGATTTTAATAATCTAACTTAAAAATGAGGATAAAAGAAATACAGTACCGAATGTGGATACTGTATTTCTTTTGGTTTTTAAGATTTAAAATTGTAGTCTTTCACCACTTCGATGCTATCGATAGTAATAGCAGTCGTTGGCTTGTCTTTTTCATCTTTTTCGGCTTTAGCAATTTTATCTACAACATCCATACCGTCAATCACTTGACCAAAGACTGGGTGTTTGCCATCTAGACTAGGGTTTCCGCCTTCTTTGTAGGCTTCGATGATTTTCTTTGGGTACTTGCTTGTAGGGAGTTTAGCAGAGGTATCTGTAGAATTTTGGTTGATGAAGAACTGGCTGCCATTGGTGTTTGGTTGACCAGTATTAGCCATAGAAAGAGCACCACGGATGTTATAGAGATAAGGAGTAATCTCGTTTTTGAAACCAGTTCCCTTGTCTTTAGTCTTATCCTTGTCATGCCAGATGGACTGACCACCTGTACCGTCCCCTTTTGGATCTCCAGTTTGAACCATGAAGCCATCGATGACACGGTGGAAGGTAATGCCGTTATAGTAGCCTTCTTTGGCATGAGTGAGGAAGTTTTCAACCGCTAAAGGAGCGAGTTTAGGGAAGAGTTTGATACGGATATCTCCTTGACTTGTGTGGAGAATCACTTCAGCTTCATCTTCAGCAACTTCTTTAGATAGTTGTGGGAAATTGGCGTTTTCGTTTGTTAAAGCATCGTTTAACTCCTTGGCAGATTGGGCAGCTGCTTTGGAACTTTCTTCAGCGGCCAAGCTAGAATCTACATAGTCATCACCACGCAGACTACGTTGGATGCTGCTGCATCCAGCTAGGGCTACAGTGGAGAGTAAAAGAAGGGTTGCTAGTTTTTTCATACTGTTCCTCTCAAAAATTCATTTCTACCATTGTACCCTAAAAAGAAGGGGATTTCAAATATTAGTGACAAGGTAGTTTTAGAGGAGCCAACCAGAAAATCCCTTGATTAGAGATTTTTCTTTGGATGACGGTCGACAATGTCCTGGTACTGTTTCAGTATCTGCTCTCCCTTTGGAGTCAATTTGTAGCCACGAACGGTAAAGTGACTTGCTAATTCTTCTTCTGAAAAGTTGTTATGAAGGCTTGGTCCAGATCTATAGCTTTCATTTTAGACAGTCCTGTGATTCCCTTGCTTTTCAGAATATTCTTTTTCATGGTATCATTGAGATGATCAATTGAATCAAAAGCAGTTTCAATGCCATCATAACCTTTTTCTACCAGAGTTTTTTAGATGCTTAGGGGCATCAATGCCATAGGTGTATTCAAAGTATTTAGGGAACCAGATCTTAAGAAAGCTCGTAAAGCATCACAATTAGTAAACGTTAATTTGAAAGAATTACTATACTTAAAAAGATTACTTTTTTGGGTGTTCTTTTTTATTTTCTTAAAAAATAATTAACTAGACAATAAATGTCCATCCTTTTTTGTAAAATTAATTTATTATAAAAAGAGGTGAGAGTGAATGAATTACTATCAAGTTGAATTTAAGAATCCTGATGATTTTTTTAAAACTCAGACGAATGATTTTATTACGTCTAATCATTTAATTTTTTTGAAAGAAGGAGAATCATACTATCTTATTTCTCAAGAAAATTACAATGACCAAGAAATTATGAAAAAAATAAATGATTTTTTTGATTATGAGTTCTTACTAGCTAAGGTAGAGCCTTTAATAGAAAGTGATTTTATCAAGAAACTTGGCAGAAGTGATATAGGAGATTTAGTCAAATTCTTACTTAGTGCAGAAAAAGAAAGATTTTCTGAACAATTAAAACCCAATTTAGAAAAGTTGGACGAGTTGAATGATATTATTGCCCTAATTGAATTTAAAGGAGCTATTCGAGAATTCATTGATTATATATCCTTCCAAGAAAAAATAAGCAATAATGAAAATCAACAACATTTTTATATTTTTACTGGTGAGAAAGGAACGGGTAGAAAGTTTGCAATCAAGTTTCTAGAGTCTATCTTTGGTATGAATGCGATATTTGTTAATTGCAATCATTATTTTGTTCCTAAAATGAGTGAAAAAGATTTCGCTGTATTAGTTGATTATCTTTCGGCAAGATCAAAAACAAAATCAGATATTTTTGATAATTTTCGACAAAAGAAGGGGAATTCCTTTAATATTATTATTTCTAGAAGCATTCAAGAAGCAGAAGCTATTAGAAAAGAGTTACTCGATGTTTTTAATAAGGTATCAATTATTAATTTCCCCCGGTATGATGAATCAGAGCTTAAAGGAATTGGTATTCAAACGCTAAATCAAAAAGGTGTTCATTTGAGTAACGAAGATTTTGAACGATTAGTAGCTGAAAATCACGTGCTAAAGGATGCCAAAGAAGTTCGCCTTTTTGTTCAAGAGCTTATTGAATTTGCAGTGCAAAATAATTATGATCCTTCAGAAAAAAATGAATTAAATCTCGATGGATTCATTCTCCAAAATAAATCTTCAGTTGAAGATGAAGAAAATGCGGAGAAAAAGCTGAGTGAATTAATTGGTTTAGAAGAAGTGAAAATGGTCCTAAAGCAGCAGTTAGCATATAGTCGAGTTTCTGTAATGCGTCAGGCACATGGATTTAGTAACGAAGTATTAAATCGTCATCTTGTTTTTTCCGGAAATCCTGGGACTGGGAAAACTGTAGTTGCTAGGCTCTTTTCAGAAATTTAAACAACAATAAGATAATTAAAGAGAATAAGTTAGTGGAGGTAGGTAGAACGGAATTAGTTGGTGAATATGTTGGTCAAACTGCTCCAAAAGTAAAAAGAGTTTTTGATGATGCAAGAGGGGGAGTACTCTTTATAGATGAGGCCTATAGTCTTATTCCAAGTAGTGATAGAGATTTCGGACATGAAGCTATTTCAGCGATTATACAGGAAATGGAAAATCGTCGGGATGAGGTTTTGGTTATTTTTGCTGGTTATGAAGAATTGATGGCTCAATTCATTGAAACTAATCCAGGATTATCCTCTAGAATTTCCAGAGAAATAAAATTTTTCGATTATACAATTGATCAACTAATTGCTATTTTAGAATTGATGATAAATAAAAGACATTATCAATTAACCGACGATTGTAAGATGGTACTACGTCAGCATTTTTCAGAAGTTGTAAATTGTAGCAATTTTGGAAATGCTCGATACGTTCGTAAATTAGTAGATGAGATTGTCTTCTGTCAAGCACAACGCGTGGTTGAAGGTGATAAGATTCAATTAGAAGATGAAAACTTTTTAAATCAAATTACATTGACAGATATCAATAAGGCTATTGTAGCTATTGAAGCAAAATCTTCAAAATCAATATCGTTGATAGGATTCGGAAGGTAGAGAAATCTATAGTAGGCTCTAAAAGAAGAAATCGGTGCTTGAAAAAGAGTACTATCAGTAAAAGATTTGAACTAAGAAATTGATTGAATCTGAACCATTGGGAATGCTATAATATTAGTAAAGGATTAGAATTATATGAACGACCAAGAACGCTTATTAACTATATTTTTACGCTTACAGTCTGGCGCGCATTTATCTAAGGCTCAGCTTGCTGATGAATTTGGTGTTAGTGAAAAAACTATACAACGAGATTTTTCTCTCTTGTCTGGTTTCTTAGATACACAACCAATGGTTGCAGCAGAGCTTGCTTATGATGCAAAGCACCATACAAGATACTTAAAAGGAAAATCTTTGTTTAATAAAAAGGATATTCTTGTAATTTCAAAGATTTTACTAGAAAATCGATCTTTGAATAAGGAAGAAAACAAGTCATTACTTGATAGTTTATTAGCACTTATTTCAAAAGATGAGCAAAGTGAAGTTTCCAGTATTATTGCAAGTGAGTTGCTAAATTATGCACCATTGTCAGATACACAAAATCGTATTGATAAGGTTTGGGAATGGTCTGAAATGATTCGTAAGGAATTGCTACTAGATATTGAATATCAATCTCCCTATAATACTAAAAAGCATCATACCATTTTCCCGGTATCGCTTTATTATGATACTCATTACTTTTACATAGTAGCTTATAATTTAGTTTTTGATTCTTATATGACCTTGAAACTAGATAGAATTCTTAGTTGGGTAGAATCTAAAGAAAAGAAAAAACCTTCTCTCTCATATGGAAGAAAATTTCGTGATGGAGACATTCGTAATAAACGTGTAGATCCATTCATAGGAAAAGAGTTAAAGATCAGAGTCCTATTTGTCAATGATTCAGCAATTGTTGTTGATCAATTCCCAACAGCAAAAATTATTGAAAAAACATCAAATGGTAATATTATTGAATTTGTGAGTCAGGATACACCAGGGCTGAAGAGGTGGCTATTGGGTCAAGCGGAATCCTTAAGGGTATTGTCTCCACAGTCGTTAATTGATGACATGAAGATTCTTATTAAGAAAATGGAAGAAAATTACATTGACTAGATGTTTGAGAAAGACTGGGAGAAATTTTTATCTGTTATAAAAGAATACTGTGAATTTCACCAACTAAAGGAGAAGATGAAATGAGTAGAGTTATATATAGAACTCGTCCATTTAGCCCCTACGCTAAGTATAACAAGTATTGGAACGAATACATTCAAGAGGGTGACGAGATTATTAAGTACGTTTTTAATAAAGTTAAATTTCCCGACAGAGAATTAAGAAATAAAATATACTCAGATGAGAAACAAAGATGGACTATAGGTGATATTAATCTTCCTGATTGGTTATATGGATATGTGGTCAACGCTGATTTATCTGACAATGCCAAAAAAATTGTCAAACAATGGAGATTAGAGAAGTATATTTTTGAGTTAAATAATTACAAAGAAAAAGGCTATTTCATTGATGAAGAAAAGAAAATTGTGATAACGGATCGGGAAATATTAATGTTCCGAGAAGACTCAGAAATACCTTATTGGGATAAAATCACTTCCTTAGTAAAAGAAGCTTATAATCGTATTCGTATTACGCCTCAAATGTTGGAGTTGGTAAAAAAAGATTTTGAGACTCAAACAGTGGATTATGAAATACTTTGTGAAATGGCTGAACAAAATAGGAAGAAAAACGAAGAGAAAGAAAAAGAATTTTTAGCCAAGCAGCAAGAATTACAAGAGAAAAAAGATTACGAAGTAGCTATTCAATTGTTTTTAAGACTACAAAAAAACTTAGTTGATATAAAGCCAAAGTTAAGTGAAGAAGGAAGAAAAGAAATTGATCATCTTCTTAATTTAATCGATGAATCAGAAGTAAGTCGTGTTAGATATGATATTTTACATCAAGCGGGAGTCGAAATAATCTTGAAAGAAAAAAGTAAGAGAGGCTAATTTGAATGGATTATGTGACTAGAATACATTTAAAAAGAGACGATAACATTAGGAAAGAGTTAATTGGCTTCTGTTTAAATAATTCTGAACAGTATCTTGCACTTGGTTGGAGTCGCTTAAGTAGCGATATTCGGGAAGAAGACTTTAATGAATACTATGGACGAATAAAAAAAGAAAGAGGCAGAGCGAATCCAGCAATAAATGTTTTTAAGGATGCTCAGATAGATGATTTATTCTGGACACGAGATTTAAGTGGAAATTATTGGATATGTAAAGCGAAATCTCAAGCCAAAGTAGTTTGTGATACTCATTTGGATATTGGATCAGTTATCCAAGTTGATGCATTTAACGTGGGAATGCAAGTCCCTGGACAGATAAAGTCATCGTTTAATAGACCTCTTGGTGGTACAGTTGAGAGGATACGGGATAAAAGCATAATTGAATATTCAAAATTGATATTTAATAAATTTTCGAAAAAGAATTATTTTGAGGTAACAACCTATAGTGGAGGTCTCCTCGATAATCTACCTGAATTTGATTTAGAAGAACTTGTCATCTCATATCTTCAAATTAAGGAAAACTACTATGTCCTTTCTAATTCAATTGCAAAGAAATCAACTACTATAAAAATTGAATGTGAAATGATTTCAAGAGAAATTGATAACCCGAGAAAAGCAGTAGTTCAAGTGAAAGGAAAGAAAGCAAAGGAACTTGACGCCTTAGAATTTAAACAATACTTAGATGAAGGCTATATAGTATATTTATATGCTCCGAGAGTGATAAATTTAGATAAGATTGAAAATGTAGTTAGGATAGGGGACAACGATTTGTTAGATTTCTATGAGAAGTATAAGTTGATCCTACCAGCATCTATCACTCAGTGGGAAAACTTATTTATTGGGGATTGATAAATGATGAATATGTCGCAATTTCATGAATATATAATTGTATGAACTTTTTAGTAAAATTTAGCTCAATTCGTGTGTTTTTAGGGTGAAATTCACACCATTTAATTGAAAGTTATTCAAATTAGATGAAAATTTGTTTTCTAAAAAAACGAGAAAACGTTGATTTTAAGAGAATTTTGAATCATATTCGAATGGAAATTTTTAAAATCATGTTTCGGTGGTAAAAGTTCCAAAGTGGATTCTCCATAGTAGAATGATATCTCCTGCCAGGAGATTTTCTTTAAGTAGTACCATATTTCGTTTAGGAACGGGCTTGGGATTTAGGAGCCAAGCATCCACATCACGTTCAGGAGAGATAAAGGTTTTGACTTGATGGTCTTTGTAAATGTTCTCTATTGTAGTATTCATAAAGTTTCTCTTTCTAATTTATCTTTATTAGTCTAACCAATTTCTAAATGGTGTAAAAATTTTATAGTCTGTCAAGTTTTTTTCTTGACACCTGCCAGAAATCTGCTATAATAGAACATGTGCTAAATAGCTCAGCTATTTCACCGAAATAAAAAATAAGAAAAGAGACTTTAAAAATGGCAGTTAAAATCCGTTTGACTCGTATGGGTTCTAAGAAAAAACCTTTCTACCGTATCAACGTAGCAGATTCACGTTCACCACGTGACGGACGTTTCATCGAAACAGTTGGAACTTACAACCCACTTGTTGCTGAAAATCAAGTAACTTTGAAAGAAGACCGCGTTCTTGCATGGTTGGCTGATGGAGCTCAACCTTCAGATACAGTTCGCAACATCCTTTCAAAAGAAGGTGTATTGAAGAAATTCCACGATTCTAAATTCTCAAAATAAGTTTAAAGTAGGTTGACAGATGGATACGATTGAAAATCTCATTATTGCGATTGTGAAACCCTTGATTTCACAACCAGATGCCTTAACTATCAAGATTGAAGATACACCAGAATTTTTGGAATATCATTTGGATCTTGATCAAAGTGATGTGGGTCGTGTAATCGGTCGTAAGGGTCGCACTATTTCTGCGATAAGAACGATTGTCTACTCTGTCCCAACTGAAGACAAAAAAGTAAGAATCGTTATTGACGAAAAATAAGAAGAGCGGGACGAATGTCTCGCTTTTTTTGCAAGGAGCAGGATATGAAGGATTTAACGTTTAGACAATTACAAGACTACTTACTCGAACATTACCAGCAGTCTCGGACTGAGGAAGGTCTTTTTATCAAGCTAGTGGAGGAAGTCGGAGAAGTAGCTGAGGTTTTGAATGGTCGTTCTGGTAGAAAAGAGGGCGTTCAGGATTCTAATGAAGAACTAGCAAAAGAACTGGCTGATATCATTCACTACACCGTCGCAATTGCGGCCATCAACGACATAGATCTAACCAAGACCATTTTTGAAAAAGATAAAAAGGCGGCTATCAAATATCAGCATGAACGTGATTTGGAAGGATTTTTGAAGAACTTCTAAGAGAATAAGAAATGATTTTTTCATATAAAGAAGATTTCACCTATATTGGTCTAGCTAGTAAATAGAAAACAATGAAACTGGCAGTTTATACTATCAAAGTGAGTAATCTCCAAGAGGTAGACAAGCTAGAACTTGTGAGACAAGAACGAGAAAAGCAGATTAGACTTGTAGAGTCCTTTTTAGGCAATGAAAAAGATAAACGGTGAAAATAGGCATAAAAAACCAATCCTAGAAATGCATCTAGCATTTTACTATGCTACAATGGAAAGACAGTCTCAAAATTTCTAGTTGATTTATCTTGAGAATAGCTATTTTTAAAAGGAGTAACAGTCTATGAACGAGAAAACAAAAGCTTACCTAGCAGCCTTATCCTTTTCAGCCATCATTGGATTTTCTTTTTTATTTACTAAGATTGCTCTAGGTTATGCCAGTCCTCTCACAAACTTAGCGCATCGCTATACAATCGCAGCTTTAGTAATGGTCGTTCTTCATCAAACCAAACTTATCAAAGTGAGTTTAAGTAGAAAAGCTATTCTTTCTATTCTTCCTATGAGTCTTTTCTATCCGCTTTTCTTTTTTATTTTTCAATCCTTTGCTTTACAGTATATATCGTCTTCTGAAGCTGGAATTTTACAGGCTCTTGTCCCGATTTTTACGCTCCTTTTAGCATCGGTCTTTCTCAAGGAAAAGACAAGCTTGCTGCAAAAGTTCTTTTTATTTTTATCCGTAGCAGGAGTAGTTTTCATCTTCCTTAGTAAAGGAGCTAACTTTGGTACTGAGACTGCTAGCTTTGGCTTTCTCTTGATGTTGGGATCTGTTCTCTCCAATGCAATAAACAATATTCTCAGCAAGTCCAAAGGAGGCCGCTATCGGGCCATGGATATGACGGCTGTTGTGATATTTGTTGGCTTCGTCACTTTTAATACGCTGAGTCTGACCTCGCACTATCTAGATGGCAACATATTAGCTTACTTTGCGCCACTTGGACAGGTATCTTATCTGATTTCAATTCTCTATTTGGGAATTCTAGCCTCTATCGTTACTGGTAGTATCTCTATCTATGCTATTGTTCGACTTGGAGCATCAACCGTCAGTGTCTTTGGAAATCTTGGAACAGTTTTGACTATTCTAGCCGGAGCTCTTATCCTCCATGAACCAATTTATAGCTACCATGTGATAGGAGCCACTATGATTATTGCTGGAGTTTTAGGCATGAATCTGATGAGAAGAAAGTAAAGATTGCTTAGCAGTCTTTTTCTTAATCTAAATGATACAGAAGATTCAAAATTTTTAATGGATTTAAGTTTAGAAAATGATGATTTTAATATAGCATGATAAAATAGATAAAAAGAATAATACTAGGATAAAGAAGAGAGAGTTTAGAAATGAAGCAAAATGATATAGCTGAAGCTATTGCTTTTTATAACAGGAAACCTGAGACTTTGGTACGTCACATTATACCAGTCTTAGATTGTGACTTGGTTGTTTATCATCGTCCTGGAAACACAAATAAAGGCTACATTATTTTTTATCATGGAGCTTGTGGCCGTAGTCAGATGTGGGCCCACCAGTATGATGCCTTTGAAGGATTTAACCTCTACTTTGTCAATGTTAGAGGACAGGGTGAATCACCTATGAAAGTTGGCCTACCCGACTTAGAAGGCGCTGTTCAAGATGTAGATGCTATTTTGTCCTATTTCCAGTTGGATAAGGTGATATTGGTTGGTCATTCTTGGGGAGGAAATCCGCTTCAAGAGTATACCTATCGTCATCCAAATCGAGTTCTAGCCTTAGTCATGGTAGATAGTTGGGGACAGCATCGTTACCTATCAGATAAAGAGAGAAATCGCATAAAATATAGTTCCCTTATGTACAAAACGATTCCTTGGAAGTTGATTGCAGATAAGAACTCAAAGATGTGTACAGATAATCCTATCACAAGAGAATTAGTCAAGACGGCCATTATAGAAACTGGGCGAGATGTTTTTTTGAACCTTGGAATCACAGGTTTTTTGGCTGTCCATGAGATAGAAGGTTATCAAGGAAATCCTCCCATGCTTTTAGTAAGAGGAGAAAATGATTTTCCCAAACACCTAAAAATGATCTACGATGATATCATTGCCTTAAATCCCAATGCGCGTCAAGTAACGATTTCAGATAGTAAACACCAACCGATGAATGACCATCCTAAAGAGTTTAATCAGATAGTTGGTGAATTCTTTGAAGAAGTAGTAGCTCTGTAAGATGAGATTTATCCAACTTGAGAAAATCTTTGGAACGTGTTAAAATAAAGGATAAGGATTTTTTATAATTCATTATACAGAATGAGTGGATTTCTTTATGAAGAGGCTTGAAGTATCTACAGAAATTGGTAGTCTCTCTGTTACTTATCAAAAGCAAAAGAAAGTGCTAGTTTGTTTAAGTGGCGCAGGGTTGCTACCAAGTTATGAAAATTTTTCACTGATAATCGAAAAACTTCCTCCCACAATTGGTTATTTGACAATTGATTTTCCAAACACAGGTAGGAGTCCGATTCATGACCAAGCTGGAAAAAATCTGGATAATCTTGTAAATGCGGTTTATGAAGTACTTGAAGAATTGGCGATTTCTGAATATATACTTTGTGTACATAGTTTGAGTGGAATTTTAGCTTGCAAATTGCTTAACAAACCAATTAAATGTCAGGCTTTAGTAGCAATTGAACCGACAACTAAAAAAGTCATGTTTGCTGATTTTTCAGAAGATCCCTATCCAGAAATGGAAGAGCAAATGAGACTGATTGAAGAATTTGGTCCTGAACTTTATTTTAAGAACTTAACTCAAGCAACATTTATCCCTGAAATTAATAAAGAAATCTGGGAAATAATTCAAGAAAAAGGTTCAGAGTTGGAAAATCAAGATACTGGATTTCATATATCTGGAGAGATTACTGAGGAAGATTTTGAGAATGTATCGATAGAATCTCATGTCCCTGTATTTATTTTTTGTCAGCCTTATAGAGAAAAAGAGTACAGAGAATCAGAATATTGGACTTCCAATACTAAACTTATTTTAGGAGGGAATCACCATTATTTACAATGGTCAGAATCAGAAAAAATTGTGACTATTATTCGAGAATTGTTCGAATAAGATGGATAGAAATAGACTACAGGAGACAAGATGAACTACTTTAATGTTGGGAAAATCGTCAATACGCAGGGGTTGCAGGGTGAGATGCGAGTCTTGTCTGTGACAGATTTTGCAGAAGAACGGTTTAAAAAAGGGGCTGAGCTGGCCTTGTTTGATGAAAAAGATCAGTTTGTTCAAACAGTGACTATCGCTAGTCACCGTAAGCATAAGAATTTTGATATTATCAAATTCAAAGACATGTACCATATCAATGCTATCGAAAAGTACAAGGGATACAGTCTCAAGGTCGCTGAGGAGGATTTGAATGACCTAGATGATGGTGAATTTTATTATCACGAGATTATCGGTTTGGAAGTCTATGAGGGAGAGAACCTGATTGGAACCATCAAGGAAATCTTGCAACCAGGTGCCAACGATGTCTGGGTGGTCAAGCGAAAAGGTAAGCGTGACTTGCTCTTGCCTTATATCCCACCAGTGGTTCTCAATGTTGATATTCCAAATAAACGGGTCGATGTAGAAATCTTAGAAGGGTTAGACGATGAAGATTGATATTTTAACCCTCTTTCCAGAGATGTTTTCTCCACTGGAGCACTCAATCGTCGGAAAGGCTCGAGAAAAAGGGCTCTTGGATATCCAGTATCATAATTTTAGAGAATATGCTGAAAAGGCCCGCCATGTCGACGATGAGCCATATGGAGGTGGTCAGGGGATGTTACTTCGAGCCCAACCCATTTTCGATGCCTTTGATGCTATTGAAAAGAAAAATCCGCGCGTGATTCTCCTCGATCCAGCTGGAAAGCAGTTTAATCAGGCTTATGCTGAGGATTTGGCTCAAGAGGAAGGGCTAATCTTTATCTGTGGGCACTATGAGGGGTATGACGAGCGCATTAAGACCTTGGTGACAGATGAGATTTCCCTGGGGGACTATGTCTTGACTGGTGGAGAGTTGGCGGCTATGACCATGATTGATGCTACGGTACGCCTGATTCCAGAAGTGATTGGCAAGGAGTCTAGCCACCAAGATGATAGTTTTTCTTCAGGCCTTCTCGAATATCCTCAGTATACACGTCCCTATGATTATCGAGGCATGGTTGTGCCAGATGTGCTCATGAGTGGACATCATGAAAAAATTCGTCAGTGGCGCCTGTATGAGAGTTTGAAGAAAACCTACGAGCGCAGACCGGATTTGCTTGAAAATTATCAACTGACAGCTGAAGAAGAAAAAATGCTGGCAGAAATTAAAGAAAACAAAGAATAAAGGAGAAAGCTATGCAAGTAATCAAACGTGATGGAGAAATTGCTGAATTTAATCCAGATAAGATTTACCAAGCCATCTTAAAGGCGGCCCAAACTGTCTATGTATTGACAGATGATTTGCGTCAAAACCTTGCACAAGTCACTAAGAAAGTGGTTTTGGATTTGGAAGAAGCCAAGGTGGAACGTGCTACCATTAGCATGATTCAGTCTTTGGTTGAACATCGTTTGCTGGGTGCAGGTTACATTACCATTGCAGAACACTACATTTCCTATCGTCTACAACGTGACTTGGAAAGAAGTGGTTATGGAGATCATATCGCAGTTCATTTACATTTTGAACAAATTCGCTAAGAAAAAAGAGTGGGATGAAGCAACTACATCTCACTCTTTCTTAAATCTATTTTTTTGGGCTGTTTGGACAGTTGAGGGGACAAATCGCAGGCGTTGAATATCGCTTATACGGATAATACGGGTCACATTTTTGGCAAAATTTTTCACGATAATTTGCTGGCGTTGCTGATCGTATTTGATGATATCACCTGTAAAACTTGTCTCAGACAAGATAAGGTGAACAGCGGTTTGTTTCTGGATAGCCTCTTCAATGGTAGCGGTCAGGGAGTTATTTTCAGTCTGGTCTGGTTCTTCATGTCCATTTAAAAAGTCATGTATTTTATCTAGAACTTGCTGGAATTTATGTCTCATATTGGCCTCCCTTCTTTTATATCAATATTATATAAAATTTTCCTAAAATCTACAAGATTTTACGAATAATCAAATGAAAGCTAAAAAAGGAGAAGAAAATGGCAGAATTTACATTTGAAATCGAAGAGCACTTGTTGACTCTTTCTGAGAACGAAAAAGGTTGGACCAAGGAAATCAACCGTGTGAGCTTTAATGGTGCCCCTGCAAAGTTTGATATTCGTGCGTGGAGTCCAGATCATACTAAAATGGGCAAAGGGATTACTCTCTCAAATGAAGAATTTCAAACAATGGTGGATGCCTTTAAAGGAAACTAAGTTTTCAAAATAAAAGAAAAGGATATTGAGTCATAACAACTCGATATCCTTTTTTAGTTAGCAAAGTAAGCCTGATTTTTAAGGCGTTGAAGTAATGGACGGCTAATAAAACTAATAGCAATAATTTTACCAAGGTCTGGAATGATAAAGGGAAGAACTCCCACAATAAGAGCTTTTTCAAATGCCATTCCAGCTAGGAAATGCAAGCTGAGAATCCCTCCGATAAAGACAAGGGCATCACCCAAGAGGTTTGCAAGAAAAATCTTGACAACACCACTCTTACTGTTGGTTAGGGAAGAAGTCAGTCCAGAGTACACAAGATAAAACCAAAGATAGCCTGCAGTAGGGCCAACTAAAGCCTGAAAACCAGCTCCACCTCCTGCAAAGACAGGAAGACCGATGGCACCTAGAAGAAGATAGAGTCCGACAGAAAGTACAGCCTCTCTCGGTCTAAAGACAGTAGCAATCAAGCCGATGGCAAAGTTTTGCAGAGTGAAGGGGACGGGTCCAATTGGAAGACTGATTTGTGCCAAAACAGCAATGAGAGCAGCTCCAATAGCAGGGATAGCATAAACATGAGCTTTTTTCAAAATAGTTAACCTCTTTTCTGATGTATAGTAACTATTATACTCGTAGAGTAATTATTGTCAACTAATTTTTTAAAACAAGGTAACAAAAACTGTAACGGCCGATTTTGCTTACTGGTTAACTTGGATAATTTTTTGTCGATTTATAAGATTTTAAAAAAGAAGCAGACACATTTGTATCAGCTTCTTTTATTTCGATTAACGCATGGTTACAAATTCTTCGGATGCAGTTGGGTGAATTGCCACGGTTGCATCAAAGTCTGCTTTGGTTGCTCCCATTTTGATAGCAACAGCAAATCCTTGGATCATTTCATCAACACCGTAGCCAATTCCATGAAGTCCGACAACTTTTTCTTCTGAACCAGATGTTATCAATTTGAAACGAGTTTCTTGACGGTTGCCAGTGCAAGCAGAGTACATAGAAGTAAAGCTTGATTTGTAAACCTTGATTTGGTCTTGACCGTATTCTTTAATAGCTTGCTCTTCTGTCAAACCAACAGTTCCGATAGCAGGGTGTGAAAAGACAACAGTTGGAATAGTTGTGTAGTCCATTTTTGCAGTTGTTTTTCCGTTAAAGAGACGTTCAGACAAAGTACGTCCAGCTTTGATAGCAACTGGAGTTAGTTCTTTTTCACCTGTTACATCACCTAGAGCGTAGATTCCTTCAACAACAGTATTTTGGTATTCATCCACTTGGATAAAGCCACGTTCGTTCAGAGTTACTCCAGCTTTTTCAAGTTGCAAGCTCTTAACGTTTGGACGGCGACCTGCAGCCCAGATAACTTGGCTAGCTGTGTGACTAGTACCATCTTCAAAATGAATGGTAATACCTTCAACAGTTTTTTCTAACTTGACAGGGACTTTGTGAGTATGAAGTGGTAAGTTTGTTCTTTCCATTTCCTTGACCAAACCTTCAACGATGTAAGAATCAAAACCACGTAAAGGACGATCACGACGAACAAAGAGATCTGTCTTGACACCAAAGGTGTGGAGTACGCCAGCCAATTCAACGGCGATATAACCCGCGCCTAGAATAGCAACTGACTCTGGCAATTCTTCCCAAGCAAATACATCATCAGAAGAGCCACCTAGTTCAGCACCAGGAATGTCTGGAATACTTGGATGGGCACCAGTAGCAATCACGATATGTTTAGCACGAATCAGCTCACCATTTACGCTAACAGTATGAGAATCTATAAATTCAGCATGACCTTCAATCAAGTCTACTCCGTTGCGTTTAAAACTGCCATCATAAGAAGAACGAGCGCGATCAATATAGGCTTCACGATTGCGACGTAGGGTAGCAAAGTCAAAGTTAAGATCAGTAGTCTTAAAGCCGTAGTCTTCTCCAAATTGATGGAAAGTCTCAGCGATTTGCGCCCCGTACCACATGATTTTCTTAGGAACACAGCCGACGTTGACGCAGGTTCCACCTAGTTTCTTTTCCTCAATAACGGCCGCTTTGGCTCCGTGTTCACCAGCACGATTCATGGTAGCAATTCCTCCGCTACCTCCACCGATAGCAATGATATCGTATTCTCTCATTGTATACTCCTTTGTACTCTTTGAAATAGTAGAGTGTCATTTTTTGATAGTCATATTCTATCTTTTTTTTGATTTGATTGCAAAAATCTGCTACGTTCAAAAAAATTAAAGAAAAGGCTTGCAAAAAGGAAAAATAAAGTGTATTATATAACTAGTACAATGGTAATAAAAATAGATTCCGAACAATAATCGAATCCCGAAATGTCATTATTTCGTTCTGAACTGTTATTGTTTATATTTGCTAATTTTTATATAATATTGTTAAGGACTTTAAATCAAAAAGGAGTTTCATTATGAAGAAGAATCGTAAAGCTAAAAAGTGGCAATTGTATGCAGCAATCGGTGCTGCCAGTGTAGTTGTATTAGGTGCTGGGGGAATTTTGCTCTTTAGACAACCATCTCAGACCGCTGTAAAAGATGAGCCTACTCATCTTGTTGTTGCCAAGGAAGGAAGCGTGGCATCCTCTGTTTTATTGTCAGGGACAGTAACAGCAAAAAATGAACAATATGTTTATTTTGATGCTAGTAAGGGAGATTTAGATGAAATCCTTGTTTCTGTGGGTGATAAGGTCAGCGAAGGACAGGCTTTAGTCAAGTACAGTAGTTCAGAAGCCCAGGCGGCCTATGATTCAGCCAGTCGAGCAGTTGCGAAGGCAGATCGTCATATCAACGAACTAAATCAAGCACGAAATGAAGCCGCTTCAGCTCCGGCTCCACAGTTACCAGCGCCAGCAGGAGGCGAAGGTGCAACAGCCCAAACTCCAGCGCAAGTTTCAGGAAATGCAGTTTCCTCTATTGATGCACAACTAGGTGATGCTCGTGATGCCCGTGCAGATGCAGCAGCACAATTAAGTAAGGCTCAAAGTCAGTTGGATGCCATGACGGTTCTCAGTACCCTAGAGGGAACTGTGGTCGAAGTCAACCACAATGTTTCTAAATCTCCAACAGGAGCTAGCCAAGTAGTCGTTCATGTCGTAAGTAATGAAAACTTGCAAGTTAAGGGAGAACTGTCTGAATATAACCTCGCCAACTTATCTGTAGGTCAAGAAGTAACCTTTACTTCTAAAGTTTACCAAGATAAGAGCTGGACTGGTAAGATTAGCTACATTTCTGACTACCCTAAAAACAATGGTGAAGCAGCAAGTGCAGCTACTGCCACAGCAGGTGGTAATTCTGGTTCTAAATATCCATATACCATCGATGTTACAAGTGAAATCGGTGATTTGAAACAAGGATTCTCAGTAAGTGTTGAGGTTAAGAACAAGAGTAAAGCCATTTTGGTTCCTCTAACAAGTGTTGTGACTGAAAATGATAAGAACTATGTCTGGGTGCTTGACGAGCAGAAAAAGGCCAAGAAAGTGGAAGTTGGTTTGGGCAATGCTGATGCAGACAACCAAGAAATCACTTCAGGTCTGACAAATGGAGTCAAGGTCATCAGTAACCCAACGTCTTCTCTAGAGGAAGGAAAAGAGGTGAAGGCTGATGAAGCAACTAATTAGTCTAAAAAATATCTGCAGAAGCTACCGTAACGGTGACCAAGAACTGCAGGTTCTCAAAAATATCAACCTAGAAGTGAATGAGGGTGAATTTGTTGCCATCATGGGACCATCTGGTTCGGGTAAGTCTACTCTCATGAATACGATTGGTATGTTGGATACACCAACCAGTGGAGAATATTATCTTGAAGGCCAAGAAGTAGCTGGACTTGGTGAAAAACAACTAGCCAAGGTCCGCAATCAACAAATCGGTTTTGTCTTTCAGCAGTTTTTTCTTCTATCTAAACTTAACGCTCTGCAAAACGTAGAATTGCCCTTGATTTACGCGGGAGTTTCGGCTTCAAAACGTCGCAAGTTAGCTGAGGAGTATTTAGACAAGGTTGAATTGACAGAACGTAGTCATCATTTGCCTTCGGAATTATCTGGTGGTCAAAAGCAACGTGTAGCTATCGCGCGTGCCTTGGTAAACAATCCTTCTATTATCCTAGCGGACGAACCGACAGGAGCCTTGGATACCAAAACAGGTAACCAAATCATGCAATTATTAGTTGAACTGAATAATGAAGGAAAAACCATTATCATGGTAACGCATGAGCCTGAAATCGCTGCTTATGCTAAACGCCAGATTGTCATTCGGGATGGAGTTATTTCGTCTGACAGTGCTCAGTTAGAAAAGGAGGAAAACTAAGATGCAGAATCTGAAATTTGCCTTTTCATCTATAATGGCCCACAAGATGCGCTCTTTTCTCACTATGATTGGGATTATCATTGGTGTTTCATCTGTTGTTGTGATTATGGCTCTAGGTGATTCCATGTCTCGTCAGGTCAATAAAAACATGACCAAGTCACAGAAGAATATCCATGTTTTTTTCTCACCTATCAAAAGCAAAGATGGTTCTTTTACCCAAAAGCAATCAGCATTGACAGTTTCTGGGAAAGAAGAGGAAGTTCCTGTGGAACCACCAAAACCACAAGAAGCTTGGGTCAAGGAGGCTGCTAAAGTTAAAGGTGTAGATAGTTACTATGTAACCAACTCGACCAATACCACCCTGTCTTATAAAGACAAAAAAGTGGAGCGCGCTAGCTTGACAGGTGGAAATATTACTTACATGAAGGCGGTTGAAAATGAAATTGTTGCAGGCCGCAGTCTCATAGCTCAGGATTATAAAGATGTGGCCAGTGTCATTTTGCTAGACCAAGAACTTGCTAATAGCCTGTTTGGATCTGCTCAAGAAGCTGTTAACCAGGTTATAGATGTTGGTGGCTTTAGCTATCGTGTCATTGGTGTCTATACCAGCGATGAGGCCAAGACTGCCAAGACTTTTGGTATTGGTGGACTTCCAATTACGACTAATATTTCTCTTGCCAATAACTTCAATATGGATGAAATTTCTGATATTGTCTTCCGTGTCAATGATACCAGTTTGACACCAACAGTGGGACCAGAATTAGCTAGAAAATTGACCGAGATTGCTGGTCTTCAGCAAGGGGAGTATCAGGTGTCAGATGCGACTGCAGCCTTCCAAGAAGTACAACAAATGTTCGGTTTTATAACTACGATTATTAGTGCCATTGCAGGAATTTCACTTTTTGTTGGAGGGACTGGTGTTATGAACATCATGCTGGTTTCGGTGACGGAGCGTACGCGTGAGATTGGTCTCCGTAAGGCTTTGGGTGCAACGCGTGCCAATATTTTAATTCAGTTTTTGATTGAATCCATGATTTTGACCTTGCTTGGTGGAGTTATTGGTCTAACCATTGCGACAGGCTTAACAGCTATAGCTGGTCTACTCTTACAAGGATTGATAGCTGGTATAGAAGTAGGAGTATCAATCCCAGTTGCCCTATTTAGTCTTGCAGTTTCAGCTAGCGTGGGTATGATTTTTGGAGTTTTGCCAGCCAACAAGGCATCGAAACTTGATCCAATTGAAGCTCTTCGTTATGAATAGAATCAACAAGATGGACACTCGTCTATCTTGTTTTTGTATGGATTTCCCTATCGAAAATCATTAAAAATGTGATATAATGAAGTGTTAGAAAAACAGGTTTCATTTGCCTGGAAAGGAAAAATTATGTCTGAAAAGAATTTTTATATTACAACGCCGATTTACTATCCATCTGGAAAACTTCATATCGGATCTGCCTACACAACCATCGCATGTGATGTCCTAGCACGTTACAAACGCCTGATGGGCTACGATGTTTTTTATTTGACAGGTCTTGACGAGCATGGTCAAAAAATCCAGCAAAAAGCAGAAGAAGCTGGAATTACACCACAATCCTACGTTGATGGTATGGCTGTTGGAGTCAAAGAACTCTGGCAATTACTAGATATCTCATACGATAAATTTATCCGTACAACTGATGACTACCATGAAAAAGTTGTCGCGCAGGTCTTTGAACGCTTGCTTGCTCAAGATGATATTTACTTGGGTGAATACTCTGGTTGGTATTCAGTATCAGATGAGGAATTCTTTACAGAAAGCCAACTTGCAGAAGTATTCCGTGATGAAGCCGGAAATGTAACGGGAGGTATCGCTCCATCAGGACACGAGGTTGAATGGGTATCTGAAGAATCATACTTCCTTCGTCTCAGCAAATACCAAGACCGTCTAGTAGAATTTTTCAAAGCTCATCCTGAATTTATCACTCCAGATGGTCGTCTGAATGAAATGCTTCGCAACTTTATCGAGCCAGGTTTAGAGGATTTGGCAGTTTCTCGTACAACCTTTACATGGGGTGTTCCGGTACCATCAAATCCTAAACACGTTGTCTACGTTTGGATTGATGCTCTTCTTAACTATGCGACAGCTCTTGGTTACGGTCAAGACGAACATGGTAACTTTGACAAGTTCTGGAATGGAACAGTCTTCCACATGGTAGGAAAAGACATCCTTCGATTCCACTCAATCTACTGGCCAATCCTTCTTATGATGTTGGATATCAAATTGCCAGATCGTTTGATTGCTCACGGTTGGTTCGTCATGAAAGACGGCAAAATGTCTAAATCTAAAGGGAATGTCGTTTACCCTGAAATGTTGGTAGAGCGTTATGGACTAGATCCACTTCGTTACTACCTCATGCGTAGCCTTCCAGTTGGTTCAGACGGAACCTTCACTCCTGAAGACTATGTAGGCCGTATCAACTACGAATTGGCCAATGACCTTGGAAATCTCCTCAACCGTACTGTTTCTATGATTAATAAGTACTTTGACGGGCAAGTCCCTGCCTATGTAGAGGGTGTAACAGAGTTTGACCATGCTCTTGCTCAAGTAGCTGCTGAATCAATCGCTGACTACCATACTCACATGGAAGCAGTTGACTACCCACGTGCCCTAGAAGCAGTATGGACTCTTATTTCACGTACTAATAAATACATCGATGAGACCGCACCATGGGTCTTGGCTAAGGATGAAGCACTTCGCAATCAATTGGCAAGTGTTATGAGCCACTTGGCAGCCAGCCTGCGTGTTGTAGCTCACTTGATTGATCCATTTATGATGAAAACCAGTCGCGCGGTCTTGACTCAACTTGGTTTAGCAGAAGTTGCTAGCCTTGAGAACTTGAACTTGGCTGATTTCCCTGCAGGTGTGACTGTAGTTGCTAAGGGAACACCAATCTTCCCACGTCTGGATATGGAAGAAGAAATCGCCTATATCAAGGAACAAATGGTAGGCAACAAACCAGCAGTCGAAAAAGAGTGGAACCCAGACGAAGTTGAACTCAAACTAAACAAGGAAGAAATCAAGTTTGAAGACTTTGACAAGGTCGAAATCCGTGTCGCAGAAGTCAAAGAAGTGTCTAAAGTAGAAGGTTCAGATAAGTTGCTTCAATTCCGCTTGGATGCTGGTGATGGAGAAGATCGTCAAATTCTCTCAGGAATTTCAAAATACTATCCAAACGAACAAGAATTGGTCGGCAAGAAAGTTCAAATCGTTGCCAATCTCAAACCACGCAAGATGATGAAGAAATATGTCAGTCAAGGGATGATTCTCTCAGCTGAACATGATGGACAATTAACCCTTCTCACAGTTGATTCAGCTGTACCAAACGGAAGTGTGATTGGGTAAAATTAAAACACTAAAGTCAGTTGAAAGATAAAGTCCTTAGACTACAAGTTTCTAAGGACTTTTCTATGTGTAGAGTTGTATGTTAGTATAATAAATGTAAGAATGGTTGAGAAATGATGCCTAAGTCTCACAAAGAAAATCAAGACTACAAATATACTCAAGTTGGTTTTTACGCGCTAGTTGAACTCATTTCGTAAGACCATTTTCTTGGTCGCAGATACTTATTCCTCGGATAAAAGGTGTCCTAGTTTATCCCCTGTTACATATGTTAGTTAAAATTCCTCCCACCTAATGTTTTTGCGGTTTCAGTTTCATGCTTCAAACCATCAAGGACATTGAGGTCAATACCGCCTATCGTTGGTTTAAGGGGGGATTGAAACGA
Organism: Streptococcus sp. NM; assembly: GCF_003390135.1. Lineage (GTDB taxonomy): Bacteria > Bacillota > Bacilli > Lactobacillales > Streptococcaceae > Streptococcus. The sequence goes on from NZ_QUOS01000001.1 coordinate 513,779, forward strand.
TAAAATTCCTCATTTTACAACTTATGGTAAGAATTACAGACGTCGTTTTCAAGATAAGGAAATAATAGAGCAAATTTTTAATCAGGTCCTATCTATTGTATAGAAGAATGGTTTGATTGACCCGATAGAGTGATTTCTAATGTAGAAGTATAATAGATTTTTTGGTATAATAAAAGTTATGGAAATCGAAAAAACCAATCGTATGAATGCGCTCTTTGAATTTTATGCGGCGCTTTTGACAGATAAGCAAATGAATTATATCGAGCTCTACTACGCTGATGATTATAGCCTTGCTGAAATTGCCGAGGAATTTGGTGTCAGTCGTCAGGCTGTTTATGATAATATTAAGCGGACAGAAAAGATTCTGGAAGATTATGAGATGAAATTGCACATGTACTCGGACTACATTGTCCGTAGTCAGATTTTTGACCAGATTTTGGAGCGCTATCCCAAGGATAACTTTCTGCAGGAGCAGATAGAAGTTTTAACAAGCATTGATAATAGAGAATAAGAGGAAGAAAAATGGCATTTGAAAGTTTAACAGAACGTTTGCAGAACGTCTTTAAAAATCTACGTAAAAAAGGAAAAATCTCTGAAGCTGATGTCCAAGAGGCAACCAAAGAAATTCGCTTGGCCTTGCTTGAGGCCGATGTTGCCTTGCCTGTTGTAAAGGACTTTATCAAGAAAGTTCGTGAGCGTGCAGTAGGACATGAAGTCATTGATACCCTTAATCCTGCGCAACAAATTATCAAAATCGTTGATGAGGAATTGACAGCTGTTTTAGGTTCTGATACGGCAGAGATTATCAAGTCACCTAAGATTCCTACAATCATCATGATGGTTGGTTTACAGGGGGCTGGTAAAACAACTTTTGCTGGTAAATTGGCCAACAAACTCAAGAAAGAAGAAAATGCTCGTCCTTTGATGATAGCGGCGGATATTTATCGTCCTGCGGCTATTGACCAGTTGAAAACTCTGGGTCAACAGATTGATGTGCCGGTTTTCGCTCTTGGAACAGAGGTTCCAGCTGTTGAGATTGTTCGTCAAGGTTTGGAACAAGCCCAAGCTAATCATAATGACTATGTCTTGATTGATACGGCAGGTCGTTTGCAGATTGATGAGCTTTTGATGAATGAACTTCGTGACGTAAAAGCATTGGCTCAACCAAACGAAATTCTCCTCGTGGTTGATGCCATGATTGGTCAAGAAGCGGCCAATGTTGCGCGTGAGTTTAATGCTCAGTTGGAAGTCACTGGGGTCATCCTTACCAAGATTGATGGGGATACTCGTGGTGGTGCGGCTCTATCGGTTCGTCACATCACTGGAAAACCAATCAAGTTCACTGGTACAGGTGAAAAAATTACAGATATCGAAACCTTCCACCCAGATCGCATGTCTAGCCGTATCCTTGGTATGGGGGATATGCTCACTTTGATTGAGAAAGCTTCTCAAGAATACGATGAGCAAAAAGCCCTTGAAATGGCTGAGAAGATGCGTGAAAACACATTTGATTTCAATGATTTCATTGATCAGTTGGATCAGGTGCAAAATATGGGGCCGATGGAAGACTTGCTCAAGATGATTCCAGGTATGGCTAACAATCCAGCCCTTCAAAACATGAAGGTAGATGAACGCCAGATTGCTCGCAAACGTGCTATTGTGTCTTCAATGACACCTGAAGAACGTGAAAATCCAGATTTGCTAAATCCAAGCCGTCGCCGTCGTATCGCTGCAGGTTCTGGAAATACCTTTGTCGAAGTCAATAAATTCATCAAAGACTTTAACCAGGCTAAACAGCTCATGCAAGGTGTTATGTCTGGAGATATGAACAAGATGATGAAGCAGATGGGAATCAATCCAAACAATCTTCCTAAAAATATGCCAAATATGGGAGGAATGGATATGTCTGCCCTTGAAGGAATGATGGGACAAGGTGGTATGCCTGACTTATCAGCTCTAGGAGGAGCGGGAATGCCAGATATGAGCCAGATGTTTGGTGGTGGACTAAAAGGTAAAATCGGTGAATTTGCTATGAAACAGTCCATGAAACGCATGGCTAACAAAATGAAGAAAGCGAAGAAGAAACGCAAATAAAAAAGGAAAGCAGAAGTGCTTTCCTTTTTGATATAGCATATGTGCTTTCTATGATTAGGCAATTTTCTTAATCGAAAAATTGACTAAATAGAAAGAGAGATTTCAAACCCTTGCATCCATTCGGAATTTACTGTGATTTCGATTTTTAAAGCATCTGCTAATTGTTTGACTAGATAGAGCCCCATACCTGTTGATTTTTTCCTTGTATCACCTGAATCACCTGTAAAGCCTTTTTCAAAGATATGAGGGAGGTCACAAGCTTTAACTCCGCAACCATTATCCCTAATAATCAGACTTGTGCGCCCCTTATCTTTTGACATAGAAATACTGAGTTCGGGCTTGTCAGAGCTATATTTAAGGGCGTTGGCGAGTATTTGAGAGAGGATAAATTCAAAACTGCGTTGATCGGTGTAGCAGATTCCTTGTATGTTCTCTAGCTGAATCGTAAATTTCTTTTCTTTGAGCAAGGGATCAAAGTTTTCCAAAAGATCTTGGATACACTCTTGGAGGTCAAGGTCTTCAAATAGAAAATCATTTTTTTCACTTTTCACCCTGTAATAGAATAGTATCTGTGATACATTTCCTTGGATTTGATTTTTCACATAGTCCAACTTAAAAGTTGTATCCTTTGGCAACTGGTCACTTTGATTGTCCAAAAGGAGGGAAAGAAGCGATAGAGGGAGTTTGATTTCATGAGCCCATTTTTCAACATAGTCCTCGTATTCGGCTAGTAATGAGTTGAGCTTTCCTATTTCCGCTTGCCTTTGGTAAAGCGCATTTGCGATTTCTTCGATGCTTTCTTTCTCTGAGGCACTTGATAAACGCAATAATTCCAGCTCAGTATCGACCTTGGGATTGGCTATGAAGGCTTTATAGGCAGCGGATTTTTTTCTTTCTTTTCTTATCAGTAGGAATGATAGGATGAAAAAGAGCAGGACAGTAGCTAAAAGATAGAGAATGATGAGGGCTTGAAACTTTCTCACGTCTGAAAGCCAAAGCAGGACAGCTGTGAATAAATCAAATGCTAAGAGAACAAGTAACCAAGGCAGATAGGTAGCCAAATATTTAGGATTCTGTTTCATATTCCCTTTCCTCTTCCAATTTGTAACCGATACCTCTGACGGACTTGACTTGAAGTGCAATACCAGCCTGTTTCATCACCTTTTTGAGTCTTGCAATATTTACTTGAAGGGCATTTTCATCGATGAACTCAGTTGTATTCCACAGTTTCATGCTTAGTTCTTCTTTTGTGACGACAGAATCAGTTGCCACTAATAAAGTTTCTAACAATTTCCCTTGATTTTGGGGGAGTAAAATCGAGTGTCCATTGATATAAAGGGTATAGGTCTGTCTATCCAGCAGAAAATTATCTTTTTCAAGTAGATTTTGTCTGCCTTCATAGCGTTTCAAGATATTTTCTATACGTGCCAAAAATCTTTCTTTCTTGAAAGGCTTTGTTAGATACTCATCTGCCCCTAATTTCAGGGCGTAGATTTCATCTTTTAATTGTTCACGGGAAGTGAGAACCAATATAGGGACAGAGCGTTTTGACTTGAGATTTTTACAAATTTGAAAACCTGTTTCTCCTGGCAAATTCAAATCCAGTATGATTAGATCTGTATCGTATTGCAGCACTTGCTGGCTTGTATCTTTGAAGTCAGTCAACTTATCAACTTGATAACCCGCTTTCTCTAACAAGATGACAATTTCATCTCGAATCAAGGCTTCATCTTCAATAACCAGAATATGCTTCATATCGGTTCCTCCTTTTCCTATTTTATTCTACCTTATTCATCTCTTTTGGGTTCCATTAATGACAATAAGTACTTGTTGCTATTTTTCTTTACAATTCTGATATAGATGACTTCAAAGCCAGCTAAGAGCAGTACGATCAGCATGGCTGTGATAAATCTCTGCCCCATAACCATTCTTGCGCTAGTGGGCACTATTCCTGTGAGGAGGGAGCTCACTCCGAAGCTACTACTGATAAGTGCAAGGGCTATTGGTAGACCGAAATACCAGTTGACTTGCTTTTCTGACGATTTACAAAGAGTTTCGTAGTTGGCACCAAGATGGATTAAGGTCTGGTATCGTCTATAGGATTGTCTTTGTCCCATCAAAAACTGAACGCCGATAATTGTATTTGCGACAACAAGGAAGATGATAGACAGATAGATGGTGACATAGCTGGCAGAGATAATGTAAAACAATTGTCTTCCCATATTTTGTATATAGCTTTCATAGCCAAGAGAGGTTTGATTTAGCTTTTCATTGGTATCTGAGATAGCTCTCATCAAGCCTTTTTCCTTGACTAGCTCAGGAGCCAAGATACCGCTAACATAGTTCGAATAGCGACCGTCTGTATAGCTCATGAAAATCTCATCTGGAACTATGAGAGCGACAGAGAGGGTTATCTCATGATCCGTTACGATTGGCAAAGACTCCACCTCGCCAATCAATTTTACATCATTTCCCATGACTTTGATTTGAGGCTTTGTCTTTAGGACAGAGTTGACGAGACTTTCATCTGGCAGAAAATCTTTCCCCATATACAAATATGCTTCCTTATTAGTTAGTTCTAGAGGAGGAAGATTGGCAGCCTTTTTAAGTTCATTGTATTCGGAAACTGGTATGAGGTGGGAATTAGTAGACTGTTTAAATTTATGGAGCAAAACTTCCTTGTTCTTGTTGTCTTTTTGATTTTTCAACTCCTTGATGACCTCTTCAAAGGACACGGATTCGTGTTCTTTAGTTTGGCCTACTTTAATTTGCAGAATCTTTGAAAACTGTGATACTAGCCCGGCAGCTTCAAGCTCTTTTTTAACTGCATTTACATCAAGATTTTCATCTGTTTCCTGCTTACTATCTCTAAATGTATAATCCAATACGTGGGTTTGATTGCCTGGATTGCCGCTTGTAATGGCCACACCTGCTCCAAAGAGGCACAAGGCAGAGAAAATTAAGAGGGAGCAGACAGCCAGTATAGTTGAGCGTTGGATAACTAATTCCTGAATCTGTCTAAAATTATAGGCATGAAGTTTTCGATTGTTTCCAAGCTTGACCAAAAAGTCTATAAATAAACGCATACCAAAGAAGAGTAGGATAGTTCCCAGAGTTCCTAAGAGAACGGTGATGCCCATTGTTATGACATTTTCCCAAGCTTGTCCACTCATACCCATGTAATAGGCTGTTCCTAGAAGCAAAATTCCGAGGACAGAAGCAAGAAGGTACACCCCCTTGGGGAGTAGTTTCTTCATCCCAGAAGGAGAATAGGCGAGCAGGTTTCCGATTTCCATATTGGCAGTCTTTGCACTTAAAAGGACAAAAACAGCTAATTTTACGGCTAGGAAGCCGATGACTGTATAGAGTAGAGCTGTGGTAGATAGAGAAAATTGATGTTCAATAATCCCTAGTCCCACAATTTTAGCGGTTATTAGGCTAATCAATTCTGAAATTAAGATGGAAATAGGAAGGCCTATTCCAAGGGCAAGGACACTGTTTCTCAAATCCTCGAGTAGGAGCAGTAAGAAGAGTTTGCTTCTTCGCATGCCCAGTGTGAGATAAACACCAAATTCATGTTTTCTTCTTTCCATCTGCATACTGCTTGAGAAGTAAACTAGAAAAAAGAGAATAAAGAGCGTTGCTACATAAAGAATGGGAATCATGCTAAAGAGTTTATTTACAGCGTCACTTTCTATTTGTTTTAGAAAGTGCATCACATCTTGATGAGTCAAAGAAAGGATGATGTAAAAGGAGATAATAGACAGAACCATAGAACTGAAATACAGGCCGTTATTTTTTCGATCTCTTTTGCTATTTCTTGAGACTAATTTAGAAAACATTACCATCACCTCCAGCTAGTGCAGCCATGACCTTTAGTATTCTGTGATAGAAGTCTTCTTGACTTTCTCTTGGATAATCGCGACGGATTTCATGGAATAGTTTTCCATCTTGGATAAACAAGATGCGGTTGCAAAAGCTAGCTGCTACGGAATCGTGGGTCACCATGAGAATGGTGGTTTCTTCCACTTGATTCATTTCGGATAATTTTTGCATCAAAATGGTCGCATTTTTTGAATCCAAAGCTCCTGTGGGCTCGTCCGCAAATACAATCTTAGGGTCTAAAATTAAGGCGCGCGCAGCAGCTACCCTTTGCCGTTGACCACCTGATAATTGAGAAGGGAACTTATCCAGAAGTTCAGAAATATCCAGATATTGGGAAAGTAATTCTAACCGAACCTTGCTTTCGTTGGCATCGACCTTGTGCAAAGATAAGGGAAGTAAAATATTTTCTTTTGCTGTAAGATTGTCCAAGAGCTCAAAATTCTGGAAGAGATAGCCAATTTCCTTGCCTCTATAATCTGCTAATTGGCTCCCTTTTAACTGACCTAAATCCTTTTCTTGCATTTGAATGGAACCGTCAGTTGGCTTGATGATTGTGGCTAGACAGTTAAGAAGAGTTGTTTTCCCAGAACCGCTACTCCCCATAATTCCTAAGAACTCACCTTTTACAACTTGAAAAGATATGCTATCCAAGGCTTTGGTAATATTGGGACCTTTCCCATAATACTTTTTTAATGATTCTACTCGTAAAATTGTGTCCATGTGAAACACCTCCATTTTTTGTTACTATCATTATAATATGAATCAGAGTAGAATAATACTTACGGATGATGTAAGAAATCTTTATCGCTGACTTTTATAATCAGGTTATTGGAGCTATACTTACTATATTATAGCATGGTTTCAGGGATTTAAAAAGAGGAGTAGAGGTTGAAAAATTTTCCTAATATTGAGATCATAAAAAATAATACCACTGAAGTTCATGATCCAGCGGTATTATCTTACAGGAAAATCTATTTCCGTTCTTATTTTCTATTGTTACTTCATTTAGATCTGTCAAAGAATAATTGTAGCAAGCTAGTTTTAAAGAATTCTCTTCAGCCTACACTATTTTTTATCCAAAGATAAATCTCACTATACGATTACTGGCTTTCTCTGTTGCCTTATTAATATCATCTTTTTTCCAATATGGCTTTACATCATTGCCATAAGTTTCTACAAGAGCAGTCGCTAAGGGATAAATGCTATTAACATAGCCTAATTTACTCTTTTGTGTTGTAGATACCTTTGTTCTAAACCATTGATTTCCAATTGTTTATAACCAATAAAACAGTAAGAGAATTTGATTTTGCTGTTTTTTTGCTTTATAATTACAATAGGTTAAATTTGTATAGTATTAAATTTTCGGAGGATACATGGATGCCAAGAGAAGGAGTGACTATTTACGATTTATTAATTTCTTGCCCTGGCTATCTTCAATTAATTAAGGAAGCTGTTGATAATTTTAATAAACTGTATGGTAGTTTGAATAATATACAAGTATCAATCAAGCATTGGTCAACGGATAGCTTTCCTGAATCAGGTGATAAACCACAGGAATTATTAAATAAGCAAATTGTTAGGGAATGTGATGCAGCTGTTGCTATATTTTGGACAAGATTTGGTACTGCAACAGATAATTATGGATCCGGAACGGAAGAAGAAATTGAGGAGATGCTATCAGCTGACAAACAAGTTTTTATGTACTTTTTAGAAGCTCCGATAATTCCGTCTAATATAGACATTAAGCAATATGAAAAAGTGCAAGAATTTAAAGAAAGATATAAAGATAGAGGGATATTTTTTATAGTTAAAGATGAGATTGATTTTCAAAGGCTTTTTACAAATCATCTATCACTTTATTTTTTAAAATTAATTTCAGAAAAAGAAACTTATCAAAACGAAAATATAAAACCGTTTTTGACAATAAGGGATAAAAAAACATTATCTGACGAAAATGTTTTACCTAAACAATTTAGTTTACTGGAGTCAAAATTTATCAATGAAAAACAAAGTAGGATTAATGAATATATAGATGAACTAAACAGTACCGTAATTTCTGAAGAATCAGGTATATTAGAAGATAAAACCAAAAAGTTGATCATGCCTTCAAAAGAAGATGCGAATGTTGATTTTCTTTATAAAATGGCTGATTCTGTGGTTATTAGTGATGAATTCAAAGATACTATAAATGATTTCGCTAAAGAAAACCAAATCAAACTACATGAAAATTTTTGGCACTTAGGAAATTTAAGGAAAGATAAATTTCAGGTGAAAATTCCTTTTGGTAACAGTAGACCTTCGTATATAGGGTCTGATAAGGAAAAGAAACGCTTTTCTAAATTAAACAAATTATATTGGGAAATAGTATCTTACAAAGAGTACATTGAATATTTCACATACATAGATAACATTAAATTTGTCGAATTAATCGTTTCTAACTTAGGTAAAACATATGATGAAGATATCGATATAAAACTGATGGTACCAAAAGGTTGTCTGCTAAAACATAATAACTTGCTTTATCCAGGAGAGAACATAATTGAGGAGATACAGGGAATTGAATTAGATGAATTTCTATTTAAAATTAAAGAAAGTGACTCAGTTGATGCTTACGCTTATTTTCAAATAATCCCATCAAATATAGAAAGAATTAATATTAATCCACTTATCGCATATACTACGAGACCTGGTTATGAAGATCAAAAATACAACTATAAAAACTCTTTAGAACACATATTTATATATAAAAATTTTACAAATTCAGAATTTGATATTTTAAGATTTGGCATTGAGTATTTGAAACATAACTCCTCAATGGCATTTCCATCGATACTAATGTTTGAAAATGTACCTCAAACTGTCGAATATGAAATTACTTCAAAGCATATACCGGATGTAGTAAAGGGTAAGATACATTTAAAAATTGATTAATCAGGGTTTATTGTTTAACTGTTTATGAAGGTTTAATAGAAATATATTCAGAAACTTGATGTAGCGATGAAATAATGAATGAAGAAAATGATTTGATTAGTGGGGTTTAATTTAATAATAATTTTTATAGTATTTATGAATTGTCTGAAGATAATAGAGACTATGCTAGAATTGTTAGCGAGTCTAAGAAAGGTATGTATATAGAAAGTACCAAAAAGGTTAAAATGATATTAGGTTTAAATACTGAAAAATAGTTTTTGTTGTTAAATTGTTGTTAAAGCAAAATAAAAAGCCTTAGAAATATTGATTTCTAGGCTTTTTTTAACTCATTAACTCTATTCCCACTCAACGACTAAATAAGGTCGTCAAATCGTTTATATAACAGTGTTTTTAGCGTGTGGTTATGATTTTGGAGACAGTTTTGGAGACTCTCTCAGTATTGCTTGATTTCCATTGAAATTAACTTTTGTATTTTTAGCGTGTTGTATATTGATTAATCCAGTCATTTCATTAGCCAGTTCCTTATCAACTCCTGACCACATATGAGCATAGTGCTTCAAAGTGATCTCTGGACTTGAGTGTCCTAGTCGTTTTGAAACGATCAGCACCGATGCGTTAAGCTCGTTAATAAGGTAGGATGCGTGAGAATGTCGTAAACCTTTTGCTTGAATCAATGGGACATTTGCTAATTTGGCATAACGCTTAATGATTCTTGAAATGGTTGATTTAAGCATAGGGTTACCATCGTAACTTAAAACAAAATTTACTTTTCCAAGTTCAGATTGACGTTCTTTCCATGCTTTCAAGATTTGGATGGTATCATCATCTAAAGTAACGATACGGAGACCAGCATCTGTTTTAGTGTGGTTCTGTCTTTGCCAATTATTCTTATTAGTCATAATCAGCATATGAGCCACTCTGAGCTCTTTTTTCTCAAAATCAATATCGTTCCACCAGATTGCTGTTCCTTCGTTCACACGCACCCCGGTACAGAAGTAGAGCCACAGCATAACAAAGCATAAATGCTCATAGAAATCAGAAATGCAGATATTGCTAATAACTTCTTCAAAGTCGTTTTTTGTCCAATACTCAGCGATACTTTTCCCTTTTGGAATAGATTTTACTTTCATTGAAACATTCTTCTGTAGATATTGCATATCAACAGCGAAATCCAATGACTTTCTAAAAGTTCCAAAAGTAAGACCTGCATAGGCTTGCGAATAATTACCACCATTTTTAGCTAATAGCCATGTTCTAAAGTTCTGAACTTCACGAACAGTTATGTCTTTGAGTTTTTTCTTCCCAAATCGATTGAAAACAATTTTTAAGGACGGCTGACGTGTTGCATAAGTATGTTCGCTTACTTCTGACTGATAGTAAGGTAAATAAACTGTATTCATGAACTGCTCATAAGTCATATCGTAATTAGAGTATCCATCTGACTGAAGATAGTCATTTTTGACCCTAATCGCTTCTGTATAGGCTTCTTTTGCAGTAGTGAATTTTTTACCATTTGAGTCTTTACGAGACTTTTTCTTGATACGTTTACCAGTGATTTTATCGTTACCTAGGCTAACTTCATAGTAGAATTGACCTTTATCATCAATATACACATCTTGGAAGTTTGTTTTAGCCATAAATTACCTACTTTCTATTCGTTCAGTAACTTAAAGCCAAGAATCTCCTCAACAGCTTCGATTGGAACAGTTCCTAATCGTCTATTGTTGTAAATGGTATACCCTTGTTGTACCATATTCAACTTAGTTTGTCTAATAATTTGTTGAGCTGTAGCTTTTGCGTAGCCTAGTTTAACCAAATCATCAGAAGTAATAGTCAACAGATTTTTACTATTCATTTTCTTCCTCCTTCTTGATATTGCTACGCTGAGGATTGCAACGCCGAGAATCAAGATACTTAGCAAAGAAGTAGGTACGTTCAATGATGAGCCCAAGAAGGGGAGTATGATTCGCACGTGCATACCATACTAGCTCTTCAAACTCAGTGAAGTCATTCTGTTCAATGATATCCACCACCTCTTGCATGAAGTCATCTGAGTTCATCTCTACAAGGAACTTATCAAGGTTAAATCCACAGCCTACCTCAATATCATTCAGATCATATTGCGTTTTATCCTTATTCTCAGCGTGGGTAAAGTAGTCAAAGAGTCCTTTTGGAGATTGGACAACTTCCACGTGAGAAGGGCCGTTCAGCTTATCTTTGATTAGTTCAGATACTTGTTTGTAGCTCTTGAGTGAATCGAAGAAGAATGCTCCGTGTTTGTGAGCCTTTTTCAATTCTCCTGTTTGGCGATTGATGTCTTTATCGTGCCACGGGCTCAAGATAAAGGGAATATGCAATTCTTCAAGAATTACAAGATAGTCTGCAGGGGCGCTCTCTTTGTAGAATAAGAATGTCCACTTGCTAGAACGTTGTTCTTTTGCCATTTTTCACCTCATTTCTGTGATTACTGATTATTGGATAAATGGGGGGTCGTAGTAACCCCCATTTATCTTGGTCAATAGAAAAGAAGGGAGCTATTTGGCTACTGCTAAACGCAAGCCATAGCCCCCTCTTTTACCGTTTTTTACCAACTAACCAAAGGTTATTGCGACCCCGATTAGGTGCAGAGAAGTAGTAGTCAGGATGCTGACTAGATACTTCCTCTTTTAGTTGGGAAGTCATATCACTCAAGACTTTTTGCCCCTGCTGGTCTCTTGGGACTTTAATGAATACTCTGACTTCATCTTTTTGGATGTCTACAACACTCTTACGAGCACAACGATTGAAGCTGCCGTTGATTGGGTTGTGGGTTGTAATGGTTTGGTTATCTATTTTTGTGACTTTCTCTGATTTTTCACGTTGTGTCAGGAAATTACGGAGCTTGAAAGTGTGGTAGATGGATTTGAAATAGTTGAAAAGATTATCAAATCGAACACGATTCATGATTTCAAGCGTAACGGATGCAAACAATGCACCTAGTAAGTAGCTCATAACCGTATAAGAGTATTGGCTTCCCATTGTTAGATAGCTACTGACTTGCGAAAGGTCAAGGGCGATAGGAAGCGTTAGGGCAATAGTGCTCGCTAGAAAGTCTAATGACCATCCAAGAAATCCTGTTATAAGTGAAAAGAGAATCAAGTAGATGTTGAGGTTGTAAGTCCTCATGAAGAATGATTTTTTTATCATTAGAGAATACCTTCCGTTGTGTAGTATGTAGGACAAAGTAGTGGGAGTACCTGATAGGGATGCTCATTGTCAATGACCTGTATCAAGCCAGTGCCGTGTCCAGTCGGAATAACAATACCTTCAGGATTTAGGTCAGGGAACAAAAATTGAACAGATTTGCTATTTATATTTCCAATCTGAATTAGAACATTAAGCTGTTCCCGTACTGATACTGGAATCGTGGTGTGGTCAAATCGCTGGCTTACTAAGAGCAAGTGAATTTTTGTAGCCCGTCCAAGTAGAGCAATTTGTGACAAAAGAGAGAAAAAAGATTCCTTGATTGCCTTATTGACTCCCTCTGAAAGAGCCAGTACCTCGTCTATGACAATTGTGAGATGTGCGAATTCATGACGGGGATTGTCATATAGAATTGCTTGCCGTTGTTGAATCAGATTTAGGCATTGACTTAAACGCTCATTGACCTCTGAAACGAAATCAGACTTAGAACGGTTCTCCACGGGATGAATGACTGCTATTTTGTGTTCGCGAGCCCAACGACTTGGGGAATCAAACTTAGGGTCTACGATGATGAGGTCGCTCTGATTTTTGAGAACGGAGAGCAGGTAGGTAAGGGCATAACTTTTCCCTGAGCCCGAGTTTCCACAGATAGCCATGTGGTTCACCTTATCAAGATTGAGAGTAAAATTTTCCATAATTGGAATCTGATTCTTTGGTAGGTTGGATGTGTACTTGTCAAGGTCAGGGATGACCAAACGTTTTGAGATACCCACCTTCCAAGGGAAGAAGAGTCCACGCTGAACATGAATGTCATCTGTCTTGAGAGGGATAAAGTAAGTGGCATTCTGTTTCAGAAGTGTATAGTGAGGGTACAAGGAAGCGTTAGCAATCAAGAAGATTTTGTTATAGAGTTCATCATCTAGGATGTAGGCACAAGGAAGCCTAGGGATGAAGATGAAGCCACCCTCTTGAATGACAATATTGAAGCTATTGGTGTAGCTTGTTTCCCCCTGCATCAGAGCCCCAAGAGCCATGTTGAGGCTCTGGAGCAAGTAAGATTGCAGGACAGTATCTGCTTTAGTTGCCATTATTTGACCTCCTTGATACCGTCAGCTTTGAAGTAGACATTGTAGCGAACCTCAACGGCTTGGAGATTTTCAAATTCAATCAAGCTTAGAAATTCAGGAAGTTTGACCTTGTCTTCAAATTTTACTTGGAAAGGTTCAAGCCCTTCTTGAACAAAGGTTGCCTTGTAGGCGATAATCTCACCGGTTGGCTTTCCATCTTCAAAGAGTTGTTGGGGTTCAAGCTCAGTGCTTAAACTGTGAATCGGTTTAGTAGGAATGACATATTCCGTTGCAGTTGTGGCTGAGTAGCCATCTTTCTTGTGTTTGGTTTTAATTGCCATGGGTTTTATCCTCCTTTATGGCTTAATTGTTTTGTTAGGGGGACGTGCTCAGTTTGAGTCGTGAGCTGGACTGTCTTAGCTAAGTACATATCTATGATAGACGTTTTAGACTTTTCTTGATTTCAAGATTTTTGAAAGTGTAGCACTCAAAGTTGTGCTACGAGTGAGACGAATTCGATTAACCATTCAACTAGGCTATCAGCAATTTGGTAAGATGTTTCTTCCTTTGGAAAATCAGGGAAGAAATCATATAAGTCAGTTGCCAAGGTTGAGAGATTTTGTTGAATACCTTTCTTTTTGGATTTGAAAAGATGCTTTGTGGAATCGTGTCCTTCAGAAAGAATAAGTTCTGTCAATTGAGTAATGAGAAACTTGCAAAAGTCAATACTAGGGAAGAAAACACTCTTTACATTAGGAAGATTTAGTGTTTCTTGCAAGGCATCTACAGTGTCTAAGGTAATATTTCGTTTACCTCTTAGGATTTGACTAACGGCAGGAGCAGAGATTTCTATAGGTTCATCAAAATTATAATAAAAGATACTGTTCTGAGCTTTACCTTGCTCAATCAATTCTTGTTTGATAGCTTGACCAAGTAATTCACAATAGAGAGCTTTAACTTTAGCTTTTAGCATAAGTTGTCCTTTCCTGTCCTCAGACGGAAAGAAACAAATGAGCTATTACAGTTACCGAGTAGATGCAAGAATGGCACAAAAAAGAAACGGTGAAACAGTAATATGCAAAACTAAACCTTTACCGCATAGTAATCATATTGTTTCGATCCGTCCTTTGCTGGCCAGCTTTTGGACTTTTTATTTTTCGAGATATAAATATCCCTGATATTATTATAAAGTCAAAAAACGTGGTATAATTTAGGCATAAATAATTTATTTTAATGAAAGAAATACCAGGTTTTGTATGAAGTTCAAGAATACTAAGAAATACTTGCTCGATATTGCTTCCCTTCGGTTAGATTGTAAAGTGAGAGAGATAAATAGAGAACGTAAAGAAGTATCTTCTCGGGAATACTATTGGGAACATGGTAAAAAGAAAAAACAGAATCCAAAATATAGCAAGTTGTCAAATGAAGAAATATATTCAAAAAATGCCCCTTTAATTGGACAAATTCGAGGAGGAAAAATAAATAAAAAAAATCCTCATTTATTTACCAATTCAGCAGTTAGGGCAATTTACAATAATTGTAAAATTAGTCCAACCGATACCGGCTTTGGATTAAATGAAGAAGAACAAATCAATTTTAGAAAACGAAATATGATGTTCAAATCATATGACGAAATTTTTTTCGGAAGTGAGTCGGAACAGCGTACAATGGAGACGTTTTTTCCAACAGCATTGATGCTAGATATTTTGTATGAAAAATATGATGAAAACTTATGGAGAATTGTTTTAGGTTATGTCCCATTAAATATTGTGTTTGAGAAAATAAAGCAAAATGTCAAAGATACTAAAAAGGTGTATAGCCTTCTTGTTAAGGATAACTGGGAATTACTTATGACAGGTATTTTTAGAGCCAGTGAAAGATTTGGTACACATGAGAATTCTTTTGAAGATATCTTTACATTGGATATAGAATACTTTGTAAGTTTTTATAATTCATCCTTCCCGAGTAGGCAGGAGGGGGAGAATAGATTGGCAAAGATTGAAAGAGTTTTATCTTTGTTTTATGAGGAGGTGTTGAAAGACAAGTTTGAGCAATTTATAAATGAGAGAGAAGGATTTGAATATCATAGTATTGAATCTATGGTTGCTATTCAAAAAGAAGCTCAGGGATATAAGAAGAGAATTATTGAATTTGAATCTTCGAAATTATTAGGAATTTATAGCTCTTCTTGGGATGATAATTTTTTAGACGAGCTTGAGGCTCTCAATGCAAAAGAAGAACTAACAGATGAATATTCGGATTTGCTCCATGTTACTAGGATATCCAAATTGATTGACAGAGTTTTTGAGGAAATGACTGTTTTACAGAGTAAACATGAAGACAGTAATCACTGGGGTGGTAACTATCTTGGGTATATCAAAAAATATCAAAAAGGGAATGAAATATTAGCTTATTTTTCCTCTGGTGACTCCGCTGAATTAAAGCCATTGATACTAGACAGTGAAAAACAAGCAGACCGATGGAACGAACATCTTAGAAGGAGATTATACATCAAAAAGCATCCTAATAGCTATTTAGCAAAAGAAGAACGAGAGCAAATGGAATGGTTTAGAGATAGGAGAAATAAAAAACTTTGAGTTTTATGTCTCAAAGTTTTTTGGATATGTCTAAAAAATTATTGAAGACTGAATTTTTATCCTTAAATGGTATAATAGAGTGAATATGAAAAATTGGTAAAGGAGTACCCTTTAGTGCATTGCTCACACAATATACTAAATAACTATTAAATCCCTTTTGCTGATGAAATATGTGAGGTATGTGATGTTAGATAAGGGGAACAGTGATCAGTCTAACAAGACTGTGATGACACTAAAGGAACAGAAGAATCAAGCAAATGAGTTTGTTGCACATTGGAAAGATAGAGGGAATGAACGACAAGATTCACAGCCTTTTTGGCTTGACCTTTTGCAGTCAGTTTATGGCATTGAAAAGCCAACTGAGTATATCACTTTTGAAGATAAGGTTATGCTTGACCATACCAGTTTCATTGATGGCTATATTGAAAAGACTAAAGTCTTGATTGAGCAAATATGAAGAACTTATTAAAGAAAAATAATTTCCCTAAGACTGGACATACTGGTTACTGGTTAGGGGTAAGGAGTGTAGCGAGGTGGACAATGTACATAATCAACTGGATTAAAGATAGACTGAATCAGAAAAAAGAAAAACTAGAATCCGTTTCATATACAAATGTAAAGGAACTTGCATTAACTAAAATGTCAGATTCTCCAATATTGTTTGTTGACAATGGAAAAGAAAACATAGGTTACGATTATCAAACGTATGAGAGTATTACTTATTTATTAAAAAATGGCGGTAGTCTCAACTATCTTATAGCTGATAGAGACATAAAAATTTCTTCTCATAAATTTGTACCCATTGAATATAAAGGAAAAAATCTTTACGAATTAGATCTTGGTAAAATAGATGTATTCCTTAAGGATTTGAATTTAGGATATTTTTATGAACAAGACCACTATGGAGGAGCAACTTATACACTTTCATCATACATTTTAATGGCATTATGCTGTGACAATTACAAACATTACGATATTAAACTCAGTATATATCGAGAACGTGATGCAAGAGAAGCGTATAATGCAGGAATTGACATCTATTACTCAGTAATGAAGCAAAAAAAAAAATGTTAGCCAAATTCTTTCTCGAAACAGCATAATACTAAAAGCTGAGGAGCGTGAAAGTGATATAGTTTATTATAAACAGCTTATTGAAAAATCAGAAAAAAAGTTACTTTCTCTGCCTAGTAATAGAGCTTGGGAATCTATGCCTACACAACCAATATACATTTTTCACTATAAAAAAGATGCCCCAGCATTTGGTAGTTCTATAAGAAAAATTGAAATGAAGGAAATTGATAACTTTTACATTTCTAAGTCTGGAGAATACATTAAACATAGTGTAGTGGAAAGAATTGGACTAGAAGGTGATTGTTTGATTCACATCACATTTTCTAGAGAGTTAAGCAATAAACAAAAAGAAAAATTAGACAACTATTTTTATAACGATTTTTCATTTGAAAAAATTCCTTTAGATGACTATAAGCAAATTGCGACACAAAAAGTAAAAAAATTAAACGAGCAAATCGAACAAGGATTAGATATTTTTGAAATTATCTCGGGGAATAAATACTAATGTTAAAGCTATATAAAAAAACGAGGCAGGTGTAAATACCTGCCTTTTGTATACCTCTATCAAAATGAAATAAAAAAGAAGTTCATAAATCGAACTTCTTTTGGAGACACTTTGGAGACAATTCAAATGAATTCACCTCATTTTTAAGACCAATTAAAACAATTCAAATGCTGTTAAATTAAGGTTTCTTAGCCAAAGTTACTCTTATATTTTACTCCCACTCAACTGTTGCAGGTGGTTTACTTGTAATATCGTAGACGATACGGTTAACATGATCCACTTCATTTACGATACGCACAGAAATCTTTTGAAGGACTTCCCATGGAATCTTAGCAAAATCAGCAGTCATACCATCGATAGAGGTGATAGCACGGATTGCAATCGTGTAGTCATATGTACGACCGTCACCCATAACACCAACTGAACGAACGCCTGTATTAACAGTGAAGTATTGCCAGATATCGCGGTCAAGACCTGCTTTAGCAATTTCCTCACGAAGAATAGCGTCTGACTCACGAACTGTTTCTAGCTTTTCTTCTGTGATTTCACCCATAACACGGATAGCAAGTCCTGGTCCTGGGAATGGTTGGCGCCATACGATATGGTCTGGCATACCAAGTTCTGTACCAAGGGCACGAACTTCGTCTTTATAGAGAGTATTGAGTGGTTCAATCAATTCAAATTGCATGTCTTCTGGAAGACCACCCACGTTGTGGTGTGACTTGATAGTTTGAGCTGTATCCGTACCAGACTCGATAACATCTGTATATAAAGTACCTTGAGCAAGGAATTTCACATCTTTGAGCTTGCTTGCTTCGTCATCAAATACATACACAAACTCGTTACCGATGATTTTACGTTTTTGTTCAGGGTCAGAAACGCCAGCAAGTTTATCAAGGAAACGTTTAGCTGCGTCTGCTTTGACGATATTCAAACCAAACTTACCACCAAGCATGTCCATAACTTGGTCCGCTTCTCCTTTACGAAGAAGACCGTGGTCCACGAAGATACAGATCAATTGATCACCAATAGCCTTTTGGAGAAGAACCCCAACTACAGATGAATCAACCCCACCGGATAGACCAAGAAGGACACGTTTATCACCGACAGTCTCACGGATTTTTTGGATCTGCATATCGATGAAGTTATCCATTGACCAATCACCTTTAGCCTTACAGATGTTAAGGGCAAAGTTACGAAGGATATCATTTCCGTATACAGAATGACGAACTTCTGGGTGGAATTGGATACCGTAAATGTGTTTATCTGGGTTTTCAATGGCTGCATATGGACAGTCAGCTGAAGTTCCAGTACGAACAAAATCAGCAGGAATCTCAGTAACTGCGTCACCATGACTCATCAAAACAGTCTGTTCATCAGGTGTTGATTCAAAAAGAGCTGATGGTGTATGAGTTAGAGTTGATTGACCGTATTCACGATTTCCAGCATCACCTGCAGGAACAACTTTTCCTCCAAGTTTATGTGTCAACAACTGCATACCGTAACAGATTCCCAAAATTGGAATTCCAAGTTCGAAGATTTCTGGGTCAATATCAAATGAACCATCTTCGTATACAGAGTTTGGACCACCTGATAGGATAATTCCTACAGGATTGATTTCATGAACTTC
This sequence comes from Streptococcus sp. NM, assembly GCF_003390135.1. Taxonomy (GTDB): domain Bacteria; phylum Bacillota; class Bacilli; order Lactobacillales; family Streptococcaceae; genus Streptococcus. Next base: position 532,742 of record NZ_QUOS01000001.1, read on the forward strand.
AGCAGCTGAAATTTTATGGCTCTTTAGTTCTGAAAAAACACCAATCTCACGGATACGGCGTGAAATCAGCTGGTTGTATTGGCTACCATAGTCCAATACGATGATTTTTTCTACATCTTGCAAATCAGTTGAAATGTTGCTCATCTTTTTCCTTTCTCAAAAGAAATATCTTTTTTCAATATTCTATCACAAATAAGGGCGAATTACCAACTAAACAAGGCGAAGTTTGACTTTTTCTAGTTTATTGGGGTACAATAGAGAAAAGATAGAAATGAAGTGAAAAATATGCTACCCGCTTATATGAAAATCCATGATCAGATTAAAAAGGATATTGACGAACACCGTTGGGCAATTGGTGAGAGACTTCCTAGTGAACGAGACTTAGCAGAGCAGTTTGCGGTCAGTCGCATGACCCTCCGCCAAGCCGTATCTCTATTAGTCGAAGAAGGCGTCTTAGAGCGCCACGTAGGAAGTGGCACCTTTGTTTCTAGTACTCGGGTACAAGAAAAGATGCGAGGAACAACAAGTTTTACTGAAATTGTTAAGTCCCAAGGTAAAGTACCCTCTAGCCAGCTCATTTCCTACAGAAAAACCATTCCCAATGAGCAGGAAGTTGCAAAGTTAGGAATTTCTCCAACGGAGAATATTATCCGAATGGAACGGGTCCGCTATGCCGACCAAGTTCCTCTAGTTTATGAAGTTGCTTCTATTCCTGAAAAATTCATTAAGGACTTTAAAAAAGAAGAAATCACTAGTCATTTCTTCCAGACCTTGCAAAAACATGGCTACCGTATTGGCAAATCACAGCAGACTATCTATGCTCGCCTTGCTAAGGAAAAAATTGCCCACTATTTGGAAGTTGAAAAAGGACATGCTATTCTTGGTCTGACTCAGATTTCTTACCTAGAAGATGGTACTGCATTTGAATACGTAAAAAGTCAGTATGTAGGCGAACGCTTTGAATTTTATCTTGAGAATAACTAGTCTAGAAAGGCTAGTTTTTTGATTTCCTAAAAGATTAGAATTGTCAAAACAATCTGTCTAGGCTTGATTTTATGGCTTATTTACTATAAAATGAGAAGGAAAAACGTCAAACTTTTATATTGCAAATAGGAGAAAACATGACAAAAACATTAAAACGTCCAGAGGTTTTATCACCTGCAGGGACTTTAGAGAAGCTAAAGGTAGCTGTTCAATATGGAGCAGATGCTGTCTTTATCGGTGGTCAGGCCTATGGCCTTCGTAGCCGTGCCGGAAACTTTACTTTCGAACAGATGGAAGAAGGTGTCCAGTTTGCGGCCAAGTATGGTGCTAAGGTTTATGTGGCTGCCAATATGGTTATGCACGAAGGAAATGAGGCTGGTGCTGGTGAGTGGTTCCGTAAACTACGTGATATCGGAATCGCGGCAGTTATCGTGTCTGATCCAGCCTTGATTATGATTGCGGCTACAGAAGCACCAGGTCTTGAAATCCACCTCTCTACCCAAGCAAGTGCCACTAACTATGAAACACTTGAGTTCTGGAAAGAACTAGGTTTAACTCGTGTCGTTTTGGCGCGTGAGGTTTCAATGGAAGAATTGGCAGAAATTCGCAAACGTACAGATGTTGAGATTGAAGCCTTTGTTCATGGAGCCATGTGTATTTCTTACTCTGGTCGTTGTACTCTTTCGAACCACATGAGTATGCGTGATGCTAACCGTGGTGGATGCTCTCAGTCATGCCGTTGGAAATACGACCTTTACGATATGCCATTTGGGAAGGAACGTAAGAGTCTTAAAGGTGAAATTCCTGAAGAATTTTCAATGTCAGCCGTTGATATGTCAATGATTGACCATATCCCGGATATGATTGAAAATGGTGTGGACAGTCTAAAAATCGAAGGACGCATGAAGTCTATTCACTATGTTTCGACAGTAACTAACTGTTATAAGGCGGCTGTTGATGCTTATCTAGAGAGTCCAGAGAAGTTTGAAGCTATCAAGCAAGACTTGATTGATGAGATGTGGAAGGTTGCCCAACGTGAATTAGCAACAGGTTTCTACTATGGTACGCCGTCTGAAAATGAGCAGTTATTTGGTGCTCGTCGTAAAATTCCTGAGTATAAGTTTGTCGCTGAAGTGGTTGCTTATGATGATGCGACACAAACAGCAACCATTCGCCAACGGAACGTCATTAACGAAGGGGACCAAGTTGAGTTTTACGGTCCAGGTTTCCGTCATTTTGAAACATATATCGAAGATCTGCATGATGCTAAAGGAAATAAGATCGATCGCGCTCCAAATCCAATGGAACTATTGACTATTAAGGTTCCACAACCTGTTCAAGCTGGAGACATGGTTCGAGCTCTCAAAGAAGGACTCATCAATCTTTATAAAGAAGATGGCACCAGCGTTACAGTGCGTGCTTAATAAACATGTAGGAGACGAAAGTTTTCTAGTTGCTTTCCCTTCAATCCTACTTACCAAAGAACCTTAGGTTAAAGAAAATATATTAATTTCCATCCGAGATTCCATCTCGGATTTTTTCATTATTTTTCAGAAAGAACTAGATAATGGACGAATTTATTACAAGTTTTTTCCAAAGTTTTCTATATAATAGACTTAAAAATAGTAAAATTGTAAATAATTTTCATTAAACGCTTTCAACGTAAGTAAAAAGTTGACAAATCCAATTTTTAGGACTAAACTAAGTAAGTAAATTTTAATTAAAAGGAGAATTCGTCATGAATTTAACATTTTTCGGTCTATGTCTTGCCTGTATGGGTGTATCTCTTGGTGAGGGTATGTTGATGAATGGTTTGTTGAAATCAGTTGCTCGCCAACCAGATATCATCTCAGAACTACGTAGTTTGATGATCCTAGGGGTTGCCTTTATTGAAGGTACTTTCTTCGTTACTCTTGTCTTTTCATTTATCATCAAATAAAAGAAGTATAAATTGAAAAAGGGAGGATTTTAGATGGAAGAAAGTATTAATCCAACCATCAATATTGGTCCTGTTACCTTTAATTTAACCATAGTAGTTTTGACTTTGTTGACTGTAGCACTTATTTTTGGCTTTATTTATTGGGCAACTCGAAATATGACTTTGAGACCCACAGGAAAACAAAATGTATTAGAGTATTTATTTGATTTTGTTGTTGGATTTACAAAATCAAACCTTGGTCCAATGATAAAGGATTATTCTCTCTTTTATTTCTGTTTATTCCTATTTATGGCCATTGCAAATAATATTGGCTTAATGGCTAGAATTCAGACTACAGATGGTGTAAATCTTTGGACCTCACCAACAGCAAATTTGTCATTTGACTTGGTCTTGTCTTTTACAATTATCTTAATGACCCACGTAGAAGGAATTCGTCGTCGTGGAATCAAAAAGTATTTAAAAGCATTTGTAACACCAGGTTTTATGACACCAATGAATCTCTTAGAAGAAGTTACCAATCTCCTTTCACTTGCATTGCGGGTATTTGGTAATATCTTTGCAGGGGAAGTGATGGCAAGTATGTTAGTCCTACTTTCTCATCAGGCCTTCTATTGGTACCCTATTGCTTTTGGAACAAATCTAATCTGGACTGCATTTTCTGTTTTTATTTCTTGTGTACAAGCATATGTATTTACATTGTTATCTTCAATGTACCTAGGAAATAAAATTAATGATGAAGAATAGAAAGGAGTAGTTTATGAATGTAACAGTAGGTGAATTACTTGGTGATTTTATACTAATCGCTGGTTCCTTTATTCTCTTGCTAGTCTTGGTTAAGAAATACGCTTGGTCAAATTTGACTAGCATTTTCGAACAAAGAGCAGAAAAAATTGCAGCAGATATTGACGGAGCTGAACAAGCACGTCAAAAAGCAGAAGTATTGGCTCAGAAACGCGAAGAAGAATTGGCTGGTAGCCGTAAAGAAGCTAAGACAATCATTGAGAATGCGAAAGAAACAGCTGAGAAAAGCAAAGCTAGTATTTTAGCAGATGCTAAGCTAGAAGCAGGACGCTTGAAAGAAAAAGCGAACCAAGAAATTGCTCAAAATAAAGCTGAAGCTTTACAAAGCGTTAAGGGTGAGGTAGCAGATTTGACAATCAGCTTGGCTGGTAAAATCATCTCACAAAACCTTGACGGTCATGCCCATAAAGAACTCATTGATCAGTATATCGATCAGTTAGGAGAAGCTTAATGGACAAGAAAACAGTAAAGGTAATTGAAAAATACAGCATGCCTTTTGTCCAATTGGTTTTAGAAAAAGGAGAAGAAGACCGTATCTTTTCAGACTTAGCTCAAATCAAGCAAGTTGCTGAAGAAACAGGTTTACCTTCTTTTTTAAAAAAAGTGGCAGTCGACGAGTCTGACAAGGAAAAAACGATTGCGTTCTTCCAAGATTCAGTGTCGACTTTATTGCAAAACTTTATCCAGGTTCTTATCTACAATCACAGAGCAAATCTTTTTTATGATATTCTTGTAGATTGTTTGAACCGACTTGAAAAAGAAACAAATCGATTTGAAGTGACGATTACTTCTGCTCATCCTTTAACTGATGAACAAAAGAGTCGCTTGCTCCCTTTGATTGAGAAAAAAATGTCTCTTAAAGTAAGGAGTGTAAAAGAACAAATCGATGAAAGTCTTATTGGTGGTTTTGTCATTTTTGCCAATCACAAGACAATTGATGTGAGTATTAAACAACAACTTAAAGTTGTTAAAGAAAATTTGAAATAGAAAGTGGTGTTCTTTTGGCAATTAACGCACAAGAAATCAGCGCTTTAATTAAGCAACAAATTGAAAATTTCAAACCCAATTTTGATGTGACTGAAACAGGTGTTGTAACCTATATCGGGGACGGTATCGCGCGTGCTCACGGCCTTGAAAATGCCATGAGTGGAGAGTTGTTGATTTTTGAAAACGGCTCTTATGGTATGGCTCAAAACTTGGAGTCAACAGACATTGGTATTATCATCCTAGGTGACTTTACAGATATCCGTGAAGGCGATACAATCCGCCGTACAGGGAAAATCATGGAAGTCCCAGTAGGTGAAAGTCTGATTGGTCGTGTTGTGGATCCGCTTGGTCGTCCAGTTGACGGTCTTGGAGAAATCCACACTGATAAAACTCGTCCAGTAGAAGCGCCAGCTCCTGGTGTTATGCAACGTAAGTCTGTATCAGAACCATTGCAAACTGGTTTGAAAGCTATCGACGCCCTTGTACCGATTGGTCGTGGTCAACGTGAGTTGATTATCGGTGACCGTCAGACAGGGAAAACAACAATTGCGATTGATACAATCTTGAACCAAAAGGGTCAAGATATGATCTGTATCTACGTAGCGATTGGACAGAAAGAATCAACAGTTCGTACGCAAGTAGAAACACTTCGTCAGTACGGTGCCTTGGACTACACAATCGTTGTGACAGCCTCTGCTTCACAACCATCTCCATTGCTCTTCCTAGCTCCTTATGCTGGGGTTGCCATGGCGGAAGAATTTATGTACCAAGGTAAGCATGTTTTGATCGTTTATGATGATCTTTCAAAACAAGCGGTAGCTTATCGTGAACTGTCTCTTTTGCTTCGTCGTCCTCCAGGTCGTGAAGCCTTCCCAGGGGATGTTTTCTACCTTCACAGCCGTTTGCTTGAGCGCTCAGCTAAAGTTTCTGATGAACTTGGTGGTGGATCTATTACAGCCCTACCGTTTATCGAGACACAAGCAGGAGATATCTCTGCCTATATCGCAACCAACGTGATTTCAATCACTGATGGACAAATCTTCCTTGGTGATGGTCTCTTCAATGCGGGTATTCGTCCAGCCATTGACGCGGGTTCATCTGTATCTCGTGTAGGTGGTTCTGCACAAATTAAAGCCATGAAAAAGGTTGCTGGTACACTTCGTATCGACCTTGCTTCATACCGTGAGTTGGAAGCCTTCACTAAGTTTGGTTCTGACTTGGACGCAGCAACACAGGCTAAGTTGAACCGTGGACGTCGTACAGTTGAAGTCTTGAAACAACCTGTTCACAAACCATTACCTGTTGAGAAACAAGTAACCATTCTCTATGCTTTGACACATGGTTTCTTGGATACTGTTCCAGTAGATGAAATTGTTCGTTTTGAGGAAGAGTTCCATGCCTTCTTTGATGCTCAACATCCAGAGATTTTGGAAACCATTCGTGATACAAAAGACTTGCCAGACGAAGCAGTCTTGGATGCTGCGATTACAGAGTTTCTCAATCAAACCAGCTTCCAATAAGAATAGAGGTGTCAGATGGCAGTATCTCTAAATGATATTAAAACAAAAATCGCCTCAACAAAAAATACGAGTCAAATCACTAATGCCATGCAGATGGTATCAGCTGCTAAGCTAGGTCGTTCTGAAGAAGCTGCTCGCAACTTCCAAGTTTATGCTCAGAAAGTTCGTAAACTTTTGACGGATATTCTTCATGGTAATGGAGCCGGCAGTTCAACCAATCCGATGTTGATTAGTCGTCCAGTTAAGAAGACAGGTTATATCGTCATTACTTCAGACCGCGGTTTGGTTGGAGGCTATAATTCTTCTATTTTGAAAGCCGTTATGGAGCTGAAAGAAGAATACCATCCAGACGGTAAAGGTTTTGAAATGATCTGTATTGGTGGAATGGGAGCTGATTTCTTTAAAGCTCGTGGTATTCAACCACTTTATGAACTACGTGGCTTGGCAGATCAACCAAGCTTTGATGAAGTTCGTAAGATTATTTCAAAAACTGTTGAAATGTACCAAAATGAACTTTTTGATGAACTCTATGTCTGCTATAACCACCATGTCAATACGCTAACCAGTCAAATGCGTGTGGAGCAAATGCTTCCGATTGTTGACTTGGATCCAAATGAAGCGGATGACAGTTACAGCTTGACCTTTGAATTGGAAACTAGCCGAGAAGAAATTTTGGAGCAGTTGTTGCCTCAGTTTGCAGAAAGTATGATTTATGGTGCTATTATCGATGCTAAGACAGCTGAAAATGCTGCGGGTATGACAGCCATGCAAACAGCGACAGATAATGCTAAGAAAGTCATTAATGATTTGACAATTCAGTATAACCGTGCCAGACAGGCGGCGATTACACAAGAAATTACAGAAATCGTAGCAGGAGCTAGTGCCTTAGAATAGGCACTAGTCCAGCTCGTATGAAAATGAACTTAGGACCTAGTTAAGCTAGGGACCGACAGTATCTTATATAGAATAGGAGAAGGAGATGAGTTCAGGTAAAATTGCTCAGGTTATCGGTCCCGTTGTAGACGTCTTGTTTGCAGCAGGGGAAAAACTTCCTGAGATTAACAATGCACTTGTCGTCTACAAAAATGACGAAAGAAAAACAAAAATCGTCCTTGAAGTAGCCTTGGAGTTGGGAGATGGTATGGTTCGTACTATCGCCATGGAATCAACAGATGGTTTGACTCGTGGAATGGAAGTATTGGACACAGGTCGTCCAATCTCTGTACCAGTAGGTAAAGAAACTTTGGGACGTGTCTTCAACGTTTTGGGAGATACCATTGACTTGGAAGCTCCTTTTACAGAAGATGCAGAGCGTCAGCCAATTCATAAAAAAGCTCCAACTTTTGATGAGTTGTCTACCTCTTCTGAAATCCTTGAAACAGGGATTAAGGTTATCGACCTTCTTGCCCCTTACCTTAAAGGTGGTAAAGTTGGACTTTTCGGTGGTGCCGGAGTTGGTAAAACTGTCTTGATTCAAGAATTGATTCACAACATTGCCCAAGAACACGGTGGTATTTCAGTATTTACCGGTGTTGGGGAACGTACTCGTGAAGGGAACGACCTTTACTGGGAAATGAAAGAATCAGGCGTTATCGAGAAAACAGCCATGGTATTTGGTCAGATGAATGAGCCACCTGGAGCACGTATGCGTGTTGCCCTTACTGGTTTGACAATCGCTGAATACTTCCGTGATGTAGAAGGCCAAGACGTGCTTCTCTTTATCGATAATATCTTCCGTTTCACTCAGGCTGGTTCAGAAGTATCTGCCCTTTTGGGTCGTATGCCATCAGCCGTTGGTTACCAACCAACACTTGCTACGGAAATGGGTCAATTGCAAGAACGTATTACATCAACCAAGAAGGGTTCTGTAACCTCTATCCAAGCTATCTATGTGCCAGCGGATGACTATACTGACCCAGCGCCAGCAACAGCCTTTGCTCACTTGGATTCAACAACTAACTTGGAACGTAAGTTGGTACAATTGGGTATCTACCCAGCCGTTGACCCACTTGCTTCAAGCTCACGTGCCTTGGCACCTGAAATCGTTGGGGAAGAGCACTATGCAGTTGCTGCTGAAGTAAAACGTGTCCTTCAACGTTACCATGAGTTGCAAGATATCATCGCTATCCTTGGTATGGATGAGCTTTCTGATGAAGAAAAGACCTTGGTTGCACGTGCCCGTCGTATCCAGTTCTTCTTGTCACAAAACTTCAACGTTGCGGAACAATTTACTGGTCAGCCAGGTTCTTATGTTCCAGTTGCTGAAACTGTTCGTGGCTTTAAGGAAATACTTGATGGTAAACACGACCACTTGCCAGAAGATGCCTTCCGTGGTGTAGGTTCTATCGAAGATGTGATTGCAAAAGCTGAAAAAATGGGATTTTAAGAGGTGATCTATGGCTCAGTTAACTGTCCAGATCGTGACACCAGATGGTCTCGTCTATGATCACCATGCCAGCTTTGTATCAGTTCGAACTCTGGATGGTGAGATGGGAATCTTGCCACGACATGAAAATATGATTGCAGTTTTAGCAGTTGATGAGGTTAAGGTTAAACGTGTAGATGATGAAAATCACGTGAACTGGATTGCAGTGAACGGGGGCGTTATCGAAGTTGCCAATGGCGTTGTCACAATTGTTGCTGACTCTGCAGAACGTGCTCGTGATATCGACGTTAGTCGTGCAGAACGTGCCAAACTTCGAGCAGAGCGTGAAATTGAAGAAGCACACGACAAACACTTGATTGACCAAGAACGTCGTGCGAAGATTGCACTGCAACGTGCCATTAACCGTATTAATGTCGGAAATAGACTATAAGAAAAAAATGAACTTGAGTTACCAAGTTCATTTTTTATGTTTTCTTAGGGAGCAAAACTGATGCAAAATTAGAATTGTCTAGAGATATAAAAGATAATTAAAAGATTGCATAGTTCAATTTGCGTAGCAGAAATCATACAAATAAAATTGATTATAGTAAAATAGAATTAGAATTATTAAGAAAGTTGGTTCTTTATTGGAAACGATAGTATTTTCAATCTCTGTTTTTCTAGCAGGGATCTTATCCTTCTTTTCCCCTTGCATTTTCCCTCTGTTACCTGTCTATACTGGTATCTTATTGGATGATCAGGATAGTGCAAAAAGTTTTTCATTATTTGGGAAAAAAGTTGCCTGGTCAGGTTTGATTCGAACACTTTGCTTTATTGCAGGTATCTCTCTCATTTTCTTTATCTTAGGATTTGGTGCTGGTTACTTTGGTAATATTCTCTATGCAAATTGGTTTCGATATGTCATGGGAACAATTATTATCATTTTGGGCCTTCACCAGATGGAAATTTTTCATTTTAAGAAATTAGAGGTTCAAAAAAGCTTTACCTTTAAAAAATCAGATTCTAATCGTTATTGGTCAGCTTTTTTACTTGGTATTACCTTTAGCTTTGGTTGGACGCCTTGTATTGGGCCGGTTTTAAGTTCTGTCTTAGCACTTGCGGCTTCTGGAGGTAATGGCGCTTGGCAAGGAGCTATCTATACTCTTATTTACACTCTGGGAATGGCCATTCCTTTCTTGGTCTTGGCTCTAGCTTCAGGCGTAGTGATGCCTTATTTTAGTAAACTCAAGCGCCATATGATGCTACTTAAGAAAATTGGTGGTTTCCTCATTATTTTAATGGGAATTTTGTTACTATTAGGACAAGTAAATGTTCTAGCTGGTATTTTTGAATAAAGGAGAAAAAGATGAAAAAAGTAATGTTTGCTGGCTTAAGCCTCTTGTCACTAGTTGTATTGATGGCCTGTGGCGAGGAAGAGACTAAAAAGACTCAAGCACCAGAACAATCCCCAAAACAACAGCAACAAACGCCTGTACAACAAATTGCTGTTGGAAAAGATGCTCCAGACTTCACCTTGCAATCTATGGATGGTAAAGAAGTTAAGTTATCTGATTATAAGGGGAAAAAAGTCTACTTGAAGTTTTGGGCTTCATGGTGTGGTCCATGTAAGAAAAGTATGCCTGAGTTGATGGAATTAGCTGCGAAACAAGATCGTGATTTCGAAATTCTTAGTGTCATTGCACCAGGAATTCAAGGTGAAAAAACTGTCGAGCAATTTCCACAATGGTTCCAAGATCAAGGATATAAAGATATCCCAGTACTTTATGACACAAAAGGAACCACCTTCCAAGCTTATCAAATTCGAAGCATTCCTACAGAATACCTGATTGATAGTCAAGGAAAGATTGGAAAGATTCAATTTGGTGTCATCAGCAACGAGGATGCAGAAGCAGCCTTTAAAGAAATGAACTAGAATCAAGATTTTAAAATAGTATTTATACAATCAATCCCCTAGATTTTAGATAGTATTAATCTAAGATTTAGGGGATTTTTGCTATCAATAAATTAAGTTTAAAAAAAGAAGGGAGTTCTGTATTATACAGATTCCCCTTCTTTTTCTTTAAACATAATATTTATTTTTTAGCTTTAAGAAGTTTATTATATCATAGCTTCTCGTTGATAAAGCGGATAAACTGATTCCACCAAACTTTTAAGAAGAAGGCTTTTTCTACTTTCTTTTCTGCTACCATTTCAAAACTAGGACGTTCTGTGGTGATGTAACCTTGACCAATCAAGTCTGAGTCTTCATAAGTCAAATGTCCAACCACTGTTCCGGCTTCAAGTGGTGCTGGAATTGCCTTAGAATCAGGTGTGAATTGAATAGATTGGGTAGATTGACCTCCAACACGTTCAATTAGAGAGATATCATCTTTAGCAACAGCAGTGACTGTATCTTCTTTTCCGTCTTGTACAGGGACTTTGCTATCTTGATAGGCATCACCTTTCTGAACGATTTTGCGAAGTGTGAATGTAGAAGAGATATAATCCATTAGTGAAGATGTAGCTGTGAAGCGAGCGTAAGGATTATTGTCTTGATGATCCGCATTCAAAACAACTGTGATAACCCTCATGCCTTTTTCGACAGTAGTACCAACAAAAGACTCTCCAGCTTTGTCTGTAGTTCCTGTCTTAAGTCCGTCAAAACCACCGCGGTAAGCAGGCATGCCTTCTAACATGTAGTTGGTTGAAGTGATTGTCATTCCAGCAAAAGTAGAAGAAGGTTTTTTCGTGATTTCTAAGACTTGTGGGTATTTTTTGATGAGGTTGCGAGCAACGATAGCGACATCATAAGCACTGAGCTTATTTTCCTCATCTTTTTTAGAGCCTGGGTAAATGTTATCACCTAGACTCTCATTGTTAAGCCCCGTCGTATTGACAACAGTTGCATCCGAAATTCCCCATTCCAATAGTTTTGCCCGCATCATATCGACGAAATCTTTTTCTGAGCCTGCAATTTTCTCAGCTAGGGCAATAGCCGCACTGTTGGCACTAGATACCAGGGTTGCTTCGAGCAGTTGTTCGACGGTATAATTACGAGCTTCCATAGGAACGTTACTCGCTTCAGAATTTGTCGTTAATTTGTAAGGATAATCAGAAATATCTACCGGAGTTGATAGTGTAATACTGCCGTTTTCCAAGGCTTCATAGACAAGATAAACAGTAATTAACTTTGTGATTGAAGCAATTTCAACTGGCTGGGTTGCATCTTTCTCATAGAGAATTTTACCAGTATTTGCCTCAACAGCAATGGCATGTTTAGCAGCAATATTAAAATCTTGAGCAGCAACAGTAGATGCTGAACCAATAACGGAAAGGCTTAATAGAGTTAAAATAATTTTTTTCATAGTAAGTTTATTCTATCATAAAGAAAAAAATATTCCCAGTTTCATGATAGAAGAAAGAAGCTTTTTTGAAAGTGTGGTAAAATAGATGAATGGAGGTACTTCATGTTTCGTAAGAATAAATTATTTTTTTGGACCAGTGAGATTTTACTATTAACCATCATCTTCTATTTATGGAGACAGATGGGATCGATTATTACACCTTTTGTAAGCGTTGCAAACACTATAATGATTCCCTTTCTTTTAGGTGGTTTTTTATATTATTTGACCAATCCTATTGTAAATTTTTTACAAAAGTATTTCAAAATTAACCGTATCATTGGTATTTTACTAACCTTGTGTGCCTTGGTCTGGGGGCTAGTTATTGGGGTAGTTTATCTTTTACCGATTTTGATTAATCAGTTGACCAGTTTGATAGCAACAAGTCAGACAATTTATAGTCGTTTGCAAGATTTGATTGTGGATTTATCTACTTATCCAGCCTTTCAAAATTTAGATATTCAAGCGACAATTCAACAATTAAATCTATCCTATGTAGATATTCTACAAAATATCTTAAATAGTGTGACGAATAGTGTTGGAAGTGTCTTATCTGCGCTCTTTAGTACCGTTTTGATTATTATCATGACCCCTGTGTTCTTAATTTATTTTTTGTTAGACGGTAACAAGTTCTTGCCGATGCTTGAACGTACTGTTTTAAAGAGAGATAAGCTGCATATTACAGGTCTTTTAAAGAATTTGAATGCGACAATTGCTCGCTATATTAGTGGAGTTGCAATTGATGCGATTATTATTGGGTGTTTGGCCTTTATTGGATATAGTATTATTGGTTTAAAATATGCTTTGGTCTTCGCCATCTTTTCAGGATTAGCCAATCTCATTCCTTATGTAGGACCAAGTATTGGCTTGATTCCAATGATTATCGCTAATGTCTTTACTGATCCTCATAGAATGCTGATTGCAGTTGTTTATATGCTGATTATTCAACAAGTAGATGGAAATATCCTCTACCCTCGAATCGTTGGTGGGGTAATGAAGGTTCATCCAATTACGATTTTAGTATTGCTTTTGTTATCAAGTAATATCTATGGTGTCATTGGCATGATTGTCGCAGTACCAACCTATTCTATCTTGAAAGAAATTTCTAAGTTTTTATCACGTTTGTATGAAAATCATAAAATAATGAAAGAACGAGAAAGCGAATTAGCTAAGTAAAAGTCAGGAAATTCCTGATTTTTCTTTTTATTTAGGCAAGTGATAGGAGTGGAAGTGGCGTTTAGACTAGTAGATTAAGAATAATTCACAAAAACTTTGTAAAACACTTGCAATTTAGCTGAAATTTGATAAAATAGTAAGGAAAGTTAGACTGTATTGCCTACTGTCTATCTATAAAATATATTTTATTGGAGGCTTTTACTCAAATGGCAAAAGAAAAATACGATCGTAGTAAACCACACGTTAACATTGGTACTATCGGACACGTTGACCACGGTAAAACTACCCTAACTGCAGCTATCACAACTGTTTTGGCACGTCGCTTGCCTTCATCAGTTAACCAACCTAAAGACTATGCGTCTATCGATGCTGCTCCAGAAGAACGCGAACGCGGTATCACAATCAACACTGCGCACGTTGAGTACGAAACTGAAAAACGTCACTACGCTCACATCGACGCTCCAGGACACGCGGACTACGTTAAAAACATGATCACTGGTGCCGCTCAAATGGACGGAGCTATCCTTGTAGTAGCTTCAACTGACGGACCAATGCCACAAACTCGTGAGCACATCCTTCTTTCACGTCAGGTTGGTGTTAAACACCTTATCGTTTTCATGAACAAAGTTGACTTGGTTGATGACGAAGAATTGCTTGAATTGGTTGAAATGGAAATCCGTGACCTATTGTCAGAATACGACTTCCCAGGTGACGATCTTCCAGTTATCCAAGGTTCAGCTCTTAAAGCCCTTGAAGGTGACACTAAATACGAAGACATCGTTATGGAATTGATGAACACAGTTGATGAGTACATCCCAGAACCAGAACGTGACACTGACAAACCATTGCTTCTTCCAGTCGAAGACGTATTCTCAATCACTGGACGTGGTACAGTTGCTTCAGGACGTATCGACCGTGGTATCGTTAAAGTCAACGACGAAATCGAAATCGTTGGTATCAAAGAAGAAACTCAAAAAGCAGTTGTTACTGGTGTTGAAATGTTCCGTAAACAACTTGACGAAGGTCTTGCCGGAGATAACGTAGGTGTCCTTCTTCGTGGTGTTCAACGTGACGAAATCGAACGTGGACAAGTTATCGCTAAACCAGGTTCAATCAACCCACACACTAAATTCAAAGGTGAAGTTTACATCCTTACTAAAGAAGAAGGTGGACGTCACACTCCATTCTTCAACAACTACCGTCCACAATTCTACTTCCGTACTACTGACGTTACAGGTTCAATCGAACTTCCAGCAGGTACTGAAATGGTAATGCCTGGTGATAACGTGACAATCGACGTTGAGTTGATCCACCCAATCGCCGTAGAACAAGGTACTACATTCTCTATCCGTGAGGGTGGACGTACTGTTGGTTCAGGTATGGTTACAGAAATCGAAGCTTAATTCGATTTAGTTCCCAGAAGAACAATTATTTAAGTCAGACACTAAAAGAATCTTGCTTTGCAAGGTTCTTTTTCATTATGTCACTATTAGTTCGTCTAGCTCCGTTAGGTGTGAGACAAATAAATGATGGCTGTGAAATATTTTTACTTTTCATGGAAAAATTGTTTTGAGAAAGATTCCATCTTTTTTTGGGGGGAGTAATTTGTAGATATAAAAAAGACAAACACTAAAATGATGTTTGTCTTTGGTGTGTAGCTCCGTTAGTTGGTCAGTTATAATTATGTTAATTAGCAAATCTGATGCAGACCGCTTCTGGGACATGGAAGTCATTAGAAAGTTCTGCTAGACGACCAGTTTCAGGATTGCGTTTAAAGACGGTTACATTGTCAGAGTCTTGATGGATAGCAATGACAAATTCTTGATCCGGTGTCAAATCAAAATCACGTGGAGTCTGACCATGAGTCGGAACGATTTCTAGCAACTCTAAACTACCGTCCGCAAGGATTGTATATACTGCGATAGAATCATGACCACGGTTAGAAGCGTAGAGGTATTTACCGTCTTTAGAGAGACGAATAGCAGCAGTACCATTAAAGCCTTCATAACCGTCTGGTAGAGTTGAAATGACTTGCATGCGTTCAAATTCGCCAACACCATCGTAGATTAGAACCTCGATAGTGCTATTAAGTTCACAAATGAGATAAGCAATTTTATAATGGTTATGGAAAATAATATGGCGTGAGCCTGCTCCTGGCTGGCTGTGATAGGTATAGAGTTTAGATAATTTTCCTTCTTGATCGAGATCATAAGTGATGACTTGGTCAGTTCCCAAGTCGCAAGTCACTAGATAGTGGTCAGGTGTTAAATCTGTATAGTGAACATGTGGAGAAGCTTGATTTTCATGTGGACCTTGGCCACTGTGTTGATCCACATCACTAAGTAGAAGACGACCATCTTCCTGACGTTTATAAACAAGGACCTGTCCCTTGTGGTAGTTTGCTGCGTACACCAAATCACGCTTTTCATCAACGGCAACATAACAGTGGGGAGCTCCTTCTTCCACGACATGATTTAATAAGGTTCCATCAGTTTGATAGGCTGCAATCCCCCCCTTATCGTCTTGACTACCAACAGTGTATAAATGTTGGTGTTGGTCAAAGGCAAGGTAGGTCGGACTTGGCTCAGCTGCAAAAAGTTCTAGATTTGAAAGCTGACCAGTTTCTGTATCGAAGTCTGCCTTGTAAATCCCTTGGGAAGTCCGACGTGTGTAAGTTCCAAAATAAACAGTTTCTTTCATAACTTTACCTCTTTATAAAGATAAGTCTATTATATCACAAAATGAATTTATAATATGCTATGCGGTGCAATTGAGTAGTATGTAAGCACTTTAAAAAACAGTTATTTTGATTTAAAAATGGTATAATGAGAGAACAATAGAAAGGAAGTATTTATGGATCAAAAAGAGAAACATTTTAGCCTATCTTGGTTTTTCAAGTGGTTTTTGGATAACAAGGCAATTACGGTATTCTTAGTAACTTTGTTATTGGGACTCAATCTGTTTATTTTAAGTAAGATTAGTTTTCTATTTTCACCTGTTTTAGACTTTTTGGCAGTCGTGATGTTGCCAGTCATTCTATCTGGTTTGCTATATTATTTATTAAATCCTATCGTTGATTGGATGGAGAAGCATAAGATTAATCGTGTCATCGCAATCAGTATTGTCTTTGTCATCATCGCTCTCTTTATCATTTGGGGCTTGGCAGTCGCCATTCCAAATCTGCAACGTCAAGTTTTAAGTTTTGCAAGGAATGTTCCAGTCTACCTCGAAGATGCAGACAGAGTTGTTAATGATTTGGTCACCAAGCGTTTACCAGATGATTTCAGACCTCAATTAGAGCAAGTTTTAACAAACTTCTCTAGTCAGGCTACAGTTTGGGCAAGTAAGGTTTCATCTCAGGCTGTCAACTGGGTGAGTGCATTTATTAGCGGGGCATCTCAAGTGATTGTTGCCTTGATTATCGTTCCTTTCATGCTCTTTTACCTTTTGCGTGATGGGAAAGGCTTGCGTAACTATTTAACCCAATTCATGCCAACGAAATTGAAGGAACCTGTAGGACAGGTTTTGTCAGATGTGAATCAACAGTTGTCCAACTATGTTAGAGGACAAGTAACAGTGGCTATTATTGTAGCAGTAATGTTTATCATCTTCTTCAAGATTATTGGTTTACGCTATGCAGTTACGTTGGGGGTTACTGCTGGTATTTTAAATCTGGTTCCTTATTTGGGTAGCTTCTTAGCCATGCTTCCTGCCCTAGTATTGGGCTTGATTGCTGGGCCAGTCATGCTTTTAAAAGTAGTGATTGTCTTTATCGTAGAACAAACTATTGAAGGCCGTTTTGTCTCTCCATTGATTTTGGGAAGTCAATTAAACATCCATCCTATTAATGTTCTTTTTGTCTTGTTAACTTCAGGATCCATGTTTGGTATCTGGGGAGTCTTGCTCGGTATTCCAGTTTATGCCTCTGCTAAAGTTGTCATTTCAGCCATTTTTGAATGGTATAAGGTAGTCAGTGGCCTATATGAACTAGAGGGAGAGGAAATCAAGAGTGAACAATAGTCAACAGATGTTACAGGCCTTGGAAGAGCAAGATTTAACCAAGGCTGAGCACTATTTCGTCAAAGCTTTAGAAAATGATCCAAGTGACCTTCTGTATGAGTTAGCTACTTATCTTGAAGGGATTGGTTTTTATCCTCAGGCAAAGGAAATTTACCTGAAAATCGTAGAGGATTTTCCAGAGGTTAATCTTAATCTAGCAGCAATTGCTAGCGAGGATGGTCAAATCGAAGAAGCCTTTGCTTATCTTGAAGAAATCCAAGCAGACAGTGACTGGTATGTTTCAGCTTTGGCACTTAAAGCAGACCTTTACCAGCTGGAAAGTTTGACAGATGTGGCGCGTGAGAAATTATTGGAGGCCTTGACTTACTCAGAAGATCCTCTCTTGATATTGGGATTAGCAGAGTTGGATAGTGAGTTGGAAAATTACCAAGAAGCTATTCAAGGCTATGCCCAGTTAGATAATCGTACTATTTATGAGCAAACAGGCATTTCTACCTATCAACGGATTGGCTTTGCCTATGCCCAGTTAGGGAAATTTGAAACAGCTACAGAGTTTTTAGAAAAAGCCCTGGAGTTAGAATACGATGACCTAACAGCTTTTGAGTTGGCCAGTCTTTACTTTGATAGAGAAGAATACCAAAAAGCTGTCCTCTACTTTAAGCAACTTGATACCATTTCACCTGATTTTGAAGGATATGAGTATGGTTACAGTCAGGCCTTACATAAGGAACATCAAGTTCAAGAAGCTCTGCGTATCACTAAGCAAGGCTTAGAGAAAAATCCCTTTGAAACTCGCCTCTTGCTGGCTGCTTCACAATTCTCTTATGAATTGCATGATGCCAGTGGTGCAGAAAACTACCTCCTTACTGCAAAAGAAGACGCTGAGGATACGGAAGAAATCTTACTCCGTCTAGCCACTATTTATCTAGAACAGGAACGTTATGAGGACATTCTAGACTTGCAAAATGATGAGCCAGAGAATCTTTTGACCAAGTGGATGATTGCTCGTTCCTATCAAGAAATGGACGATTTGGATACTGCCTACGAGCATTATCAAGAGTTGGCAGGAGATTTAAAGGATAATCCAGAGTTTCTGGAACCCTATATCTATCTCTTGCGTGAATTGGGTTATTTTGAAGAAGCAAAAGTCAATGCGCAAGCTTACTTAAAACTGGTTCCAGATGATGTACAAATGCAAGAATTGTATGAGAGATTGCAGGAATAAAATGTTTTAAAGCTATATCTTATCATTTTTCATAGTATCATCTACAGGTTATTTTATCTATTGTATGGTGAGAGTATATTTGAGTTATTGTGTTTGTATTCGAATTTACAATACAATACATAAGAAGTGAGATAAGTAATATTTTTAAAAGCACAATCTTAGATTTTATAACAAAAAAAAGAAAAGTTCTCATTTTATAAGAAACTCAGACTGAAAACAAAGCCCTTAGACTAAAAGTTTCTAAGGGCATTTTTTCTAAAGTCGTATAATAGATGTCAGAAAAGTTGTGAGATGTTTCCTATGTTTCATAAAGAAAATCCAGACAATAACCGCAATCAGGTTGTCTTTTACACGCTAGATGAACTCGTTCCGCAAGAACATTTTCTTAGTCAGATTGGACAAGTTATTGATTTTCCTTCATCTATGACTGAATCGTATCCAATAACCGCAAATATACTCACAAAGTTTTGATAATCAAGCTAAGTTTATGTGGAAGTTAAGATTGACTTAGATCGGAAAAACCACGGAAAACAGGGCGGGAAACTTTTTTGCATTGAAAAGTATTTTGCAGAGGTTTCAAATTTTTTAAGGATAGGAGATCTGGAGAAATAAAAAAGACAAACACTAGAATAATGTTTGTCTTCGGTATGGAGTTCTCATTTAATGAGAACCTAGTTACAATTAGTTTTTAGAAGCTTCTTGGAATTCTGGGTTTTTCCATGCTTCGTCAATGATAGCTTGTAATTCTTTAGCAGATGCTTGCATTTTTTGAGTTTCTGCGTCGTTCAATGGGATATTTACTGGACGAACAATACCATGTGCACCAACAACAGCTGGTTGACCGATAAAGACGTTTTTAACTCCGTATTGACCTTCTTGGAATACTGAAAGTGGAAGTACTGCGTTTTCATCGTCAAGGATTGCTTTAGTAATACGAGCAAGAGCTACTGCGATACCGTAGTATGTTGCACCTTTTTTGTTGATGATTGTGTAAGCTGCGTCACGAACACCTTCGAACAATTCAATCAATTCAGCTTCTTGAACATTTTGAGTGTCTTTAAGGAATTCTTCAAGGTTTACACCAGCGATGTTAGCGTGTGACCAAACAGCGAACTCAGAGTCACCGTGTTCACCCATGATGTAGGCGTGCACTGAACGAGCATCAACATCCAATTTTTCAGCAAGTGCTTGACGGAAACGAGCTGAGTCAAGTGAAGTTCCTGAACCGATAACGCGTTCTTTAGGGAATCCAGAGAATTTCCAAGTTGAGTAAGTCAAGACGTCAACGGGGTTAGCAGCAACAAGGAAGATACCTTTGAAACCTGATTCAACAACTTGAGTTACGATTGATTTGTTGATAGCAAGGTTTTTACCTACAAGGTCAAGACGAGTTTCACCTGGTTTTTGAGGCGCACCTGCAGTGATTACAACAAGGTCAGCGTCTGCACAGTCAGAGTATTGAGCTGCATAGATTTTTTTAGGTGAAGTGAAAGCAAGGGCGTGACTAAGGTCAAGCGCGTCACCAACAGCTTTTTCATGCAATTGTGGAATTTCGATAATTCCAAGCTCTTGTGCAATTCCTTGGTTAACAAGTGCAAAAGCGTAAGAAGAACCTACAGCACCATCACCGACAAGGATAACTTTTTTGTGTTGTTTAGTTGAAGTCATTATTCTAAACATCTCCTTAATTTTATTCAGGGATTTCCCCAGTTATTTCAATTCTATCACTTTTAAAAAGCTTTGTCACGGATATGCTTTGCAGTTCTTGATGTAAACGTTTTAGTGGTTTTAGATACCTGAAATATGGCGGACATTATGGTATAATATATTTTATACTAATAGTGAAATGAGGCATTTATTAATGCAGGATAGAAATTTAGTGAATGTCAATCTGACAAAGGAGATGAAGACGAGCTTTATCGACTACGCCATGAGTGTTATCGTAGCGCGGGCCCTTCCTGATGTTCGAGATGGCTTGAAACCTGTTCACCGTCGGATTCTCTACGGAATGAATGAATTGGGTGTTACTCCAGATAAACCTCATAAAAAATCTGCTCGTATTACAGGGGATGTCATGGGTAAATATCACCCACACGGGGATTCCTCTATCTATGAAGCCATGGTTCGTATGGCTCAATGGTGGAGTTACCGTTACATGCTTGTAGATGGTCATGGGAACTTTGGTTCCATGGATGGTGATGGTGCTGCCGCCCAGCGTTACACTGAGGCACGTATGAGCAAGATTGCTCTGGAAATGCTTCGTGATATTAACAAAAATACAGTTGATTTCGTTGATAACTATGATGCCAATGAACGTGAACCCTTGGTCTTGCCAGCACGCTTTCCAAATCTTTTAGTCAATGGAGCTACTGGTATTGCGGTTGGGATGGCAACCAATATTCCACCTCATAACCTGGGTGAAACCATTGATGCAGTGAAGTTGGTCATGGACAATCCTGAAGTGACCACTAAGGACTTGATGGAAGTCTTACCTGGGCCAGATTTTCCAACTGGTGCTCTTGTTATGGGGAAATCAGGTATTCATAAGGCTTATGAAACAGGTAAAGGTTCGATTGTCCTTCGTTCACGTACTGAAATTGAAGAAACTAAGACTGGCCGTGAGCGCATCGTTGTAACAGAATTTCCATACATGGTCAATAAAACAAAGGTGCATGAGCATATTGTTCGTTTGGTTCAGGAAAAACGCATTGAGGGCATCACAGCAGTCCGTGATGAGTCAAACCGTGAAGGAGTTCGTTTCGTAATCGAGGTCAAACGAGATGCATCCGCAAATGTTATCCTCAATAACCTCTTCAAGATGACCCAGATGCAAACCAACTTTGGTTTCAATATGCTTGCTATCCAAAATGGTGTACCGAAGATTTTGTCCCTTCGTCAGATTTTGGATGCTTATATCGAACATCAAAAAGAAGTGGTTGTTCGTCGTACCCGTTTTGATAAGGAAAAAGCAGAAGCGCGTGCGCATATCTTAGAAGGTCTCTTAATTGCGCTAGACCATATCGATGAAGTGATTCGTATTATCCGTGCTAGTGAAACGGATGCGGAAGCACAAGCTGAGTTGATGAGTAAATTCAAGCTTTCTGAACGTCAAAGTCAAGCCATTCTTGATATGCGTCTTCGTCGTTTGACTGGATTGGAACGCGATAAGATTCAGTCTGAGTATGATGATCTCTTGGCTCTGATTGCCGATTTAGCAGATATTCTTGCTAAGCCGGAACGTGTTTCTCAAATCATCAAGGATGAATTAGATGAAGTCAAGCGTAAGTTTGGTGACCAACGTCGTACTGAATTGATGGTCGGTGAGGTCTTAAGCCTTGAAGATGAGGATCTAATTGAAGAATCGGATGTTTTGATCACTCTTTCTAACAAAGGTTACATCAAACGTCTAGACCAAGCTGAGTTTACTGCTCAAAAACGTGGGGGTCGTGGTGTTCAAGGTACAGGTGTTAAGGATGACGATTTTGTTCGTGAGTTAGTGTCAACCAGCACCCATGATCACCTACTTTTCTTTACAAATAAAGGACGTGTTTATCGTCTTAAAGGTTATGAAATTCCTGAATATGGCCGTACAGCTAAGGGATTACCGATTGTCAATCTTTTAAAACTGGATGAAGGCGAAAGTATTCAGACTATCATCAATGTTGAATCTGAACGTAGTGATGATGCTTACCTCTTCTTCACAACCCGTCATGGTATTGTGAAGAGAACCAGTGTTAAGGAATTTGCTAACATTCGTCAGAATGGACTCAAGGCTTTGAACCTCAAGGATGAAGATGAGTTGATTAATGTATTGTTGACGGAAGAAGACACGGATATTATCATTGGTACAAAGTTTGGTTATGCAGTTCGCTTTAATCAATCAGCTGTTCGTGGTATGAGTCGTATCGCCACTGGTGTGAAAGGTGTTAACCTTCGTGACGGAGACACAGTTGTTGGTGCTAGTGTGATTACAGACCAGGACGAGGTTCTTATCATCACAGAAAAGGGGTATGGTAAGCGCACCGTTGCGACTGAATATCCAACAAAAGGTCGTGGTGGTAAAGGGATGCAAACTGCTAAAATTACTGAAAAGAATGGTTCCCTTGCTGGTCTTATGACAGTTAAAGGTGATGAAGATTTGATGATTATTACTGATACTGGTGTCATGATTCGAACTAACGTTGCCAATATTTCACAAACAGGTCGCTCAACTATGGGAGTTAAAGTGATGCGCCTGGACCAAGATGCTAAAATTGTAACCTTTACTACGGTTGCAGCGGCAGAAAAAGAAGAAGTTGGGGCAGAAAACGAAACAGAAGGTGAAGCATAATGTCTCATAAAAAGAATAATAAGAAAATCAAACGAAAAAATCTGCTGACAAATATCTTGGCTGTATTTCTCATACTGATCTCTATTGCTTTAATTTTTAATGCAAAGATTCGTGATGCCTTTATTGCTTGGAATAGTAATAAATACCAAGTTAGTCAAGTATCAAAAGAAAAAATAGAAGAAAATCAGGACACAGAGGGAAATTTTGATTTTGATTCAGTAAAAGCCATTTCCTCTGAAGCTGTTTTAGCCTCTCAATGGGATAATCAAAAATTACCTGTTATCGGAGGAATTGCAATACCTGAGCTTGAAATTAATTTACCTATCTTTAAGGGGATTGCAAATGTCAATCTTTTATATGGTGCGGGTACCATGAAGCGTGACCAAGAAATGGGTAAAGGGAATTATTCATTAGCTAGCCATCATATTTTCACAGGTGATAATGCTAGTCAGATGCTTTTTTCTCCACTAGATCGTGCGAAAAAAGGGATGAAAATTCACTTGACAGATAAGAATAAAGTGTATACCTATGAAATTAGTGAAGTGAAACGAGTTACACCAGATAGAGTAGATGAAATTGATGACCGAACTGGTGTTGATGAAATTACTTTAGTAACTTGTGAGGATGCAGCGGCTACTGAGCGGATCATTGTAAAGGGTGATTTGAAAGAAACAAAAGATTATTCACAAACATCTGACGAAATTTTGACAGCCTTCAATCAACCATATAAACAATTTTATTAGTTCTAAAAGAATCAGTGAAGATTAAGTTTCATTGATTCTTTTAATATTTTCATAAAATAAACTTTTATGAAATACAGAAAACGTTTCCTTAATTCTAAAGTTTGTGATATAATTATCACAAATAAAAGTTTTAGGAGTTTATTATGGTTTCTTCAGAATTTATCTCAAAGATTGAATTTGCTTGCAAGAAGAAGGAAAGTCTTTATAGTAAAAGCAAATTTAAGTATGCGATTCGTTCTATGTTCGCAGGTGCCTTTTTAACCTTCAGTACAGCTGCGGGTGCAGTTGGGGCTGACTTGATTAATAAAATTGCACCAGGTAGTGGACGTTTCCTATTCCCCTTTGTCTTTGCTTGGGGATTGGCCTACATTGTTTTCTTGAATGCCGAGTTGGTAACATCAAACATGATGTTCTTGACTGCTGGTAGTTTCTTGAAAAAAATCTCTTGGAGAAAAACAGCTGAGATTTTACTTTACTGTACCTTGTTCAACCTTATCGGGGCTTTGATAGCAGGTTGGGGCTTTGCCCACTCAGCAGCTTATGCACATCTGACACACGATAGTTTTATCTCAGGGGTTGTTGAGATGAAGTTAGGCCGTTCAAATGAATTAATCTTGCTTGAGGCGATTTTGGCAAATATTTTCGTAAATATTGCGATTCTTTCATTTGTTTTGGTCAAAGATGGTGGTGCCAAACTTTGGCTTGTGTTGTCAGCTATTTACATGTTTGTATTCTTAACAAACGAACACATTGCTGCGAACTTTGCTTCTTTTGCGATTGTTAAGTTTAGTGTTGCAGCAGATTCAATTGCTAATTTCGGTGTTGGGAATATGCTTCGCCACTGGGGTGTAACCTTCATTGGAAACTTTATCGGAGGAGGCCTCTTGATGGGTCTTCCATATGCCTTCCTCAATAAAAATGAAGATACTTATGTAGATTAAGAAAATGAGCACGATTAAGTCGTGCTTTTTCGTTTTTAAAATAGGGTAATAGCTATTTCTTATATCAAAATATAGAAAACTGATATTTGTAAACTATACCTTATGGTGCTACAATATCCTTAATCAAACTATTTGGAGGTCGTTTTATGACTCGTGATTTTAAATTTGAAACTTTGCAACTACATGCTGGGCAAGTTGTGGATCCAGCTACCAAGTCTCGTGCAGTGCCAATTTATCAGACAACATCCTTTGTTTTTGATGACACGCAGGAAGGTGCCGATTTGTTTGCCTTGAGAAAACCAGGGAACATCTATACTCGTATCACAAACCCTACAACAGCTGCCTTTGAAGAAAGAATCGCTGCTCTTGAAGGTGGTGTCGGAGCTCTTGCAACCGCATCAGGTATGGCTGCAGTGACTTATACGATTTTGGCGCTTGCTCATGCTGGTGATCATGTAGTAGCGGCATCAACTATTTACGGCGGGACTTTCAACCTCTTGAAAGAAACCCTTCCTCGTTATGGTATCACAACAACCTTTGTGGATGTGGATAATTTAGAGGAAGTGGAAGCAGCGATCAAAGACAATACCAAGCTTGTATTGATTGAAACCTTGGGCAATCCCTTGATTAACATTCCTGACTTGGAAAAATTGGCTGAGATTGCTCATAAACATCAGATTCCACTTGTTTCCGATAATACCTTTGCTACACCTTATTTGATTAACGTTTTTTCTCACGGTGTAGATATTGCCATTCACTCTGCGACTAAGTTTATCGGTGGACATGGTACGACAATTGGAGGAGTGATTGTCGATAGCGGGCGTTTTGATTGGGCAGCTTCAGGAAAATTCCCTCAATTTGTTGAGGAAGACCCAAGCTATCACAACTTGAGCTATACTCGTGATGTGGGGGCAGCAGCCTTTATTATCGCTGTCCGTGTTCAATTGCTTCGTGATACAGGTGCAGCCTTGTCACCATTTAATGCCTTTCTCTTACTCCAAGGACTTGAAACCCTTTCTCTTCGTGTGGAACGTCATGTACAAAATGCAGAGAAAATTGTTGATTTCCTTGTCAACCATCCTAAGGTAGAAAAGGTCAATTATCCAAAACTAGCAGATAGTCCTTACCATGCCTTGGCTGAGAAATACTTGCCAAAAGGTGTGGGTTCAATCTTTACCTTCCATGTCAAAGGTGGAGAGGCAGAAGCACGCAAGGTAATTGATCATTTAGAAATCTTCTCTGACCTTGCAAACGTGGCAGATGCCAAGTCTCTTGTTGTCCATCCAGCAACAACCACTCACGGTCAATTGTCAGAAAAAGACCTAGAAGCAGCAGGTGTCACACCAAACCAAATTCGTTTGTCAATAGGACTTGAAAATGTAGATGATTTGATCGAAGATTTGCGCTTGGCCTTGGAAAAAATTTAAAGAAAAAGAAGATAAACAGTGGGTTTCGACTCACTGTTTTTGATTTTCCCTCAGGCATGATATAATGGTTACAGAAGTCTAGAAAGAGGAACGATATGAACGAAATCAAATGCCCCAACTGTGGGGAAGTCTTTACAGTAAATGAAAGTCAGTATGCCGAACTTTTGTCCCAAGTGAGAACAGCAGAGTTTGATAAGGAACTACACAATCGCATGAAGCAGGAACTGGCCTTGGCAGAGCAAAAGGCCATGAATGAACAACAGTCTAAACTAGCTCAAAAAGACCAAGAAATTGCTCAATTGCAGAGTCAAATCCAAAACTTTGATACAGAAAAAGAATTGGCCAAGAAAGAGGTTGAACAGACAAGCAATCAGGCCTTATTGGCTAAGGATAAGGAAGTACAGTCCTTGGAAAACCAATTGGCGACCTTACGTTTAGAGCATGAAAATCAACTACAGAAGACCCTCTCCGACCTAGAAAAAGAACGAGACCAGGTTAAAAATCAGCTTCTCTTGCAAGAAAAAGAAAACGAGCTTTCTCTTGCTTCTGTTAAGCAAAACTATGAAGCACAGCTCAAAGCAGCCAGTGAACAAGTCGAATTTTATAAGAATTTCAAGGCACAGCAGTCTACAAAAGCTATCGGGGAAAGTCTGGAACACTATGCAGAGAGTGAGTTTAACAAGGTCCGTAGTTTTGCCTTTCCAAATGCTTACTTTGAAAAGGATAACAAGGTTTCTGCGCGTGGGTCTAAGGGGGACTTTATCTTCCGTGAATGTGATGAAAATGGGGTCGAAATCATTTCCATCATGTTTGAGATGAAAAATGAAGCTGACGGAACAGAGAAGAAGCACAAGAATGCAGATTTTTACAAGGAATTAGACAAGGACCGTCGTGAAAAGAACTGTGAATATGCGGTTTTGGTGACTATGCTTGAAGCCGATAATGACTACTTTAACACAGGGATTGTTGACGTCAGCCACGAGTATGAAAAGATGTATGTGGTTCGTCCCCAGTTCTTCATTCAGCTGATTGGACTCTTGCGTAATGCGGCTCTTAATTCTCTCAAATACAAACAAGAATTGGCCTTGGTTCGCGAACAAAATATTGACATTACGCATTTTGAAGAAGACTTGGATGCCTTTAAACTAGCTTTTGCCAAGAACTACAACTCTGCTTCGACCAACTTTGGCAAAGCTATTGATGAAATCGACAAGGCCATCAAACGCATGGAAGAGGTTAAGAAGTTCCTAACCACATCAGAAAACCAACTTCGCCTTGCAAACAAAAAATTGGAAGATGTTTCCGTCAAAAAATTGACCCGGAAAAATCCAACTATGAAAGCGAAGTTTGAAGCGCTGCAGGGGGAGTAGTATTACCTTAGAAACAGGAGTGTTATATGAAAAGAACTATAGAAATTATTAGAACATGGTCAGCTGATAAAATTGAATTAATTTTTCTTAAAATTATATTTAAATATTTGCTGTATTTTTTAGTGTTTTCAACAGTAATGTTTTATGTTTATATTTTTAACCATTCATCGACCACTTACACAAAGGTATTAACAGTATTTCTTGTCCTTCTTGTATTGTTTATTCTTCTATCTAAATTATTACTAGATAGGGCTTTAATTGAAATTTTATTTGAGGATATCAATTTAACAAAGTATCAGGATATAGTTGCTAGAGCTGATGCAAATTCTTTAAATAGAAATGTTCAGATTCTTCCCAAATATTTGGCAAATGCAAAAGTATCCTTTTATAGAGGACTATTCCAAGATAGTTTAGAATTGCTGAATAAAATAAAAAATAGTAATCTAAAAAAATCCCAAAATCTGTACTATGTTTTTAATATCAAGTATTATAGTATCCTAAACTTGGTTCATTTGAATGATTGTATGGAATTGCAAGAATTGATGGTAGAAATTGAAGGTCTAACAAGTAACTTTCAATCAAAAATTTTTAAATATCAGGAAGAAATTTTGAGTTTAAAGGCTATTGTTGATATCTATTGCAATAAAATATCAAACGACTACTTTGACATTACTGAGCCAGAAAGTAAGCTAGCTCGAATCATGTTTTCTTATTACGGCGCTCTCAATGCCCAGCTAAAAGGAGATGAGGCTCGTGCTCGTAGTTTGTTTGAAAGTATCGCTCATGAAAATCCAGAACTTTTTTATGTTCAGGAAGCGAAAAAATATTTAGAATCAGTGAAATGAGAGTAATATATGAAATTAGTTAAAAAAATAGTAAGTAGGGCGACAGAAAACACTCTTCTACAACTTGATAGGGTTATTCTAATTTGCGTATTTTTAGTCTTAGTTGTTGATGCGATGGCAGTATTCTTAGTATTTCAAAGCAATTTGGAAATATTGGGACTCATATTATTAGTTATTGACTTTTTTGCTCTTGTCTTTGTATTTTATTTAAGATTTGTATCTAGCAAAGTTGTTTATCTAATGTTAAATGATGCTATTAATATTAAACTCTATGAAGACATGTTTAGGGTTCAATCTGAGAAATCGATTAAGATTTATAGGGCAACGTATCAAGAATATTTTCAATTTATTCAGGGACAAGTGGCTTATCTAAAAGGAGATTTTCAATCAGCTAAGGAAAATATGTCCAAATATGACTTGAAAAAAATTGGGGGTAGATTAAGAAACTATACATTTTTAATATCAAGCTTTGAACTATTAAAAGTTTCTCTTCATCTTCAAGATGCGCAAGATATTGCTTTCTTTGAGGAACAATTGTCCAAGGCGCCAGATTTTAAAGGAGGCAAAGCTAAACTCGTTGCACAAACTCAAGCCATAAAAGATATTGTGTTCAATAAAGAAGCGAACGACTACTTTGACATTACTGAACCAGAAAGTAAGCTAGCTCGAATCATGTTTTCTTATTACGGCGCTCTCAATGCCCAGCTAAAAGGAGATGAAGAACGTACCCGTAGTCTGTTTGAAAGTATCGCCCATGAAAATCCAGAACTCTTTTGTGTGCAGGAAGCGAAGAAATATTTAGAATTAGTGAAATGAGAGTAATATATGAAATTAGTAAAAAAAATAGTAAGTAGGGCGACAGAAAACACTCTTCTACAAATTGAGACTATTAGTCAGTTAAGTTATATTATATCAATGATTATAGGAGCATTAGCAATTTTTTTAGAACGTCAACCTGAAACAAAACGGTGGGGTTTAATACTCGCTTTACTGATGCTACTTGTAGTCATCTGGATCTTATACCTACGTTTTGTCCTAAGCAAAGTTATTGTTCTAGTGTTACACGATTCTATTAATCTTAAGCTCTATGTAGACATGTTAAGAGTTCAATCAGAAAAATCTATTAAGCCCTTTAGGGCAACATATCGTGAGAATTACCAAATTATCCAAGGTCGAGTGGCTTATTTAAAAGGAGATTTTCAAGCTGCCAAGGAAAATATGTCCAAATATGATTTGAAAAAAATTTGGAAGAGATTCAGAACCCCTGCGTTTTTAATATCAAGCTTTGAACTATTAACAGTTTCCATTCATCTTCAAGATGCGCAAGATATTGCTTTCTTTGAGGAACAATTGTCCAAGGCGCCAGATTTTAAAGGAGGCAAAGCTACACTTGTTGCTCAAGCCCAAGCCATAAAAGATATTGTGTTCAATAAAGAAGTGAACGACTACTTTAACATTACTGAGCCAGAAAGTAAGCTAGCTCGAATCATGTTTTCTTATTACGGCGCTCTCAATGCCCAATTAAAAGGAGATGAAGCTCGTGCCCGTAGTTTGTTTGAAAGTATCGCTCATGAAAATCCAGAACTCTTTTATGTTCAGGAAGCTAGGAAGTATTTAGAAAAATGAGCTGATATAGTTTTAAAATCTGTCTAAGATAGAATATGTTGATGTAAAGTGAAAAGGGAATTAGAAAGCAAGATATGAACGGTATTATCAACTTAAAAAAAGAAGCAGGGATGACCTCGCATGATGCGGTTTTTAAACTGCGTAAGATTTTGGGAACAAAGAAAATTGGTCATGGTGGGACCTTGGATCCGGATGTGGTGGGTGTTTTGCCTATTGCAGTTGGCAAGGCAACCCGCATGGTCGAGTTTATGCAGGACGAGGGCAAGGTCTATGAGGGGGAAATCACTCTGGGCTATTCCACGACGACAGAGGATGCTAGTGGGGAAGTGGTTGCTGAGACATCCGTTTTGTCGCCCTTGGATGAAAATCTTGTCGATGAAGCAATCGCTAGCTTGACTGGGCCTATTACCCAGATTCCGCCTATGTACTCTGCGGTTAAGGTTAATGGTCGCAAGCTCTATGAGTATGCGCGTGCTGGTCAGGAAGTGGAGCGTCCAGAACGTCAGGTGACCATTTATCAATTTGAACGGACAAGTCCGATTTCTTATGAGGGTCATCTTGCACGATTCACTTTTCGTGTGAAATGTAGCAAGGGAACCTATATTCGTACCTTATCGGTTGACTTGGGAGAAAAACTTGGCTATGCGGCCCATATGTCACATCTGACTCGGACTAGTGCAGCGGGTTTACAGTTAGAAGATGCTCTTACCTTGGAAGAAATTGCTGAAAAAGTGGAGGCTGGTCAATTGGACTTTCTTCATCCTCTAGAGATTGGGACAGGCGACCTTGTCAAAGTTTTCCTAACTCAAGAAGAGGCTACAGAAGTACGCTTTGGTCGTTTTATCGAACTCGGACAAACAGAACAAGAATTAGCTGCCTTTGAAGATGATAAATTGCTAGCCATTCTAGAAAAACGGGACAATCTCTACAAGCCAAGGAAGGTTTTTAGCTAGTCTAACTGAGGTGTAGGGAGTGTTGTTTCCCCTAGACTATCCAAATCAGACTATAAATTTTGTAAAAAATGTGATAGAATAGACCACGGATAAAAAAACGGAGGATAGCATGCAAAATAGACCAATCATTATCGGAGTGACAGGTGGTTCTGGTGGAGGTAAGACCAGTGTTTCAAGAGCCATTTTATCGCATTTTCCTGATGAAAAGATTTCCATGATTGAGCATGATTCATACTACAAGGATCAGTCTCATTTGACCTTTGAAGAGCGTGTCAAAACCAACTACGACCATCCTTTTGCCTTTGATACAGACTTGATGATCGAGCAGATTAAGGAATTGTTGGCAGGGCGTCCGGTGGACATCCCGACCTATGACTATACAGAGCATACACGAAGTAGCAAGACCTATCGTCAAGAACCTCAAGATGTCTTTATCGTTGAGGGGATTTTGGTCTTGGAGGATAAGCGTCTGCGCGATTTGATGGATATTAAGATTTTTGTGGATACAGATGATGATGTGCGCATTATTCGTCGGATCAAGCGTGATATGGAAGAGCGTGGCCGTAGCCTTGATAGCGTCATTGACCAGTACTTAGGTGTGGTCAAGCCCATGTACCATCAGTTTATCGAGCCAACCAAGCGTTATGCCGATATCGTCATTCCTGAGGGAGTCAGCAATACAGTTGCTATCGACCTGTTGACGACCAAGATTGCAAAGATTTTGGAAGAAGCTCGAAACAGCAAATAATCAGATGTGGAGGCTTTGCCTCCTTTTTCTATTTTTCCCTCATAATGGTACATAAATGGAGATTTTTAGGCATATTTTTGGTATAATAATACCCATGAAAGAGCAAGAAAATGAATAGTAGGTGGAGATGGAAAAGTATTTATCGGTAACAACTTTGACCAAGTATCTGAAAATGAAATTCGATAAAGACCCTTACTTGGAACGGGTCTATTTAACTGGTCAAGTTTCCAACTTTCGTAAACGACCTACTCACCAATATTTCTCCCTAAAAGATGACCATGCAGTTATTCAAGCGACTATTTGGTCTGGGATTTATCAGAAATTAGGTTTTGACCTGGAAGAAGGAATGAAGATCAATGTGATTGGGCGTGTGCAGGTCTATGAACCAAGTGGTAGCTACTCCATCATCATTGAAAAGGCAGAGCCTGATGGAGTTGGTGCGCTTGCGATTCAGTTTGAGCAACTCAAGAAAAAATTGACAGAAGAAGGCCTGTTTCAAGAACGCTTCAAGCAACCTCTGCCCCAATTTTCTAAGAGAATTGGTGTAGTGACCAGTCGCAGTGGAGCCGTTATTCGAGATATTATCACGACCGTCAGCAGGCGATTTCCAGGTGTCGACATTCTTCTCTATCCGACCAAGGTTCAAGGTGAAGGTTCTGCGGAGGAAATTGCTCGTAATATTGCGCGTGCTAATCAACGGGACGATTTGGACTTGCTGATTATTGGTCGTGGTGGTGGTTCCATAGAGGATCTCTGGGCCTTTAACGAAGAAATTGTGGTACGAGCTATTTTTGAATCTCGTTTGCCAATCATTTCTAGTGTGGGACATGAGACAGATGTGACCTTGGCAGATTTTGTGGCAGATAGACGAGCTGCGACGCCGACAGCGGCAGCTGAACTAGCAACACCTGTGACCAAGTTGGATTTATTAGCTCATTTGCAAAATCAGGAAAAACGGATGGCAACGGCAGTCCGAAATGTCCTATCTAAGAAACAAGAAGCTTTGAAAAAATGCAGTCAGTCTGTTATCTTTAGACAGCCAGAGCGCTTGTATGATGGCTATTTGCAACGCTTGGATCAACTGCAATTGCGTTTGAAACAAAGTTTGCGAACACGGATTTCTGATAACAAGCAATTGGTCCAAGCAAGGACGCATCGACTGGTACAATTATCACCCGTTACCAAAATCCAACGCTATCAAGACCATCTAGGTCAGTTAGACAAGTTCCTCCGTAGCCAAATGGCGCTGGTTTATGATGCCAAGGTTGCTGAGGTGAAACGACTTTCGGAAGCCTTGCTGATGTTGGATACCAGTCGAATCGTGGCACGTGGTTATGCTATTGTCAAAAAAGAAGATTCCGTAGTTGATTCAGTTGAGAATTTAAAGAAAACAGACCAAGTGACGCTGTTGATGCGAGATGGTCAAGTAGAATTAGAGGTTAAAGATGTCAAAACAAAAGAAATTTGAGGAAAATCTAGCAGAACTGGAGACCATTGTCCAAAGTTTGGAAAATGGTGAAATTGCTCTGGAAGATGCGATTGCTGCCTTTCAAAAGGGTATGGTCTTGTCAAAAGAACTCCAAGCGACGCTGGACAAGGCTGAAAAGACCTTAGTTAAGGTCATGCAAGAAGATGGAACAGAAAGTGATTTTGAATGAAGAAGCAAGAAAAATTAGCTCTTGTCGAGTCGGCTTTGGAAGACTTTTATGGAGACCAGCAGTTTGCCTCTAGTTTGCGAGAGTCTGTTCTCTATTCCATTCATGCTGGTGGCAAGCGTATTCGACCTTTTCTTTTGTTAGAAGTTCTGGAAGCCTTGCAGGTCGCTATTAAACCTGCTCACGCACAGGTGGCTGCGGCCTTGGAAATGATTCATACAGGGAGCTTGATTCACGATGATCTTCCTGCCATGGATGATGATGATTACCGTCGGGGACGCTTGACCAATCACAAGAAATTCGGTGAAGCTATGGCCATTTTGGCTGGAGATGCTTTATTCCTAGATCCTTATGCCTTGATAGCGCAGGCAGATTTGCCAAGTCAGATCAAGGTGGACTTGATTGCTAACTTATCCCTAGCTTCAGGAAGTCTGGGCATGGTGGCAGGGCAGGTTTTGGACATGGAGGGTGAACACCAGCATTTGTCTTTGGAAGAACTCCAGACTATTCATGCTAATAAGACTGGAAAATTACTAGCTTATCCCTTCCAAGCAGCTGCTATTATAGCCGAATTGGCACCTGAAATACAGGTGAAGCTGAAAACTGTTGGGGAATTAATCGGACTTGCTTTTCAAGTTCGAGACGATGTACTGGATGTGACCGCTAGTTTTGAGGAAATCGGCAAGACTCCTCAAAAGGACCTACAGGCTGAAAAATCAACCTATCCAGCCTTGTTGGGCTTGGAAGAGGCTATTGCCTTTTGTAACCAGACTTTGGATCAGGCTAATGCAAAATTAGAAGAAATTACCCAGCAGGTTCCCTTTGAAATAGAATCGATTGTGAAAGTAGTAGAAAGTTTGAGAATCAATGGCTAAGGAAAGAGTGGATGTACTAGCTTATAAACAGGGCTTGTTTGAAACGAGAGAGCAGGCCAAGCGTGGTGTTATGGCTGGCCTAGTCGTAGCAGTACTTAATGGAGAACGGTTTGACAAGCCAGGAGAGAAAATTCCCGATGACACTGAGCTGAAACTCAAAGGTGAAAAACTCAAGTATGTCAGCCGTGGTGGCTTGAAATTAGAAAAGGCCTTGCAGGTCTTTGATTTGTCAGTAGAAGGAGCTACAACAATTGATATCGGGGCTTCTACTGGAGGTTTTACCGATGTCATGTTGCAAAATGGTGCTGAATTGGTCTTTGCAGTCGATGTCGGTACCAATCAGTTGGCTTGGAAATTACGCCAAGACCCAAGAGTAGTCAGTATGGAGCAGTTCAATTTCCGCTACGCTGAAAAGACTGATTTCGAGCAGGAACCTAGCTTTGCCAGTATTGATGTGAGTTTCATTTCTCTCAGTCTGATTTTGCCGGCCTTGCACCGAGTCTTGGCAAATCAAGGTCAGGTTGTGGCTCTGGTTAAGCCCCAGTTTGAGGCAGGGCGTGAGCAGATTGGGAAAAATGGAATTATTCGCGATGCCAAGGTCCATCAGAATGTCCTTGAATCTGTCACAGCTATGGCAGTAGAGGAAGGCTTTTCAGTCCTTGGATTGGACTTTTCTCCCATCCAAGGTGGACATGGAAATATTGAGTTTTTAGCGTATTTGAAAAAAGAAGAGTCAGCAAGCAATCAGGTTCTTGCTGAGATTGAAGAAGTAGTAGAGAGGGCGCATAGTCAATTTAAAAATGAATAAAAAAGAGAGACTTGAAAAAATTAGACGATTTGTGACAGATTATCAAATCGGTACACAAGAAGAAATCGTAGAACATTTGAAAGAAGCAGGTATCACTGCCACTCAAGCGACGGTATCACGAGATATCAAAGAACTAGGTATTGTCAAAATTCCTTTGAGAGATAATACCTATGTCTATGAATTGCCAAAATCAATCGTGAAAAGTTTGCAACTAGCTGAAGACAATATCGAATCGGCAGAATTGATGGATAAGATGATTAATCTCCAAGTTATCCCAGGAAATACGGCTTTTGTAAAAGCTCAGTTAACCGAGACTTTTGCGGACAAGATTTTTAGCTGTTTAGCTGATGATAGCTCGATTTTAGTCATTGCCAGAAGTGAAAGTCTAGCTGAGGAAATCTTTGAACAAGTAAAAAATTGGTAGGTCTATATGTTACTTGAAATTTCGATAAAAAACTTTGCCATTATTGAGGCCATTTCCCTCAATTTTGAAAAGGGAATGACTGTCCTGACTGGTGAAACGGGTGCAGGGAAGTCGATTATCATTGATGCCATGAATATGATGTTGGGAGCTCGTGCGACGACAGATGTTATTCGTTATGGTGCGCCAAAGGCAGAGATTGAGGGGCTTTTCTCAGTTGAGAATAGTCGCCTTTTACAGGACATTTTTGATGAGCAAGGTTTGGAAATGGGTGATGAGATTATCATTCGTCGAGAAATCTTGCAAAATGGTCGGAGTATCAGTCGTGTGAATGGCCAGATGGTCAATCTGTCTGTTTTGCGTGCTATTGGGCAACATCTGGTAGATATTCATGGTCAGCATGACCAAGAAGAGTTAATGCGTCCTCAACTTCATATCCAGATGTTGGATGAATTTGGTGATACAGGCTTTTGGGCCTTGAAAGAAACCTATCAAACGAGTTTTGATGCCTATCGAAAAATGCGCAAGCAGGTTCTGGAAGTCAAGAAAAACCAACAGGAACACAAGGCACGTATTGAAATGTTGGAATTTCAAATGGCAGAGATTGAGGCAGCAAACTTGCAGGCTGGAGAAGACCTGGCTCTCAATCAAGAGCGTGATAAACTGCTCAACCATAAAAATATTGCGGATACACTGACCAATGCTTACAGCATGTTGGACAATGAAGATTTTTCAAGTCTGGCCAATGTTCGTTCAGCCATGAATGACATGGAAAGTGTCGAAGAGTATGACCCTGAATACCGTGAAATTTCAAGCTCTTTGTCTGAGACTTACTATGTCTTAGAAGATATAAGCAAGCGTTTGGAAGCTATTATTGAGGACCTTGATTTTGACGGCAATCGTCTCATGCAGGTTGAGAATCGTTTGGATCTCCTTCATACCATTACCCGTAAGTATGGTGGGACTGTAGATGATGTCTTGCTTTATTTTGCCAAGATTACGGAAGAATACAATCTCTTGACAGGAAATAACCTTTCATCTGAGGACATAGAAGTAGAGCTCAAGAAATTGGAAGTTAATCTTGTCGATTTGGCAGGTCAGCTTGCATTGGCTCGTCATGACTTGGCCCAGCAGCTTGAAGCTGAGATTAAACAAGAACTGCAAGATCTTTATATGGAAAAAGCCCAGTTTCAGGTTCGTTTTAGCAAGGGCAAATTCAGTCGTGAGGGAAATGAAATGGTTGAGTTTTATATTTCAACCAACCCTGGTGAAGACTTTAAACCCTTGGTCAAGGTTGCATCTGGTGGGGAATTATCTCGTCTCATGCTAGCTATTAAGTCTGCCTTTTCTCGTAAAGAAGGCAAGACCAGCATTGTTTTTGACGAGGTGGATACGGGAGTTTCAGGTCGCGTAGCCCAAGCTATTGCGCAGAAGATTCACAAGATTGGCCAGCATGGTCAGGTTCTTGCAATTTCCCATCTTCCTCAAGTGATTGCGATTGCGGATTATCAATTCTTTATTGAGAAGATTAGCAATGAGCATTCAACGGTTTCGACTGTTCGTCTCTTGTCGGTTGAAGAGCGAGTGGAAGAAGTTGCTAAGATGTTGGCTGGTGATGATGTGACGGAAGCAGCCCTGACGCAAGCCAGAGAATTGTTGAGAAACAGGGAGAAATAAGATGACAGACTATTATGTAATTGGAGATGTTCATGGAAAAGCTGGGATGCTGGAAGACCTTCTCAAAACATGGGACGGCCAGACCCAGTTGCTCTTTCTAGGGGACTTGATTGACCGTGGTGAAGATAGTCGCCGTGTTCTAGAAATGGTTAAGGACTTAGTGGACAATCAAGGGGCTATCTGTCTATCAGGAAACCACGAGTATATGTTTTTGACTTGGCTCGATAACCCAGAAGAAAGCTATGACCACTATCGTCGCAATGGTGGAGATACAACCATTAACTCTATCCTAGGTCGACCCTTGGATGCACCGGTTGATGGAGTAGAAGATGCCAAGCGTGTTGCTACTGAAGCAGCAGACTTGGTCGAATTTATTCGTCAAATGCCGTTTGTGGTAGAGACAGACAAGTATATCTTTGTTCACGCAGGTATTGATTTGACCTTAGACGACTGGCATGAAACTACAGATTATAAAAAAGTTTGGCTTAGAAAACCATTCCACGAAGCAGAAAATCATACTGGAAAAATCATTGTCTTTGGCCATACACCGGTATATGGTTTGTTAAAGCAAGAGCGTGGTACAGCTGATCTTTGGACTACAGAAGATGGCAAGATTGGGATGGACGGAGGAGCTGTTTATGGTGGTGTCCTTCATGGGATTGTCTTTACAGACCAAGGAATGACAGAACACCACTTTATCGAAAATGACGGCTTTGTTGCTGAAGATTAGTACTCCTGGCAGGGTATGGTCTTGTCAAAATGTCAAAAACAATTTATAATAAATAGATACCCTGAAAGGAAGAGAATCATGAACTTAGAAGAATTGAAAAAACGACAGGAGAAGATCCGTAACTTCTCTATTATCGCCCATATTGACCACGGGAAATCAACTCTAGCAGACCGCATTTTGGAAAAGACAGAGACAGTATCCAGTCGTGAAATGCAAGCTCAACTTTTGGACAGTATGGATCTAGAGCGAGAACGTGGGATTACTATTAAGTTGAATGCCATTGAGCTGAATTATACTGCAAAAGATGGGGAAACTTATATTTTCCACTTGATTGACACGCCGGGGCACGTAGACTTCACCTATGAAGTTTCACGTTCGCTCGCTGCCTGTGAGGGAGCGATTTTGGTGGTCGATGCTGCTCAAGGGATTGAGGCTCAAACCCTTGCCAATGTTTATCTGGCCTTGGACAATGATTTGGAAATCATGCCAGTCATTAACAAAATTGACCTACCGGCTGCAGATCCAGAGCGCGTGCGTACAGAGATTGAAGATGTGATTGGTTTGGATGCCAGTGAAGCAGTTTTGGCTTCTGCCAAGGCTGGTATTGGGATTGAAGAAATCCTCGAGCAAATCGTAGAAAAAGTACCAGCACCAACAGGTGATGTGACGGCGCCACTTAAGGCCTTGATTTTCGACTCTGTTTACGATGCCTACCGTGGGGTTATTCTCCAAGTGCGTGTCATGGACGGGGTGGTTAAACCTGGTGATAAGATTCAGCTCATGAGTAATGGCAAGACCTTTGATGTGACCGAAGTCGGTATTTTTACACCCAAAGCAGTTGGTCGTGATTTTCTTGCGACTGGGGACGTTGGTTACATTGCGGCTTCTATCAAGACGGTTCAGGACACTCGTGTGGGTGATACAGTTACCTTGGCAACTAATCCTGCAGCAGAGCCATTACATGGCTACAAGCAGATGAATCCTATGGTCTTTGCGGGTCTCTACCCAATTGAGTCAAACA
This sequence comes from Streptococcus sp. NM, assembly GCF_003390135.1. Classification (GTDB taxonomy): domain Bacteria; phylum Bacillota; class Bacilli; order Lactobacillales; family Streptococcaceae; genus Streptococcus. The sequence goes on from NZ_QUOS01000001.1 coordinate 571,330, forward strand.
AGTACAATGATCTTCGTGAAGCCCTTGAAAAATTGCAACTGAATGATGCTAGTCTCCAATTTGAACCAGAAACATCACAGGCACTTGGATTTGGTTTCCGTTGTGGCTTTCTTGGACTTCTCCATATGGATGTTATCCAAGAACGTTTGGAACGTGAGTTTAACATCGACCTCATCATGACAGCTCCGTCTGTTATTTACAAAGTTAATTTGACCGACGGTGAGTCTATGGATGTGTCGAACCCATCTGAGTTTCCAGACCCAACTAAGATTGCGACCATTGAAGAGCCTTATGTCAAGGCGCAAATCATGGTACCACAGGAGTTTGTCGGAGCAGTGATGGAGCTAGCTCAGCGCAAGCGTGGGGACTTTGTGACTATGGACTATATTGATGATAATCGGGTTAATGTTATCTATCAAATTCCTCTTGCTGAAATTGTCTTTGACTTCTTTGATAAACTTAAGTCTTCGACACGTGGTTATGCAAGCTTTGACTACGAATTGTCAGAATATCGCCCATCTAAGCTGGTCAAAATGGATATTCTTCTCAATGGAGACAAGGTGGATGCCCTCAGCTTTATCGTTCACAAGGATTTTGCCTACGAACGAGGAAAACTCATCGTTGATAAGCTCAAGAAAATCATCCCTCGTCAACAATTTGAAGTACCAATCCAAGCAGCTATTGGACACAAGATTGTCGCTCGTACTGATATCAAGGCCCTTCGTAAGAACGTACTTGCTAAATGTTATGGTGGTGACGTTTCTCGTAAGCGTAAACTGCTTGAAAAACAAAAAGCTGGTAAAAAACGTATGAAAGCCATCGGATCAGTAGAAGTTCCGCAAGAAGCCTTCCTTAGCGTCTTGAGTATGGATGAAGAATAATGATTCTATATAAAACTCTTGAAATACATTCAAGAGTTTTATATTTTTAGTTAAAAATTGTAACTTAACTCCATTTATGGTAGAGTAAAATACGGAGGTTATATGGAATACTAAAAGTTATTATGACTAGGAAAATTTTAAATAAAATTTATAAAGAACTGGGGCAGAAAATGAATTAGAATAATGATTCTATTTTACCGCTTGGATCTATAATTGTTAGTAAAGAAGGGGCGATTCCTTTAACTTATGATGAAAGTATTAGAAGAAAAACAAATTAAAACTGAAAAGTTATATGGTTTTACTCGATATTTATTAATTGAAATAAATAATGGTTACGGGTTACTGGATTGTGAATCTACGACTTGTTTTGGTTATTTTTATAAAATTTATAAGATTGATTTTGATTTATTTTATAAGATAAAAAAGCAATCTGAGGATAAGCGAGAAGATATAACAAAAAATATAAAATTAGGTAGATTTTTCATGCTACCGATAATGATAGTGATTTTTTTCATTCTTTTAATAGAATTTATTGGCTTTAATAAATTTAATCTTGTTTTATCTCATAGATTTACGTATTTTATCTTTTCTGCATTACCTGTTATATTATCAGTATTATTTCGCTTGGGCTATTCTTATAAGCAAAAATTGATGATTAATAAAATTTTTATATTAGAAAATTCTCGTCATTACCATGTAGTTGAAAAGTTTAGTAATTTTAAATTTAAAAATTGGCTTCTCCTAATTATAAATGTGGTTATTGCCAGTTCTTTACTTATTTATATTTATGTATATGGTAATTTAATTGTTATGTTTTTTACGACAATATATTTATATTTATTAACTTTTAGTAAGAATATACGATTGAGTCAAGCAAATACAATGAATATTAAAATATTTGTTGAAAAAGGATATTCGGAAAGTGATTCAATGTTATTATAGAATTCAATAATTGGATAAATAGATACTCGATACGACTTAGTCAGTTTTCATAATCAAGAGTATATTCTATATTATCAAATCCAATGTTTGAACTAAAATTGGAAAAAATTCTTATATTTTATTTGTTTTTATTAAAAATTGTAAATTAACTCCATTTATGGTAGAGTAACATATGGAGGTTATTATGAAAAAAATTTTACTTTTAGTATCTATTTTGCTTACAAGTGTCACGTTAGTGGCATGTTCAAATAAGAGTCAAACAGAATCTAGCACGAATGTGATTACTAGTTCTTCAAGTAGCCAGGAAGGGTCTACCCCGACGACTACAAGTTCTGATAAGAAGACTGAAGAAACACAGGTTATTGGTTCTGATGAGTATGGGTTCGTTAAAGTACCAAAGTCTTGGATTAAGTTCAATGAAGTACAGGGAGGCAATGATATTCAATATTCAGACGGTACGGATGTCAATATTGTCACCTTGAATACTTTTAAAGCAGAACAATTTGGTATTTCTGATAATGAATTTCAAAAACTTGAAACAGTTCGTATTTCTGATAGTATTTTTACTTCAAAAGAAAGTAATCCAGAATTCACTAAAGTTTGGGGTTCTAAGTCAACTATTGGAGGTTATGAAGCCTATGTAGTTAACGCAATTTCTAAGTCTGGAAAATACATCATTACATGGATTTTTAAATCTAGTGATGGTAAGTTCAGATATGTTGCTTTAGAAGGGACTCCAGAAACATTAAAAAATCTACTTCCCATGATTGAAGAGAGTTGGACAATTCAAAAATAATTATTAAAGCAGGATTGGTATCCTGTTTTTTTGTTTAAGTCATTAAAAACCGATTTAAATGTTTGTTTTAAATGTTTGTTTTGGTTATAAAGATAAAAAATAAACAAAACAATCAAAAAAAGGACAAAAAACAACAAAAAATATTGACAACGATTTCATATAGTGTTATACTTATAGCATAAAGTTAATGGAAAGAAGGGAAAACCTTATGGGATTAGATCATTTCTTTGACAAAAACCTTGTGTTTTGCTTAGAAGCGGATAATCAAGAACATCTCTTTGATCAGGTCGCAACTTTATTGGAAGAACGTGAAATCGTGACTCCGACCTATCGTGAAGCCCTGATCACGCGTGAAAAGTCATTTCCAACTGGCTTAGATATGGAATTTTTGGGTAAGGATTTGCCGAATGTGGCTATTCCTCACACAGATATTGTTCATAATCTTGCCGAAAAAGTTGTGGTAGTTCGATTAGAAAAACCAGTGACTTTCCACAATATGATTGCGCCAGATAAGGAAGTAGAAGTATCCTTACTCTTCTTTATCATTAATAACTCAAGTTCAAGCCAAACGAACATTCTTGCTCAGTTGATGGACTTCTTTACTGGAAATGGTCATCTTGAAGACCTATCAAAAATTTCTGAACCAGAAGCTATATATGCTTATATTGCCGAAGCAATTGCTTAATCTTGTCTATTAAAAATATTAAATCGGAGGAAATCCATATGATTAAAATTCTTGCTGCCTGCGGTGCAGGTGTTAACTCAAGCCACCAAATTAAAAGTGCTCTTGAAGAAGAACTTTCAAACCGCGGTTTCGATGTTCACTGTGATGCGGTAATGGTCAAAGACGTTAATGAAGACCTTATCAAAGGTTATGACATCTTCACACCAATTGCTGCGACAGATCTTGGTTTTGACCCAGGTATTCCAGTTATCGAAGCTGGACCAATCTTATTCCGTATCCCAGCAATGAGTGCTCCAGTATTTGACAATATTGAAGCAGCTATCAAAGAACACGGATTAAGCTAATTTTAATTTGTTAACATTCATATAACTATAAAAAGGGAGGAACTATTATGGATGTCATTATCGAACTAGCCAATAAGCTGTTCAAACCTATCTTGGATATGGGTGGACCAATCATCATGCTGATCATTTTGACAGTATTGGCTCTACTTTTTGGAGTGAAATTCTCCAAAGCGCTTGAAGGTGGTATCAAACTTGCCATCGCTCTTACAGGTATCGGTGCCATCATCGGTATGTTAAATGGTGCTTTCTCAGCATCACTTGCAAAATTCGTTGAAAACACTGGTATTCAATTGAACATCACCGACGTTGGTTGGGCACCACTTGCTACAATCACTTGGGGATCTGCTTGGACACTTTACTTCTTGCTCATCATGTTGATTGTCAACGTAGTGATGCTTGCTATGAAGAAAACTGACACACTTGACGTTGATATCTTCGATATCTGGCACTTGTCTATCACAGGTCTTTTGATTAAATGGTATGCAGACAACAATGGAGTTAGCCAAGGAGTTTCACTCTTCATCGCGACTGCAGCAGTTGTTCTTGTTGGGGTTCTTAAAATCATCAACTCTGACTTGATGAAACCAACATTTGACGATCTTCTTAATGCACCAAGTTCATCACCAATGACTTCAACTCACATGAACTACATGATGAACCCAGTTATCATGGTTTTGGATAAGATTTTTGAAAAATTCTTCCCAGGTCTTGATAAATATGACTTTGATGCTGCAAAATTGAACAAGAAAATCGGTTTCTGGGGATCTAAATTCTTCATCGGTTTCATTCTTGGTATCGTAATCGGTTTGATGGGTACTCCACATCCGGTTGAAGGACTTAAAGATGCAGCAAACTGGCAAGAAGTTATCAAAGGTTGGTTGTCTCTTGGTTTGACAGCCGGTGTAGCTTTGGAACTCTTCTCACTTATCGGTTCATGGTTCATTGCTGCCGTAGAACCACTTTCACAAGGTATTACAAACGTTGCTACTAAACGTTTGGAAGGACGTAAGTTTAACATCGGTCTAGACTGGCCATTCATCGCTGGTCGTGCTGAAATCTGGGCTTGTGCAAACGTACTTGCACCAATTATGTTGATTGAAGCTGTGCTTCTTTCAAACGTCGGAAATGGTATCTTGCCACTTGCAGGTATCATCGCTATGGGTGTTACTCCAGCTCTCTTGGTTGTAACACGTGGTAAATTGCTCCGTATGATTATCTTCGGAACACTCTTGTTGCCACTCTTCCTTCTTTCAGGTACACTTATCGCGCCATTTGCAACAGAACTTGCTAAAGGTGTAGGTGCCTTCCCAGAAGGTGTGAGCCAAACTCAATTGATCACTCACTCAACTCTTGAAGGACCAATCGAAAAACTTCTTGGTTGGACAATTGGTAACACTACAACTGGTGATATCAAAGCAATCCTTGGTGCTGTAGCCTTCCTTGTATTCTATATCGGTATCTTTGCATGGTACAGAAAACAAATGATCAAACGTAACGAAGAGTACGCAGCAAAAGCAAAATAATGCGCTCCTATAAAATGTAAATTGTTGAAACTAGGTTGTCATACCATTAGGAGTGACAGCCTAGTTTTTTATAAACTATCAAGAAATCGGAGAAAATAATGGTAATTGAATTAAAATCAGAACAATTAAGAGTTCAATTTAACAGTTTTGGTGGGGCTCTTTCTTCTATAAAAGATGCTGAGGGACTTGAGTATTTGTGGCAAGGGGATGCTACTTATTGGAGTGGACAAGCTCCTGTTCTCTTTCCCATTTGTGGTTCATTGAGAGAGGATACAGCCGTCTATATAGATGAGAAGGGGCAGGAAAGTAAAGGAAACATTCCTCGTCATGGTTTGGTTCGTAAGAAAGAATTTGAATTAGTTGAACAGACAGACAAGAGTGTAACTTTTGCAATTGAAGACGATGAGAATAGCTATCAAAATTATCCTTATCATTTCCGCCTAGAAATCACTTACATCCTTACTGGAAAGATAGTACGAACTCAATACAAAATTTTTAATAAAGAAACTAGCAAGGTCCTGCCTTACTTTATTGGTGGACATCCAGGCTTTAATTGTCCTCTACTTGATGATGAAGTCTATGAAGATTACTATTTAGAGTTTGAGAAAGAAGAGTCTTGCTCTGTTCCACGTCCTTTCCCAGAAACGGGTATGCTGGATTTTCAAGATAGAAGTCCATGGCTAGAGGGTCAAAAAGAATTAGATCTCAGCTATGATCTTTTCAGCACGGATGCAGTCACCTTAGATGAATTGCAATCTAGAACAATTGCTCTTCGTTCTCGTAAACATGATAAGGGATTGAAAGTGCATTTTGCAGAGTTTCCAAATCTCATCATCTGGTCAACTTTAAATAAGGGACCTTTCATTGCCTTTGAACCATGGTCTGGCTTGTCAACATCCCTTGAAGAAGGAGATCATCTAGAAGATAAGAAGAATGTTCGTCTCTTAGAACCTGGTCAAGTAGATCAAATTGGTTTTGATATCGAAATCTTTTAGATAAAAAAACACAAAAACAAACATTAACTGTTGACTTTTTCAGAAAATAGGAGTATATTATGTTTGTAAACAACAAATGGTGTTTGTAACAAACAAATAATCACTTGTTATATTCTCTTTGAAAGAGAGATTATTTCTAGGAAACTGGTTTCCTAAACTTGAATAAGGTGTCATTCATCTCATTCAATCCAATTTGTCAATAAACTGCTAGAAAGCTTTTTGTAGGTAATACTCAATGAAAATTAAAGAGCAAACTAGGAAACTAGCCGTAGGCTGTACTTGAGTACGGCAAGGCGACGTTGACGCGGTTTGAATTTGATTTTCGAAGAGTATAAACTGCTAACTATAAAAGGTTTTATTAGCCTAGAAAAATAAAAAGGAGTATACAATATGTCTATTGTTATCGGTGCAGATGCTGCAGGTTTGAGATTGAAAGAAGTTGTGAAAGACTTCTTGGAAAAAGAAAACTTCCACGTTGTGGATGTTACAGCTGAAGGTCAAGACTTTGTTGATGTGACTCTTGCTGTTGCTGCAGAAGTAAACAAAGAAGAACAAAACCTTGGTATCGTGATTGATGCTTATGGAGCTGGTCCATTTATGGTCGCAACTAAGATCAAAGGAATGGTTGCTGCAGAAGTATCTGACGAACGTTCAGCTTATATGACTCGTGGCCACAACAACTCACGTATGATCACTATGGGTGCACAACTTGTTGGTGATGAATTGGCTAAAAACATCGCTAAAGGATTTGTTAACGGTAAATACGATGGTGGACGTCACCAAATTCGTGTCGATATGTTGAACAAAATGTGCTAATTAGATTACAGTAAGAAAGGTAAGTTAAAAATGAGAATTGCAATTGGATGTGACCACATCGTAACAGATGAAAAAATGGCGGTTTCAGAATTTTTGAAATCAAAAGGATATGAAGTCATTGACTTTGGTACATATGACCATACACGTACTCACTACCCAATCTTTGGTAAAAAAGTAGGGGAGGCTGTAACTAGCGGTCAAGCTGATCTTGGAGTATGTATCTGTGGTACTGGTGTTGGTATCAACAACGCTGTAAATAAAGTTCCAGGTGTCCGTTCTGCCTTGGTTCGTGATATGACAACAGCCCTTTATGCTAAAGAACAATTGAATGCCAACGTTATCGGTTTTGGTGGTAAGATTACCGGTGAATTGCTCATGTGTGACATCATCGAAGCTTTCATCCATGCTGAATACAAACCATCTGAAGAAAACAAAAAATTGATTGCGAAAATTGAACACGTTGAAAGTCACAATGCTCAACAAACAGACGCAAACTTCTTCACTGAATTCCTTGAAAAATGGGATCGCGGAGAATACCACGATTAAGAGGTAACCTATGATTTTAACAGTCACAATGAACCCATCCATTGATATTTCCTATCCCTTGGATGAGTTGAAGATTGATACTGTCAATCGTGTGGTGGATGTAACCAAAACGGCTGGTGGTAAGGGACTCAATGTTACCCGAGTACTTTCAGAATTTGGGGATTCTGTTCTTGCTACTGGTTTAGTTGGTGGTAAACTTGGTGAGTTTTTGGTTGAACATATCGATAATCAAGTAAAGAAAGATTTCTTCTCAATTCAGGGAGAGACTCGTAACTGTATCGCTATTCTCCACGGTGACAACCAAACAGAAGTTCTTGAAAAAGGTCCTGAAGTATTGGAACAGGAAGGACAAGGCTTTTTGGATCATTTCAAAAAACTCTTGGACTCAGTTGAAGTAGTAGCCATCTCAGGTAGTCTGCCAGCTGGCCTTCCAGTTGATTACTATGCGAGCTTGGTAGAACTTGCTAATCAAGCTGGCAAGCCTGTTGTCTTGGACTGCTCTGGTGCTGCACTTCAGGCGGTTCTTGAATCACCACATAAACCCACAGTAATCAAACCAAATAATGAGGAATTGTCCCAGCTTCTAGGAAGAGAAGTTTCTGAGGATTTGAATGAATTAAAAGAAGTCCTTCAAGAACCTTTGTTTGCAGGTATTGAATGGATTATCGTTTCACTTGGTGCCAACGGTGCTTTTGCCAAACATGGTGACACTTTCTACAAGGTAGATATTCCTAGAATTCAGGTAGTCAACCCTGTCGGATCTGGAGACTCTACTGTGGCAGGAATTTCTTCAGGACTACTTCATAAAGAATCGGATGCAGAATTGCTCATCAAGGCAAATGTCCTTGGTATGCTCAATGCTCAAGAAAAAATGACTGGTCATGTCAACATGGCCAACTATCAAGCTCTATATGATCAATTAATAGTAAAAGAGGTATAAAATGGCTTTAACAGAACAAAAACGTGCACGCTTAGAAAAACTTTCTGATGAAAATGGTATCATCTCAGCTCTTGCATTTGACCAACGTGGTGCTTTGAAACGCCTCATGGCTCAACACCAAACAGAAGAACCAACTGTAGCTCAAATGGAAGAACTTAAAGTCTTGGTTGCAGATGAATTGACTAAATATGCTTCATCTATGCTTCTTGACCCTGAGTATGGACTTCCAGCAACTAAAGCTCTTGATGAAAAAGCTGGTCTTCTCCTTGCCTATGAAAAAACAGGTTATGACACAACAAGCACAAAACGCTTGCCTGACTGCTTGGATGTTTGGTCTGCAAAACGTATTAAAGAAGAAGGTGCAGATGCAGTTAAATTCTTGCTTTACTATGATGTAGATAGCTCAGACGAACTCAACCAAGAAAAACAAGCTTACATCGAACGTATCGGTTCTGAATGTGTGGCTGAAGATATCCCATTCTTCCTTGAAATCCTTGCTTATGATGAAAAAATTGCGGACGCTGGTTCTGTAGAATACGCTAAAGTAAAACCACACAAAGTTATCGGTGCTATGAAAGTCTTCTCAGACCCACGTTTTAACATTGATGTCTTGAAAGTTGAAGTTCCTGTTAACATTAAATATGTTGAAGGCTTCGCTGAAGGTGAAGTCGTTTATACACGTGAAGAAGCAGCAGCATTCTTCAAAGCTCAAGATGAAGCAACTAACTTGCCATACATCTACTTGAGTGCTGGTGTATCAGCTAAACTTTTCCAAGATACTCTTGTATTTGCTCATGAATCAGGTGCAAACTTTAACGGAGTTCTTTGTGGCCGTGCTACATGGGCTGGATCTGTTGAAGCTTACATCAAAGATGGTGAATCAGCAGCTCGCGAATGGCTTCGCACAACTGGTTTTGAAAACATTGACGAACTCAACAAAGTTCTTCAAACAACAGCGACTTCTTGGAAAGAACGCGTGTAAGAAGCTCCTCCTAGTTTAGGAACATGAATCTAAAAATTTTTAAAAAAAGTTGTATGTAAAGGTTTACAAAATAACTTACTTGTGCTATACTTAAATCACAAGTTAATACAAGGTGAGTGTTACTAAGTAATATTAGGCATGATCACGGATGAATTAGAAATCGGCTGATTTTCTAGTTCATTTGTGGTCATTTTTTGTACTCATATACCTTTAAGATATAAAAGGAGGTTGACATGTATCGAATTCTAAATCCAATGAACCACAATGTCTCGCTTGTCAGAAATGATAAAGGAGAAGAAGTGATTGTAATTGGTAAGGGGATTGCATTTGGAAAGAAGAAGGGAGATTTGATTGCTGAACATCAGGTTGAGAAAATCTTTCGGATGAAGACCGAAGAGTCTAGGGAAAACTTTATGGCTCTCCTCAAAGATGTTCCGCTTGATTTTATCACAGTGACTTATGAAATCATTGATAAGCTATCCAAGAAATATCACTATCCGATTCAAGAGTATCTCTATGTAACCTTGACAGATCATATTTACTGTTCTTATCAAGCTCTAGCGCAAGGAAGGTACAAGGATAGTAATCTGCCAGATATTTCCGCCAAGTATCCTGTCGCTTTTCAAATCGCAAATGAAGCTTTTGAAATTTACCGTCAGAAGCTAGCAGATCATTTTCCTGAGGACGAAATTATTCGGATTGCTTATCATTTCATCAATGCCGAAGGCGAGAATGAAGTAGAAGTAGTTGAGTCGATTGATAAGAGGAAAGAAATTCTCAGGAATGTTGAAGAAGTTTTAACGGACTATGCAATTCAACGAACTAAAGAGAATAATCATTTCTATGATCGCTTTATGATACATTTGAATTATTTCTTGGATTATTTAGACAGATCTAGAGATGATAACCAATCACTTCTGGATATGGAAGACCATATCAAGCAATCCTATCCAAAAGCGTTCGAGATTGGCTCCAAGATCTATGATGTGATTACGCAACATACGGGTCTTGATTTGTATAAAAGTGAACGAGTTTATCTAGTTCTACATATCCAACGTTTATTATCATAAAAATTATTTAAAATTATATAAGGAGAATTCTATCATGAATAGAGAAGAAGTAACATTGTTAGGTTTTGAAATTGTAGCCTATGCTGGCGATGCTCGTTCAAAATTATTGGAAGCCTTGAAGGCTGCTGAAGCTGGTGATTTTGCGAAAGCAGATAGCTTAGTCGAGGAAGCTGGTAGCTGTATCGCAGAGGCACACCACGCGCAAACAAGTCTATTGACTAAGGAAGCAGCTGGCGAGGATTTAGCTTATAGTGTGACCATGATGCATGGTCAAGACCACTTGATGACAACCATCTTGTTAAAAGATTTGATGCACCACTTAATCGAACTTTACAAGAGAGGAGTTAAATAATGAATAAACTCATTGCATTTATCGAGAAAGGAAAACCTTTCTTTGAAAAACTATCGCGTAATATTTATCTTCGTGCTATTCGTGATGGTTTCATTGCAGGTATGCCTGTTATTCTCTTCTCAAGTATTTTTATCTTGATTGCCTTTGTACCAAACTCATGGGGCTTTAAATGGTCTGATGAAGTTGTAGCCTTTTTGATGAAACCTTATAGTTATTCTATGGGTATTCTGGCTCTCTTGGTAGCTGGTACAACAGCTAAGTCATTGACCGACTCAGTAAACCGTAGCATGGAGAAAACCAATCAAATCAACTATATGTCAACATTGTTGGCAGCAATTGTTGGTTTGTTGATGTTGGCAGCTGATCCTATCGAAAATGGCCTAGCTACTGGATTCTTGGGGACAAAAGGTTTGCTTTCAGCCTTCCTTGCTGCCTTTGTTACCGTAGCAATCTATAAGGTTTGTGTTAAGAACAATGTCACTATTCGAATGCCTGACGAAGTTCCACCAAATATTTCACAAGTCTTTAAAGATGTGATTCCATTCACTCTATCTGTTGTTTCTCTTTATGCTCTTGACTTATTAGCACGTCATTTTGTTGGTGCAAGTGTGGCAGAATCAATCGGTAAATTCTTTGCTCCATTATTCTCTGCTGCTGATGGTTATCTTGGAATTACAATTATCTTTGGTGCCTTTGCCTTCTTCTGGTTTGTTGGTATCCATGGTCCATCTATCGTTGAACCAGCTATCGCAGCTATTACCTATGCAAATGCCGAAGTCAACTTGAACCTTCTCCAACAAGGGATGCACGCTGACAAGATTCTTACTTCTGGTACACAAATGTTTATAGTTACCATGGGTGGTACTGGTGCGACACTGGTTGTTCCATTCATGTTCATGTGGTTAACAAAATCAAAGCGTAACCGTGCAATCGGACGTGCGTCCGTTGTTCCAACATTCTTTGGTGTCAACGAACCAATCTTGTTTGGTGCACCACTTGTATTGAACCCAATCTTCTTCATTCCATTTATTTTTGCTCCTATTGCAAACGTTTGGATCTTTAAATTCTTCATTGAAACTCTTGGAATGAATTCATTTACTGCTAATCTACCATGGACAACCCCAGCACCACTAGGTCTAGTTCTTGGTACTAACTTCCAAGTTCTATCGTTCATTCTTGCTGCCCTTCTAATCGTGGTTGACGTAGTCATTTACTATCCATTCCTTAAGGTCTATGATGAACAAATTCTTGAAGAAGAACGTTCAGGTAAATCTAATGATGAATTGAAAGAAAAAGTTGCTGCGAACTTTAATACAGCTAAAGCAGATGCTATCCTTGAAAAAGCAGGTGTGGAAGCAGCACAAAATACCATCACTGAAGAAACAAATGTCCTCGTTCTCTGTGCAGGTGGAGGGACAAGTGGACTTCTTGCGAATGCTTTGAATAAGGCAGCAGCAGAATACAATGTCCCTGTGAAAGCAGCAGCAGGTGGCTATGGTGCTCACCGTGAAATGTTGCCAGAGTTTGATCTTGTTATCCTTGCCCCTCAAGTTGCTTCAAACTTTGAAGACATGAAAGCAGAAACAGATAAACTCGATATTAAACTTGCGAAAACAGAGGGAGCTCAATACATCAAATTAACTCGTGATGGAAAAGGTGCTCTTGCATTTGTACAAGCTCAATTCGATTAACGATAGGGACTGTGAAACAGTCTCCTCTCGTTACGGAAATCGCTATGGCGAATTTCCTAATCGCCTTGTTAATTCGTCGGTAAAAAGATATCGTTTTTACCTCCTCATGTCACAATTCGATTAATAATAGGGACTATGAAATAGTTTCCTCTCGTTACGGAAATTGCTATGGCGAATTTCCTAATCGCCTTGTTAATTCGTCGGTAAAAAGATATCGTTTTTACCTCCTCATGTCACAATTCGATTAATAATAGGGACTATGAAATAGTTTCCTCTCGTTACGGAAATTGCTATGGCGAATTTCCTAATCGCCTTGTTAATTCGTCGGTAAAAAGATATCGTTTTTACCTCCTCATGTCACAATTCGATTAATAATAGGGACTGTGAAACAGTCTCCTCTCGTTACGGAAATCGCTATGGCGAATTTCCTAATCGCCTTGTTAATTCGTCGGTAAAAAGATATCGTTTTTACCTTCTCATGTCACAATTTGGTGACTTGGTACAAGAAGTGAGATGGAGAAGGATGGCTCACTGACTCCTCTCCTCTCACTTTTACTTTATTTAAATTAAGAAATAGGTGGAAAGTATGACAAAAACATTACCAAAAGACTTTATTTTTGGTGGCGCAACAGCTGCCTATCAAGCAGAAGGTGCTACACATACTGATGGTAAAGGACCAGTAGCTTGGGATAAATATCTTGAAGATAACTACTGGTACACTGCAGAACCAGCCAGTGATTTTTACAATCGATATCCAGTTGACATCAAGTTGGCAGAAGAGTATGGTGTCAATGGCATTCGAATTTCTATTGCCTGGTCACGTATTTTCCCAACCGGTTACGGTCAAGTAAATGCTAAAGGTGTTGAGTTTTATCATAATTTATTTGCAGAGTGTCACAAACGTCACGTTGAACCCTTCGTAACTCTTCATCACTTTGACACACCAGAAGCTCTCCACTCAAATGGAGACTTCTTAAACCGTGAAAATATCGAACATTTTGTAGACTACGCTGCCTTCTGTTTTGAAGAATTTCCAGAAGTAAACTATTGGACAACATTCAATGAAATTGGGCCAATTGGTGATGGTCAATACTTGGTTGGGAAATTCCCTCCAGGTATTCAGTACGACCTTGCCAATGTTTTCCAATCGCACCACAATATGATGGTTTCTCATGCGCGTGCAGTCAAGTTATATAAAGATAAAGGTTATAAAGGTGAAATTGGTGTTGTTCATGCACTGCCAACCAAGTATCCTTTAGATCCTAAAAATCCAGCAGATGTTCGTGCAGCTGAGTTGGAAGATATTATTCACAATAAATTTATCTTGGATGCAACTTATCTAGGTCGCTATTCAGCTGAAACGATGGAGGGTGTCAACCATATTTTATCAGTCAATGGTGCTAGCTTAGATCTTCGTGAAGAAGATTTCGAAGTATTAGAAGCTGCAAAAGACTTGAACGATTTCCTAGGAATCAATTACTATATGAGTGACTGGATGGAAGCATTTGATGGAGAGACTGAAATTATCCATAATGGTAAGGGTGAGAAAGGAAGCTCTAAATACCAAATCAAAGGTGTTGGTCGTCGTGTAGCTCCTGACTATGTACCACGTACGGATTGGGATTGGATTATCTACCCTCAAGGTTTGTATGACCAAATCATGCGTGTGAAGAAAGATTATCCTAACTACAAGAAGATTTACATCACTGAAAATGGACTTGGTTATAAAGATGAGTTCGTCGATAACACTGTTTACGATGATGGTCGTATTGATTATGTGAAACAACACTTGGATGTCTTGTCTGATGCTATTGCTGATGGTGCAAACGTCAAAGGATACTTCATCTGGTCATTGATGGATGTCTTCTCTTGGTCAAACGGTTATGAAAAACGCTACGGTCTCTTCTATGTAGACTTTGAAACTCAAGAACGCTATCCTAAGAAATCAGCTCACTGGTACAAGAAAGTAGCAGAAAGTCAGATTATTGATTAAACTTTAGATAAAAATCCCCACCAATCGGTGGGGATCGTTTTATGGTTTAGAAAGAATAATTTTTGTTTGTTTTGAAAGTTGTTCAAACGTTTCTTTGCTCAGTTTAGAGTCTGAAACGATGGTATCGATATCAGAGATATTGTAGAAGGTATAGAAATCAAATTTATTGAACTTACTATTGTCAGCTAGTAAGTATTTTTTATTGGAATTATTGAGGGCGATGCGTTGAGATTCACCTTCCTCTTCACTAAAGGTCGCAATCGCATTGTCCTTAATACCATTACAGCTAACGAAGGCTTTAGAAAATTGAAGATTGGCCAAGTTTTGCAAGGTTAGTGTTCCAACAAAGGCTCCAGTGATAGAGCGGTAATTCCCACCGATTAAAATCAAATCTGTTAGTTTTCGTTCGTTTAGGATGAGAAAAACTGGTAAACTGTTTGTTACAACACGAATATTATCGATTGGAAGTTCACGGGCAAAAGATTCCAAGGTTGTTCCTGGTCCGATAAAAATGGTTTCACCTTCATCGATTAAGTGGCCTGCAAAACGGCTGATTTCTTGTTTTTCTGCGATTTGTAAGCTTTGTTTTTCAATATTGGAACGTTCATTGTTTAAAATGGAACCTGTGCGAATTTTTTCAGCTCCACCGTGCACCCGAACAAGTAAATCCTTGTCTGCCAACTCTTGCAAGTAGCGTCTAGCAGTCATATCTGATACATCCAAGCGAGTCATGATTTCTTTTACAGTAATAGTTCCCTTTGTATTTACCGTTTCTAGAATATTATCTAGTTTTTCCTGCTTTAACATCGTTATCACCTCTATTTCTATTACTATTTTATCATAAAGTATTCAATCAATCAATTTAAAAAAACAAAAGAAAACAAAAACAAAAATATCATGGTTGTTTTAAACAAACCATGATATTTGTTATTGCTTATAAAATAGATAACATTAGTCCAAACCGTAGTTGTAGTCATCATCTTGCATGGCTTCAACTTCGCCAAGAAGGTAACCATTTCCGACTTGAGAGAAGAAGTCGTGGTTGGAAGTTCCTGTTGAAATACCGTTCATGACGATTGGGTTGACATCATCAGCTGAATCTGGGAAGAGTGGATCTTGTCCCAGGTTCATGAGTGCTTTGTTAGCATTGTAGCGAAGGAAGGTTTTGACTTCTTCCGTCCAACCAACACCGTCATAAAGACTCTCTGTATAACCTTCTTCGTTCTCGTAGAGAGTATAGAGCAGATCGTACATCCATTCTTTGAGTTTTTCTTGCTCTTCTTCAGGTAATTCATTGAAACCAAGTTGGAATTTATAACCGATGTAGGTTCCGTGAACAGACTCATCACGAATAATCAATTTAATGATTTCTGCAACGTTGGCTAGTTTGTTGTTACCGAGATAGTAGAGGGGAGTGAAGAAACCTGAATAGAAGAGGAAGGTTTCGAGGAAGACACTGGCAACTTTCTTTTCAAGTGGGCTACCGTTTAGGTAGATTTCGTTGACAATCTCAGCCTTCTTTTGTAGGTAAGGATTGGTATTGGTCCATTCGAAAATTTCTTCAATCTCAGCCTTAGTATTCAAGGTAGAAAAGATTGATGAGTAAGATTTAGCGTGGACAGATTCCATAAATTGGATGTTATTGAAAACAGCTTCCTCATGTGGTGTACGGATGTCCGAGCGAAGGGCTTGAACTCCAGTTTCAGATTGCATAGTGTCGAGAAGGGTTAAACCGCCAAAGACTTTTCCAACTAAGTCTTTTTCTACATTTGATAGCTTTCTCCAGTCATCCAAGTCATTTGACAAGGGAATACGTGTATCAAGCCAGAATTGCTCCGTCAGTTTTTCCCAAGTTGATTTGTCGATGACATCTTCGATGGCATTCCAGTTAATGGCTTTGTAGTAAGTTTCCATTTGAAATCTCTTTCTGTGTTTAGTATTGCGAACTCACAATTATTTCTATTTTATCATAATTCTAGAGGAGTATCGCACAAAAAGTCGGAAGCCCGACTTTTTGTTATTTCATAGTATAGATGCTTATTCCAGTTTAGTTTAGCAGGGTGAATGAATACTTATCTGAGAAAATGTAGTTTCCTCAAGCAAAGATTAAATCACACAGCTTTCACATTGGTTGGCACCGACTTCTCCACCGTCATCTGTAAAGGTACGGACGTAGTAGATAGACTTGATACCCTTGTTAAAGGCATAGTTACGAAGGATAGACAAGTCACGTGTCGTTTGTTTATTTTCCTTCTTCCATTCGTAAAGACCTTTTGGAATGTCACTACGCATGAAGAGTGTGAGTGAAAGTCCTTGGTCCACGTGCTCAGTTGCAGCCGCGTAAACATCAATCACCTTACGCATATCCATGTCGTAAGCAGAAGTGTAGTAAGGAATGGTTTCTGTTGACAAGCCAGCAGCAGGATAGTAGATTTTACCGATTTTCTTTTCTTGTCGTTCTTCGATACGTTGCGTAATCGGGTGGATAGAAGCAGAAACGTCGTTGATGTAACTGATAGAACCATTTGGAGCTACAGCAAGGCGGTTTTGGTGGTAAAGACCATCTGCTTGAACCTTGTCGCGAAGTTCAGCCCAGTCAGTGGCACTAGGGATAAAGACATCTTTGAAGAGTTCTTTAACACGGTCTGATTTTGGAACAAATTCGCCAGTCACATACTTGTCGAAGTAGCTTCCGTTAGCATAGTCTGATTTTTCAAAGTTGTGGAAGGTGATACCACGTTCACGCGCAATATTGTTTGACTCAACTAAAGTCCAGTAGTTCATAAGCATAAAGTAGATGCTAGTAAACTCAACAGACTCAGGTGACCCATATTCAATCAATTGTTGGGCAAGGTAGCTGTGAAGTCCCATTGCACCAAGACCAAAGGTATGAGCTTGGCTATTTCCGTGGTCGATGGTAGGAACAGCTACGATGTGTGAACTATCTGTAACGAAAGTTAAGGCACGCACCATAGCACGGATAGAACGACCAAAGTCAGGTGAAGTCATCATGTTAACCACGTTGGTTGAACCAAGGTTACATGAAACATCCGTTCCCATTTGAAGGAATTCTTGGGCATCGTTGATCAAGCTTGGTTCTTGGACTTGAAGAATCTCAGAACACAAGTTGCTCATGATAATCTTACCATCAACAGGGTTTGCACGGTTAGCCGTATCAATGTTGACGACATAAGGGTAGCCAGATTCTTGTTGCAATTTAGAAATTTCAGTTTCCAAATCACGCGCCTTGATTTTTGTCTTGCGAATGTTTGGATTTGCGACTAGTTCATCGTATTTTTCAGTGATGTCGATGTAGTTGAAAGGTACGCCATACTCTTTTTCAACAGAGTATGGGCTGAAGAGGTACATTTCTTCATTTTTACGTGCTAATTCGTAGAATTTATCTGGTACTACAACACCAAGTGAAAGAGTCTTAACACGAACTTTTTCATCAGCGTTTTCTTTCTTAGTTGAAAGGAAGGCGATAATATCTGGGTGGAAGACGTTGAGGTAGACAACACCAGCACCTTGACGTTGACCCAATTGGTTTGAGTAAGAGAAGCTATCTTCGAAAAGTTTCATAACTGGAACGACACCAGAAGCGGCTCCTTCATAGCCTTTGATAGGAGCTCCAGCTTCACGAAGGTTGCTGAGGGAAATTCCCACACCGCCACCGATACGTGAAAGTTGAAGAGCTGAGTTGATAGAACGTCCGATAGAGTTCATATCATCAGTTACTTGGATCAGGAAACATGATACCAATTCTCCACGACGAGCACGTCCAGCATTCAAGAAGGAAGGAGTAGCCGGTTGGTAGCGTTGGTGGATGATTTCATTGGCAATATCGATGGCAACAGCTTCATTGCCATCAGCGAAATAAAGGGCGTTAAAGAAGACACGGTCTTCCATACTTTCAAGATAATATTCACCGTCGTTTGTCTTCAAGGCATATTGATTATAAAATTTATAGGCAGCCATGAAAGACTTGAATTGGAAGTTTTGTTCTTTGATAAATTGAGACAATTCTTCCAAAAATTCTGGACGGTATTTCTTGATAAAGGCTGTTTCGATGTAGTTGTGTTCAATGAGGTAGTTGATTTTATCTTTGATTGAATCAAAAACCATAGTGTTTGGAACTACATTTTCTTTAAAGAAGGCATCCAAGGCTTCCTTATCTTTATGAAGCATGATTTGTCCATTGACAGGACGGTTGATTTCGTTATTGAGACGGAAGTAAGTTACGTCTTCAAGATGTTTTAATCCCATAAAATTTCCCTTATCTAATTACAAAAGAAAGGCTTCTAAGTTAGCCCTAGAAGCAGTTTCTTCTGGATGGTGTACTAAGATTATGCTAATTGTTTCAATTTTCCTGGTTGGAAACCTGAAAAGACTTCAGTTGGTGTTTGGATAACAGGAGCTGCGCTGAAACCGAGCTCTTTAACTTGATCGATATACTCAGGTTGCTCATCAAGATTGATTTCACGATAAGCGACATTATTACTGTCCAAGAAACGTTTGGTCATCTTACATTGGACACAGTTGTTTTTAGAATAAACGGTTACCATTTTGTAACTCCTCTTTCAAAATAGATTACTTTCTTAGTATATCAGAAAATAAATTTTTGTCAATGATTTAAAACTAAATATAGTGGTCTATTTTTCTGCTCAAGCTAACAAAACACAATATGTAGTGTTTGATTTGTAAAAAAATTATAATTATCCTATAAGTTGTTTTTTGAAAAACTATATCCTGTGTTTTATCAATAAATATAGAAGATTTTCAGCAAGTTATCTGAAAGGAAATCGAATAAATCCCATAAAATGCTTGAAAAAAATCCTAGAAGATGATATAATACCAAATTGTAAGGGTTATCACATATAACTCAAAAAAGAAAGAACAAAAGGAGAGTCAAACTATGGCTTCTAAAGATTTCCACGTAGTGGCAGAAACAGGTATTCACGCACGTCCAGCAACATTGTTGGTACAAACTGCAAGCAAATTTGCTTCAGATATCACTCTTGAGTACAAAGGTAAATCAGTTAACCTTAAATCAATCATGGGTGTTATGAGTCTTGGTGTTGGCCAAGGTGCTGACGTAACTATCTCAGCTGAAGGTGCAGATGCAGATGACGCTATCGCTGCAATCTCAGAAACAATGGAAAAAGAAGGATTGGCATAAGGAAAATGACAGAAATGCTTAAAGGAATCGCAGCATCTGACGGTGTTGCAGTTGCAAAAGCATATCTACTCGTTCAACCGGATTTGTCATTCGAGACTGTTTCAGTCGAAGATACAAACGCAGAAGAGGCTCGTTTGGATGTAGCTCTTGAAGCTTCTCAAAACGAGCTTTCTCTTATCCGTGAGAAAGCTGTAGGTACGCTTGGTGAAGAAGCGGCTCAAGTTTTTGACGCTCATTTGATGGTTCTTGCTGACCCAGAATTAATTGGTCAGATTAAAGAAACAATCCGTGCTAAGAAAGTCAATGCTGAAGCAGGTCTTAAAGAAGTGACTGACATGTTCATCACTATCTTTGAAGGCATGGAAGACAACCCATACATGCAAGAACGTGCAGCGGATATCCGCGACGTGACAAAACGTGTGTTGGCTAACCTTCTTGGTAAAAAATTGCCAAACCCAGCTTCTATCAATGAAGAAGTAATCGTAATTGCGCATGACTTGACACCATCTGATACAGCTCAATTGGACAAAAACTTTGTAAAAGCTTTTGTAACAAACATCGGTGGACGTACAAGCCACTCAGCTATCATGGCACGTACACTTGAAATTGCAGCTGTATTGGGAACAAATAACATCACTGAAGTAGTGAAAGACGGTGATATCCTTGCCGTTAACGGAATTACTGGTGAAGTGATTATCAACCCAACAGATGAACAAGCGGCAGAATTTAAAGCAGCTGGTGAAGCTTATGCTAAACAAAAAGCTGAATGGGCACTTTTGAAAGATGCTCAAACAGTAACTGCTGACGGTAAACACTTCGAGTTGGCTGCTAACATCGGTACTCCAAAAGACGTTGAAGGTGTTAACAACAACGGTGCAGAAGCTGTTGGACTTTACCGTACAGAGTTCTTGTACATGGATTCTCAAGACTTCCCAACTGAAGATGAGCAGTATGAAGCATACAAGGCTGTTCTTGAGGGAATGAATGGTAAACCAGTGGTTGTTCGTACAATGGATATCGGTGGAGATAAGGAACTTCCTTACTTCGATATGCCACACGAAATGAACCTATTCCTTGGATTCCGTGCCCTTCGTATCTCTATTTCTGAAACTGGAGATGCAATGTTCCGTACACAAATCCGTGCCCTTCTTCGTGCTTCTGTTCATGGTCAATTGCGTATCATGTTCCCAATGGTTGCCCTCTTGAAAGAATTCCGTGCAGCTAAAGCAGTTTATGAAGAAGAAAAAGCAAACCTTCTTTCTGAAGGAGTTGCAGTTGCGGATGACATCCAAGTTGGTATCATGATTGAAATCCCTGCAGCAGCAATGCTTGCAGACCAATTTGCAAAAGAAGTAGACTTCATGTCAATTGGAACAAACGACTTGATCCAATACTCAATGGCAGCAGACCGTATGAACGAGCAAGTTTCATACCTTTACCAACCATATAACCCATCAATCCTTCGCTTGATCAACAACGTTATCAAGGCAGCTCACGCTGAAGGTAAATGGGCTGGTATGTGTGGTGAGATGGCTGGTGACCAAAAAGCTGTTCCACTTCTTGTCGGAATGGGCTTGGATGAATTCTCTATGTCAGCAACATCTGTCCTTCGTACACGTAGCTTGATGAAGAAATTGGATACTGCTAAGATGGAAGAGTACGCAAACCGTGCCCTTACAGAGTGTTCAACAATGGAAGAAGTTCTTGAACTTCAAAAAGAATACGTTAACTTTGATTAATCGAAAAGTCCTTGCAACTAAGTTGCAAGGTTTTTTTATAGTTTAAAATCATAAAATCTATTAACTAGTTCATAAAATGCTTGACAATAAAAAAAAACGGAGTAGAATATTAACTAGTTAAATAACTAGTTAAGGAGTTTTTATGAAGAAACAAAATTTGTTTTTAGTGTTGTTAAGTGTCTTTCTTTTGTGTTTAGCTGCTTGTGGGCAGAAGGAGAGCCAGTCAGGTAAAGGGATGAAAATTGTGACTAGTTTTTATCCTATCTATGCCATGGTCA
Organism: Streptococcus sp. NM; assembly: GCF_003390135.1. Taxonomy (GTDB): domain Bacteria; phylum Bacillota; class Bacilli; order Lactobacillales; family Streptococcaceae; genus Streptococcus. The sequence goes on from NZ_QUOS01000001.1 coordinate 593,082, forward strand.
AGGAAGTATCTGGTGACTTGAATGATGTTCGAATGATCCAGTCAAGTAGCGGAATTCACTCCTTCGAACCTTCAGCAAATGATATTGCAGCCATCTATGATGCAGATGTCTTTGTCTACCATTCGCATACACTTGAATCTTGGGCGGGAAGTCTGGATCCCAATCTAAAAAAATCCAAAGTTAAAGTTTTAGAAGCTTCAGAAGGAATGACATTGGATCGTGTCCCTGGGCTAGAAGATGTGGAAGCAGGTGATGGAGTTGATGAAAAAACGCTTTATGATCCTCACACTTGGCTAGATCCTGAAAAAGCTGGCGAAGAAGCCCAAATTATCGCTGATAAACTTTCAGAGGTTGATAGTGAACACAAAGAAACTTACCAGAAAAATGCGCAAGCCTTTATCAAAAAAGCTCAAGAATTGACTAAGAAATTCCAGCCTAAATTTGAAAAAGCGACTCAGAAAACTTTTGTAACACAGCATACAGCCTTTTCTTATCTAGCTAAGAGATTTGGACTCAATCAACTTGGAATCGCTGGTATCTCTCCTGAACAAGAACCAAGTCCAAGACAACTAACAGAAATTCAGGAATTTGTTAAAACCTATAAGGTTAAAACAATTTTTACAGAAAGTAATGCTTCTTCGAAAGTAGCTGAAACTCTTGTCAAATCAACAGGTGTGGGTCTAAAAACTCTGAATCCTTTAGAGGCAGACCCACAAAATGACAAGACTTATTTAGAAAACCTTGAAGAAAATATGAGTATTTTAGCAGAAGAATTGAAATGAGGAGATTATGAAAATCAATAAAAAATATCTAGCTGGATCAGCAGCAGCACTTGTTTTAAGTGTCTGTGCTTATGAACTAGGTTTGCATCAAGCTCAAACTGTAAAAGAAAATAACCGTGTTTCATACATCGATGGCAACCAACCAAGCCAAAAGGCAGAAACTTTGACACCTGATGAAGTCAGTAAAAAAGAAGGTATAAATGCCGAGCAAATTGTTATCAAGATTACGGATCAAGGTTATGTGACTTCTCATGGAGATCATTATCATTATTATAATGGCAAGGTTCCTTATGACGCTATCATCAGTGAAGAACTGCTGATGAAAGATCCGAATTATCAGTTGAAGGATTCAGATATTGTCAATGAAATTAAGGGTGGTTATGTCATTAAGGTAGACGGGAAGTATTATGTCTATCTTAAGGATGCAGCGCATGCTGATAATGTTCGCTCAAAAGAAGAAATCACTCGTCAGAAGCAGGAACATAGCCATAATCAGAATGTAAGCACAGATAATGCTGTTGCTGCAGCCAGAGCCCAAGGACGTTATACAACGGATGATGGTTATATCTTTAATGCATCTGATATCATTGAGGATACGGGTGATGCTTATATCGTTCCTCATGGCAATCACTTCCACTATATTCCTAAGAGTGACTTGTCTGCTAGTGAATTAGCTGCTGCCCAAGCCTTCCTAGCTGGGAAAGGTAATCAACCAAGCTCAGTTGGGTATCGTCCTTCAACAAATTCTTCTAGCAGTAGCGCATCAGAGGCATCGAATAATAGTTCATATGGACAAACGAATCAAAGCAATGTTGAAGCAAATACCAGAAGATGGACTCCAAGTGTTAGACCACAAGTGGATAATAGCTATCAAGCTAGTCCGAGTGAAGACGTATCCAGTCTCTTGAAACAACTTTATGCCTTGCCACTCAGTCAACGACACGTGGAATCAGATGGACTTGTCTTTGATCCAGCGCAGATTACAAGAAAAACTGCGAATGGTGTTGCAGTGCCACACGGAGACCATTATCACTTTATTCCTTATTCTCAAATGTCTGACTTAGAGCAGAAGATTGCAAGAATGATTTCTGAAAATTATCAAGGAAATCATACTACTGCAGGTGGTAAAGAATTAAAACCAATTCCGACTCCAATCCTTCCAAATTTAATTCCATCTCCTGTTTTGCCAGCTCTTAGCTTAAAACCTTTGAAACCTATTGTAAAACCGGCTCCTACTCCAAATCCTAAAATAGACTCAAATTCTGCTTTGGTTAGTCAGCTGGTACGAAAAGTTGGAGAAGGATATGTTTTCGAAGAAAAAGGAATCTCACGCTATGTTTTTGCGAAAGATTTACCATCTGAAACTGTTAAAAATCTTGAAAGCAAGTTATCAAAACAAGAGAGTGTATCACACGCTTTAACTGCTAAAAAAGAAAAAGTTGCTCCTCGTGACCAAGAATTTTATGATAAAGCATATAATTTATTGGCCGAGGCTCATAAAGCCTTATCAGAAAATAAGGGTCGTACTTCTGATTTCCAAGCTTTAGATAAATTAGCAGAACGCTTGAATGATGAATCTTCTAATAAAGGAAAATTGGTAGATGATTTATTGGCATTCCTAGCACCAATTACTCATCCAGAGCGACTTGGCAAACCAAATTCTCAGATTGAGTATACCGAAAATGAAGTCCGCATTGCTCAATTAGCTGATAAGTATACAACGTCAGATGGTTACATTTTTGACGAACATGATATTATCAGTGATGAAGGAGATGCCTATGTAACGCCTCATATGGGACATAGTCACTGGATTGGAAAAGACAGCCTTTCTGATAAGGAAAAAGCTGCAGCTCAATCTTATACTAAAGAAAAAGGAATTCTACCTCCATCAGCAGACGCAGATGCTCAAGCAAATCCAACTGGAGATAGTGCAGCGGCCATTTACAATCGTGTGAAAGGTGAGAAACGAATTCCACTCGTTCGACTTCCATACATGGTTGAGCATACAGTTGAGATTAAAAATGGTAATTTAATTATTCCTCACAAGGATCATTACCATAACATTAAATTTGCTTGGTTTGATGATCACTCATACAAAGCTCCAAATGGTTATACTCTGGAAGACTTATTTGCGACGATTAAGTACTATGTTGAACATCCTGATGAACGTCCACATTCTAATGACGGATGGGGAAATGCCAGCGACCATGTCTTAGGTAAGAAAGACCACAGTGAAGATCCCAAAAAGAACTTCAAAGCGGATGAAGAACCAGTAGAGGAAACACCTGCTGAGCCAGAAGTTCCTCAAGTAGAGACTGAAAAAGTAGAAGCCAAGCTCAAAGAAGCAGAAGCTTTGCTTGCGAAAGTAACGGATGCTAGTCTGAAAGGAAATGCGACAGAAACCCTAGCTGGTTTACGAAATAATTTGAGTCTCCAAACCATGGATAATAATGGTATCATGGCAGAAGCAGAAAAATTACTTGCGTTGTTAAAAGGTAGTAATCCTTCGCCTGTAAGTAAGGAAAAAACAAATTAATGAAAAATGGGAGTCTCGATAAAGAGACTTTCATTTTTATTATGTATATACGAAAAATTCTTGACAAGCAGTACTAAAAATAGTAAACTATTAACTAGTTAATTAACTGGTTTATTATTTTATAGTGAATCAAATAGAGTTAAGAAAAGAGGAAAGAATGAAAATCAATAAAAAATATCTAGCTGGGTCAGCAGCTGCACTTGTTTTAAGCGTCTGTGCTTATGAACTAGGTTTGCATCAAGCCCAAACAGTAAAAGAAAATAACCGTGTTTCATACATCGATGGCAACCAACCAAGCCAAAAGGCAGAGACTTTGACACCTGAGGAAGTCAGTAAAAAAGAAGGTATAAATGCCGAGCAAATTGTCATCAAGATTACGGATCAAGGTTATGTGACTTCTCATGGAGACCATTATCATTACTATAATGGCAAGGTTCCTTATGATGCTATCATTAGTGAAGAACTGCTAATGAAAGATCCGAATTATCAGTTAAAAGATTCCGATATTGTCAATGAAATCAAGGGTGGCTATGTGATTAAGGTAGATGGTAAGTATTATGTCTATCTAAAGGACGCAGCACATGCTGATAATGTTCGATCAAAAGAAGAAATCACTCGTCAGAAGCAGGAACACGGTAGTAATCACGGAGGTGGTTCTAGCGATAAAGCGGTAGTTGCTGCCAGAGCTCAAGGCCGCTATACAACGGATGATGGTTATATCTTTAATGCATCTGATATTATAGAAGATACAGGTGATGCCTATATCGTTCCTCATGGCAATCATTTCCACTATATTCCTAAGAGTGACTTGTCTGCCAGTGAATTAGCTGCGGCCCGAGCCTTCCTAGCTGGGAAAGGTAATCAACCAAGCTCAGTTGGGTATCGTCCTTCAACAAATTCTTCTAGCAGTAGCGCATCAGAGACATCGAATAGTAGTTCATATGGACAAACGAATCAAAGCAATGTTGAAGCAAATACCAGAAGATGGACTCCAAGTGTTAGACCACAAGTGGATAATAGTTATCAAGCAAATCCAAGTGAAGACGTATCTAGTCTCTTGAAACAACTTTATGCCTTGCCACTCAGTCAACGACACGTGGAATCAGATGGACTTGTCTTTGATCCAGCACAGATTACAAGAAAAACTGCGAATGGTGTTGCAGTGCCTCACGGAGACCATTATCACTTTATCCCTTATTCTCAAATGTCTGATTTAGAACAGAAGATTGCGAGAATGATTTCTGAAAATTATCAAGGAAATCATACTACTGCAGGTGGTAAAGAATTAAAACCAATTCCGACTCCAAGCCCTGCTCCAGAGCCCAACCCAATACCAAGTCCACAACCTGCACCAAATCCTCAACCAACTCCAAGCAATCCAATTGATGGAAAATTAGTAAAACAGGTGATTCGAAAGGTGGTTGATGGTTATGTCTTCGAAGAGAATGGAATTTCGCGTTATATTTCTGCCAAGGAACTTTCAGCAGAAACTGTTGCAGCCATTGATGATAAACTTGCCAAACAAGAAAGTTTGTCTCATGAGTTAGGAGCTAAGAAAACCAATCTTGCATCTGGTGATCAAAAATTTTACAACAAAGTTTATGATTTACTAGCAACAGTTCATCAAGATTTGATTTCCAATAAAGGACGTCAAGCTGATTTTGACGCTTTTGATAGACTATTGGAACGTCTCAACGATGAGTCAAGTGATAAAGTCAAGTTAGTTGATGATATCCTTGCTTTTCTAGCGCCGATTCGTCATCCAGAACGTTTAGGAAAACCAAATGCACAAATAGCTTACACAGATGATGAGATTCAAGTAGCCAAGTTTGCAGGCAAGTATACAACGGAAGATGGCTATATCTTTGACCCCCGTGATATCACCAGTGATGAGGGGGATGCCTATGTAACTCCACATATGAGCCACAGTCATTGGATTAAGAAAGAAAGTTTGTCTGAAGCTGAAAGAGCAGCAGGTCAAGCTTATGCTAAAGAGAAAGGTTTGACGCCTCCTTCAACAAATCATCAAAGTCCAGGAAATACTGAGGCTAAGGGAGCAGAAGCGATTTACAATCGAGTAAAAGCAGCTAAGAAGGTACCACTTGACCGTATGCCTTACAATCTCCAACATACTGTGGAAGTTAAAAATGGAAGTTTGATTATACCTCATTATGACCATTACCATAACATCAAATTTGAGTGGTTTGACGAAGGACTTTATGAGGCACCTAAGGGGTATACTTTAGAAGAGCTATTTGAAACTGTGAAGTATTATGTCGAACATCCAAACGAACGTCCGCATTCAGATAGTGGTTGGGGCAATGCGAGCGACCATGTTCAAAGAAACCACAATAGTCAAGCTGCTAACAATCAAACAGAGAAACCAACAGAGGAGAAACCTCAGACAGAAAAAATTGAGGAGGAAAAACCTCGCGAAGAAAAACCGAAAAATGAGAAAGCAGAATCTCCAAAACCAAAAGAACCAGAGGAATCAGAAGAAGAATCACCATCGGAACCAGAGGAACATCAGGTTGAAACTGAAAAGGTTGAAGAAAAACTGAGAGAGGCGGAAGAGTTACTTAAAAAGATTAAGGATCCAATTCTTAAGTCCAATGCCAACGAAACTCTCACAGGATTAAAAAATAATCTGTTATTTGGTTCTCAGGACAACAATACTATTATGGCAGAAGCTGAAAAGCTATTAGTCTTGTTAAAGGAGAGTAAGTAACTATACAACTATTATAGAAGATAAAAAGGGAGCAGAATATGGATTCTGTTCTCTTTTTTATGAAATTGTGTAAAAATTCTTGACATATTTTCTAAATAAAGATAAACTATTTACTAGTTAATTAAATGGTTAAACACTAGTTAAGGAGTTATAGTGAAAAAGAGGACTATTTTAGTATTGATGACCAGTGTATTGGCTCTGGTATTAGCTGCTTGTGGCCAAAAGGAAAGCCAGTCAGGTAAAGGGATGAAAATCGTGACCAGTTTTTATCCTATCTATGCCATGGTCAAGGAAGTATCTGGTGACTTGAATGATGTTCGAATGATTCAGTCAAGTAGCGGAATTCACTCCTTCGAACCTTCAGCAAATGATATCGCAGCCATCTATGATGCAGATGTATTTGTCTACCATTCTCATACACTCGAATCTTGGGCAGGAAGCCTGGATCCCAATCTAAAAAAATCCAAAGTTAAGGTTTTAGAGGCTTCAGAAGGAATGACTTTAGATCGTGTTCCTGGATTAGAAGATGTGGAAGCAGGTGATGGTGTTGATGAAAAAACGCTTTATGACCCTCACACATGGCTAGATCCTGAAAAAGCTGGAGAAGAAGCCCAAATTATAGCTGATAAACTTTCAGAGGTTGATAGTGAACACAAAGAAACTTACCAGAAAAATGCGCAAGCCTTTATCAAAAAAGCTCAAGAATTAACTAAGAAATTCCAGCCTAAATTTGAAAAAGCGACTCAGAAAACCTTTGTAACACAACATACGGCCTTTTCTTATCTAGCGAAGAGATTTGGACTTAATCAACTTGGTATTGCAGGCATCTCTCCTGAACAAGAACCAAGTCCACGACAACTAACAGAAATTCAG